>NZ_QJPL01000005.1:0-362709 GCF_003204205.1 Sanguibacteroides justesenii
TTCATCCTGAGCCAGGATCAAACTCTTCATGATAAAAAATCTTTACTTTTTTTGTTCTTCCTGTCCCGGTTTAATTCTCGCGCTAATGACAACGCGTGTCATCAAAAGCGCCGCTCGCTTTTTGTCACTTCAATATCTTTAAGAACTCGTCTGTCTATCTATCGGCTCCCGCCTTTTTTAGTGGCGAAAGCGGATGCAAAGATAACACCTTTTACCCATTCCCTCCAAATCTTTTTCCACTTTTTTTCAAACTTTTTTCCGGCTTTCCCGTTATATCTCTCTTCACCCGGTGTCAATCCATTTTCCTCTGAAAACGGCGACAAAGATATAATTTCATCCTCTTTTTTTCCAAATTTTTTCACCCCAATTTTTAATAAAAATTCACCTCCCAACGCATCGACCTGCTTTTCAATCGTTTGGAAATAAAAAATGGCCTTCCCCCACCTGACACGGGATATGGCAATGGTATCGCCCTGTTCTCCCTCCCCGGAAACATCTGAAATTTCAGACTGTAAATTAGAAGTATTCTATGATTTAGTGATTTATTGATTACGTGATTAAGAGATTGGGGAAAATTTACAATTCGGACTCTATACTTACGATTTAAAGGGACAAGCTCAAAACTCAGTCGTAAAATGACGTATCCACAAGGTTATCCCGCAACTTATTTAATCCCGCACGAGCTAAAGGCGAATCTTTAAATCGCGTTTCGAATGTTTTCTCATCCAATTGAAGCCATTGCTCCTTTGTCCATTCCATGATCTCTTTTCCGGGTTGAAACTCAGAAACCTCATTAAATATCCCTTTCCGGTTCCAAGGACAAACCTCCTGGCAAATGTCACACCCGAACACCCGCATCCCCATTCTTTGCCGAACGACATCCGGAATATTCCCTTTATTCTCTATGGTATTATAAGAAATACATCGTCGCGCATCCAAGGAATAGGCCGTTAATGCTCCCGTAGGACAAGCCTCCACGCAACGATTGCAATTCCCACAAAAACGACTTTCGAAAGAGGAAGAATAGGTATCAAACTCCAGATTCGAAATAATTACGCCGATAAAACAAAAAGAGCCCCACTTCCGGTGAATAAGCAAGGTATTCTTACCGATCCAACCTAACCCGGCCCTCCTGGCCCATTCATGTTCGAATACCGGAGCGGAATCGACAAACACGCGTCCATTCACGGACCTATTCGCCTCTTCTTTTAATAAAGCAAACAACCGATGCAATCGTTCCTTCAAAACAAAATGATAGTCTTTACCATAGGCATAACGGGCAAAGACCGGAGTCCCTTCAGCCTGTCGACGGCACGGATAATAATTGGTCAGCGTGACAATTACCGAACGGGCTCCTTCAACCAACAACCGCGGATCACCTCTCTTTTCAATATTATTTGCCATGTAGGACATCCCGCCATGCTTTCCTTCTCCAAGCCATTCAAGTAAACGTTCCTTTTCCCGCGGCAAGGCCCCTGCCAGAGCTACACCGCAAGCATCGAAACCGGTCTCTTTCGCGTATTTCTCCAATGTCGAAGAAGATAAAACCATATTACTACTTATTAAAACAAAGAGAGTGTTTAACCACCCTCTTTCCATATCTTTCGAATAAATCAGATTCCGAATCCCAACTCCAATTTAGCCACCTCACTCATTTTCTCCGGTCCCCAAGGCGGGTCGAATACCAAATTAACGGTAACCTCTTCTATACCGTCTATCGTCATAACGACATCATGTACCTCCTGAACGATTTGATCGGCAATAGGGCATCCCGGGGCCGTTAAAGTCATAGTTACGATCACTTCATCTTTTTTCGGAAATTCAATACCGTATACTAACCCTAACTCCCAAATATTTACCGGGACTTCCGGATCATATACGGTCATCAACTTCTCTATCACCAAATCTTCCATTAAACTTTTTCCCATAATCCCCCGATTTTACGCCTTCGAATAAGCTAAAGCATAATACTTAATCTGTTTGATCATAGACAACAATCCATTCGAACGGGTCGGTGAAAGATGCTGTGTCAAACCGATTTGATCGATAAAACTCAAGTCCGCATCCACAATATCCTTCGGACGCTGCCCGGAAAAAACCCGCACCAACAAACCTGCAATCCCCTTGGTTATGATCGCATCGCTATCGGCCACAAAGTAAAGCTTGTCCTCCTTCATTTCCGCGTGAAACCATACCCTCGATTGGCATCCCTTAATCAGGTTATCATCTGTTTTACAAGCCTCATTCATAGACTCCATTCCCGTGCCGATCTCAATCAGATAAGCATACTTATCCATCCAATCATCGTACATGGAAAACTCTTCTACGATCTGATGCTCTATCTCTTCTATTGTCATTTGATCCTCTTATTTACCTATTCTCTGTTTACATTACAAATGTATTAAAAAACGGAAAATATACTACATCCGGAAAAGTTTTTCCACCTTTTTCACTCCCTCGCACAGCCTATCGATCTCTTCCCTCGTATTATACATTCCGATAGAAGCCCTTACCATCCCGGTAACATCATAATGCTGCATCACCGGCTCGGCACATAGCTGTCCCGTCCGCACAGCAATTCCCATCTTATCTAACAAGGTTCCCATATCAAAATGATGAATCCCCTCGATTCCAAAAGAAATGACAGAAGATTTTTCAGGTGCTTCCCCGTATAATCTGATATTCGGAATTTCCCGCATACGCTCCATGGCATATCGCAATAATTCATGTTCATAAGGGGCAATCTGGGCCAAACCCACGGAATCCACATATTTAATAGCCTCTCCCAATCCTATTATTCCTATAAAATCAGGAGTTCCCGCCTCAAATTTAAAAGGAAGATCATTGTAGGTCGTTTTTTCAAAACGCACCTCCTTGATCATCTCTCCTCCCCCTTGCCAAGGTGGTAGTACTTCCAACAGATTCTTTTTCCCGTACAAAACACCGACTCCGGTCGGCCCGTATATCTTATGACCGGAAAATACAAAGAAATCGCAATCCAAGTCCTGCACATCAACCGGAATATGTTGTACGGCCTGTGCTCCGTCGATCAGCACGTAAGCACCGAAACCGCGAGCCGCTTCTATTATCCGCCGTACCGGATTTACCGTACCCAATACGTTTGAAACATAGGCTACCGCTACCAACTTCACCCGTTCACTCAACAGGGCCGAAAAAGCCTGCATATCCAGCTCTCCGTTATCCTTGAAAGGAACGACCTTCAACACGGCCTTTTTCCGGTCACACAACATCTGCCAAGGTACGATATTGGCATGATGCTCCATTTCCGTAACCAGTATCTCGTCACCTTCATGAATAAAAGCTTCTCCGAAAGAGTGAGCCACCAGATTAATACTCTCCGTTGTTCCCCGGGTAAAAATCACCTCTTCCACAAAAGCCGCATGGATAAACTCCCGAACGATCTCCCGCGCTTCCTCATTCGCATCCGTACATTTATTACTTAAAAAATGTACTCCCCGATGCACGTTCGAATTATAACGGAGATAGTACTCGGTCATCTTTTCCACGACACTACGAGGTCGCTGCGAAGTCGCACCGTTGTCTAAGTAGACCAGAGGTTTACCGTAAACTTTCTCTTCGAGTATCGGAAAGTCTTCTCTTATTTTACAGACATCCAACATAATCCCCCTATTTTTTACAATGCATCACGCAATTGTGACATTTTGTTAACTCTCCTCTTAATCTCTTTTCAACCAATTCATCTATCTTTTCTCTCAAAGGCTCCAGCTTCACTCGTCTTACAATCTCGTGAGCAAAACCGAACATCATCATCATGCGTGCCTCAGCCGCACCGATTCCCCGCGAGCGTAAATAAAACATAGCCTCTTCATCAATCTGCCCCACCGTAGCACCATGACTGCATTTCACATCGTCGGCATCAATTACCAACTGAGGTTTCGTATTTACTTGTGCCGTATCCGTCAACAACAGATTGTTATTAGCCTGGTAAGCTTCTGTTTGCTGCGCGTCGGGACGAACCGTAATTCTTCCCGCGAAATTAGCCACGGCAGCATCATCCAATACTCCTTTAAAATGCTCATTACTCGTACAACGAGGAGCCATATGATCAATCGACGTGAAATTATCCACATGCTGCTTTTTATCCGAAAGATACATCCCGTACAGATTACATTCACATCCCTCTTCGGTTAAAGCTGCAAACAAATTATTCCGGATAAAACCTCCGTATAAAGAAATAACATTTGCATCATAGCGGGAATTACGTTTTTGCGAAACAAAAACGCTATTGATCTGAGATGCTTCTATATGCTGATTCTGAACATGATAATACTCGAAAGCGGCGTTTTCCCCCACAACGACCTCGGTCGTATTATTGGAAAGAAAAGAATCATCCGACAAAGTATGATCGCAAACCAAAACCGTTGCCTTAGCCTCCTTACCGATGATCACCAAATTACGCTGGAACGACATCAGATCCGCATTAGCCCGCATCAGATTAACCACCTGCAAAGGCTTATCCATTATTACCCGATCCGGAACATAAACAAAGATTCCGTCCTGCGCGAAAGCCGTGTTCAACGAAATCAAACTATCGTTTTCGCCCGGTTTCGCGTATTGATTATAATGGGTTTCAAACAACTCTTTATACTTCCGACTCGCTTCCGCCAGACTGCAAACAACAACTCCTTCCGGTAGCTCCAGCTTACCGTTACCATCGAAGAACCAACCATTTATAGTCAAGACCAGATTCGTATTCAAGTCTGGAACATTACATTGAAAAATCTCTCCGAGATCCACTCCCTGCTTTATATTTTTCAACACGACTTTATAATCCCGGTCAAAAACAGGAAGCAAGTTCGAATAAAGGTAATCTTCTGTCTTATACGGAATCCCTCCGATGGTTTCGAAACGACGAAAAGCCTCTTCCCGGTACCGATTTATAATCTCTCCGCACCCTTCCCTCAACAAATTCCGTCCCTCCTGAAAAAGAGCCTTAAAATCATTATTTATTTTCTCTATTTTTTCCATTCCCAGTAATTTGCATTTATTTTAGTCCCCATTCCGGAAGACGTCGTGTCCCACGTCTATTTAGACTCTTCAATCTCTTTCTTTATCCAATCGTAACCGTGTTTTTCCAATTCCGCAACCAATTCCTTTCCGGCCGTTTTTACAATACGGCCGTCATACAACACGTGTACTACATCCGGTATGATATAATCCAATAAACGTTGATAATGTGTAATCACAATAGTCGAATTATCCGGTCGTTTCAATTTATTCACTCCGTTGGCTACAATTCTCAAGGCATCGATATCCAACCCGGAATCCGTCTCATCCAAAATCGCCAATTTGGGTTCTAAAACCGCCATTTGAAAAATCTCGTTTTTTTTCTTTTCGCCTCCCGAAAAACCTTCATTCAAAGAACGATTCAATAACTTACTATCAATTCCCACCAACGCCATCTTCTCTCGAATCATCTTTAAAAAATCCCCGGCAGGGTAAGGCGGAAGCCCTTCGTACTTGCGATGCTCGTTCACAGCTGTCTTCAAGAAATTCACCGTACTCACTCCAGGGATTTCCACCGGGTATTGAAAACTTAAAAATATACCTTCACGAGCCCGGTCCTCCGCCGGCAACTCCAACAAATTTTTCCCGTTGAACCAAACCTCTCCCTTGGTAACCTCGAAACACTCCCGTCCGGTCAACACGGCCGACAAGGTACTCTTTCCCGCCCCGTTAGGTCCCATGATAGCATGCACCTCTCCCTTCTTAACGTCCAAGTTGATTCCCTTCAATATCTCTTTTCCGTCTATAACGGCATGTAAATCTCTTATCTTTAATAATTCTTCCATAATCTTAGCTTTTTATCGATCCCGTAATTCCCGTTTTTAAATCTCTCAATCACTTAATCTCTCAATCACTTAATCTCTCAATTATTATATTCTTATCCGACGCTACCGGCTAAACTGATCTGCAACAACTTTTGTGCTTCCACCGCAAATTCCATGGGCATCTTGTTGATAACATCCCCCGCGTACCCCTTAATAATCAACCCGATCGCATCCTCGGTAGATATGCCGCGCTGATTACAGTAAAATATCTGATCTTCACCTATCTTGGATGTCGTCGCTTCATGTTCCACTTGCGCTGTCGGATTAGCGACCTCCAGGTACGGGAATGTATGTGCCCCGCACTTATCGCCCAACAACAAGGAATCGCATTGAGAAAAATTCCGGGCATTCTGACAACTCTTTACCACCTTCACCTTTCCCCGGTATGAATTAGAACTATACCCCGCGGATATACCTTTCGACACGATACGACTACGGGTATTATTTCCGATATGAATCATTTTAGTTCCGGTGTCTGCCTGTTGGTAATTATTGGTTACGGCCACGGAATAGAATTCACTCACGGAACCGTCCCCTTTCAGTATGGTACTCGGATATTTCCAGGTAATAGCCGATCCGGTTTCCACCTGCGCCCAAATCAACTTGGAATTATCACCCTTACAAATCCCCCGTTTCGTCACGAAATTATAAATTCCCCCTTTGCCGTTCTTGTCACCCGGATACCAGTTCTGCACCGTACTGTACTTTACCTCGGCATTCTTCTCCACAACAATCTCGACGATAGCGGCATGCAACTGATTCTCATCTCGTTGTGGCGCCGTACATCCCTCCAAATAACTCACGTAACTCTCTTCCTCCGCCACAATCAACGTACGTTCGAACTGTCCGGTTTTTGCCGCGTTGATCCGGAAGTAGGTAGATAACTCCATCGGACAACGTACCCCCTTGGGAATATAAACAAACGAACCGTCGCTAAAAACCGCCGAATTCAAAGCCGCAAAAAAATTGTCATTGTAAGGCACAACCGACCCCAAATAACGTTTGATCAGATCCGGATGATCTTTCACCGCTTCAGAAAACGAACTAAAGATCACCCCCCGTTCGGCCAACGCTTCCTTAAACGTCGTTTTGACGGAAACACTGTCCATAACGGCATCCACCGCTACTCCCGAAAGCGTTTTTTGTTCGTCCAACGGAATACCCAACTTGTCAAAAGTGGCTTTCAACTCCGGATCCACATCATCCCATGATTTCTTCTCCTCTTTCTTAGGAGCCGCGTAATAAACAATATCCTGATAATTTATAGAAGGTATATCCAATTTTGCCCAGGTCGGCATCTTCATTGTCAACCAATGGCGATAAGCTTTCAATCGGAATTCAAGTAACCAGTCCGGCTCCCCCTTCTTTTCCGATATCAACCGAATGACCTCCTCATTCAACCCTTTCCCGATCATTTCGGTTTCCACATCAGAAACAAAACCATATTTATATTCACCCTCGGTTACCTCATTCAATATCTCGTCTTGTTCTTTAGCCATAACTTTACATAATATGAAAAAATAAAAATGGAGAATTGAAAATCATCCACTTCACCAATCCGTGCAAAAGTACAAAAAAATCTCACCCGCCCAACCGGATCGGAGTAGATAATATCTATTACGTGATAAATGTATATTATGGTTCAAAATCGACTCTTTTGTTTATTGCGTCATTCATCATTTTAAACTACTTTTGTTGAAACAAAATTTATAACATGAGCGAGAAAAAGCCACTGACTCAGCTCTCCACTTTAGGGGAATTCGGGTTGATCCGACACTTGACAAAAGATATAAAATTAAACAATCCGTCTACTATAAAGGGAGTAGGAGACGATGCCGCTGTCTTAGATTACAAAGACAAAAAAGTTTTAGTGAGTACCGATATGCTGATCGAAGGTGTACACTTCGACCTCACCTATACCCCGCTCAAGCATCTGGGGTACAAATCAGTAGCAACGAACGCCAGCGACATATTCGCCATGAACGGTACTCCCCGACAAATCACGGTCTCACTGGCCCTTTCCAATCGTTTTTCTTTGGAAGCGGTCGAAGAGTTATACGCCGGTATATATTTAGCCTGTGAACATTACGGGATAGATTTGGTAGGTGGAGATACGACCTCCTCCAAGACAGGCATGTGCATCAGCATCACCGTCATCGGAGAGGCTGAAGAGAACGATATCGTTTACCGGAACACGGCCAAAGAAAACGATCTGATTTGCGTCAGCGGTGATTTAGGAGCAGCTTACATGGGACTCCAGTTATTGGAACGGGAAAAAACCGTATACAACGGGAATCCGGAAGCACAGCCCGATTTTACCGGTTACGAATACATACTGGAAAGACAGCTGAAGCCGGAAGCCAGAGGAGATATCATTCGCCTGCTAAAAGAAAAGAATATCAGACCTACCGCCATGATGGATATTTCCGACGGGCTCTCGTCGGAGATATTACATATCTGTCATGACTCAGGTGTCGGCTGCCGGATATACGAAGAGAAAATTCCCATCGACTACCAAACTTATAAAATGGCGGAAGAGTTAAATATGAATGCCACGGTCTGCGCCCTTTCCGGAGGAGAAGACTACGAACTCCTATTTACCGTACCGCTGAAATACCTGGACACATTAACCACGCTCGAAGACATCAGTATTATCGGGCACACTTGTAAAACCGAAGAGGGATATACCCTTGTCACCCGGGACAGGAACGAATTCGAGTTAAAGGCGCAAGGATGGACCAATTTCAATACAACAGAAAAATAATTGAATCGACATGTCCGAATTAAAAGATATTTTAAGCGAAATAGAGCAACACAGTAGAAACGGAAACCGGAAAGAGTTATCCGCTTTATTGAAAAGAAGCATTCCGGACAGACTGAATTACTACCATGAAAGCCAGAAGATCGCCCGTCAGGAAGCATTTGCGGACATGCTGTACAAAACGCTTCTGCTCGAACTGGACGAGGAAGAAGACGAGAGCATTGAGATGGCCGAATTGGCCTATTTAGGGATGAGCGAAGGCATCAGCGGTTTGCCGGAGTGTACTTACGAAAGCGTCAAAAAACGTATTATCCTTTTACACTATTTCGCCGACTATTTTACCGATAGCCTGATCGAACTTTTTTTAAAAAAATACAGAAAAGATAATCTTTTGATGGCCAGGAATCTGGCATTAGAGTCCATCGCCCGCATGCAACTCTCCGATCTGTTCTACATAGAACAACATTTCGGGGAGCGAATTGACAGAGATGAACAGTTAAACGATGTTTTCAATGCCATTGAAATCGCACCGAATCTTTCCGAAGAAGAATTAAAGGAAGCTGATCTGATGCACAAGGTCCTGTATGCCTATTTGAAAGTAAAATATAAAAAACAGAGTTAAAAAAAGCGCCGTTCGGGTTGAACAGCGCTTCATTCATCAATCTAATCTTCTTTCCCTGTGATATCTCTGGCCTCTTGAATCGCCTCCCTCTTCTTTGGGTCTGGCTTTTTTTACAACAATTTTTCTTCCTTTAAATTCTGTTTCATTGAGGGCATTGATAGCGTTGAAACCTTCCGTCTCATCCTCCATTTCAACAAATCCAAAACATTTAGAATTTCCAGTTTCTCGATCCGTAATTACTTTGGCTGAAGAAACAGTTCCGTGCTCTGAAAAAAGAGCTTGCAAGTCCTCTCCGGTGGTAGTGGAACTTAGCTTTGCAACAAAAATATTCACAATAAAAAAATTAAAATTAATAATACATGTAGAAGGTTACGTAGAGATATATCTTTGGTTTCAACGATACAAAACTATTTTCTTCTATCGGGACAAATATAACTAATTTATTAATAATCAAAAAGAATATTATATTTTGTTGCCTTATAAAAAAATATTTTTCCCGCTTTTTCCTTTTTTTCCACAAAACACTTGCAGATTCACGAATTTCCATTACTTTTGCACCCGTTAATGATGGTGCCATAGCTCAGTCGGTAGAGCAAAGGACTGAAAATCCTTGTGTCCCCGGTTCGATTCCTGGTGGCACCACTTTCAAAATCGCTAATAATCTAATTTACAGATTGTTAGCGTTTTTTTATTTAACCGAATTTCGCCGAGTTTCCTATAAAGTTACCTATGACCGCATTATTTTATGCGTACTGAATGACGCTGAACCCAACTCAATAAATCGAAATTAAATCTTTTAACATTCTTTAGTCAAATTACATCTTGCACCATCACATATTGCTTTCAAACGAAAGTGGAAAGGTAAGGAACACCACTACCACTCCCTCAATAAACTCCCCAATAAAGGCATTTATTTTGTGTATGATTAAATAAATCCCTATTTTTGCATTAGCTTCTAAAAGGCTGCAATCTATCTTTGTTCTTTTAGTGGGTTTTGATCTGCTACCTCCCTGGGCGAAATTAGTATCACTGCTGATTTCGATTAAAGACGTTATTTTAAACGTGGGTAAACAATTTATTAACTTCAAAAATAACAGGATGCATATGAAAACAAAAATAAGTCAATCTAAGGCTAACGCTAGAGGGGTGTGGAACACGGTGGGGTAATGGATTAAAACGGACACACCTTATAGAACAAGAGAACCTGAAATATGGAGCAGTTGTGTTCCACACCCCCACCACCAAATATATTTACATCTATATATAAGCCGAGTATTTAGCTCGGCTTTTTTCTTTAACGCAAATCTAATCTGAAAGTAACGCATAGTAGCGCAATCGTTACGCAGGGTAACGCAATCTTCAGTAAGTCAAAATCTATCGACCAATTAACGATGTTTCAATTACGAATTTTGTTCAACAAGAAAAATATTGTCGGGCAATCTTGGGAAACATTTCGGCAATGTTGGGAAACCGCTGACAATGTGTAATCTTGACATTGAGAATTATTGTTTTTCAATTGAATCAAACCTACGGATGGTATATTCCGACAATGTAAGCCTGACGGCTGAACCAACTCACTATAGGCAACCGCACCAATGCTTGAGGCGAATGGGAACCGCCATAGAGCCACCGGAGCCAGATGCGCAATGTGCGCCCAATCCCATCGGAAATATTGAAAGAAGTTGTCTCTGTGCAAAAGTTGCCAGCACAGGATAATATCAACAATCCGGCAACACCCCTGATTATTATGGTAGATATACTATCATTGATTAAAAGCGGTGCTACTGGTCTCACATTGAACCTCAGCATCGAAGACCTCTTGACATTTGCGAAAGGGCTTATTGAAGACACAAAAGCGCAGCTCCTCCCCCTTATGGTAAGCGCTGCGCAGGAAACGCTCCTCTCCAAGAAGGAGGTGATGGCGAAATTCGACGTGTGCGACACCACCCTCTGGAACTGGCAACGCAAGAAGTATCTCATTCCGGTGAAAATCGGACGCAAGGTACACTACCGCCAGAACGACATCGAGCGTCTTGTCATTGAACGGGGCAAATGATGGAGGCGACCGAACTTAACAGACTGTGGAAAACACACCAGCTCAAAATCACTGACGAGATTGCGAAAGCCCCGGAAGTTCTCTTCTGCAACGGTTCGGTAATAGGCACACTCGACAATTTCTCGGCATCGACCGGAAAGGCAAAGAGCAAAAAGACTTTCAACGTGAGTGCTATACTTGCCGCTGCACTTACCAACGGCGAGGTGCTCCGCTACATAGCCGAGTTTCCGGATGACAAACGCAACATCCTCTATTTCGACACCGAGCAAAGCCCACACCATTGCCAGCATGTGATGAAACGTACCTCGCAACTTGCCGGACTGTTTCTTGACAGCCACCCCGACAACCTCTTCTTTGCCCAGCTCCGGGCATTGACACCGGATGTGAGGCTTGAACTTATCGACAACGCCATTGCCACGACCCCGAATGTCGGGTTGGTAATCATTGACGGAATCAGAGACCTGATGTTCGACATCAACAACGCCATAGAATCATCAAGGCTCATCAACAAGCTGATGGAATGGACTGACAGATACCAAATCCATATCCACACGGTTCTCCATCTGAACAAGAGTGACGACAATGTGTGCGGTCATGTCAGTACGGAGCTTAACAACAAGGCTGAGACGGTGCTTCAGGTCAGCAAAAGTACGACAGACAGCGAGGTTTCCGAAGTATCGGCATCCTGCATACGCTCTATGGACTTCCCGCCATTTGCTTTCAGCGTCGATGAGTACGGTTTGCCGGAGGTAGCCGCCGACTACACCTTTGCCCGACAGCAGAAGATTCAGACATTCTCCTATACGGAGCTTACACCGGAACAGCACCGTCAGGCTCTTGAGATAGCGTTTGCCGACGGTGATATAAAAGGCTGTCAGAACTGCGAGGACAAAATCAAGGAGGCGTATGCCGCCTGTGGCTTTCCATACGGCGACGGCAAGGTGACTAAACTCAAGTCATTTCTAATGAACAAGCGCATGGTAGTGAGATCAAACGGTGCATATTCCTACAACCCCGATTTCTACTTCTGATTCCGGTTCGGTTCAGTCCGGGGTGTATATATGTGAGTTGAACCCGAACTGAAAAATCCGACATCAAAAAATTGGTGTTGCCTTCTCTCTGTCGGACGCTAAGTCTGGCGCAAACTCCGATTGCTTGATTGCAACTGCATACATTCACATATTCATTCATGTGTGTATTCACAAGTTAATTCAAATGTTTATACAAATATTCATTCAAATGACAAAACACATCGTCATACATATGAATCCTGCATGGATGATATCATTTTTAGCTGTTAAGGTTCTGTAGTTTTGCGCATCTCGAAACTATCTAAAGGATTCGGAATTGTAGGGAGCGAGTTTATGTTTTCGTATTACAAGTAATCCTCAAACGACTCGCTCCCCCTCCGCTCCCGATGGTCACAAATCTCAAACACACAAATCATGAAGAAAATCAACTCAAGACCCTCGAAGGGTCGCCCCAAACTTCCGGCTGATGAACGCAAGTCCATCATGGTGCCGGTAAAATTTGACATAGACCAATATCAGATTTTGGTGGATAAGGCATTTGTCGCAGGCCTTAACCGTTCGGAATATATACGTCAGTCAGCCTTGCACTGCAAGATTGTGGAAAGGCTTAAGCCCAATGATGTAAAAGTAATCCGCAATCTTCAGGGCATAGCCGAAAACCTCAACCGTAACGCTAAATTTGTAGCTGCTCTTATCCAGAGAGGCTCAACGGAAGAACAGTTTGTCCGTGCCTACCAAGAGTTGATCCTGTACAAGGATTTCGTTCTTTCGCTGATAAAAATCTACCGGAATACTCCCGACAGCGTATGATGGGCAAGATTACAAAAGGCAGCAGTTTCGGTGGATGTATTGATTATGTTACCCGTAAAAAGAAGGATAGACCGGACGGCTCTCCCTGTGACGAATGGCGTCTTATTGATTGTAAAGATGTTTCTATTATTGAGGGGCGTGAAGGAATTATCGAATCTTTCGAGGACAATCTCGAGCTTAATCCGGTTCTGAAAAATCCGGTCGGACACATTTCCCTGAACTTTCATGCCAACGACAAAGATAAAGTAGATGACAATACTATGATTGAGATTGCCTGGAAATATATGGAAAAAATGGGTATAGTAGATACGCCTTACATCGTAGTTCGCCATCTTGACAAAGATTATCCTCACTGCCATATTGTGTTCAGTCGCATAGACAATCACGCCGAAACCATCTCCGACAATAATGATTTTGACCGTAACAGGTCTGTATGCCTTGACCTGACGAAAGAATATGGACTTCATATTTCCGAGGGCAAGCGACAGACCAATGTCAACAAATTGCGAGGAACCGAGAAGATACGTTATGAGATTTTCAATGCCGTTGACGCAGTATGGAACGACAAATCAGTTTATACTTTCGAGCAGTATGTGGCTCAGTTAAAAGCTGCGGGCGTTGGCATCGAATACAAATATCGGCATGGCAGCAACGAGGTGCAGGGGCTTTGGTAAACAAGAAAAGGAAAACGATTTGCGGCATCGAAGATTGACCGTCGGTTCAGTTTTGGTAATATCAAGAATCATCTTGCCCAAAGCAAAACGCTGCATCCGCAGTCCCGATGGCTCTTTGCCGACGGCACGATTGTACCCTTCTACACATATCAAGGTGTGAAATTGTCTGCGTCGCAAATCCGAGATTACACTTCCGGCAAAACAATCCGTATTGACGGGTGTAAGGGTGAATATCCGACAATATTCGTCAAGTTCAATCTCCAAGAACTCAAACCGGAGTCGTTTTCTTCAAATCCCGACGCTCCAGCACAGTCGCACGAATACAACAATTTTGGACTTTATGGTGGAATATCCCAAGCTCCAACAGAAGAAGGTCCATGCACAGTATCGGGAGGCGACAGCGAAACGTGGCCGGAATTCCGTCGCCGGCATCCTGAAATGTCACCATCAGAAGCTCTCGCCGCTTTCAAAGCCAAGAAACGAGGCAAGAACCTTAACGGTGGCTTTTCAATGGGCGGATTACACTAATTTGTTGAAATCCCTGTGTCTATTTCTCAGACATGGGGATTTCGCTTTTACATCTAATTTTGGATTTATATCTAATGAAAATCACAACGAAATATATCAATAATCCGATTGAGTGGATACCGTTCAATATAAGGAGATAGAGCCACCATGTAAATCCGGCTCCGCCGTGACTATTGAAAATAAGGTTATACCCAAAGATGGCATTGTATACGAGCATCACCAAAAGATTGTCAAACGCTGTCTTTAGCCTGATTCGATGGCAAAGCCATGTTGATAGCAGCGACAACGCATAGGCAATGGCAAGAATTACCGTATCTTCATTCCAACTGCAACAAGCTATGACAATCACCATCAGCATCGACAATACTGCCCATGCTATCCAAAATCGTTTATCTGTCAGCTTCATCGTTGTTGAGGAGTTTACGGGTTGATGTTATGATAAGTTTTAATGAATCAATTTCTTGTCTGTGTTCATCAAATACCTTTTCATCAAGTGGGAGTATGTCGATTAAATATTCTGAATCATTGTCTTCTATTTTGAACGATTCTCCATATAATACCATCGCTCCCAAATCGGACAAGACTTTGCAGGAATCAACCGTGAAAAAACTGTCAAACTTAAAATCGTATCGCTCCAGTGTGCCATCTTTAATCCATAGCGCACAGTTCGGATAGTCAATCCACCCATAATAGCCCTGCCGAATTATATAATTGTCATCCTCATAATATTTTTTGTGCGGGATATAGATTTCTTCCAATAGCCCAGTCCATACACCTAAAGTCACCGGAATAGGTAAAACGATGGCAGCGAGCCAACCGAGGCTATATATCTTGGCTAAAATATTGAGCCATTTCTTACCGGTGCAGACAAAAAATATCGCAAACGCACTCAAGGTCGTAAACCAGACAATCAGATACCCCAATCCCCACCTCAAATGGTCATAATATCTGAAGCCGACAAGCAACCCGATGCAAAGAATCAACCCAATGCAATGCGCAATAACCAATATTTTCTGCCATTTTAAGTTCATCGCAATTCAACAAATCTTTTTATAAAATATATTCCCAAGAGTAATGGCAAGATGCTGAGAACCCACGATATACATGAAATCATGAAGTAATAAAGTCCTGTAAAGCCGTCATGTATCCTGATTCCAGCCCAGATGAAAGACAAAATGACAAGAAACGGACATGTTAACCCCCAACATATAAAGACACTGCGAGTCCAGCTATTATTCTGCGATTTACGATATGAAAGGAATCCTCCTAATAGGTAGGTTATTTCCCATATCAAAAATATTTCCAAATTTTTGTAATAAAATAATTCATACACAGGATCTACGCCAATTAGAAGCAATGCAGCGAAAACGCTCATCATAACCGGCATAAGTGCGACAATAACGCACCATATCCAAAATCGTTTATCTTTCAGCCGCATATTCATCCAATCTTTGATTTAACATATCGCACACTTCGCTCTTGTTTGCAATAAGACTGCTATTTAGCGATTTATCGGGATTCTACGCATTATCCAAGAAATGCACTTGAATAATTTTTACTCCGCCTACTTTTGCTTCCGTGAAAATTTCTACATCGCAAAAATATATGGCTTGCCACCCTTTGCTTAATGTGTAATTTTCTACTCGGTCTTTGTGGATTCTTATTATCGGTTTTCTCATCAAGGCTAAGCCTAAGACATATATACCCACGCCGACACCGATAATAAATGCCAATCCGCATATTCCTCCAAACATCATCCTATAGCTGTCCGCATTTATAAGCAAGACACATCCCGTAAGGACAAATGCAGAACAACCCAACGCCAACAACAGACTTTTGGGAATATTGGGATAAATATTTATTTGGCTGTCCATATGCAAAATTACAACAAAATCTCGTAACTTGGTGATAATCGGAAAAGAAAAATCCGTATCTTCATGGAATACCACGAAAATGCGGATGATATGGCTCAATCATATATTTTCCTCAGCTCTCATAGTTAGGTTTAGTTTGTCGGGCATATATATTGCCCGACAAACTAAACCTAACTATATATAGGGCAACGAAAAGATAAAAACGACCTATATTCCCCAAATACTGATATTTATTGAAAAACTGCTGGTTTTACTATCATCTGGTAATGATCCGAAGCATTGTCAATGCTCATATCAAATTCTGCGAGATTTCTATCAACAGCTATGCTATGAAGGAGCGCTTTATTTTCCTTAGAAATCCGAGTGCCATAATAAATCTCACTTGGGTGAATTGTTATTGGCGTTACTTTAGGTGATGAGCGTTCTTGTTGGGGAGCTGTGCAAATCAACCTCCATTCATTTTCATAACTCCAATCGGTAGATTTGTTGAGTCCGACTTTAATAGTCGCAAGCTTATCTGGTTCAATTATTTGCCATCCGAAAACATTGTATATCGCCCATGCAAACAAAGAACTTCCGTTGTACCGAGATTCAGAATAAATTACGGGAAATAATCCACATTTGAGCATATTCATCTGCTTAAAAGACAGTTCATCTTTAGAATACCCTAAAGCATAACCTTCATGGTAATTGGTATAATGGCTCCACATCGTAATTGAATCCACTCTCTCACTGAAACAAGCATATGTTACGGCATTCCTTATTTGCGTTTCTACCAATGGTGCAATGGCATTTATTAAAGCTATAATTCCAAAAGCCATATTTCCCAAACGATTATTTATTTCTTTTGAATTTGATAAATCTGTCTTACATAAGTTTTCTTTTACAACATTGAATTCACCATTGGGAAAATAGCGATTGATCTCAGAAATAAAACTATCTGTCTTTTGGAACATATCCTGCATTATACGCACAAATTCTACATTTGCCGTATTCCTTATTAAGCTTTCAATTTGATTAATATCATATTGGAATAATGAATCGTATGGATCATTAAACATATCGGCCGTGACGGTATATACATCGTCAGATTTTAACGAATTAATGTTGTTCTCATTTACAGTCCTGTATCTGAATAGTTTGTCAGGCTTAAGCTCTGTTATAGCCTTATTGATTGGAGCTAACAAGACTGGCAATGAAGCAATAGACGTATCGCCTGGAATAATGATTGAACTTAGGATATTTGAAAATTCAGCTCTATTCATAGTCATCAAGTCAATGTTCTCTGAAATTGCTTTCTATTTTTGCTACGCCTTCGAGGATGTCGGTAAAGGAAGGAATCCTATCCTCGTAAATCATATGAGAAACCATCGTTTCATAGTCGTTCTTCCATTCTTCGAGGACTTCTTCCGGTGGTACAAGACAAATGCGTTTACGAATGTCAGGGGTATAATCCACATCGCGCACTAATGTGAAAATCTCACGATGATGACGTATGGTTTCCCAAAGCTCATCATTGGCAACCGCTTTATCTGATATTCCAGCCTCTATCAACTTGCACAAGTCATACAAATGACGTGACTTACGGTTTGCATTGCGGCATCCATCGGTAGTGAAGAGTTCATGTAAAAGAAAAGCTTTTTCAAGGAATGTCTTTTCAGCGATAGCCGCTACCATTTGAACCTCGGCATCTCTTGATGTCAAGTGAGGAAATTCGGTTGCGACGAATGAATCAACCGAAGCTTTTGCCGTAGGCTCGAATAGGGAACGAGCGCCTACCTCCAGCAAAACTTCATCGCGCAAATATGTTTTAACCTCCGGTGGCAAAACAGAAGTATAGAAGATGTGGATCTGCCGAGGTTCGGGGTATGTCGCATCTCCTTCACCATCGCGGTCTGCTACCACTGTAACAAATTTGTTCAATCCGGCATTTTCTACCGCTGTCACCAAATCAGATGCAAGTGTGTCTCTCACAAACACTGAAGACGCTTTACGCAACTTCTTCAATTGTTTCTTGGTGACATCTCCCTCTATCCCGAACATACTTCGGTCTATTGCGATGTCTATATCTTCGGAAAAACGCTGTATTACACCCCATACCTTACTGAGCGATGTGCCGCCCTTGAACACCATTTTATCAGCGTAAGGCAACGAGAAAAGAATATTGAGTATCTCTGTCACCCAAAAATCTTTCTCGATGGCGGCTGCCGGCAAGTGAATCCTTGTCGCAGTTTCCATAAATACAGTCCGGTGCTGTGCTTCGCTAAGAGACAAAAATTTATTCATAGGCGGTGAGTATTATTTTCCGGATCCATGCGGGGATAAGCGGGAAATCCCTTTTAATGGATTCAAACGGTACGTTTTTTAATAGTTTTCGTATATGTGCAAGTTGGTTTTCCGTCAGCCTGTCCTCCCCGATTTCACGCAGGGCAAAGGTCAAGAGCATGGCAAAATCATTCTGAAATGCCAGATTCTTTTTTGCCGTGTGCTTGAATTGTATCCCCCTCTCCCCATGCAGCTTCACCTTACGGGGAGAACCATCGGTAAGATATACTACATTCATCGGCACTTGGGTTGACAGTCCCAGTTTATTCAATGCATATATTCCGGTGGGGACAATCCTTGCTTTATCCCTTCGGGCAATGGCAGCGGCGATTTCCTCAAAAGTCGGATGCAGTACCCCCAGCCCTAAAACTTTCTCAATCTTCGGATAGCAGTAGATCCCACGCGCGACCCTTATGAGTTTTTCAGCAATAGTCAACCGCTCAAAGGCTTTTTGGACTGCCTTTGAGTTTCCATAACTAGCATAGTCAAGGGGTGAAATTATTGCCCCCCTTCCGCGTTTGGCGATACTCGTAAGTATCCTATCTTCAATTGAATGCATCTGATTTATAAAGTTCTTTTGTCGCAAATTTACGATATTTTTGCGACAAAACCAAATTGATTTATCACATCAATAGGTGAATTTCATCATGTGGTTGCCTCCCCACCACCACAGCAAAGAGAGTCACAAAAGTGATTCTCTTTTTTTATTAACGATTGTAGATCAGGAATGAAAGTTTTTAATTTGCAATTTAACTTTATAATGATTGGAATTCGGTAAATGGGATGTTTTATGGCTGCTTGATAGCACTTTAACCCCGTCCCCAAGTGTTACCCAAAATTTATTTCTGCAGAAAGGCTACCTGAAAACCTCTACGCAGGAAATTGCAAAAAGGGCCGATGCCGGTTTGGGTGATATATACAACTATTTTTCCAATACCTTGCCTGCCCGGTAAAGATTCATGACATAAACAATCAAAGGATTATCCGAGTATTGCTGAGCTTCACGCAAAGCAAGGGACAAAAGAGCTTTCCCTTCCCGTTCCTCACCCGTCTTGATTTGATAGACACCATAATAAATATCCGAAACGATCCGATAAGGGACATAAATGGAAGAACGGATAACGCTATATTCCGAAGCCAGACGACGAGCTTCTTGCAGGTAAAAGAGAGACTCCGTCAAACGGCTCTCCGAGAAAACGAGCGAACTCAGATTCATTAAAACGGTGATTTTATAAGATGCATAACCAACGGAATCCACCAGAAACAATCGCTCGTAAATTTGTAACGCTTCTTTATAACACCTTTCAGCATCCTTCTTATCATTCATCTCTAAATTAACCGTTGCCAAATTTGCCCATATTTCGGCATGAACGGATTCATCCTCCGAACCATATTTTCTTTCTAAAATCTTTCCATTCAAAGCCGTTTCTAAATAATCCTTTGCCGTTTTCCACTCTTTCTTATACATATATATCCCTCCCAGCCGGGAAAGAATCCGCATATAATCTTCCGTTTTTAACGAAACATCCTCTCCTTGAAGCAAACACAGGTCTCCGGCCTCTTTATAATAAACAAGAGCATTCTCCGCATCTCCCATGACCAATGCCACCTCTGCTCCTAAAAAACAGACATCGGACAGAAGCGAAGTATAGCTCAACATATCAGACCCATACAATAATTTTCCATGCTGCAACAACTCCGGTATAATCTCTTGAACACCCTCCACATCCTTTTCTTTATATAAAAAAGACGCAAGATCCCGCTCACACGCAACAAGCACCCCGAAATAGCTTTCTTTACCGCATACCAACAACTTTTTCAAAACCTCTCCGATTTTCCGGTAATACTCGTCCGATTTGAGCCAATCGTTTTTCCCCGCGTACAACCTACCCATAAAACAAAGACTCTCCACGTAAAAGGCGGAATAACCGGAAGGATTTTTTTCATAAAGATTCCGGGCCACAATCTCCCATTGTTGAAATAAGGGTAAAGCTTTATCCCATTGACGGGATAAAGTGAACCACCGGATAGTATAGTCCATCGCTTTCCGTAAAGGTTCGTATCCGGATTCATCTTCTTCAGCCATCTTTCCCCGGATATTAATCAACTTATACACGTAGGAATTCATCTCCTCGTATGCTTTTTCCCGGATCAAGAGAGACATCAACATTTCATACAAATTTGACAATCCGGTTCGATAACATCCGGAAGTAAATTCCGGCAACTCCTCACCTATTCTGATCTCTTCCCGATACATTTGTACTCTTTCATCGTTCCCCCTCCCTTTTAAAAACATCTGGATATCAACAAGATCAGCCAATGCAGACGATTTCTCCGCATCATCCCGGATACGATACAAATCCCGTATCAACTTTTTCCGCAAAACAGCAGCTCTCTTTTTTTTCCCTACACTCTCATTCAAAAACATCTGTAATGCATATAATTTAACCGTTTCAACAGGTGTCCGAGCTAATTTCGATGCACGCTTAGCTTCCGCAAAAGCCTCTTCCATATTTTTTTGTTCAGCCAGGGCATAGGCATATTGAAAAGCATTCTCGTAACTTTTCTTATCGGAAAAAGCCAATATTCGGTAAATTGCTAAAGCCTTATCCCTATACTTTTTTTCTCCCGTAAAAAGACAGAGCATTGCATAACGATGTAATATTTTCACGTCCGAAAGTGCAAATTTTCCTTTTACCTCCTCGATTTTTTTTATAACCGGTTCTTTTTCATAAACACGAAGAGCATTCGGTATATCCCCTTTTATGAAAAGATCGTAGGCCTCCCGTTCTGTATCACTTAACTCTTTTATTTCCCGAGAAGCCCAAAAAGAAGAATACCTGCTCAATAAAAACCGACAACTTTCCATTTCACGCCCCAAAGCTATCAACCTTAACTGTCTCTCCTCTTCCGTGATCCGATGCAAAAGCGCCAAAGAATCAATTTTTCCTTTTTCTTCGGAATATCTCTTACTATTATACAGACTACCTACCCGATACAGTTTTTCTTTTAACAAAATGGCTTGCTCGGCCGGCACCACGTTACCTTCCAAGGTATCGGTAAAAATACCATTCTCCCCACACTCCCCTTCTTGAACACTTACGAATAATAACAACAAAAACAAAAAAAAGCTTCTCATAGCAATATTAAAGATACTGTAATATAACCGGTTATAATTATACCTTCACGAACCTTCCCATGATACAATAAATAGCCATTTCCACCGTAAATTTTAAGACACGATCTCAGGACCCTCCACTCCTACTGGAAAATCCAAACATGGAAAATGCAGGACGTTAACCATCCGTCCTGCAAACCAATCCACTATCGTTAAACTTAAAAAATCATCTTAACATACCCCGAGCAACCTCGTCAGCAGCCTTTTGAGACACGATTTCCCGCAACACCGTCAACCCGAAATCCAAGGCAAAAGCCGGTCCTTTACCTGTTACGATACGTCCGTCAACGACAACCCCGTCCGCAACAACATCCGCGTTGACCAGGTATTTTTCGAATCCCGGATAGGTCGTCATCCTATATTTTCTATCGGTTTTCAGCTTACTCAAAACCAAAGCCGGCGCTGCACAGATAGCCGCAACACGTCCGCCCCGGTCGAAATGATCTTGCAATAATTGAATCAACCGAGGGGAATCCGATAAGTTTTGCGCCCCGGGAAGACCTCCGGGAAAGATCAGGCATGCCGCATCTTCTTCCGCCACTTGACGCAATACGACATCCGCTTCCATCGACACGCCATGAGCACCTCTCACGTTCAATTGATCCGAGACGGATACAATCTTTATATCGACACCTCCTCGACGCAACACGTCGACAATTGCAATCGCTTCCATCTCCTCAAAACCTTCCGCCAAAAAAAGAAATGATCTTTTCATAATTCTCTTGTATTATAGTTCAACTTTTCAAATTTACAAAAAAAAGATGACTTTAATAGCATATTCCGTTTTTATACCGAATTTAATCTTTCGTCCTTCACTCCCCAACCAACGTGTAGAGAAATTCCACAGTGTGGAACGAGTATTCCTCACTTTTTTAATTATACGTACCAATACAAAAATATATAACAATATGTATATCAATATCATAATAAAAATATAGTATTTTGGCACACCCCTTGTGCTAAGAAAAACAGCACGAATAAATGTAAACTTAAAAATTAACAATCATGAAAAAGATTTTTTTATCAATCGGAATATTCTCTCTGTTATTCCTCGGCAGTTGTGTTGAGAGCTCGCAAAAATACAAAACCCTGGTCGCCAAATACGACTCGTTAAACACAGTTAACACGAATCAGAATGCAGAGATGGAGAATATACTCTCCGGCTTAAACGAGATCACGGCAGGAATGCAATCTATTCGCGAAGCAGAACATCTTTTGGCATTGGAATCGGCTAAAGACCAAAAAACAAACACGACCAAAGAGCAAATAACCAAATTAAAAGACGATATCAACGCTCTCTCTGGAGCAATCAGTACCTACAAGGATCAGATTGCCAAGTTGGAAAAACAAAATAAAAGTCAATCGGCCCAATTCAAGAAGCTAATTGCCGGCTTGAACGAAGAACTGGATCAAAGTAAAACTAAAGTACAGGAAATGACTCGTTTATTGGCAGAAAAAGAAAAGGAACTGGGCATAAAGAATCAACAAATTGCAGAGTTAAACCAAAATGTTTCCAATCTACAGGAAGAGTCTACCTCTCAAAAAGAAACCATTTCAAAACAAGATGCCGATATTCACACGGGACATTACCTGATAGGCAGCAGAAAAAACTTGAAAGCAGCTAACGTTATTTCACGTCAGGGAATCTTCTGTCCGCCGATCGTTTCCACTCAGGCTCAGAATGCAAGATTTGAGAACATCGACATCCGTGAAACGAAATCAATCGCACTGAACTCTAAAAAAGCAAAAATATTATCCGCTCATCCGGCCAAATCATACACTTTAGAAGCCGATGAAAACGGGATGCAAAAATTAAACATCAACGACGAAAACGCTTTCTGGAAACAAACGAAATATCTGGTTGTAATGATTTCAGAATAACACTTCACACATAATCAACACACACGACGGTAGATGTCCGGAAAATTTTTCCGGACATCTTTTTATTCTATTTTACCATTCAACACGGAATAATCTCTAACAAAAATCCGTACCTTAGCGACAAACTTTTAAGTAATCTCATTTTTGCCTCCAGAGTCTTTTTTTTCTCCGGGACAATTATTAAAACATTGCAAATATGATATTCAAAAAAAGCAACGGTTTACAACCTATGAAAGATTTCAAAAGCCTTTCATTCGAAGAAAAATTACAGGTATACAGACGTTTAGGTTGTACTGTTCCTCCCCGGAAAATCATAAAAAACGCGGAACAGATTCAAGGTATAAAAAAGAGTGCCGAAATAAATACGGCGGTATTGGATCATGTGTCACAACATATCAGAGCGGGAATTTCCACGGAAGAGATAAATTCCATGGTACACGATTTTACAGTTGCTCATGGAGCAGTTCCGGCACCCTTGAATTACGAGGGATTCCCCAAAAGTGTCTGTACCTCCATTAACGATGAAGTGTGTCACGGAATTCCCGATAAAGATATCATCTTGCAAGAGGGAGATATTATCAACGTAGATGTCTCCACTATCTTAAACGGTTATTTTTCGGATGCCTCCCGCATGTTCATGATCGGAAAGGTCGATAAGAAATTACAACGATTGGTAAAGGTGACCAAAGAGTGTTTGGAAATAGGCATAGCCGCTGCCAAGCCCTGGGGATTTTTAGGAGATATAGGAGCCGCCATTCAGGCACATGCCGAAGGCAACGGTTATTCCGTAGTTCGCGATTTTTGCGGACACGGGGTAGGTTTACAGTTTCATGAAAAACCGGAAGTGGAACATATCGGTAAACCCGGAACGGGCATGGTATTGGTTCCCGGAATGATATTTACCATCGAACCGATGATCAATATGGGTTCCCATGAAATCTTTATCGATGAAGACAACGGATGGACGGCTTTGACGGAAGACGGTTTAGCGTCAGCCCAATGGGAAAACACGATCCTAATAACAGAAACAGGAGTTGAAATTCTTACTTGGTAAGTAAAAATAACCGAATCCCCCACCGTTTCTATTTATTATTCGCACCGGACTCCTGAAGAGTTTCGGGAAAAGTTAAAGTATAGAATTTATTTAAATATAACTAATTAATAATAAGCAACATAAAAACAACTTTTTATTTCACTTATCACATTGAGCTTATTATGAGATCATTTGACCTCTTTTCATACATTTAAAACACTCAAAGCTGATACTTTTGTATAAATCAAAAGGTGCAAAATCGGTTATGAATACAAACCTATGTAATCAAAAGGATTGTTCATATTACAATTCTCAAATCGTTAATGGATTTGAATTATACAAAATTCCGGCTAATCAAACTATTCTCCGTAAAGGCAATCAGAACTCACATTCACTTTTTTTTATATTATCCGGAAATGTTTCTCTTTCGTTAAGTACCCATCCGACCCTCATTTTCGAAAAAGGAAATCTACAATTAATCCCCAAGGGATATTCCGTTACTTTCCAAACCGGAAACGAAGAGTGTGAAATTCTTATTCATCGCTTTACCGGTCTCGAAATATATTGCAAACAGATTAATCTGGCTTCAATAAATCAAAACAATCGTTTTGATTATAGGTTCCAACCTTTTCCGATAGAATCCCATCTGTTAAAATTCCTCGAATACATCCGCTATTCTTTGGACTCAGACGCCTTTTGTCAATTGGTGAATGAATCATCCAGAAAAGTTTTGATCTCCATATTCATCCAACATTATTCTAAAGAAGCTATTTATCAAATTTTCTATCCTATCATGGGAAGAAATGAAAATTTCAGGTCTTTAGTCATTCAAAACTATCACAAGGTAAATAGCATTCCTGACTTCGCCAAAGAAACAGGTTGCAGTTTATCTACTTTTAAACGAAAGTTCAAAACCACTTTCGGAGAATCTGCTTACAAATGGTTACAAACCCAAAGAGCCAAAGAGGTGGAGGCCTATTTACAAGATATAAGAATTGATTTCGCAGATATTATTGAAGAATTTCGATTTACTTCACACAAAGCATTATATCATTTTTGCAGGATGTATTTAGATGCGAGTCCCTCGGAGATCCGTAAAAAAGCTACGTCATTTTCGAAACAGGAACAAGTGAAATAGATCCTTTTGAAGAGACATTAAAAGTAAGCCAATCAGGGGTTGATTTATATTATTTTTAATGTAATCAGGTGTTGGGGTCGCAAGCAATTACCAGTAATGTTGCACCCCACGCCTGTTCAAAATAGAGATCCTCTTACGATCGATTTTTTTGAAAAAAATCTCCTCGATAACCATTCATTTACCTGATCTGCCATTCAGGTATGAGAATTATATATACTTTTGTGATTGAAATACTCCACAAAACGTATGAGGCCCGAAACCACTATTTCTCCTTTAGTCGACCTGTTACAACAATACAAATTATTGCAACAGGAATACGAGTACGAGAAAGAGCTATTTTTTCAACATACTCAGCATGCCGGAATAATAAAAAAAATCCGGCAAGGAGTGTGCTGGCATCCTGTAACTATCTGCAAAAGTCATTACAATCCACTGAATCAATTTATTATAGAAATCAAGCGAAAAGAGGGAGATGTGACCGAACACACTTTTGAATACGGTCGCCCCGTTTGTTTCTTTAAATCGGATCCCGTGACGGGACGACTTCATTACTTCGGCTTTACGGGAATCATCAGTTATGTGCAAGAAAACACCATGTCGGTCGTTATGCCTCATTCCAACGTACTTCTTGATCTGCAAGGCGACCATACGTTAGGGGTACAACTCTGCTTTGACGGGACTTCATATAAAACCATGTTCTCCGCCTTAAAGGAGGTTATGGAAGCTAAAAACAATCGCTTAGCTCACCTGAGAGAAGTCATTTTAGGAAATATTCCCTCTCAATACAAAGAGATAGCGGACACCCATTTTTTTTGGTTAAACCGATCTCAGGAAAAAGCTGTCAACCGGGTCATCCGCGCGAAAGAGATCGCGATCGTACACGGACCTCCCGGAACAGGAAAAACAACGACCTTGGTAGAAGCTATTTATGAAACGTTACGACGGGAAAATCAAGTTCTTGTATGTGCTCAAAGCAACACGGCAGTAGACTGGATATCCGAAAAATTATTGGACCGGGGAGTAAATGTCATGCGTATAGGGAATCCGACACGGGTAAACGAAAAGATGCTTTCCTTCACCTATGAACGGAGATTCGCATCACATCCTGCCTATCCTGCCCTGTATAATACACGAAAAAACATCCGGGATATCATTACACAAATAAAGAAGACCAAAGGGGATAAAAGAGGGACACTTCTATCCCGTCTACGCCAGTTAAAGGAAAAAGCCATTGAATTGGAGATTCGCATAGAAAAACAACTTTTCGGAGAAGCACGTGTCATAGCCTGTACTCTTGTAGGATCGGCCAATAAAACATTAAACGGAAAAAGATTCTCAACCCTCTTCATTGATGAGGCCGGTCAAGCATTAGAAGCCGCTTGCTGGATCGCCATCGCTAAAGCCGAAAGGGTCATTTTAGCGGGGGACCACTACCAACTTCCCCCCACGATAAAATGTTATGAAGCAGCTTGTCAAGGACTAAACAGAACTCTTCTACAAAAAATCATCCAACGAAAACCAGAGACCATCTCCATGTTGGAAATTCAATACCGTATGCACGAAGAGATCATGCGCTTTCCCTCTTTCTGGTTTTATCATAACCGTTTAAAAGCGGCTCCCGAGGTTTCACAACGAAATATCCTCGCGTGGGATACTCCTATCGTCTGGTACAATACGGCATCTTGTGCATTTACGGAAACTCCGGTCTCGGAGACTTTCGGACGCATCAATAAACCGGAAGCGGAACTATTGGTCAAAATACTTCAAAAGTACATAGAAGAGATCGGTATCGAACGGGTCATTGACGAACGTATCGATTTCGGACTTATATCACCCTACCGGGTACAAGTCCAATACCTGAGGCAACTTATCAAAAAAAATCGTTTTTTTATACCGATCCGAAAATTATTGACCATCCATACCGTGGACGGCTTCCAGGGACAAGAGAGAGATGTCATCCTGATTAGTCTCGTCCGAGCCAACGAAAGAGGTGAGATCGGATTCTTAAACGATCTCCGTCGAATGAATGTCGCCATCACGCGTGCCAGAATGAAGCTAATGATCATAGGAGACTCCTCCACCTTAACCTGTCATCCGTTTTACAAGGCGCTGTACAAATATATTGCAGAAACCGGAAAGGTAACCGAGATTTTGAAGCCGGAATAGCATTTTTCCTTTTCTGTTGAAAGAAACGATCACATTGCTGGCAAATAGCATATTCCAATAAAGTTCCGAGAATACCCCCCCTATTCCATCTCGGTCTTCATGACATTCAACCAAGACTCAATCCGCTGGTCCCGATTCCCCTTTTGTTCGTTCTCCTCAATACCTGTTCAATGCCGCAGGACAAAAATAAGAGACAAGGATGTTCCCGCAACTCCCCATCGGCAGTAAAAAACCGACTCTCCCCACGAATGGCGAACAGTTGTAAAAATAGATCCGTGAATACTCTTAAAATGCGGTAAGATTTTATGTTTATTTACTTTTTTTTTCTATCTTGCATCACAATAGATTGTATAACCACTTATTCAAAAAATTATGAGCAAAAAGGAAAAAAGCATTGAATTATTAAACAAAGCCGTTGCAGATGAATTAGTTGCCGTTCATCAATACATGTATTTTCATTTCCGTTGTGACGACATGGGGTATGATTTACTATCCGGCCTATTCAAACGCACGGCCATTCAAGAGATGATGCACGTAGAGCAATTAGCTGAACGTATTCTTTTTCTAAAAGGAGAAGTTGAAATGAAACCCGCCTCGGACATCAAGCATATTCACGATCCGAAAGAGATGTTGGAAACGGCAACGATGATGGAAGAAGGCAGCGTGAATGACTACAATAAATGGGCGAACGAATGTGCTGCCAACGCGGACTCCGTATCTAAAAAATTATTTGAAGCCTTGGTTGCGGAAGAAGAAGTACACCAGGATCAATACGAAACGGAATTAGATAATCTCGGTAAATTCGGGGCAAATTATCTGGCACTACAATCCATTGAACGCAGCAAGAGCGTAGCAACCGGAGCTCAACCTGCCGGAGAATAAAAACAGAAGACTTGGAGCACTGCCTGAACACAAAATTGGACAGTGCTTTTTGTTTTCAAGAAACTTTTTTTTGTTTTTCTTCCGGTCGAATCCATAAACGCAAGGCTTGATCATAGGTAACATAGCTCCACATCCAATTGATAAAAATAAACAAACGATTCTTCACGCCTACGATACTCATCAAATGAACGAACAACCATAACATCCAGGCCATTGCTCCGCTAAAACGTATTTTATTCAATTCCACCACGGCAGAATTACGCCCGATCGTTGCCATTGCCCCTTTATTCCTATACTTGAACTCCTGTAAAGGACGTCCGGCGAGAATACGATACAGGTTCTTAGCCAATAAACGGGCTTGTTGTATTGCCGGTTGAACAACCTGAGGATGTCCGTGGGGGTTGCCTGAAGTAATCATTATAGCCGTGTCTCCTATTGCAAAAATATCTCCCATTCCCTTTACCCGACTAAATTCGTCCACGATCAAACGATAGCCCTTTCCATACGTATCAGGGGAAAAACCTTTTAATCCGTTCGCTTTCACTCCGGCTACCCAAAATACATTGCACGTTTCAATCGCCTCCCCATTTACAAAAGTCAATGCCTTACCGTCATACTCCTTCACCAAAGCATTTAAACGTATTTCAACTCCCTTATCCTTCAAATACCGTTCCGCATAATCGGATGACCCGGGGGTAAAAGCTCCCAACAGGCGATCCGCCCCGTCAACTAAAATAATCCGCATCCTATTTACATCCAAATCCGGATAATCCGAAGGAAAAACGAACCTCTTCATTTCGGCCAAAGCTCCGGCCAACTCTACCCCGGTAGCTCCCCCTCCGACAATGACGAAAGTCAATAAACGCCCTTGTTCTCTCTCATCCTCACTATTCAAAGCCCTTTCAAAACTCTCAATGATTTTATTCCGATCGAACAATGCTTCGGAAGTATTTTTCAATTGCATGGTAAGATCTCCCAATTCCTGGTTTCCGAAAAAATTAGTCCGGCTCCCGGTAGCAATGACTAAATAATCGTAATCGATAAAACCGATCGAAGTCAATAAGCGATTTTCATCCGGAAGAACCTCCTCTGCCCGACATACTCGAATATGAAAATTTTTCCGGCGTTTAAAAATCCGGCGAAAAGGAAAAGAGATTTCACTCGGCTCAATAGCCGACGTGGCTACCTGATACAAAAGAGGTTGAAACAAATGGTAATTGTTTTGATCAATCAATATGATTTGAAATTTTTCATCATCCAACTCCCTGGCTAATTTCAAACCGCCGAACCCGCCACCGACAATCACCACTCTTTTTTTTGTTCCCTTTTCCGGAATATGACTCATTTTCTCCATACTTATCATTTTTATACAATATACGTATCGGAATAAAAAAAGTCACGGGTGCCCGAATATTTATTCTCTTCTCTTACAATCTCTTCTTCCCAAACGGGACATTACCACATGCCAGACTCATGAACAGAGATTGTTTCATACTTTCAAGTACAGCCGGAAGCGACAGGAAACATGTCATTCCATAAACAAAACGCCTGTAAGGTCGGATAATCCTTACAGGCGTTAACTATAATTATTAATTTCACTTATCGCACGACGAAAGAAATTTATACTTTCCGGTATTTTTATTAAAATCGGTACGCAATTCCCAAAGAAGGAGAGAACGCGGTGGATTTATACTTTCCGGAGAATACATCTTTCTGCCCGGGAATAACCACATTCTGAGAAGTATAATTTCCATGGCGGCAGAATCCCTGAATGTACAAAAAGGCAAAATCGATTTCCAGGTTTTTGTAAGGAGAAAAAGTCAATCCGGCAGAGAGGCCCAACTTATTCATTCCCGGAGTCTCCGGATTGTAGTGATTTTTCCGTATCGGGCTTTGATCGTAATAAATTCCGGCACGCAAATCCAAACGATCCGTTGTTTTATACTTAGCTCCTATCCGGTATATCATCGTGTTCTTGTAATTCTTTTGTGCTTTAATGGGTTTAATTCCCAGCTCCGCTTCGTTGAAATAGACATTCAGGGAGTCATAGGCCTGCCATCCCACATATTGTAAATCCAATGCCAACTCCCAACGATCGGTAGGACGATAGCTAACGCCTAAGGTCGTGTTGGAAGGCAAGGGAAGCTCGGCATGAAAAGTACCTTGATCGTATTTAGGAATAGACAGGTCCGGAACAATAGCTCCCAATTGTCCTAATAGATTTTCAATATTCTGGTTTGCATAAGTTAATTCGGCCTCACCCTCCTTTACTCTCATTTCAATTTTCGAGCGATAGGAGAACCCTATCGTCACTTTTTCACAAGGCTCATACATCACCCCTACATTAAAACCAACCCGCACATGAGCTTTTCCGTCCAAACGAGCATAAGCCGGCGGAACTTTAGTTCCCTTTATCAACTGTACAATCGTCTCTTTCTGTTCATCGGGAATAGGGAGAGGAGCACTCTCTATCATCTTTCCGACGGTCTGAAATTCATTAACACTCAATAAAGCACGCGAAAGATTTACCTCGCCAAAAGCTAACTGCAAGCCAAAACCCACACTTAAACCATCCATAATTTTATAAGACAAAGTAGGTTGAATTACATAAGCTTTTAAACTTATATCCTGAATCAAATTGGCACCTAACCAGTTTTTAGGCCACTTCAAAGAGTTTCCGTAAGGAGTATTGAAAGCGATACCCGCAGCTAAATTATCATAAATCCGGAATCCGGCATAAGCATATATCGGGGTACTGACAGGATTATCCGTTTTAACAGAATACCCATCCGATGAATATTTCGCTTGCGCCATGACAGCCGACATTCCAATCGATAGATCTACGGCCTGATTCATAAAAACCAACCCTGCCGGATTAAAATGCATACTTTCAGCCCCTAACTTCATCGCCACCCCCACGTGCCCCATTCCCGTCTGCTTAGTGCTTAACAAATTGACCTGAAAGCCTTCAGCAAAAGAAGACAAACTACATATACATACGAATACGAATACAAAAAAATTTTTCATGCTAATCTATTTTACATTAAAACTAACCGAAGGTCTCTTTCAACCTTCTCCCCCTTGAAAAGGAAAACATGTAAATCCTTTATCATTTTTAAGAGATCGCAAAAATAACAAGTCGAACTTCAAGTTGTTTCTACTTTACGGTATGCTGCAAAAAATAGTTACCTTTGCAATAAATTTGCAACATCATGATAACGTTCGAACTTACAACAGCATACATCGAGTTAATCAAATTACTAAAAATCACCCGTATCGCGGAAAGCGGCGGTATGGCAAAAGTATTAGTAGAAAATGGAGAAGTGCGCCGAAACGGAGAAATAGAAACACGAAAAAGAGCCAAAATAACCAAAGGAGAAACCATTACAGTATTAGGGAAAACCATCCAAATCGTCTGATCAGTCTACCCTAAAAACAGAAAGAGACCCGAAGGTCTCTCCGTTTTAGTTGGTAAACTAAGTGGTGTTAACAGGACAAATATAAAAAAAATCTTGTCAGAAAAAAATATACATTTAAGACATTTTTATGTCCGCTCCCTTATCCCGGTTCAACCTCAAGCCATTACAAAATAAAAAAATACTGATATTTAAATATTTCCGTAATTTTAACACTATCTCTTCAAGAGAACGATACCGGAACGAACAGATCCTCCTCTTTTCCTCGTCGGGTTCTTACCCCTCGGTCTGACCGCAAGAGCCGATGAACCGCACTCTTCCCCCCGCTTCTCGTCCCAACGATCGGGTTAATAAACGAGATCACCCGAAATCCGCACACGCGAGACCGAAAGCAACGTCAGGAATACAAGGTGTCTTGTAATAAGGCTCCTTGTATTATTTCAAAAGAATATCCACCGGGGTAATATGACTGATCGTATCACTCACCGGGCAACGTTCCTTAACCGTTTTTATCCACCTTTCCAATGTATCCGAATCGGCGTCCGTATCGGCTTTTATCACCACTTCTATTTGTTTGTAGCCGGCCCTGTCCTCACTCTTTTTTCCAAACAACTTATCCGGGTTCAGGCTACCTGACAACTTAATCTCGAGCTTTCTGAGCTCAAAGTTCATCTCTTGGGCCACCATGTGACACACGACATTTAAACAACCGGATAAAGCCGCCAGTAAGTATTCCACGGGATTAGCTCCCGCATTCGTCCCTCCCAATTCGGCGGGCTCATCAACCACTATCTCAAAATTCCGTACTTTCACGAAAGTCTTCGTGGGATTCTCGCTATGCGCTCTCGCACGAAAAGTCAAATCTGCCATAACTACTACATTTAAAAAAGTAAGATCTTTCCCATTTTCATCGTTTACAGTAATAAAATCTTCGCCTTATCATTCGACGGATATCTTACACGAAACAAATCTTTATTTCGTTTTAACGATATATAAAATAAAAGGTTTACGGTTTCCTTACCCTTCGCTACATCCGTATGGCCATGCAAGCAACTTTGTTGCCTCCCCGCCATGCTAAAAATCCGACTTTTCGCGGTAATAGATACGACAAAATGTATATATTTGGAAAAACAAACGGAATAACATTATAATGCCGGTATTCACGAGACGTCTTTCCCGTCATACGGATAAAAGAACTTACTAAAAACAATACTGACTTTTGAGGACACGATCAACGCTATAAATTACAATGGGAAAATTCGAAGATAAAAAGCAATGAAAAAACCCAAATCGTCTTCGTGTTGATTTGGGTTTCATTTGGTGATCCAGCTGGGATTCGAACCCAGGACCCCAACATTAAAAGTGTTGTGCTCTACCGGCTGAGCTACTGAATCGTCAATTGTTTTTTACAATTGCGGTGCAAAGATAGTGATTCCTATTGATTCTACAAGAATTTAGGCGGAAATTTTCAAAAAAGTTTGTCATAAAAGAGCGTCCGTACCGCATAAAAGTCAGGCTTCGGCTATTTCTATATGCAGGGATTCGATTTTCAATAAACGTTCCTGAAGGCGGGCAGCATCTTTTTTTCTAATACTCAACAACATATCGCAATCCATCTCAAAAGTTCGCTCCAAGACCTCCGCTTCTTCCTCTTTCAATACTTTCATTACATCATTCATCACCAAATAGCTGAATCTGATATGAAATATTTCATTCACGGTCTTTTCAATAATTACGGCATGGGCAATCGCGTCGGAGGCAGCTTCCCTATAGGCCTGAATCAACCCGGAAACCCCTAATTTTGTCCCTCCAAAATACCGGATCACGACAATCAGTACATTCGTCAGCTCGTGCGCATGAATCTGTCCAAGAATCGGTTTCCCGGCTGTGGAAGAAGGTTCTCCATCATCGTTAGCCCGAAATCTCAACTTGTCTGCCCCCAAGCAATAAGCATAGCAATGATGGCGGGCATCATAGTATCGGGTTTTTACTCCGGCTATAATTTCTTTGATCTCGTCCTCATCGGATACCGGATAAACATAAGAAATAAAACGACTGCCTTTCTCCTTATACAGGCCTTCGGCAATCGCTTCTATTGTCTTATAGGTATCTTCCATAAACAATTACAACATGCTATTGTTCAGGTTAATTATTACAATACAATTTTTTCTGCAACTCTTCCACTCGAGAACGGAATGCACGATCCGTTTCCATCTGGTCGGAAACGGCCTTACAAGCGTAAAGAACAGTCGTATGATCTTTTTTTCCGATCTGGTTACCGATATAGGAAAGGGAAGCATTGGTAAAATTTTTACTGAAATACATGGCTAACTGTCGAGCCTGCACCACTTCCCGCTTCCGGGTTTTCTCCTGCAAAAGTTGAGCCGGCATGTTGAAATACTCGCATACCACTTCCCGAATACGCTCTACGGTAAGCTCCGCCATTTGTCGTTTCACCATCTTACCCAATATCTCTTTCACGACTTCGACCGTCAGATCCTTTCGGTTAAAAGTGGACTGAGCCAACAGAGAGATCATAGCACCTTCCAATTCGCGCACGTTATTATTCACGTACTTACAAATGTATTCCAATATCTCATCCGAAAAGTCAATTCCGTCCTTCTTAGCTTTAAAACGGGCAATCTCCATACGAGTTTCGAAATCCGGCGCTTTGATCTCCGCGGACAAGCCCCATCTGAAACGAGAAAGCAAACGTTCTTCCAAACCACTCAACTCTGCCGGAGCTCGATCGGAAGTTAAGATCAATTGCTTACCGGATTGGTGAAGATGATTGAAAATATGGAAAAAAGTATTTTGAGTTGCGGTTTTTCCAGCCAACTCATGAATATCATCCAGTATCAAAACGTCTATCAGTTGATAAAAATGCAAGAAATCATTGATCTCGTTTTTACGAACGGCCTCGGTAAACTGCGTTTGAAAAACATTCGTCGTGACATACAGCACCACCTTTTCCGGAAAATTCTGTTTTACCTCCAATCCGACAGCCTGAGCCAAATGCGTTTTCCCCAAACCGGACCCCCCATAAATCAATAAAGGATTAAAAGCGGTTCCCCCGGGACTTTGAGCGATGGCGACACCTGCAGATTTCGCCAAACGGTTACAACTTCCCTCTATATAGCTTTCCAGCGTATAAGAAGGATTCAACTGAGAATCGATTTGCAAACGATTATTACAACGTTCAAACGGATTTTTCAAGGCTGTTCCGTTTGCCGTTTTATCGTAATAGGCGGTATTAGGTTCAATTTTTTTCGTATGGTTAGATGACATTTTTACCGATAAAGGTTCCGTACGACGACTCTCCTCGACGACAACAGAATATTCCAACTTCGCAGTCGGACCGATTACCGAACGAATGGCATTTCTCAATATCTCCACGAAATGCTCCTCCAAGCACTCGTAGACATATAAACTCGGAACTTGAATAATCAACACATCTTGCTGAAAACTCAAAGCATGTATCGGCTCAAACCACGTCTTAAAGGTCTTTGGCGGTACCTGCTCCCGGATCAAACTTAAACATTCTGCCCAAATACTATTACAATCCATTCTCATTTGTATATCTTTTAAATTTCACCTTATCGTGAAATGGAATGCTAAATTCGAAAAAAAAAATCAGAAAAAAAATGTCGGTTTTGTTTGTTTTTTATCAATTCCAGCTTACAAATTATATATCAGCCGTTTAGACACAATCACCTATCAACAAGAATGTTACACGAAAAACTTAACATAAAATCCTCTCTCCATTAATTCAATCCACTTAACATAATTGTAACACAATCGAAGGAGATTCAAAAAAGGTAAAGCTTTAAAACATAGAGAAGAGAAACAATTTATTTTATCTTCAAGATACAAAATAATACACATAATTATGTTAAGTAAACGAAATCCCCATTTTTATTATTTAGAACAATTCTATTTTGTCAAATGAAGTCGATTTTAACAATATACGCGTTATTATATCGTTTCATAACATTATCCAACTGACGTTGCGCTGACTTCAATTTTTTATACGTATTCCAAATGTATAAATACTTCCCTTTATATCTAACTTCCTTTAAATTAGGGTTTTGCTTATATATCTCAGCATCAGGCGATAAACGATCTTCCGATTCGTAAATCACAATACCATACTCCATATTATCTTTTTTACCGGAGGAAAAATCTATTAACGAAAGGTTAATAAACTTCTTGGGATTATACCTGAACTCGACTAAAAGCCTATTCAGATTCTCTGAAACCTGATTCAGATTGTAATAAAATTCATCATTATTAACAAATGCGCCTAAGGTACCTCTACCCTCATTCATTTTAATCAAGATGGAATCGACCTCAGACAAAGCATTTTGCAAAACGAGCAAGGTTTGCTTCAAATTTGCCTGCCGAATGGAATCGCTAATCGCGGCAAAATTGGATAAAGTCCTTGAAATCTCGCCGTTATTCTGTTCCAAATTGGCCGTTATGCTATTTATATGTTCCAATATCTGGCTGATACGCCCGGCCTCCCCTTCGATCAAGGTATCCAGATTCCCCGAAGCTCCTTCCAAATGATGTAGTGTCCGATCAATACTACGAAAACTATTAGCCAAATTTTGCTTCGTATCTTCATTAAATAGTCCTTGTACAATGGATAGAACAGAATCCAAAGATGAAAAAAGATGCTCGGCTTTCTGTTTTAAAGGTAACATCTGGTTGCTCACCTGCTCCATCAACCCCTGTTCCAACTGAGTTCTTAAGGTATCCCCGTTAACCGCCAATTGTTGAGCATTTCCCGGAATCAAATTAATGATCTTCGATCCCATTAAATCCGCACTTTGAATATAGGCGGAAGTATTCCGCGCCAATTCCAATCCCTTCTTGACTGAAAATTCCACTAACACCTTATCAAAACGTTCTCCGGTAAAAGAGATCGAGAGAACTTGTCCCACCTGATATCCCCGGTAAACCACACCGCTTGAAACCTTCAACCCGTCAACCCTATCATAAAGTCCGTAAAAGACATTTCTGGACTCAAACAAAGAACTTCCTTTCAGAAAATTTATTCCCCAAATCAAAATAATTACCGCCAACAATGCCGTTATCGCTAATTTAACCTCCCTTTTTATCTTCATAAGCTGCATTTTATTTCTTTTCCCATTTTTTCACTTCGGACAACGGTACGACCCGACCGTTCGATATCGCGATCACAAAACAGTCTTTTACGCTTTTACGCAGTCGCTTTTGTACTTTCTGAACCTCTTCATAAGAAGAAAATTTACCCACATAATATTTATACCGACCGTCACTCCGTATCTCCTCGATCTTATCTTTCAAACGTAAACGTTTCAGATCCGTAACCCTGGTAGCAGAAGAGAGCACTTGTACGGCGTAGAACCATTCTCTATCGGACGATACGGCTTTAGGCTCTTCCTTCAATACGATACTCTTCTTCTCCATCTTATTTTTGTATTCTCTAAATGCACTAAAAATCGCCTGAGCCATTTTTTGTTGTCCCGATTCACTTGTCAGGTATTGCAAATCTTTCGCGTTGGAAATAAAACCGGTTTCGACCAGTATGGCAGGCATGCCGACATCCATCAGCACGATAAAACCGGCTTGCCTTACTTCCCGATTGACCGATCCTAAACTTTTCACCAACTCCTGTTGAACCGGAGTAGCTAATTCCATGCTGTTGATCAGGTAGCTGTTCTTCATAAAATTGAACATGATATACGACTCTGTCTTTTGCGGATCAAATCCGTCGTATTTCACCGTATAATCCTCCTCGTAATGAATGGCTTCATTTTCCTTCATGGCAACCTGCAAGCTGGCCTCCGATTTATGCAACCCGAGCACGTATGTTTCCACCCCCCGGACCGTCGGATTCTTAAATTTATTCACATGGATCGAGATAAACAGCTGGGCTTTTTCCTTGTTGGCAATCTTTCCCCGTTCCCTCAAATCAACGGCCACATCTTTCTTGCGGGTATACACTATTTTCATATCAGGATAATTCTTGTGAATCAAATTCCCTAATTTCAGGGCAATAGCCAAAGTAATATCCTTCTCTTTTACCTTTCCATTTATCGCTCCCGGATCCTTTCCGCCATGCCCTGCATCTATACAAATACAGGAGATTTTTCCCAATTGATCCTGTGCCGACAGAGGGCCGAAAAAACCAAACAAGCAACAAATAAACATTAAAACAATAATCCCGTACCGATTTATCATGTTATTTAAAACTTTTTAAAAAGAAACATGAGTATTAACATCAATATTTTTTACTTTTGCAAAGCGAAAAGCTGTATCACGTCAGTAATATTAGTCACAAAAATAATATATTAAATTGCAAATTAGATTATATACAGGGCTTTTTATTAAGAAATGCATCATTTTTATGGCTATTGCCCTGCCTATTATACTCTCGTCGAATAGTTTTGCTGCCGAATATTTATTCGGGGGATCGCTATGGAATATGACGGCTGATACGACTGGACAACCGGGAGACAGTCTTCGGATCGTATATGATTCTATCGGAAACCCTGTCGACACCATCCGGAGAGACAGCACCCCGGAGGCAGAACCATTATTTGACGACCTAATAACTTACGAATCAGCCGATTCTGTCAGATTTTCCATTGCCGACAAAAAAGTTTTCTTTTACAAGGATGCTCTCATTAAATACATTAGAACGGAATTAAAAGCCGATTATATCGACTTGGACATGGAAAAAAAATTGGCTTTTGCTTCCGGAGTACCCGACACGGCAGGAACCCTGATCGGTAAACCGCACTTCAAAGACGGGGGACAGGAGTTTGACAGTAAAGAGTTACGGTATAATTTTGAAACCCGTAAAGGTTTCGTGAAAGAGATCATCACCCAAGAAGGAGAAGGATACCTGCAGGGAAAATTAACTAAAAAGCAAAGCGACTCGGTCTATTGCGTAAAAAACGGATGGTACACGACTTGCGACGAGCACGACCATCCTCATTTCTATTTCCGTATGAGCAAGGCCAAGATGATCAAGGACAAAAAAGTTTTCGCCGGTTTCACCAACTTGGTTTTGGAAGACGTACCTCTTCCGCTCTTTCTTCCATTCGCTTATTTTCCGATCACCAAAAAAGGAACATCCGGTATCATTATACCTACTTACGGAGAAGAAAGGATGAGAGGGTTTAACTTACGCAACGGGGGGTACTATTTCGCAATAAGCGATTACATGGATCTTACCATCACCGGAGACATATACACAAATGGCTCCTGGGGCGTGAGATTAGGGTCCACCTACAGAAAACGTTACAAATTCAACGGTAATTTCGATTTTTCGACGAGTAAAAACTACGTCAGCGAAAAAGGGATGCCCGATTATCAAGAGTCAAGCGATTGGTCCGTACGTTGGACCCACTCTCAGGATGGAAAAGCAAATCCTTATAGTACATTTTCCGCTTCCGTGGATATGTCTTCTGCCAACCAAAACTATTTTAACTCTACCAACATCAACGAAATAGCCAATCAGCGAAAGCAATCCAGTATCTCATGGAGCAAGAAATGGCCTGAAAAACCGTTTAGCTTAAGCGGTTCGTTCAATCATAATCAGAACAGTCAGGATTCATCCATATCCGTTACCCTGCCCAATCTGAGTTTCCGTATGAGCCAGATCTATCCTTTTCGCAAAAAAGGGAAAGTAGGAGAGATGAAATGGTATGACAATATCGGTATTTCTTATTCGGCCGATTTAAAGAATAACATTCAAACCAAAGAGGACAAGCTGTTCAAATCCTCCTTTACCAGAGACTGGAATAACGGATTCAGACACAATATTCCCCTCAGCCTGTCTTTTAAATTGGCAAAAGACATCACGCTCACACCTTCACTCAATTATAACGGCTATTTGAACCTGAAAACAATTGAAAGAGTATGGGTTCCGGACACCACTTCAAGCGGCGGACATTTCGTTCAGCGAGATATCCCGGGCGTCAACTATTCTCATGATTATTCCGCAAGTGCCTCCATCGGCTATACGCCGACCATATACGGTATGTTCCAGTTTAAACCGGGTTCTAAGGTCTATGCCATACGGCACGTGATACGTCCTTCACTCTCAGCGTCCTATACGCCACCGATCAGTCCGCTGGGGAACTACACGAAAACCTATACCGACGGGGTTACCGTTACGGAATATTCCATATACGAGGGTATGATTTACCGTCCTTCCACTCAAACCAGTAAACAGGCGGGAAGTGTCAGTTTCAGTTTGGACAACAACCTCGAGATGAAAGTGAGGAACGATCAGGATACGACCGGCGAGGAACAATTCCGGAAGATCAAATTATTAGAAAGTTTTAGGATACAAGTCAGTTACAATCCATTCGCCGAAAAATTCAAATTCAGTACTATCGGTTTAAGTGCCCGGACAAAATTATTCAATAGCAGAATCGACCTTAATTTCACGGGGACCATAGATCCTTATGCATTGGATGAAAAGGGTAATAAATTGAATAAATACCATGGAGGAATCGGGCGACTCACAAACGCATCTCTCAGCACCGGTATCAACTTTTCCGCAGACAACGGTAAAAACAAAGAGGAAAAAAACGAAATGGTCGGAGGGTACTACGAGCAATACTTAGACTTTGATGTTCCCTGGTCCATCAATATCGATTATACATTCAGCTACAGTAAACCCGCTTTCAAATCCACGGTAACACAAATGATGGGCATCAACGGAGACTTCTCCTTAACGCCTAAATGGAAAATCAGTTTCACCAGCGGTTATAACTTCGCCACCAAAGAAATTTCAGCAAGTAGTTTCCAGATCACACGCGATCTGCATTGTTGGGAAATGAGTTTCAACTGTATCCCGTTCGGTCAACACCAGTCTTATAATTTCCAGATCAACGTACGCTCCAGCATGCTAAAAGATTTAAAGTTAACCAAGAGAGCTTCCTGGTATGACCTATAAAAAAGCATCCCGCAAGGGGGGATGCCTTTTTTCTTATCCTCTTTGTCTGACGGCTTCATACAAAACGACGGCAGCAGCAGCAGACACGTTTAACGATTCAATATCTCCCTTCTGCGGTATTTTTATCTGCTCATGGGCATGTCTCAATAACTCTTCGTCGATCCCGGTATCCTCCGAACCCATAATGATAACGCACCCCTCTTTCATATCCACCTCCGTGTAATACTTCTCCCCTTTTTCACTGGCAGCATACACCATCATCCCCCGACGTTTCAACTCTTTGATCACCTTCTTCAAATTTTGCTCCCGGCATACCGGCAAATGATAGAGAGCACCCGCCGAAGTTTTAATGGCATCCGACGATATCTTCGCCGAATTCTTAGTCGGAATGACAAGAGCATGCACGCCGGCACATTCTGCCGTACGGGCGATTCCACCCAGGTTACGCACATCCGTGATGCGATCCAGTATCAGGATCAAGGGCATCTCTCCGGCCGCGAGCACCCGATCCACCACCTCATCGATATCCCGATAAGTGATAGGAGAAACTTCCGCCAATACCCCCTGATGATTTCGTCCTTCAAAAGGTTTGAATACCTCTTCGGGTACATACTGAAAAGGGATCCCCTTATCTCTCACCATAATGAACAGTTTCTGAAAGAGTTCTCCTTCCCTCAACCCCTTTTTAAACATCACCTTATCGATCTCCTTTTCCTGTTGAATAGCCTCGATCACGGCACGAAGTCCGAATATACACTCTTGTTTATATTTTGCCATACCTATTATTTTACGATTTATAATTATCAATTGTAGCCTTCAAATGCTCTAAATTTTCGTTCTCCTCGCTCCATTCACTCATAGCCTGATCCAATCTCGACTTTTTCTCCTCATACATTTTAAGCAGCTCTTCATTTACAACCCCTTCGGACATCTTCCCTTCGATATCCGCAATTTTCTGTTCCAAAGTCGCAATCTCCTCTTCCAACTTCCCGACCCGGACTTCAACACGCTTTATCTCCTTATTGAACTGCTTCCGTTCCAAAAATGCCTGCTTATTTTCCGAAACACTCTCCTCGTTTTCTTCTACGCTTACAACCTTGCCGCATCCCGGATGCATTCGCTCGTATTCCCGGAAACACTCCATTTTTTTTGTTTCCAGAAAACGAGTAACCCCACCCAGATGTTCCTTTATTTTTTTATCTGCAAATTCATATACCTTACCGGCCAGACCGGTCAGAAAATCCCGATCGTGCGAGACGACAATTACGGTTCCTTCAAATTTTTTCAACGCTTCCTTCAAGATATCCTTCGTGCGCATATCCAGATGATTGGTCGGCTCATCAAGGATCAACACGTTATAAGGCTCCAGTAACAGACGAACCATAGCCAAACGCGTCCGTTCTCCCCCGGAAAGCACCCTTACTTTTTTTTCCACCTCCTCCCCGGAGAAGAGGAATGCACCCAAGATGTCCCGGATTTTTTTCCTGATCTCACCGACTGCCACTTGATCCACCGTATCCAAAACACTCAAGGAGGAATCCAACAAGTCGGCTTGATTTTGCGCGAAATAACCGATATTCACGTTATGACCGATTTTCAGCGTTCCTTCATATGGAATCTGGTCCATAATCATCCGTACCAACGTCGTTTTCCCCTCTCCATTACGTCCCACGAAAGCCACTTTCTCTCCCCGCAATATATCGATATCAACATCTTTCAACACCAAATGATCTCCGTAAGCCTTAACCAAATCCCGGCCGTGAACGACCACGTCCCCGGAACGAACTGCAGGCTGGAAACGCACGCAGATCCGGGCCTTGTCCTCCGGCTCCACCTCTATCCGCTCTATCTTATCCAACTGTTTGATCCTGGATTGGACTTGCACCGATTTGGTCGCTTTATAACGAAAACGTTCAATAAAATCTTCCGTATCCTTGATCTGCTTCTGTTGGTTCTCGTAAGCTCTCATCTGCTGTTCAATACGCTCCTTTCTCAACTCCGTGAACCTCGTATAAGAGACCTTATAATCGTATATCTTCCCCAAAGAAATTTCTATTGTACGCGTCGTAATATTATCTAAAAACGCCCTATCATGCGATACCAACACAACAGCCCCCGGATAGCTTTGAAGAAAAGACTCCAACCAGGAAATAGATTCTATATCCAAATGATTGGTCGGCTCATCCAATAGAAAAACGTCAGGGCGTCCCAACAATATCTTGGCCAGCTCTATACGCATGCGCCATCCCCCGCTGAACTCTTCGCATCGACGATCCAAATCCTCCTGTCGAAACCCAAGGCCTTTCAAAACGACCTCGACCTCCCCATTCACATTCTCTCCGCCACGCATCCTTAATTGTTCGTCTTTCACATTCAATCTATCGATCAACTTCATATAATCGTCCGACTCGTAATCCGTCCGTTCGGCCAACTCCAGGTGCAAGCGTTCGATCTCCCCCCGCAAAGCCAACAGATCGTCAAATGCCGACTCCGCCTCTTTTCTGACGGTTTTTCCTTCGGCATACACTTTTGTTTGAGGTAAATACCCGATTTTCAAATCAGAAGGCATGGCAACATTTCCTTCCGAAGGCTCCTGTACGCCGGCCAGAATCTTTAATAAGGTAGATTTACCCGCTCCATTGCGCCCCGTCAAACCAATTCGATCTCTTTTGTTGACCAAAAAAGAAACAGATTCCAACAGCGAGAAACCTCCAAATAAAACGCTAACATTGTTGACAGATATCATATCCCTTCAAAAAATTAAATAAGATGCAAATATACGAAACTTATTTTATTGAATCACGCGAACAAGAGGTATCCCTTTAATTTGTCCGTAAATAGTCCATCTCCTAAATAAATGCAATCGTAAAAACAAGGCAGATTGCCTTAACAACGGATTCATTTTTATTTAACCCTATTTCAAAAACTGACATTTGTCTTGTTTTATACGTCAAATATTTTTTATATTTGAAAAATTCATCCTAAAACAAGGGGTACAAAATTGTAGAAACATAATATTAACTGCTAAAATTGATATAAAATGCCTAAAGGAGTTTACAGACTACCGAACATTACCAATGAGCCGATCAAAAGCTATGCTCCTGGTTCACCGGAAAGAAAAGAGTTAAAAGCACAAATTAGTGAAGTAAAAGCAACAACCGTAGACCTTCCCATGATTATCGGGGGGAAAGAGGTACGTACGGGAAAATTGGCTGACATTCGTCCTCCCCACGACCACAAGCATCTGTTAGGACATTATCATCAAGGCGATGCATCTCATGTACAAATGGCTATCGAGGCGGCATTAAAAGCCAAACCGGCATGGGAAAAAATGGGATGGGAAAGCCGGGCTGCCATTTTTTTAAAGGCCGCAGACCTGCTTACAGGTCCTTATCGCCAAAAAATGAACGCAGTCACCATGTTGGGACAATCCAAAAATGCTTTTCAGGCAGAGATCGATTGCGTGTGCGAGCTGGCGGATTTCTTTCGCTATAATGTAAAAAATATGTACGAGATCTACCATATGCAACCCAATTCCGCCCCCGGAATTTGGAACCGTACCGTATGGCGTCCGTTAGAAGGTTTTATTTTTGCCCTTACTCCATTCAACTTTACCTCCATCGCCGGAAACTTACCGGGAGCTCCCGCACTAATGGGAAACGTTTGCGTATGGAAACCGTCTAAAACCGCCGTGTATTCGGCACACCTGATCATGGAGATATTGAAAGAAGCCGGTCTTCCGGATGGAGTCATCAACCTGGTATATTGTTCCGGACCCACCGCTGCCGATGTTATTTTCAAACATAAAGATTTTGCCGGAGTACATTTTACCGGTTCGACAGCCGTCTTTAACGATATTTGGGCTAATATAGTAAATAACATAGACAAGTACCGCTCTTACCCTCGAATCGTAGGAGAAACCGGAGGCAAGGATTACATATTTGCCGATCCTACCGCTTCAGCAAAAGAAGTTGCGACGGCAATCGTAAGGGGGGCCTTTGAATATCAAGGACAAAAATGTTCCGCGGCTTCCAGAGCATACATCCCTTCTAATCTATGGCCGGAGATCGAAACATTGGTAAAAAAAGATCTGGCCGAAATTAAAGTCGGAGGAATAGAAGACTTCAGAAACTTTGTCAATGCGGTAATCGACGAAACCTCGTTCAACAAACTATCCGCGACCATCGACGCAGCCAAGACTTCCAAAGATGCAGAAATTGTGGCCGGCGGTACTTATGACAAATCCGTCGGATATTTTATACAACCCACGGTTATCCGTGCTCTAAAACCAGATTACATCACCATGCAAGAAGAATTATTCGGCCCGATCATTACCATTTACGTGTACGAGCCGGATAAGGTAGAAGAGACGTTGGATATACTCGACAAAGGTTCTGCTTACGCCCTTACGGGAGCCATTTTCTCCAATGATCGCAACCGTATAGAAAAACTAACAGAACGTTTGACACACACGGCAGGTAATTTCTATATCAACGATAAACCGACCGGTGCCGTTGTGGATCAACAACCATTCGGCGGAGGACGGGCTTCCGGAACCAATGACAAAGCAGGAACCGTATTCAATCTCTTAAGATGGGTATCGCCTCAGGCAATTAAAGAAACGTTCGTTCCCGCAACCAATTACATGTATCCGAATTTTCTGGAAGAATAAATCAACAGGTAAACGCAGATTTCGGTTTGTCGATCTTCAACCAGAGAATTTTCGCTTACAATCATGAAATGAAGTGAATTATAAGTATTTTATTAAAATATTTAGAACAAAATCACAAAAATAGAATAAAGGTGCTGCTCTTCAGCACCTTTATTTATTCTGTTCTATAAGATTGTAATTGCGATTGGCCGTATAAAATGTTTCTCTGGAAACCTTATAATGACGACAAATATAAGAAATCGACTTACCTGCCTGATACATTTTCTCGATCTCCTTTCGACGTTCAAGCAAGAAATCTTGTTTGGTGGTACCTCTCGGACGTCCTAATTTAACACCCTCCGCTTTTCTTACGGCCAAAGCTTCCCTGGTTCTCATCGATATCAGATTGTGTTCTATTTCCGCAACTAATGCAAAAGCAAACGCCAAAACTTTGCTGTTGATACTGTTGTCAAAAGCATAGCCGTCTTTGGTACTGTAAATAATAATCTCTTTTTCAAGACACCGATTCAGAATAGACATAATATCCAACAGCGTCCGACTCAAACGGGAGAGTTCGGTGACAATCAACACGTCACCTTTCTGCAACCCACCCATCAATTTCCCCAGTTTCCTCTCTTTCTCTTTCTTTTTTCCACTTACGATTTCTGTTACCCAACGTTCGATTTTTAAACCTTTTCGTGAAGCATACTTCACAATTTCTTCCCTTTGATTAGTTAAATGTTGTTTTCCCGTACTAACCCTCAAATAAGCGATTACCATAATTATCATATTAAAGTTCACAACACCTATACAAAGAATTGCAAACTTTCCCATATGTAAAGAGTTAAATATCAGTGACGAAAAAATAAGATAATTTGTCTTATAAAACGTTCGCTTTTTCGGACAGGAATTATGTAGTTTTTATAGATGGAATTTATACTCTCTTCATCTGATTAAGTTCTTTATATAGAATATTTTTAAATCGTGTTTTTTCTTTATTTTGAAATTTATTATATTTGTCCATCACAAGGAACGATTATTATGACAGAAGTGTGCAAGAAACAATCATAAATTATCTTAATAGAATCATATATAACGTTAATCATTATTTTTGGACCGTCATGAATAAAAAAGAACTTACCAAAAAAGTTGCCTTAAAAAGTGGGTTGACACAAACATTAACTGCCAACATCGTAAATACGGTCATTGAAACAATCCGAGAATCTCTTGCAACAGGAGAAAGCGTCACTATTCACGATTTTGGGACTTTAGCCGTAAAAAAACAAAAGCCGCGGGGACGTTTCAATCTGAGCACCCATGAAGTAGAAGATGCCGTGCCTAGGGAATTCATTAAGTTCATTACCAGCAAGTCCCTCAAACTACAACAAAAAAACAAAGCACAGGTTTCGAATTAGAAGATAATAGTCACGGAGTTCTAAAAAATAAGGGCAAGATTTTAATGTCTTGCCCTTGTAAGTCAAAACCGCCAACGCCGTTTTTTTTCTACTTATCCGTTAATTAAATAATCACGATATGCTCCTGATCCGTCAATTTTTCACAGTAATGACATTTTAACACGATAGGTTCGCTTCCCACCACAACGAATTTTGTCCGAACATGCTGATTATTCGTGATACATTTCGGATTCACGCATTTCACAATACCTTCCACGCGTTCCGGAACACTAACCGTCTTTTTTTCCGCCACTTCAAAATCTTTAATAATATTGATTTTTGCAGAAGGTGCTACCAAGGCCAACTTATTAATTTCATCGTCTCTCAAAAATTTATCGGAGATTTTAATAATCGCCTTTTTACCGAATTTGCTACTTGACAAATTATACCCGAAAGTAACGGTATTCTCCGTGTGCTCAATACCTAAAATATTAATCACATCAAACAATTTATCAGCAGGGATGTGGTCAATCACCGTACCGTTTTCCACGGCACTTACCTGTAACTCTTTTTTTGCTGCCATATCTTTTTTCTTTATTACCATTTCAAATCTAATGCCTTAAATATAATTGCCTGACGGGTATAAACACCATTCAATGCTTGTTGGAAATAGTAAGCCTTTTCGTTCTCATCCACATCTTCATCGATTTCGTTTACCCGGGGTAGCGGATGTAAAATACGCATATTCGGTTTCGTTCCGCTCAGCATGGCATTCTTTAAAATATAGACGTTCTTCACTTTTTCGTACTCTAACGGATCGGCAAATCTTTCTCGTTGCACCCGGGTCATATAAAGGATATCCGCCTCATTAATTACCTCATCCAATTCCGTATGTTCATAGTAGGGAATATGCAATTCATCCAGGAACAATTTATAAGCAGCCGGCATTTCCAACTCTTTGGGCGAGATAAAATGGAATGTCGGATTAAAATGACTCATAGCTTGCAATAAAGAATGTACCGTTCTCCCGTATTTTAAGTCTCCCACCATAAAAATATTCAGGTTCTCCAAAGTTCCCTGTGTCTTATAGATCGAATAAAGATCGAGCATTGTTTGGGTCGGATGCTGATTGGCCCCGTCCCCAGCATTAATTACAGGTACGGAAGCAACCTCACTTGCAAAACGGGCAGCTCCCTCCAAAGGATGGCGCATTACGATCAAATCGCAGTAATTATCCACCATTTTCGTCGTATCTTTCAAAGATTCTCCTTTTGTTGTACTGGAAGAAGAAGCATCGGAAAATCCCACAATCCTTCCCCCCATGCGACTAATTGCAGTCTCGAAACTCAACCTGGTACGTGTTGAAGGTTCGAAAAACAAGGAAGCAACTACCTTACCGGCCAATAAATTGCGGTTCGGATTTTTTTCAAATTCTGAAGCGATTTTCAAAACTTCCAGAATCTCCTCTTTCGAGTAATCGGTAATGGATACTAAACTACGTTTGTTCATATTGTTTATATATTAAAGATGTTTGCTTAAACGTTTATCCACAAAAAAAAACCAACAATGCTATCGAAACAATGTTGGTTTTTAATATCTTATCAAAACGGCTTCCCCTTTTCTGCCTAAACTGGAGGCAAGAATAAAACGTATGCCGAATATTTTGATGTTCAATCTTCATATCGGAATACAAATATAGATATATTTCTATCCCGAACAAACTATTTTCGCAATTTATTAAAAAAATTCCGCTATCCGATCCGCAATATCAATAGCCACTTCCGATTTTGTTTTCAAATCGTAAATCAATTTATTTTCCTCCTTATCGATCAATGTCACCTTATTGGTATCTCCCCCGAAACCGGCCCCTTCATCCCGCAAGCTATTCAACACGATTAAATCCAAATTTTTCCTCTTCATTTTCGAAACAGCATTATTCTCCTCGTCGTTAGATTCCAACGCGAACCCGATCAACCACTGCCCCGCTCTCTTCTTTCGCCCCAACTCAGCCGCGATATCTCTTGTCGGAGCCAACTCCAACTTCAAATCATCTTCTCCCCGTTTCAATTTTACAACAGCCCGTTCCATAGGGGTAAAATCCGCCACGGCAGCACTCAAAACAGCAATATCGCTCTCCGGAAACACCTCGATAGCCGCCTGATACATTTCGGACGCAGACTCCACATCTATTCTCCGGATCCGTTTATTGGATAATTTCAGATTTACCGGACCGGCAATAAGCGTAACTTCAGCCCCCCGGGCAGCCATCTCTTCGGCTATGGCAAATCCCATTTTCCCGGAAGAGTAGTTGCCGATAAAACGTACGGGATCTATTTTTTCATAGGTAGGTCCTGCCGTAACCAACACTTTTTTACCAACATAACGCTCGTCTGCAGCAAAAAAACGGCTCATAAAAGACACGATCTGATCGGGCTCCTCCATTCTTCCCTTCCCGATTAATCCGCTTGCCAGCTCTCCGTTTTCAGGTTCGATAATCAAATTCCCGTAAGATTTCAATATTCGTAGATTCCGTTGAGTCGCCGGATGAAGATACATATCCAGGTCCATGGCAGGAGCCACTACAACCGGACACTTAGCAGACAAATAGGTTGTCAACAACAAATTATCCGCTATGCCGGCGGCCATCTTACCGATTGTATTAGCGGTTGCCGGAGCGATCAGATAGGCATCCGCCCACAACCCCAAATCCACATGCGAATTCCAATCTCCATTTTCGGGATCATAAAAATCCACCAGAATAGGATTCTTCGACAACGTGGCTAAAGTCAAAGGGGTGATGAATTCCTTTGCCAAAGGCGTCATTATTACCTTAACGTTAGCCCCTTCTTTCACTAAACCTCGTATTAACGGAGCTGCCTTGTAGGCCGCAATACTTCCCGTTACTCCCAATATGATATTTTTTCCCTGTAACATAATTCTTTTTTTAATCACCTGAAAAAAAGAGGCTGTCCGAAAATTCATCCGACAGCCCTTTTATCTTCTCTGATAATCCTCCCGGTTATCCGTCTTACTCTATTCTTCCTCTTCCTCCGACTTTACCCCTCCTTTTTCCTTTGCCGGATTACGAAAATAAAGTTCGCCATCCTCAAACTCCTGAGTAGCGATCAACACCGGTTTAGGAATACGCTCGTAATACTTGGAAATCTCGATCTGTTCGCGATTTTCAAATATCTCCTCCAAATTATCCGCGTACGAGGCAAACTCTTGAAGTTTCCTGCTCAACTCTTCTTTCATTTCAACCGAAATCTGATTGGCACGTTTTCCAATGACAGCAACAGCTTCATAAATATTATCCGCCTTACCGGCTAACGCAGCCGTATTCCTTGTAATGGTATTATTCGGTGCCTTTACTTTCTTAAAATCTACCATGGTTAATTTGAATATAATTATTTATTCTGATTATTCTGACCTTCTTGATGCGCGGAATCCGTTTGACTGTTCAGCTCATCCTCCTTGTATTCGTCCGGATCGTCGTATTGTTTCAGGAAATCGTTCAATACTTCGTATTTCTTGGCCATCTCCTTCGCGTACACACTATTGGGATACTCATCCACGAAATAGTAATACTCTTCTTTCGCTGCCGTGTAACGTTCGTATTTTTTATCCTCCACGCTATTCACAGCCATCTCGTATTTGGAATTAAACAACATCCACATGATTCTCTCCCGGTATTTCGTTCCGGGGAAATCTTTCAGACAATTCTCCAGGCTGACGACAGCGGCCTTGTAATGTTCCCGCAAATAATAGTTTTCCGCTCCCAAATAAGCTTTGTAAGAGAGTTTATCTCTCATGTCATCCATGTATTTATTTATTAACTCCTTACGCGTAGAATTAGGATAACGACTCAGGTACAGTTGGAAATTACTCATGGCCTTTTCCGTTGTCGTCTGATCCAAACGCACTCTCGGCGAAGCCAAATAATTACAATACCCCATCATATACAGACACTCTTCCATGTAGGAACTTTCCGGAAACATCGCCACAAACTGCTTAAACAGTTCGGCCGCGTTTTCGTAATCTTTCTGGTTATAGGTACAAAAAGCCCGGTAGTATGCTATGGTTTGGGCTCTTGCGGTTCCCGCGAAGACAGTCCGAATACCGTCAAACAAATTCAAAGCCCTTGTATAATCTCCTTTATTATAATATTCCACCGCCTTTTTATACATAAGAGAATAATCCCCACTCTTCAAAAGTTTTTGGTACTCCCCACAGGAACTCATTAGTACGATAACAAGCAGAAAACCTAAAAAATTCTTCATCATAAGCGCTGTTTTTGCATCACGCAAAGATAATCTATAAATATCAATATGCAATAAGTTCATCCACATTTCTTTTTGGAAAAACAGAGTAAAAGACAAAAACAACTTTTCAAAAAGAAATCCTCCATTATAAGAATTTTTAGTTACCTTTGCTTCGTATTTGTATCAAAAATTTAAGAATTTCAAAATATTATCGACGTGGACATTTTTGAAAGAGTAAAAAATCAGAAAGGAAATATCGGACAATATGCCAAGCAAGCTCATGGCTATTTTTCATTTCCGAAATTAGAAGGAGAAATCGGTCCCAGGATGAAATTCCGCGGGAAAGAAATGTTAAACTGGAGTTTAAATAATTATATCGGTCTCGCTAACGATCCTGAAGTAAGAAAAGCGGATGCCGAAGCTGCGGCAAAATACGGCATGGCTTATCCTATGGGAGCCCGCATGATGAGTGGACAAACTTCCCGTCATGAATATTTGGAATCCCAATTAGCCGACTTCGTAGGTAAACCGGATGCATTTTTATTGAATTTCGGGTATCAGGGTATGGTCTCTATTATCGACGCTATGACTTGCCGTCATGACTGTATCGTTTACGATGCCGAAGACCATGCCTGCATTATGGACGGCCTGCGTTTATCTCCGGCAAAACGTTATGTATACCAACATAACGATATGGAGAGTCTGCGTAAACAACTCGAACGGGCTACCAAATGGGTAGAAGGAACCGGAGGGGGTATTCTCGTCATAACGGAAGGTCTTTTCGGAATGGCCGGAGACTTGGGAAAATTAGACGAGATCGTGGCCATGAAAAAAGATTTCAATTTCCGGCTGTTGGTCGATGACGCACACGGTTTCGGGACGATGGGACCGAACGGCGCGGGAACCGGAGATCATTTCGGGGTAATGGACCAAATAGACCTCTACTTTGCGACCTTCGCCAAAGCGATGGCAGGCATCGGGGCTTTTATTGCCTGTGAAGAAGATATATGCATGTACCTGAGATACAATATGCGTTCCCAAACGTTTGCCAAATCCTTACCCATGCCTATGGTGGAAGGAGCCATCAAAAGGCTGGAGTTGCTGAGAAGCAAGCCGGAATTAAGAGAAAAATTGTGGACGATCGTCCGGGCTTTACAGAGCGGATTGAAAGCAGACGGTTTAAACATCGGCAAAACGAACTCTCCGGTTACTCCCGTTTATCTATCCGGTAGTGTTGCCGAAGGAACTCAAGTAGCCATGGATTTAAGAGAAAATTACAATCTTTTCTGTTCTATCGTGGTTTATCCGGTGATTCCCAAAGGACAATTGCTGCTTCGCCTGATTCCAACTGCCATGCATACGATGGAGGATGTGGAATATACGGTACAAGCCTTTAAAGCCGTGGCCAAAAAATTAGCCAACGGAGAATACAATAAAGAGACGGTGGTCGATGCCAACGCTCTATAAAAAAAGCCCGCCAAACAGGCGGGCTTTTTTTTATTTCATCTTCTCTGGTAATGTCCGAAAAGCAGATTAAAGCCGAATCGCGCACTCGCCGTCCGAGTACTCGTATAATTGGCCGCCAAGACATTATCCGTCACCACGAAAAACTGGAACGGACCGAATTTAGCCGTTAATGCCGCTCCCACATTAGCAAAATCTCCATTTATCATAGAATAAGATACCGAAGCGCCGATATTCCGAATCGGGCGTAAATTAGCGGACAAGGTTATCGCGGGAAAGAAACGTCCATCCATGACCGAGGCTTTTAAGAGACCACCGAAATTAACCCACTCTTTCAACTGATAAGTTGCACCCGCGTATATTTTCGCGTTCAGCATCGTAGTATAGGCCGCCTGCTTATCCGTTAACCGGAAACGATTTTCCAATGAATCGGTCATCTCCTCAAAGGCATCGCCGAAATCCTTATAATTCGGATCATCCTTATTAAGACTATTGGAAAGATCGGCCCCTGTCCAATCAAAACTTGTGTTTTGTTTGAAATTATAAGTATTCTCTTCCCAACGGATAAAACCTAAATCCAACACACTCGCATACAGGGTCAGCTTGTCCAGCAATTTATACTGAGCACCCAAATCCACGCCAAATCCCAGATTACCTGTTCCGATAAGAAATTTGGCATCGACGGCATCCTCATCAAACTCAATATTATCCCACTCCACGTACTCCCCGTCTTTCGTGTACTTTATCGGAGCCGAGACGCGAATATTCTGACGGGAAGAGAGTCGGACCGTATCTCCGTCCGGCGAAGAGTAAACCCCCATCTTCGAATCGGTCATATCGGCATTGGCAATTCCGAATAAAACCTTAAAACGTCCTCCGACGGTCAACCGGTCATTTACTCTCTTGGATAATCCGAAACCTATTTCATTGTATGCCGTTACTTTTAACCCCAAACCACCCCAGTCAAACGTCTGACCAAGATAATTCGCATTACCTTCCTTGAAGAAAGTGATAATATCTTTATTAAAACTAAAGACAATATCATTCTTTTGGGTGATATCGAAAGTTGCATACCAGGAATTAATTCGAAAACCGATGGCTAAAATAGGTACTTCCGTGTTCAAAACGAGGGAATTCTTCTCCCGCAAAGCCTTATGCAAACGGTTCACGTCGTAGATTACGGAATCCGCCTTGTCTCCCGTTCCCCATCTTAACAGGTCGTCAACCTTAAAGGCATTGCTGAAATTCAAAGAAATACCGCTTAGTCCGGGTATTCCCACGTAAGTTTTATACTCCGGTTGATAAGCCGGGTTCAATTTCACCCGTTGAGGAGAATTGGATAAAAAATAAAGCGTATTGTTCCCGTCCTGAGCCATCACGAAACAAGGAAAGAGGACAAGAAAAAAAGATATAATAGTAATTATTTTTTTCATTTTGGATACATTTTAATCTTACTTGATACCGAGTTTGACCTTCACTAACACTTTCAATTCAAGTTTGGCGTCCGCTTTCACTTCTACCGGAATTTGTCCGTCACCGGCTGTCATCATGCTGGCGATCAATATCAGATGTTTCGTTCGTTCCAAATTATCTATATTGGTCTCGGACAGCTCCACGATATGTTCCCCCTCCTTTACGGCAATGACATTACCGTCGGCATCGATCTCCGGCACATCGATCAATTCATCCGCATTGATCCGGTCTACCTCCTGAAAATTCTCATCCACCATCAAGAACTCCTTTACCCCGATTTTCAAAGGAGTACCGTTCTTGGCCCTTAAAATCAAGGCCATCTTTTTAATCTGGTCCGGATTATCCAAATCTATATCTTTAATGGTATCCCGGAAAGTAAGATTCTCGGCGCTAAAGTAAAGCGGAATCTCCACTTTCACATCGGCCGATAGTTCCGCGTTTTCCTCAATGACACACGCTGTTTGTACCCCTCCTTCATTAATTATTATATTACCGCTATACGCAACGGAATCTTTAGGCGGTAGGGAAAGTAATTCGTCCACATTGGAATTATCCTTCGTATACCCCTTTTCGTTTACCGTTTCGCCCGTCTCATCAAACGTATCGAAGAGAAGCGGTCCTCCCGTGAAGTGTCTTGTTTCTCCTTCTTTATAAGCTATAAAAGCAGGATCCAGTTTAATCGGGATATCAATTCCCCGGCTCTTCAAAATCAATTTCAACGAGGGATCCGCAAAATAAAAATCACCCGTTATATCATTCCAAAAATCGATATTCATTTCAAAACATCCCGGATCAATAGGGATCATCGGAGGATTTATCTGCCCGATAACCTTATGGAACACGACGTCAGATAATAAAAATTCCAACTTCAAGGACTCCCCGGCCGCTATTTCAACCTCTTGATCTTTCGGAATAAAAAAGTCGATCCGATAACGAATCCGGTCGCTCTCCTCACTCATATCGAACTCCAACTCCCGATCTTCGAAAAAGATACCCGCTTGATTCGTGTTTACAACCCGTTCCATCCTAAAAGGATTACCTGCCTCATCTTTCACGTCGGGCAGGGTCAACGTTACGACATAACTAAAGGAACAAGCCGGAAGCTCCCCGGAAAACCTTACCTTGGCCGAAAGAAAGGAGAGTTTTCCGATTTCTCCGAAATCAAAATGGGCCTCACCCCCCTGACCGGGGATATGAATATCCCCGGGTAAATTCCCGGTAATTGGAGTTAAAGATAAAATAAGATTTGTGTTCAACGAAATTTGTTGTTCCGGCATATCCCAGAAATCTTTCGCTTCCAAACGCACGATCTCTTTTTCTTCGTAATTAATGATAATCCGGTTATCACGTTCGATCATCGACTCTTCCGGATCATAAGGATTCAATAAATCCCACATGGTATAATTCCCATGTCCTACCGGCAGTATAAAATCAGGCTCCCATCCGATAGATTCGGTCATTTTGTCCGAGTTAAAAAGCTCCGAATCGCCACAAGAAATAATACACATACCCAATAATCCGATTATCAGGTAGTGTTTCCACACACACACTTTTGTCATAAATTACAGTTATTATTATACTTATACTTCTTAGAAAACAAATATAAGTATAAAATCAAAAGAAATATCAAAGATGTTAAAAATATTATCTTATAAATCGGTATTTTAATAAACTATCTTTCTCGCTTCCTACATAGAGGTAAAAACCTACCTTTCCGGTATTTTGAAATACGATAGAAAAAGCAGACGTCCCGGTAATCGGAAAACCGTTCGACTGACTCCCTTTGTCCAACAAATACAATTCTGAATGAGATTCATCCAATGTTCCCACACGCGTATCACGGGCTGAAAAACGATACACGTAAGGAAAGCCCAACCGTCCCTCTTTCACTCCTGTTTCCCATAACACCTTACCGTTCCGGTCATACACGTATACATGCTCTCCGTTCGAAAATATGAAATCATCATTTCCGTCTCCATCCGTATCGGCTACATTAAACAAATAGCCGGCCGTAATTTTATCCGGTTTCAACGACCGGGATGCTCCATTAAAATCAACAAACTGCAATTCGCCTCCGGCACTTCCAAAAACCAAAGATTCATTCTGCTCCTTTCCCGTCAAGTAAATCACCGTTCCCTGAAGCAGATCGTATAAAGTTTGCACCTTTACCCGTTCCCGTCCTCTTCGATCCAAAATATAGATTCTATATCGATCGGCAAACACGATATAATCTTTATCCGCAACTCTGAAATAGTATACTTTAGAAACCGGATCGTTATCACTTTGAGGCTGACTCCACCCCTCAACGAGATCTCCGGATAACTCATACAAATATATTTTCCGGTCTGCACAGGGAGCGAACACCCGATAATTTCGGTCGTTATCGTAATCATAAACCGTTATACCGGAAGGGCATGAACTCTTAAATGCCAGAGGATAACGAGGTAAATAATTTCCATTCCGATCGATCAGGTAAAGTTTTTCGGAGGTAGAGAAAAGATATTGCAATTTCCCGTTTTTATAAAAATCAACTTGATACACCTCACTATTAATCTTTCCGTCTATCGGCAGTTTCCATAGAATCCTTCCCATATCGTTAATCAAATAGACGGTACGGGAGTCATCTTGTACAAACAATTCCCTCTCCCCATTATTATGATTAACGACAACCACAGGTTTCATCGTGAGTTTAGCGTCTAATTTCGTTTGCCAAACGACTTGTGCCGGCGGCTGCTCGACTTTTTCCGTATTCAGGAAAACGCTTTGATACAACATCTCGTCTTCACTGATCCACTGTAAACCGAACGAAGAAAACACATCTAAACGTTCTTTATTTTGAGTCAGAAAATCTTTCAAGCCATCATTCGCCATATCCCGATAGAAAGGATACATACTTCCCGTTTCCGCCAGATACATCCAGTTGTATTTGGCAGACATCTTCACCCGGGTCTTTTTGTACCAATCCATATCCTGAACATTCAGACGTCGCATATAGTTCTCTGCAAAGCGTCGTATGACCGATTCGGAAGAAGCCAATATCAAATAATTATCCTGAATCATGGCAAAGCGAGAAGGTACACCATCCCATATATATCCCCACAATACCCCGGCAAAATCCGTCACGGGCATTTTATAATACGCTACTTTTTTCTCCTGATCCAAAGCGGTCGTTCTCTCGAGAGAAGCTTCATTTATATTAACCTTAACGGCATAGTTCCCAAGCATATTTTTCAATAAAGCCCGTCCCAAACTGCCGGACTTCAAATATACCATCACGAAGCCTTCTTCTTCCTTGTTTTCCGGATCATAGGAAAATACGCCTTTGGCAAACTCTCCCTGTAGCAATTCCCTCCAACTCGCCTCCACTTCCTCTCCGAACAGCCGGGTGAACTCCGATTTTCTTTTCCTCGCGTGTTCAATAATACCTGCCTTGTGACGAAACGTTTCCAATGCCGTCAGATAAGCTCTCGTATCGCTTAAGTTCAAGACCGTAACGGCATTCACGCCGGAAGGAATAACTCCTTCGATACGGGAAGCCATCGGTTGTTGCCCCTTAAAAACATTCAGGAACGTGGCTTTCATTCCGCCATAATACATGAAACCATTAAAACCGATCCCGTCAGATTGAATTTCTCCGTCCAAAGCTCCCCATTTGAACCATTTGGTTAGATCCAAACGAGGAGAAACAACATTCCGGCTCATGTACAGGGGCCATACATCCGAAAAACAAGAAGTATTTAAAAAAATATTCATCCCTGCCGTTTCCGAGAAATAACGGGTTATATTTTTATATACAGGTATACTCTCCGGATCGTTTTTTTTATCCTCACCAATCTGTTTCAACGCGTCTTCCAAATATAATTCGGAATCCGACAATAAAACCATGCCGCCCACCACGGCAAAATAAACTTCCGTCTCCTTATCTCTTAAAGAGTAAATCTTAAATTTATCGTATGAACGTTCTTTAAGCCCCGATTTCGCGTAGTAATCCGCCAAAAAACGAATCACCTCGCTTCGCGAAGCCGCCGGAACCCGATTCAAAATATACAAAAAACGGACACTTTTCTTTCCTTCCCGCCTTAACGCCAAAACCCACGACCTGTTTTCCGTCAATTTCAACTTTTGCAAGGTATCGATGCTCCTGTAAAATATACTTTTCTGATAGTTAGCCCATTCAGTCTCAAACGCTTCTTTCAATCGAGGCGATAAGCTCACATTGGCGCGAACATTCAACACCACGGCCGAATTATTGGGAATAAATGCCTCTTTCGGAACATCCGAACCTTGTTCCCGTTCATTTACCCTCCACAGGATCCAAACGATACATCCCATCAATAAAACTCCCAAAAGGATCAGTACGATTTTCTTGGCCATATCCGAAAAACTTTACGAGAACAAATTTAGCAAAATATTTTATATCCCGGCTTTTTCTTACCTTCGCGATATCGAACAAAAACAAAGCACGGTGGAAAAATACGCTATTTCTGATTTGGTATACAGACTCTCCTGCTCGGGCAAGGAAGAAGAAAATCTTTACGACGAAGCCGAAAAAATAAGAACAACATATATCGGGAACGGGGTTTACTTGCGCGGCCTGATAGAGATATCCAACATCTGCATCAAAGACTGCTTTTATTGCGGGATCAGAAAATCGAACACCGGAACAGCCCGTTATACACTTACCGATCAGGAGATATTGGAAGCCGCTGATTTCGCGTATACTCACCGATTCGGTTCCATCGTGCTACAGGGCGGAGAACGCAATGATTCCTCGTTCGTCCGACGCGTTGAACATTTGCTGAAAGAGATTAAACAGAGAAGTAACAACGAATTGGGTATTACGCTATCATTGGGAGAACAGAGTCGGGAAACCTATCAGCGTTGGTTCGACGCCGGAGCTCATCGCTATCTACTCCGATTCGAGACCTCGAATCCAAACCTTTATTCCAAAATTCATCCGAATAACGCACTGCACTCACACGCCACAAGACTAAAATGCATCGAATATTTGCAGCAATGCGGTTACCAAACAGGTACGGGAGTCATGATCGGACTACCTTTTCAGACCTTGGAAGATCTCGCGAACGATTTGCTTCTTCTCCAGTCCATGGATATCGATATGGTAGGCATGGGACCTTACCTGGAACACCGGGAAACACCCCTTTATGCTCATCGCCACGGATTGTTGTCCTTACCGGAACGTTTAAGGCTGTCCTTACATATGATTGCCTTATTGCGCATTCTCATGCCCGATATTAATATAGCGGCGACCACGGCTTTACAGGCCATCGCACCGGAAGGCAGGGAAAAAGCCATGCAAATCGGAGCGAACGTGGTCATGCCCAATATTACCCCGACGTCCAACCGAACACTTTACAAATTATACGAGAATAAACCCGGTACCCATGAAGGAGCCGATGAGTCCATGAGAAATCTCGAAGCCAGTATACGTCGAAGCGGTTGCCAGGTCATGTACGGTGCATGGGGAGATTCACGTCATTTTTACAAACGGAAATAAGCAAGCGATCACATCGGCAACATCGATTTAAAAGGCTGAAAAGCAGCCAGAATAACCAAAGCTCCCAAAATGGCAATAATTAAACCCGAAACCCGGTTGATTGTCACCAATACCCGTAAACGGAATTTCTTTCTGAAAATATTCACTAAGGTCGAAAGCGTATACCACCAAACACCGCCTCCCAACAACACCCCGACCACAACCAACAATTCACCTAAAACAGAGGCAGACTCCCCGAACACCGACATTCCGGCAAATACAGCCATAAACACGACAATGGTGATCGGATTGGAAACCGTCAGAAAAAAAAGAGAAATATAATCTCCCAATAAGCCTTTCTTACTCACCCGTCCGTTACGCTTTTGCTTGATCTGACGGATCGGGTTATCGAAATAAATCTTCAACCCGATAACGATTAAAAATATTCCCCCGATAATCTGCAATAACAATTCATGAGTTTGTACCGTACTAATCACATAACCTAATCCGAAAGCAGCTACCGAAGCATAAAAAAAGTCTGCCGAAGCGGCTCCCATTCCAGCTATAAAACCGGACAAAGCCCCTTTATGCAGCGTTTTCTGAATAATCAACACCCCCATCGGTCCCAAGGGGATCGACACCATCAACCCTACTAACATACCTTTAAAAAGATAGATTATATCGTACATGCCTTCTTTTATTTCAAATATCTACATTATCTGACGAGAAACGCGTCAGAATAGTTTCATCGTTAATTTCCTTCGATAAAGATTCGATCGTTTTCATTGGAACGTCAAAAATATCTAAAATTAACAAACCGTCCAAACACATATTAAATTTCGGATCAATATTAAATCCTATAATTTTCGCATTCAACGAGATATATTTTTTCAGTAACACAGGTAATTTGTCACTCGAAGGCTCTATATCTCCGATCATCTTGTCCAACACGCCAATATCCTTGTGAGCCACATCAAGCATAACCTGAATTCCGGGTTCATTCGTACCCACCAAGTATTTGGAACGCGGCAGCACGTAACGCGCCAAATCGTAATTATAATGATTAGCCATGATAAATTTCATGATCAGCTCTTTAGATACTTCCGTGTATTTCCCGCTAATAGTTACCGGACCTATCAGATAACGATATTCCGGATTTTTCAACAAAAAGTAAAGGATGCCTTTCCATAACATAAATAGAGGAAGAGGCTTACGTTGATATGCTTCCGTGATAAACGAGCGTCCCAACTCGATAGACTCGTACAGAACAGGCAACATCTCTTTTCTCATTTTAAACAAAGAGTTGATATAGAAACCTTTCATCCCGTAACGATCGACGATCTCTTTCCCCTTACCGACCCGGTACGCACCCACGATTTTTTCTTCCTCTTTATCCCAAATAAACAGGTGATAGTAATACAAATCATACTCGTCCAAATCAATACTACGATTTGTCCCTTCACCTACAGCCCGGAACGTCACTTCCCTCAAACGACCGATCTCATTCAAAACATTAGGAATCTTTACCGACGGGGAACAATAAATGTCATAGTTCTTCATCGTAAACAAAAGATAATCCTCTGCAATGTCGGCTATCTCTTTTTTCAATACATTATTTTCAATTTCCGCCGCGATCGGTTCTGCTTTTGGCATAGCTTTTTGCGATTTTATAAAAAATTTCTTTACCTCCAACGAAGATCCTAATAAATAGGTCTTTGCTCTCAGAAACTTACCGTATTGCACTATATCGTGAAACGAATTCTGACTTTCTACCGATATAGGATTCCCGATACGCAATTTCACTACCCGATTTTTTTTATTCAATAATTCAGAGGGCAATTTCACGTTACGCAGCATCGGATGGATCAACCCCAGCAGGTAAAATAACAAGCTATTGGAACCTTTGAAATAGATCGGCACAACGGGAACCTTTGCCATTTTAATCAGCTTTAACGCGGGCAAATTCCATTCCGGATCCTCCACGTGATTGGAATCCGGTTGATAAGAAGAAACATCCCCGGCAGGGAAAACTCCTAAAGGCTTGCCCGACAGTACATGGCGCATAGCCTCTTTCAGTCCTCCCGATTTAACATTCATACGTTGCTCTTCCCGAGGTTCCATTCCCAAAAAATATTCCTGTATCGGGACGATCTTTTTTAACAAAAAATTGGCCAATACTTTATAATCGGGGCGAATTTTACTCAATATTTTTACCAAGATAATCCCGTCCAATCCGCCGAAAGGATGGTTTGACACCGTTACAAAAGGACCCGCCTCCGGAATCTTCTGCAAATCCTCATCGCTGATCTCAACCGTGACTCCCAATGTATCAATTAAACTATCAAGAAAAACTTCAGGATTATCATCGTATACTTTCGAACAGAGTTTATTCAATTTATTCAATCGCAAAATATACATGACCAATCTTGCCATCAAACTATTACCGAAAGGATTAAATCCGCGCATAGGCAATAAATCTCCCGAATTAATTAATTTCATTTATACTTCTTTTAACTCCTTTTCAGGACACAATCAACTCTTTTACAACACCTTCACCTACCCGGTCATTCAAAGCTTTTAACAGCCCTTCTTTAACCAACAGGATTTCATTCTTTACGACAGACGAGGAGAAGCTAACAAAAAGCTTGCCATCGACCATCCGCAAATTTTTTGTTTTCGAGGCTATCATTCCCCCTACCACCTCCGGCCAAAGTTGACATACTTCTCTCTCTTTGAAACGTTGAGTTAATCCCATCTGTTTCAAATAAAGTCTCATCAACTCATCCATCTTCAATGTTTTGCCTTGCTTCACGACGTATTTTTAATTATAAGCCGAAGGGATTACACGGATGCAAATACCCAAGACTTTCTAACTTGCAAAAATACCATTTTATTCGATAAAACAAAGAATCACACACCCACCTCTTTTATAACACCCTCATCTACTACAAAAATCTTAAAAGACGAGGCGTGCTGTTTTATGATTTCATCTATATGCAACCGGTTCGTATCCGTAATAAACACTTGTCCAAACGTTTTTTCCGAAACAATCCCCACGATTCGACTTACCCTTAAGGTATCCAATTTATCAAATATATCATCTAACAAGAGTAAAGGCTTTATTCCGTTTCGTGCCGATAAATAAACGAACTGAGCAAATTTCAAAGCCACCAAAAAACTCTTTTTTTGTCCCTGCGATCCCATTTTCTTTACGGGATATCCTCCCAATTCAAGTCCCAGATCATCCCGGTGTATTCCGACCGTCGTATAAGTCAATATTCTATCCCGCTCAAAATTCTCTTTCAGGGAAGCAAGCAGATCGTCATGTTTGATCGTTGTCGCGTACGTTAACGAAACTTGCTCTTTTCCTGAAGCAAGCAGATCGTAGTAATGTTGAAAAACAGTACTCATTTCGTAAACGAAATCGCGGCGTTTTTTTAAAATAAACATTCCGCTTTCGGCCAACTGCTCATCCCAAACCGCCAGCATATCCATATCCATTCCCCGCCCGGCATATTCTTTCAGCATCGTATTTCTTTGCACTAAAATCCGGTTATAACGAATCAAATGCGCTAAATACTCTTTGTCTTGCTGGCTAATCACCCCATCGATAAAACGGCGTCTCTCCTCACTTCCCCCATCTATTAAAACCGTATCCGCAGGAGAAACCATTACCAACGGCAACAACCCGATATGATCGGACAGACGATCGTACGCTTTCTTGTTTTTCTTAAACACTTTTTTTTGACCCCGTTTCACCCCACAATACGCCTCTATCCTCTCGCCTTGCCGTTCATAATTGCCTTGCAATACGAAAAAAGGCTCTCCATGACGAATATTTTGTACATCCGGTAAGTTGAAATAACTTTTACACATGGATAATTGATAAATAGCGTCCAGCACATTCGTTTTCCCGGCCCCGTTGTTTCCTACAAAACAATTAAAACCGGAACAGCATTCGATTTGAGCCTCCGATATATTTTTATAATTAACAATATCCAAATTTTTTATTTCCATCTTGATATTTTATAGATTAGAGCCTCACGCCCCCTCCCTACTTTTCCCCAAAAGTAAGGAAAAGTAAAATAGATTTTATCGAAAGCAGAATTTTTTGCACAAAATTTCACGGAGGCTCTCGGCATATGAAAAAAAAAACTATTTTTGCAGGTCGATGAATGATGTGTAATATATAACAAAAACATATAACGATGTCAAAAGAGAAACAAAAACACGGAGATGGCTTCGAACAAATTGAAGAAGTTACGATATCAACGGAACAATTCATTGAGAAGAATCAGAATTTATTAATCAAAATCATCATTGCGATTATCGTTGTAATCGGTGTTGTATTGGGATACCATAAGTTCTACAAGCAACCTCTCGCCAAAGAGGCAATGAATCAAATGTTCATGGCTGAAAATTTCTTTGCAAAGGATTCATTCAACTTAGCTCTTAACGGAGAGGGGGATGTTCTTGGTTTTCTCGATATTATTGAAAAATACGGTTCCACGCCCAGTGGTAATTTAGCGAACTATTATGCCGGACTATGCTACCTCTATAACGGAGATTACAATAATGCCATCAAATATTTGGAAAAATTCTCATCCGATGATCTTGTATTCAATTCGTTAGCAAAATCAAATATCGGGGATGCTTACATGCAGTTAGGCGATTACAAGAAAGCGGCCGATTACTATAAAAAAGCGGCCAACGAAGATACGAACGAATTGACTGCTCCCATCATTTTGATGAAGGCAGGACTCGCTTTTGAAAAAGCAAACGATTACAAGTCGGCTTTAACCATGTACGAGAGAATCGAAAAAGAATTCACCTCTTCCATGGAGTTCCGCGATATCGAAAAATACATCACGCGAACCAAAGAGAAGATAAAATAATATCTTTTGATTCGATATAAAAAAATCCCCGGGATTTCCGGGGATTTTTTTATTACAAACCCTAAATTATCAATGTATCTCTCCGATTTTACATACTTCAATAAAAGAAGCCCCCTTGCCATGCCCGAAACTTCCGCCCACGACAACAACATAATCGTCCGCACGAATCCCTCTCTTCATCAACATAGCCGGTAAATCATTCATGAATTCATCACGAGACATCGGTTTTTCGGTAAAATAAGGATAGATGCCGAAGGAGAGCGAAAGCTCCCGCATCACTTGATCGTTATAACAACGGGCAAACACGGGCAAATCCCCCCGGAAAGCCGCAAGATAGCGCGCAGTACGCCCCGACAAGGTATCCACGACAATAGCTTTCACGGGCAAAATGGTGGCTGTCTTAACCGCAGCACGAGCCAACGCCGCCGTGATCTCATTATTAATCCGAACCAGACTCCGGCTTGCATCCGGAGCCACCGAACATTCGTTCTCCTCCGCCACGTTCCGCATTACGGTAACAGCCTCTACCGGATAAGCCCCGTAAGCGGTCTCCCCACTCAACATGATCGCATCCGTTCCCATATAAATGGCATTTGCGATATCGCTAATTTCAGCCCGGGTAGGTCTCGGATGCTCTATCATCGTATGGAGCATCTGCGTGGCTATTATCACGGGTTTCTTACTTTCAATACATTTATTGACAATATAACGCTGAATACGAGGTATCTTCTCCGCCTCTATTTCAATTCCCAGATCCCCCCGGGCAACCATCACCCCATAAGCATAATCCAAAATCTCGTCGATATTATCAACTCCTTCTTGATTTTCAATTTTAGCGATGATCTTTATCTTACTCTGTCGGGCATCCAATAGCTGTTGCACCGCAATCACGTCCTCCTTATTACGTACAAAGGAATGAGCAATAAAATCCACATTATTATCTATCGCAAAATTGATAAACAACTTGTCCTTATCGCTTAAGGATTGCAATTTCAAATTAGCCCCGGGAACATTCACACTTTTCCGATCTTTTATCATGGCCTCGTTGGTCGCCATTACCTCCAAATAATGTGCATACTTTTCCACAACGACCAATTCTACATCCCCGTCGTCGATCAAGATACGATCTCCTGTCTTAATATCATCCGCAAAATAAGGATAAGAGACGTGGATTAATTTTCCTTCCATCTTTAAATCCATATCTCCGGTAAGAAAGAGACACTCTCCCTTCTCCACGTGAAACGGATTCTCTATTAACGTAGTTCTCACTTCCGGCCCCTTGGTATCGACTAAAATAGCGATATCCCCGGAAACGGTACGCACGTTGTCTATCACTTTTTTAGCCTGCTCTATATTCTGATGTGCCGTATTCAAACGAACCACGTTCATTCCCGCACGATACAGATTTTGTAAAAAATCCACATCGCATCTCTTATCCGATATGGTTGCTACAATCTTTGTTTTTTTCATATAAACCGATTACTAAACGACATTAATTCTTATCGAAACTTCTCTTTATTTTCAGTTTCTCCTGTAAAATTTCTACGAAAAGAAACAAAAAAAGATTGGAAAAGTTTTCTTTTTTAAAGAAACGCCCGCAAGGCCAGCTCGTAGGATTTCAATCCGAACCCGGTTATCACCCCTCGACAAACCGCAGTCAAATAAGACTTATGTCTGAATTCTTCCCGTTTGGCCGTATTGGAAATATGCACCTCGATTACAGGCGTCTCGATCGCGGCAATCGCATCCGCTATGGCAATAGAAGTATGTGTATAGGCCCCGGCGTTCAATATAATCCCGTCATAAGAAAAACCTGCTTCATGCAATTTATCGATCAATTCCCCCTCTATATTGGATTGAAAATAACCGATCGCCACGTCCGGATACTCTCTCCTTAATGCTTCCATATAAGCGTCAAAAGAGGTCTCCCCGTAAATCGATTTTTCTCTGACACCCAAAAGATTCAGATTGGGACCATTTATAATTAATAGTTTCATACTTTTCGTTTTTATTCTTCTGCAAAATTAACAAAAAACGATCGTAAACAGGCCATTTATCTCTCAGAATATTAATTTTTTATTATGACATTTATCTGAACCTTTTCTTTGTTAAACTTACCAAATGGTGTCGGTCGCATATAAAAATCACTTATCTTTAGCCATCGAATTTCCCATGTTTATCCCTCTGTGTTACCTTCATTGAATTGAAGGTAGGGATATATAGGGTATATAAACTGATAATACTTAATTCACAAACATGATGACCTGGAATGAAGCGATAGATAATTTTAAAACGTACTTAACTTTAGAAAAATCTCTTTCAAGCAATTCTGTAGAAGCTTACCTGAACGATATAAAAAAGTTAGCCGCATTCAGTTTACAATCAGAACCGCAACTTCAACCCGAAGAGATCACATATGCTATCCTTAACAACCATTTATCCCGATTAAAAGATTCCGGTATCACAGCCAGAAGTCAAGCCAGAAGTATTTCCAGCATAAAATCCTTTTTTAAATTTATGGTTTACGATGAAGTGATTACCGTTAACCCCGCAGCCTCTTTAGATACTCCGAAAATAGGGAAAGCATTACCGTCGGTATTGAGCGTAGAGGAGATCGAGGCCATGATTGATGCGGTAAACCTGAAGAAGCCGGAAGGACAACGCAATAAAGCTATCATAGAGACGCTGTACTCTTGCGGACTACGCGTATCGGAACTGGTAAACCTGAAACTTTCCAATATCAATTTCAGAGTGGGCTACATTAAAATTGAAGGAAAAGGCAATAAAGAACGTTTAGTGCCTTTAAACAATAAAGCGAAAGACGAAATACGAATATACACGAAAACGCACAGGGCCGCCATTCCTAAAGCCAAAGGGTATGAAGACGTCCTTTTCCTAAATAAAAAAGGAAAAGCTCTTTCGAGAGTAATGGTATTCAATATCATAAAGGAATTAGCCTTAAAAGCAGGTATCAATAAAACCGTCTCTCCGCATACCCTCCGACACTCGTTTGCCTCACATCTTGTAAACGGAGGAGCCGACATACGGGCCGTTCAGGATATGCTGGGACACGAATCTATTCTTACCACGGAAATTTATACCCACCTGGACAATACTTTTTTAAGGGATACCATCATAAATTTCCATCCGAGGGCAAAAAATTCCCGCAAATGATCACTATCTTTGCCTATTCTTCATTTTCACATAAAAGAAGAAGTTTTAATTCAACAAGACCATGGAAAACAAACAAGATATTCTCAAGAAATTAGGGAGTAATGATATCGACTTAGTAACGGAAGCGATAGAACAGATCAAAACGGAAGGAGATCTGTCCATCGTTCCGGAACTATTGGACATTTTACTGCAATGCAAAGAGCCTGTCATTATCACCCATATCACTTCTCTCCTCTCCGATATTAAAGATTCGGGATTCAAAACCATCCTGATGGAAAAACTGATTCAGGCTGCAAATAATTCCGAAAAACCGAATCTACTACGCATATGCTGGGAATCGGCCATTGACTTTTCTGAATACATGGATATATTTTTGGATATTCTTTTGAAAGATGACTTTATTTCAGCCCTGGAAGCATCAACCGTCATCGAAAATCTATCGGACAACCTATCCGAAGTAAAAATAAAAGAAGCTATCGAACGGATAAAAGCATTACCGGCAGACGACGACAAAGCTTTTCTGTTAGAGGGTGTACTTCTCCATTTGGAAGAGATGCTTGATTCCTCGAAAGAGGACGATGACGAAGAGGAACATCATCATTGCGGATGCGACGGACATGATTGATCACGTCTCCTTAAGCCAGGATTTTACCTGATCTACTTTTTCATCCAACGGCATATCTCCGTTCAACCACTTGATATCAAAGCCGTCTCGTTCCATTTTCCGAAACCAGGTCATTTGTCTCTTGGCAAATTGGTGAATGGCTATATTCAACTTTTCGACCATTTCATCGTATTTCAAACATCCTGTCAAATACAGAGTTATATATTTGTATTCCAAACCATAATAGATCAAATCCTCCGGATTAATTCCTCCATCTAACAATCCTTTCACCTCCTCTACCATCCCGCTTTTCAAACGAGCCTGTAACCGTTCGGTTATTCGTTGTCTCCGTTTCTCCCGATCAAACAAAATTCCTACAATCAAAGATCGTATTTCAGGGAATGCCCCCTCTTCCGGTTCATGCGTAAGGTAATATTCGGCAATCTCGATACCCCGAATCGCCCGTTTTACCGTATCCGTATCCGTCGTGTTATGCAATGTTTTATAAGAAGCTAATATTTCCGCCAATTCAGCCAACGACTTAGAAGCTAAGCGAGCCCTTAATTCCGTATTTTCGGGCACCGGAGTCATCCGATAAGCTTTCAATATGGACTCCACATACAATCCGCTCCCTCCACATAATACAGGAAATACTTCCCTTCTTTTGCAATCTTCCCATACTTTCAAAAAATCCTGCTGGTATTCAAAAAGGTTATACCGGTAACCCGCATCTGCAATATCCATTAAATGATAGGGTACGGGGTGTCCCTCGTATTCGTATTCGGACAAATCCTTACCCGTACCGATATCCATACCCCGGTATATCTGCCGCGAATCGGCCGAAATAATCTCTCCGTTCAACTCTGCGGCCAGCCTGACGGCTAACGCGGTCTTTCCCGTTGCGGTTGCCCCGATGACACTCAGTAAATTATAATCCATAGTTCCTACAGCATTCCAAAATCTATTCAATGGGTTTTCAAATTTAATTTATTTTTTTGAATCCCTTAGATTAATTTCAAAATTAACATAGAGGAAAGGAGGAAAATAGTATATTTGGATGCTGATAGAAAAGATAGATTAAAATAAATTTATAAAATCATCAACTTATGATCAATGACGAAACAATTCGACTAAGGCCATTGGAACCAGAAGATTTGGAATGCCTTTATAAATGGGAGAACGATATGGACTTGTGGGAAGTAAGCGACACGTTAACCCCTTTTTCTCTATTTACGCTAAAAAAATACATCGAAAGTTCTCATCTGGACATTTACACGACCAAGCAACTCCGTCTCATGGTTGAACTTATAGATCCGGCAACCCCAGTGGGATTAATCGACCTATACGATTTTGATCCTTATCATCAACGGGCTGGAATCGGAGTAATGATTCACAACAGCGAATACCGGAAAAAAGGTTACGCGACATCGGCCATCCGTTTAATGCTCGATTACTGCTTTGAAACATTAGGCCTCAATCAGGTGTACAGCAGTGTTCCCAGCGGCAACGTTGGTAGCCGGAAGCTTTTTGAAAAATTAGGTTTCGTACAAACGGGATATCGCAAAGACTGGCTTCGCAGAGGTAACGAATGGGAAGATGTCGTTTATTTCCAATTACTTAATCGATAACAATTAAAAAAACAGGAAGCTGTTCGGACTCGACAGCTTCCTATTTTTATTTTTACACGTCATATCTTTACACCATGAACAAAAAAATCCTTAAGCATTCATTATTTATGGTATGTTTATTCGTCGGTTTAACAACTCGTGCTTCCATACCGGAAGAAACCATTCAGACAACCGTCACGGCCATACAAGCAAAGGGAGGTACGGATAAACAACTCGTAGAAGCAGGAGTAAGACAAGTAGCTCGCCTATGGCAATCAGATGACGGAAATACTAACGATTTCCAATCTTTTTGTATCAAAAATTACCTTACGGATCCCGTAACGAAACAACGGGTTTTTGAAAAGATCAGTAATTATTTTGAAGCTTTGTGGGGACATTTCAATGAAATAACGCTACAATTACAATTGAATCTTCATCAAGATAACGGACCTTTAGACGAAATAGATCCCCTGTTCGGTGCTTATAGTCCCGGCTCTCACTTGATCAATGATTTTTACGCGAATAAAATCGGGTTTATCATCGCGTTGAATTTTCCGGAAGTTCCTTTAAAAGTGAAAGAGACAATCGGGACAGATCGACAGGCTTGGGCCTACGCTCGTTTAGGAGATATTTTCACCTCCAGGGTGCCTTCCGAATTAATCCAAGCCCAAGTAAAATCGGAGAGCGATGCAGACGTTTACATATCCGATTATAACATATACATGGGACACGTGTCGAACGCCAAAGGGAAAAAACTATTTCCGGATGATAAGATTCTACTCTCACACTGGAACCTTCGGGATGAAATTAAAGCAAACTATAACAAAGGAAAAGAGGGATTGGATAAACAACGTACCGTATACGAAGTCATGAAGAGAATCATTACGCAAGAGATTCCGACACAAGTCATCAACTCCGGAGCGTACGATTGGAATCCTTATTCCAATACCATCTCTTCAAAGGGGGAGCCAGTCTCCGTAATCCCCGAGGCCACGGAACGCTACCGGCGTATGCTAAATAATTTTCATGCCGTAAAAGCCATAGATCCCTACACGGGCAAAAATTTCATAGAACGAAAATTCTCCGGGGAGATGGAGATCTCTCTTAACGATGTTAAAACTCTGTTTACCCAGTTTCTAACCGCACCGGAATTAAAGGCCGTAGGAAAAATCATATCCAAACGCCTCGGACGCAAATTAGAGGCTTATGACATCTGGTACGACGGATTTAAGGCAAGAAGCAGCCTGGATGAGACCAAATTAGACGCCCAAACCCGACAACTTTACCCGGATGCCGCGGCATTTAAGACCGGACTACCCGATATCCTCGTCCAATTGGGATTCACTCCCGAAAGGGCTAACTATATTTGCGATAAAATAGCTGTCGATGCAGCGAGAGGTTCCGGTCATGCCTGGGGAGCAGCCATGAAAGGACAACGATCACACCTCCGCACCCGTATTCCGGCAAAAGGAATGGACTACAAAGGATATAACATTGCCGTCCACGAATTCGGACACAACGTGGAACAAACGATCTCCATGTACGACGTAGACAACTTCATGATGAGCGGTGTTCCCAATACCGCCTTCACAGAAGCCCTTGCCTTCATTTTTCAAAAACGGGATCTTCAATTATTAGGAATCGAAGACAATAACCCGGAAAAAGAAGAGATGGACGTTTTGGACAAATTCTGGAGCTTGTACGAGATCATGGGAGTTTCGATGTTGGATATCGCAACTTGGGAATGGATGTACGCTCATCCGGACGCTACGGCATCCGAATTGAGAGATGCCGTTATCTCTCTATCAAAAGAGATATGGAACACTTATTACGCTCCGGTATTCGGAAAGAAAGACGAAACGATCTTAGCCATCTATTCTCATATGATCAGCTACCCCCTCTACTTATCGGCATACGCTTTCGGACAAATCATAGAATTCCAGTTAGAGGATTACCTGAACGGAAAAACCTTTTCCCAGGAAGTAGACCGTATTTTCAGACTCGGGCGCCTCACACCCAACGAATGGATGTTACAAGCTACCGGTCACGATTTAAGTGTAGAGCCCATGGTAAAAGCCGTACAGAAAATACTAAAAAAATAAACATTAAACCGTCCAATGAAAAAGAGGCTTTTTCAAGCCTCTTTTTCATTTATAATAATTTTATCATTTTCCTTATCGTAATCCACCTGAAGTTCGCTCCCTTCCGGAATTCCTTTAATAATGACTTCCGCCAACTCATCTTCCAAATACTTTTGTATCGCCCGTTTCAACGGCCGTGCCCCGTATTGCGGATCAAAACCTTTCTCAGTAATAAAATCTTTCGCTTCATTAGAAATGGAAATCTTCAAACCGAGATCGCCCACCCGCTTGAACAAGCCTTTCAGTTCGATATCTATTATTTTATAGATATCTTCTTTCGACAAGGAGTTAAACATGATTATATCATCGATACGATTTAAAAATTCCGGAGAGAAAGCATTCTTCAAAGCCTTTTGCACTACCCCCCTCGCGTAATCGCTATCCCCGGTCCGATCCTGCGATCCGAAACCGATGCCGCGACCAAAATCTTTCAATTGGCGACTACCTATATTGGAGGTCATAATTACGATCGTATTCTTAAAATCGACCTTACGTCCCAAACTATCGGTCAACTGCCCGTCATCCAACAATTGCAATAGGATATTGAACACGTCAGGATGAGCTTTTTCAATCTCATCCAACAACACGACAGAATAAGGCTTGCGACGTACTTTCTCCGTTAACTGTCCGCCTTCCTCGTAGCCGACATAACCCGGAGGAGCCCCGACAAGACGAGATACGGCAAATTTCTCCATGTACTCACTCATATCGATACGAATCAACGCGTCTTCCGAGTCAAACAGATAGCGGGCAAGTACTTTAGCCAACTGCGTTTTACCCACTCCGGTTGGACCTAAAAAGATAAACGAACCTATCGGACGATTCGGATCTTTCAATCCGGCCCGATTCCGATGAATCGCTTTCACGATCTTCTCAATAGCCTCCCGTTGCCCCACAACACTCTCGCATAATTCGTCATGCATCTGCAGTAATTTCATGCCCTCCGTCTTGGCTATCCGTTTCACGGGTACCCCCGTCATCATAGCCACAACCTCGGCCACATCCTCTTCCGTTACCGTAATCCGGTTTTCATCCAATTCCTGCTGCCATTTATTTTTTTCATCCTCCAACAACTTCAACAACTGTCTCTCCTTATCCCGGAAAGCAGCGGCAACTTCGAAATTCTGTTGTTTTACCGCCTCTTTTTTCTTCTCCTTCACCTCTTCAATCGAGGTCTCCAACTCTTCTATAATCGGCGGAACATTAATATTGGCAATATGTACCCTCGATCCAGCCTCGTCCATAGCATCTATCGCTTTATCCGGCAATGCCCGATCGGATATGTAACGGGTCGTCAATTTCACGCAAGCCTTTATCGCTTCATCCGTGTAACGAACATTATGATGATCCTCGTAACGGGATTTTATATTATTCAAAATCTCCACGGTTTCATCAAATGAAGTCGCCTCGACCAATACCTTCTGGAAACGACGTTCCAAAGCCCCGTCTTTCTCGATATTCTGTCGGTATTCATCTAACGTCGTAGCTCCTATACATTGGATCTCTCCTCTGGCTAACGCCGGTTTCAACATATTGGCTGCATCCAAATTTCCTCCAGAACCTCCGGCCCCCACTATGGTATGAATCTCATCAATAAACAGAATAATATTTCTATTTTTGGCTAACTCCGCCAATATGGCTTTCATCCGTTCCTCGAACTGTCCGCGGTATTTCGTACCGGCGACAATCGAAGCGATGTCCAAGGCGATCACTCTCTTGTCAAACAATACCCGGGAGACCTTCCGTTGTACGATCCGAATAGCCAAACCTTCCGCGATAGCCGATTTTCCGACCCCCGGATCTCCGATTAACACGGGGTTATTTTTCTTCCGGCGACTCAATATCTGGGCCAAACGTTCGATCTCCCGATCACGTCCCACGATCGGGTCCAACGTTCCCTCTTCCGCCGCCTTGGTAATATCGATTCCGAAATTATCCAGCACAGGAGTATCCGATTTCACGGATGCCGTCCCTCCTTGACGATAGGGATTATACATGGAAGAATCATCTTCGGAATCTTCCGAATCATCCCCCTCTTCGTTATAATCTGATTGCATGCGCATTTTCTCTTTTAAGACAGCTTCCTTAAAAATGTCATAATCAATATCCATGCTCTTGAACAATTTGGTCACAAATCCCGCTTGATTCCTTAAAATGGCCAATACCACATGCTCGGATTCCAACTCTTCGTCACCCAAATCCCACGCCTCTTCCACAACCCGCTTCAATACGCTATTAGCCGCAAGTGTAAAATCAATATCGGTTACATTTTCCGATTTATAACGTTTTCCCCCGAGCCGTTGTTCTATCTTATCCTTCACCTCGTAAAAATCCAACCCCAAAGATATTAATATATCAATCGCCCGACCACTTCTCAACCTCAACAAACCTAAAAACAAGTGCTCCGGGTAAATCTTCGAGTTGCCCAATCGTCTTGCTTCTTCTCCTGCAGAGGTCATTATCTGTTTCAATCGTCTTGTTTCTTCTCTTCCCATAATTCTTGTCGTTTCCCGACTTTTTTTAATCTAACGTAAAGATAATACTTTTATACCAGAAATATCATGCATCTCTCATTATTCACTTTTTATTATCTTATTAAACTCTTCTTCAGACAAAATGGTTACATTTAATTTCTCCGCTTTTTTCAATTTGCTTCCGGCATTCTCTCCGGCCAAGAGATAAGTGGTCTTCGAAGATACTGAATCACTTACTTTTCCACCCGCCTTTAAGATCAAAGCCTTGAAATGTTCCCTTGGTAAAGAAAGAGTACCCGTGATCACAAAAGTCATTCCGGCAAAGACATCGCTCTCGCCCTCTTCTTCACGCATCTCTCCCCGTATGCCCCGTTGAAGGAAACGGGCCATCATCTCCCTATTTCCCGGTTTTTCGAAATAACGTTGCACGCTCCGGGCCATCTGTTCCCCGATATCCTCGACCTCTATCAACTGCTCGTAAGAGGCATCCATGATCGCCTGCAATGATTTAAAATGACGAGCCAAATTCCGGGAAGCACTTTCACCTATATAACGAATCCCCAATGCATTAATAAAATCAGGCAAATCCGCCTCTTTCGATTTCTCAATCCCGGCAATCAAATTATCCACCGATTTCTCCTGCAAGCGATAAACTCTTAAAGTATTCAATTTACGAATGAATTTTTCTTTCCCCCGCAGGAACAAATATATCCGTAAAGCCTCCTCCTCACTTATTCCCTCTACCGTCGCAATCTCCTTCTCCGAAGCTACCGCCAAACGATAGAGATAATCAAATTCGACAGCCAGCCAGTCTGCCTTGTGACGATCGACACCCGGAATACCCAAGGCATAAATCACCTGATTCAAAGGAATCATGTCCACCTCTCCCGCCTCTTTCAATCGCTCTAACATTTCGTTAAAAGGCAAACGAAAATAATCCACGATCTTATTTACGTTCTTTCTCCGATCGCCGGTAAACTGCAATTTCTCAATCGCCAGTAATTCTTCTCCGGATGCTTCGCTATATGCCTTTAAGCTACCGAAATGCTCCGCCAAAGCCTCCGCGTTTTTTACCGATATGTTTTTTATTCCTATTTCAAATGCATAAATAACCTTGGATAAAGGAATACTATTCATCACATAGCTTTCAGGATAAATGATTTTTTCCATTCCGATCAACTCTTGCCGGTGAGCCGGCAACTCATAGATGTCCGAAACGTCCCTAATCCATCCCTTACTCAATAGCAGATCGATGGTCTCTCCCCCCATTCCCTCGATATCCATCGCTTTACGACTCACAAAATGCTCAATTTTTCCAGCTATTTGAGGAGGACAATGATCTTCGTTCGGACAGTAGTGATTGGCTTCCCCCTCGTGTCTTATTAACTCCGTACCGCATTCCGGACAACGAGTAATAAATTGAATAACAGGAGCATCCACCTCTCGTTTGGCCTTATCCACCCCCACTATTTTAGGTATGATCTCTCCTCCTTTTTCCACGTAAACCCAATCATGAAGGTGCAGATCCAGTTCCCGTATAATATCCTCGTTATGCAAAGAAGCCCTCTTTACCGTCGTTCCGGCAATATGTACCGGGGCCAAATTAGCTACCGGCGTAATGGAACCGGTACGCCCCACCTGGTATACTACATCTATTAACCGGGTTTCTACACGCTCCGCCTTGTATTTGAAAGCAATGGCCCAACGAGGAGACTTTGCCGTATATCCCAGTTGCAACTGCTGACGAATACTATTTACTTTTATCACGATTCCGTCTATAGGTACCGGTAAGGTTTTACGCCCCTCGTCCCATCTCCTGATAAAACCCAAAATCTCGTCCACATCCCGACAAATCTCTATATTCGCGGGAATTTTAAATCCCCATTCTTTGGCCTTCTGCAAATTACCATAATGCGTCGGAGCGGGCGTATCGTCCCCGGGTATATAGTACAGATAACAATCCAATTGACGTTTCGCCACGATGGAAGAATTTTGTAATTTCAAAGTTCCGGCAGCCGCATTTCGCGGGTTGGCAAATAAGGCCTCCCCCGCCTCCGCCCGCTCTTCGTTCAAACGGTTGAAAACAGTAAACGGCATCAATATCTCCCCCCGTATCTCAAACTCTTCCGGGTAATCATCTCCCTGCAAACGTAACGGAATCGTACGAATCGTACGCACATTCGCCGTTACATCATCTCCTTTCTCCCCGTCCCCGCGTGTAACGGCAACCTTCAAATTCCCGTCTTCATAGCGCAAGCTGATGGAAGTACCATCGTATTTCAACTCACACACGTACTCCACCTCTTCATTTCCAAGTCCTTTACGAACTCTCTCGTCAAAATCCCGTATCTCTTGTTCACTATAGGTATTGGCAAGAGACATCATACCGTATCTATGCGATACTTGCACAAACTCATTCGTGGAATCGTTTCCCACGCGTTGGGTCGGAGAATTCGGATCGTACCATTCCGGATGCTTATCCTCCAAAGCCTCCAATTCGTGCATATATTTATCGAATTCCATGTCTGAAATCCGAGGAGCATTTTTTACATAATAGAGATAATTATAATACTCCAACAGTTTCCTCAACTCTGCTATTCTTTCTTTTTCTATATTCTCCATAATTCCTCCGTTACCATCCATTCTACGAAACAACCAACCTTGATTCTCATTTTATCAATTTATCCTCCCCCAATGCCCCGAACCCTACAAACCTATTGTACGTAAGTTCGTTCACAAAGATAATTTATATAGATGTAGAAAATATTAAAATAAAAATATATTTTAGCGCATCTGTATCGTTTACAAACCGGTTGAAATTTACAAACATGAGATATCATCTTGATTTTAAGCCCCTATTTATTCGTATCGCAGTACTTCTGCTTTCCACTTTACCCCTGTCGACGGTCAAAGCCCAATTTGTCGATTTAGGGCAAGATCCCTGTTTCACCCGCTGGCGTCAAATTAAAACGGATGAGTTTCAAATTATATATCCCGATTTTTTCGAAGAACAAGCTCAATATATAGCCAATATATATGCCAAACTATACGCACACGGTAACTCGTTAGGTATAAAAGCCAAAAAAATATCCATGATCGTACGGGCCAACGGAGGTATATCAAACGGAAACGCGGGATGGGCTCCCAAAAAGAGCGAACTGTACACAACTCCCCCGCAAAGTTCCGACGACACCTGGTTGGAACATCTTTGCGTACATGAATTTCGTCACGTCATACAATACGATAAGGTAAATCAAGGTTTCAGCAAAGTACTCTATTATATTTTCGGGGAACAAATGACAATGGCCATCATCGGACTTTATATCCCGATGTGGTACCTCGAAGGAGACGCTACCGATTTCGAGACCTCCATCGGAACGAACGGAAGAGGACGCTCCCCGGAATTTTTAAATGAAATGAAAGCACAGATCGTAGAAAAGGGACTTTACTCTTATGATAAAGCCGTATTGGGTTCATTGCGGGATTTCGTTCCGGATCGTTACACTATGGGATACTTTATGGCCGGAAACAGTCGGGTACATTACGGAAACGCCATCTGGCAAGATGCTCTCGCGAGAGTCGGGAAACGTCCGTATGGAATTACCCCGTTTGCCAGAAGTTTGAAAATAACGCTAAAACAGAAGAGGGACTCTCTATGGGCTCTTCCCCGTTTCCGTTCTTTCTTCGTCGACCCGGACAGTGTAAAGCAGGCAAATACCCATTGCGATGCCAAACGTACCCTTTACCGGGATAATTTCAGCGAATTGCAACAGCTATGGAAGCGAGAAGCCGATAGCACACAGAATCACTTCGATACGCTTGCCACCCGGAATCCGGTTTATGCCAACTATCACTATCCTACCCCCGCGGGACAAGGGGAAATCATCGCCTACAAACAAGGGTTGAATCAAGCAGGAGCTTTCGTTCGATTGAAGTCAGGAGAAGAATCGATTCTCATACGTCCGGGAGTACTGTATGATTGCAAATTCGCCTACAATCAACATAAATTGGTATGGTCGGAATATAAACCCAATCTTCGCTGGCAACACGGAGGAAAAATGGTCTTAGCCAGTTTCGACATGCAAAAACGGAAATACACGAGACATCCGGCATCTTTCAACCGGTTCGCACCTTTTGCCGTCGGCAAAAACTGGGGATTCGTGGAAGTAAATAAGGAAAACCAGGCTTCGATTGTTATCACGGACCATACATTTAAAAAAGAGCTTTTCCGTCTGAAAGGCAAAGAACATGAACTTTTCGTTCATCCCTCCTTCGACGGCAAGAAGTATATCTTAACGGTTGTCGTTTCCCCTTCCGGAAAGAGGTTAGAACGGATTGACCTGAAAAACGGAAAGAGAGAATCCGTCACACCGGAAACGAATTACGAGTTAGACAACCCGATCGACCTGAAAGGAGAGACCCTCTACCGGGCAGCATTTAACGGTAATAACTCCTTCTACCGACAAAAAGATTCTTTGCACTTTGGAGGAAACATCTTAAACGGTCGTTTCGGAATCCGTTACCCCGCCCTTTCCCCACAAAAAGACACGCTTTACTTTTCGTTTTATACGGCAGACGGATACAAGCCCGGAAAAATAGCTTTACAACAGCTCGAGGAGACGGATATCCGCTCCAAATGTTTTCCATTAGCCGAAGAGTTAACCCGTCTGGAAAACTGGAAATTCAAATTCACTCAAGACTCCGTTTACAAAAGCAAAAAATACAACAAAGCTCTCCATTTGTTCAATTTTCATAGCTGGGGACCTATTTTCCCGGATAAAGACGACATGGATATCGATTTCGGCATTGCTGTAAGTTCCCAGAATAAATTAAGCACACTATTTCTTACGGCAGGCTACGTGCGAGGAAGGGACTATCCCCACGGCAACTGGCAAATCAAAGCTACTTATAAAGGGTTTTGGCCCGTTTTTCAGGTTGAATTCAAAAGCGGAAGACAAGACGATTATATGACGAACATAGATTACAACGCCACGAACCTGATCACCCACAAACAAGACACCGTTCTCATATACAATACCAACCGATACACACAACTAAATACGGTCATACAATTTCCATTTACGTTGAATATCAAAAACGTTCTCAGGACACTAACCCCTTACGTGAAATACGAATTAAAAACCCTGCATCAAAACAAAATAAAAGAATTCGGATCCGTATACGACTTCAAAAAAAATCTCTGGCAAATCGCCCATCCCAACGATTATCAATTTAAGAACCCAGATAGGACATTGCAAATCATGCAATACGGTATCATATTCTACAATCAGACCCGAATGAATGCACGCGATATAAATCCGCGATGGGGGCAACGGTTAGAAGCCGGTTTCGCTCACACTCCTTTTGAAAATTTAGATTACGGAAATACCTGGTGGGGAGAAGGCAGGTTCTATTTTCCGGGATTTGTTCCGCATCACTCATTTTACGCTTATTTAGGGCATCAGGAGAAATCAAACACAAATAATTACTTCAGCAACGAAATCCTCTCTCCAAGGGGCATGACACTCAGAGGCCATCGATTATCCACTCTTCATTCCGGTTACAAAATGCCCGTTTGTTATCCGGATGCGCATGTAGGCCCGGTCTTATACATGAAACGCCTGACCGCAGGAGTATTCTTCGACGCGGGAAAAGAAAAAAACAGGTTACGTTCTAAATTTTTCTATTCCTACGGAATCGAAGCGACTGTAGATTCCCATTTTTTCCGTCTGCCATTCCCGGTTAATTTAGGTTTCAGAACGGGTTACGAGACCAAAAAACAATCCATGTTTTTCGACTTTCTGTTTTCCGTGGCATTGACCATTTGAATAATTTCCCCCAAGCTCTGATTCGGGTGCTTGTTTTTCTAAAATATTCTCACTATTTTAGGAACGTATAAAAAAAGCCCATGACCCTAAAAGAGATTGCTATTTTATTGCAAGCCGAGGTGATATATGAAAATCATCACCTCGATAAAATGATTAAGCATGCTTTCGCTGCTGATCTCATGAGTGATGTTCTGCGTCTGGATACCAGTGAAATGATCCTTATTACGGGATTGGCGAATCTTCAGGTCATACGGACGGCAGAGATGTCAGATATCTGTTTTATCCTTTTTGTCCGGGGTAAGCAGGTTACTCCAGAAATGGTCGAATTAGCCAAGGAGAGTAACATCGCTTTGCTCCAATGCAAACAGAGTATGTTTAAAGTATGCGGCGAATTATATGTTGCCGGTTTAGAACCTATCTATTAATCCGAAAAAATGGAGTTTAATTATAATATCGAAGGAGGAAATTTTTCCAAAGCGGGGCAAGCTTCGAGTGAAGTAAAAAAGATTCTCAAACAACTAAACATAGATGCGATGCTGATCAAACGCATTGTTGTCGCACTGTACGAAGCAGAAGTGAATGTAGTGGCTCATGCCTACGAGGGAGTGATGAAAGTAGCCGTTAATCCTGAATACATCGAGGTAATCATCAGTGACAAAGGACCGGGTATCCCCGATATATCCTTAGCCATGCAAGAAGGCTATTCGACAGCTTCCCCGAAAGTGCGAGAGATGGGATTCGGAGCAGGAATGGGTTTGCCTAACATGAAAAAAAACTGCGATAAACTGGAGATTGAATCTAACGTAAACGAAGGAACAAAAGTAACAATGACCACGTATTTCTCAAACTAAAACAGAACTTCCGAATTGAATATGGAACCTTTCTACCATGCCTTAAAAGTTGCGTCACAAGCGTGCATCGGCTGTACTCACTGCATGAGTCTGTGCCCGACGCAAGCGATACGCATCAGGCATGGGAAAGCAAGTATACACGAAGCAGCTTGCGTAGATTGTGGCATGTGTCTGAAATCCTGTCCTCAACACGCGATTATCGTGGAACAGGATGATTTCAGTCAAATTTTCAACTTTAAACACCGGGTCATACTACTTCCCACCGTCTTATTCGGACAATTTTCAGAAGATATCACTGAAGAACAGATTTTCTCGGAATTACATGACATGGGTTTTACTTATGTCCTTGAAGTGGCACAAACGTCCGGGATTCTGACGGAGGCGACCCGGGATTACATGAAAAACAACAGCCACCAGAGACCGTTCATATCCAGTTTCTGTCCGGCAGTCGTCCGGTTGATTCAGGTCAGGTTTCCTTCGCTAATAGGACACATCGTCCGTTTAAAACAAGCCATGGATTTGGCGGCGATCTATGCCCGTCAGAAACTAATCGATCAAGGTATTCCTAACGAGGAGATCGGAATTTTTTACGTTACCCCCTGTGCCGCCAAAATAGCTGCCGTAAAATCTCCCGTGGGAGAAGAGGGATCCGCCGTAAACGGAGTTATCAATATCGACTTTATATACAATAAGATACAATTAGGCATTACTCAACACAAAAATCAACCGCTTGTTCCCGTTCCGGAACAAACGTATTTATCACCGGAAGCCATCGCCTGGACGCTCACGGAAGGTGAAGCCTCCCGTTTCGACGGACGTTGCCTCGCTATCGACGAGATACACAACGTCATCGATATTCTCGAGAAATTAGAGAACGACGAAATCACGGACATCGATTTTCTTGAATTACGGGCTTGCGACCACTCTTGCGCGGGAGGGGCTCTCGTCATAAACAATCGTTTCTTAACGATAGAACGTCTACGTAAACGAATGAGATCAAGCGAGATGCAAAACCGGACCACTCCTGACGATGTACAGCAATACGGATCTTTTTTATACAAACTCATGTCTCTCACGGGTAAAATCCCCCCCCGTTCCATAGAAAAGCTGGACGAAAATAGGCTTGTCGCCATGGAGAAAATGGAAAAGATCAACCGAATCATGGAGTTTATTCCTAAAATAGATTGTGGAGCTTGCGGAGCTCCCTCCTGCCAAACCCTCGCCCGCGATGTCGTTCAGGGAAAGGCCAAATTGAACCAATGCGTGTTTATGCAAAAGATTCTTTGTAAAGAAGATTTAATGACCCCGGAAGAATCCCTCGACATTTCAGAAAAAACCTGGGGAAAGAAAAGATTTGAATCATAATCAATCGTATATATAATCATGACCGTACAAGAACTTATATCAAAATTAAACCTTACTCTTTGCAGTGGAGCTTCCGGTACAAAACGCGAAATCAAAGGAGGATATACATCCGATCTGTTAAGCGACGTCATGGGCAACGCCCGGGAAGGAGACATATGGGTTACCCTTCAAACTCATAAAAACATTATGGCTATCGCCTCTTTAAAAGAGATTGCCGCCATTATTCTCGTAAAAGGACGTACCCCCGAGAAAGATACTGCCGCAGAAAGCGATGCCGAGGGAATCCCGATCCTGTCCACATCTTTGGAAACCTTTGAAATCACGGGAGAACTTTACAAAACCATTAAAGGCTGAAACCCATGTTATTCCGGGCCGATTTACATATACACACCGTACTATCCCCTTGCGGGGATCTGGATATGAGTCCCCGGAATATTATTGCCATGGCCAAGCAAAAAAAATTGGACATCATCGGTATTACCGATCACAATTCTACCAGACAGGCCATCATCATCCAGGAAAAGGCCCAAAAGGAGGGAATATTCGTTCTCGCGGGAGTTGAAATCTCAACCCGGGAAGAGGCACACTGTTTAGCTTTTTTCCCAAACCGGGAACGACTGGACGAATTTCAACTCTTTTTGGACCGGCATCTCCCCTCTATTCAAAACAACCCGGAAAAATTCGGCTATCAGGTGGTCGTCGATTGGGACGACCAAATTTTATACGAAGAAAAACGTTTGCTCATTTCCGCCCTTGATCTGCCGATCGAAAATATCGAACATGAAGTACATCGGTTAGAAGGTATCTTTATTCCCGCTCACATCGATAAAAGCTGTTTCAGTATCCTTTCTCAATTGGGATTCGTTCCTCCCGACCTACGGGTAGAAGCCTTAGAACTCAGTCCTTACACGACGAAAGAGGCTTTCTTAAAAGGTAACAATTACCTTCAAAATTATGCTTTCATTCGTTCTTCCGATGCCCATTACGTTAATGATATCGGTAAGGTATACACGGAACTATCCCTTTCATATCCTTCATTTGAATCTATTAATCAGGCTATTAGATCACTTTAAATCCTCCTTGAATGTTTTTTTAGAAAAATTATAAAACAAGGAATAGAATAAAAGGAAATAATATATTTTATATATAATTTCCACAGAATCAATCCGATCTATCTATCAATAAACGAACGTTTTATGATGGCGTAAATATACAGATTTTATTCGAAAAATATGCTATATTGGCCTATTTTAAAAAATTATGAATCAATAGTAAAGCGCCTTAGAGCCTGTTTTGTCCCTTTCTAAATACTCAAAATCATAAAACGTTCATTTTTTTAAATCGAGTAGAAGAATGAAAGGAAAGGAAAATGATTATATTAATCCATCCAAAACAATACTTATTGCCGAAGACAACGAGAGTAATTTTCTTCTTTTAGATACCATTCTAAAAAAAGAGTATTTTATTATTCGCGCCCGGGATGGGATAGAAGCAATCCAAAAATTCAAATCTCATTTTCCGGATCTTATTTTAATGGACATTAAAATGCCTCAAATGGACGGTTTGGAAGCCACCCGGGAAATACGAGAAACGAATTCAGATATTCCGATTATAGCCGTAAGCGCTTTCGCCTTTCCCCAAGACAAACAAGCAGCAGAGGCTGCAGGATGTTCTGACTATATCGTAAAACCGATCAACTGCGCTCTATTGAAGCGTCTCCTCCGGTATTACCTTTCTCCCGATTAAATTGTCCTTTTCCACACGTCCCATCCTTACTTCGATTCGCGTAGCACCCCAAAAACCAAGGGTTTCAAAACTTTATTAGAAACAATCTATATAACAAAGGTTGACGTTTTGTCAGTTGTTTATTACGATATTTCTACTATATTTGAGACGAATTATTTTCAATTGAAAGTTTATTTTGAAAATAACCGTAAATTTATAAGTGGAAGGTGCGATTTCCCTCACATTTAGAAGTGACGAAGATGCAAGATTTATCAGCTCATATTATGGACATTGCCCAAAATTCGGTGCGGGCAGAGGCCACAAAAATAGAAATTGATATTGAAGAGAATATCATAAAAGACCTCTTTAGCATCACCATAAGAGACAATGGATGTGGTATGGACGCAGAAACGCTGGATCGGGTAACGGATCCCTTTTTCACGAGCAGGACCGTTCGAAGAGTAGGATTAGGAATTCCCCTGTTAAAACAAAATGCCGAACAAACCGGAGGTTCGTTAACCATTAGTTCTCGCGAAGGAGAGGGAACAACCATTCAGGCCATTTTCTCACACTCCCATTTGGATCGCCCTCCCGTCGGCAATATAGCCAACACGGTCGTCCTGCTTGTAGCATCGAATCCGGATATCCGTTTTGTCTATCGTCATGTCACGGAAAAAGGAAAATATCTTTTCGACTCGAAAGAGGTAAAAGATTTCCTGGAAGGCGTTCCCGTTAACGACCCGGAGATCGTACTCGCTTTACAACAAATGATAGAAGAGAACTTAAAAGAGATAACTTATACAACAAATCAACCTTAATCATTAACTATGGAGAAGATAAAATCATTAGCAGATCTTAAACGTATCAAAGAAAACGTTCAGGCTAAAATCGATCTTCGCGAGAAAAGCGAACAGGCAGATAACCTGATCCAGATAAAGATAGCCATGGCTACCTGCGGTATTGCAGCCGGAAGTAAGGAAACCATGAATTATTTTATCGAAAATTTAGAAAAAAACGGGATTGCGGCTGTTGTGACACAAACCGGTTGTATGGGATACTGTTATGCAGAACCGACTATCGAAATCACGAAACCCGGTAAAGATCCGATCGTTTTTGGTCACGTAACCCCGGAAAAAGCAGAAGAAATCATTCAAAAATATTTAAAGAACGACGAACTCGTGGAGGGGATCATTCCCGTCAATTACAACACGATTTAATCGTTGCAACCCGCTTATCACCTGTGGAGTTGTGTTGAAAACAAAAAAATTAACCCTAACAAAACCTTATACCTATGAGTTATAAAATGCATGTTCTCGTATGCGGTGGGACCGGATGTAGAGCATCCGCCAGTCAACACATTATCGGGAAACTGGAAGAGTGCCTGAAAGATAAAAACCTTGAAGACGAAGTTCAGGTCATTGCAACAGGCTGTTTCGGTTTCTGCGAAAAAGGCCCTATCGTAAAAATCATGCCGGACAATACTTTTTACGTTCAGGTAAAGCCGGAAGATGCCGAGGAAATTGTGAACGAACATATTATTAAAGGACGTAAAGTAGAACGTTTACTCTATAAAGATCCGGAGAAAAAAAGCGCCGTAAGTGACTCCAAACACATGGGATTCTACAAAAAACAACTCCGTATCGCCTTACGTAACTGCGGTTTTATCAATCCTGAAAACATCGAAGAATATATCGCTCGCGACGGGTATGCAGCCTTAGCAAAATGCCTCACGGAGATGACTCCGCAAGAGGTAATCAACGAGATGAAACTCTCCGGCTTACGGGGAAGAGGCGGCGGTGGTTTCCCTACCGGTATGAAATGGGAATTTGCCAGTAAATACCAGGCAGATCAAAAATACGTGGTATGTAATGCGGACGAAGGAGATCCGGGTGCATTCATGGATCGATCCATTATGGAGGGTGACCCTCACTCTATCGTGGAGGCCATGGCCATTTGCGGTTACAGTATCGGAGCCACAAAAGGTTTGGTTTATATCCGCGCCGAATATCCTTTGGCTATCAACAGGTTAAAAACAGCCATCCGACAAGCGGAAGAGTATGGACTTTTAGGGGAGCACATTTTAGGAACCGATTTCCATTTTTCCATCGAATTACGATACGGAGCGGGAGCTTTCGTTTGCGGAGAAGAGACGGCCTTGATTCACTCCATGGAAGGACAACGAGGAGAACCTACGATGAAACCGCCTTTCCCGGCAGAGGCGGGTTATCTGAAACGTCCCACGAACGTAAATAACGTGGAAACATTGGCCAACGTCCCGGTCATAATCACGAAAGGCGCCAATTGGTTCAATCAGATCGGGACTGAACGTTCCAAAGGGACAAAAGTATTTGCCCTGGCCGGCAAGATCAATAACGTAGGTTTGATTGAAGTGCCCATGGGAACAACTTTACGGGAAGTCATCTACGAAATCGGGGGTGGTATCAAAAACGGAAAGAAATTCAAAGCCGTTCAGACCGGTGGTCCTTCCGGCGGTTGCCTGACAGAAAAACATTTGGACGTACCGATTGATTTCGATAACCTGCTGGCCTCCGGCTCCATGATGGGTTCTGGAGGAATGATCGTTATGGATGAAGACGATTGTATGGTCGCCGTTGCTAAATTCTATTTAGATTTCACCGTAGAGGAGTCTTGCGGAAAATGTACTCCGTGTCGGGTAGGAAACAAACGACTTTACGAGCTACTGGATAAGATCACCAAAGGACAAGGGACCATGGAAGATCTCGATACATTGAAAAATCTTAGCCGGGTAATTAAGGATACGGCTCTTTGCGGTTTGGGACAGACCTCTCCGAATCCGGTTCTTTCGACCATCGACAATTTCTACGATGAATACATCGCACATATTAAGGACAAAAAATGTCCGGCCGGTAAATGTAAAGACTTGCTGACTTACCACATCGATCCCGAATTATGTATCGGATGCGGACTATGCGCGCGGAATTGCCCGGTAGATGCGATTGTCGGCGAAAGAAAAGAGGTACACTTTATCAACACCGCCAAATGTATCAAATGCGGTGCATGTATGGAGAAATGCAAATTCAAAGCCGTAAGCACGAGATAAGACTTTTCACCTAAAATCAGGAGAAAAGCGGAAAGCTAAAATTTCACGATTAAGATTTTAACATGGAAAATAATATAACATTAAAAATAGATAACCGGGAGGTAAGCGTCCCCAAAGGCACTACTATTCTGGAAGCCGCACGAGGAATGGGAATCGATATTCCAACCCTCTGCTACATGAACCTGAAAGACCTGTGTATTCAAAACATTCCGGCTTCTTGCCGTATATGCGTTGTAGAAGTGGAAGGCAGAAAAAACCTGGCTCCCTCTTGCGCCACCAAATGCGAAAACGGCATGAACGTACGCACGAATACGATCCGCGTTCTGAACGCCCGTCGCGTTGTCCTCGAGTTGATGCTATCCGATCACCCCTCCGACTGTTTGGTGTGTCCGAAATCGGGAAAATGTGAATTACAGACGATAGCCATCAAATTAGGTATTCGCAAAATCCCTTTTGCAGGAGCTCAAACGACCTATAAAGTAGACGAATCTCCTTCTATCCGCCGGGATATGAGTAAATGTATCTATTGCCGTCGGTGCGAAACCATGTGTAACGAAGTACAAACAGTCGGCGCACTCGGAGCGGCAAACCGGGGCTTCGGTTCCGTTGTCATGCCTGCCTTCGACCAGGATCTGAAAGATTCCGAATGTACTTTTTGTGGACAATGCGTAGCTGTATGTCCCGTGGGGGCTCTGACAGAAATAGATCACACGAATCGTTTGATCCGGGATCTGTCTAATCCCGAAAAAACCGTGATCGTACAAACAGCTCCAGCCGTGCGTGCCGCATTAGGAGAAGAATTCGGATTGCCGGCCGGTACATCCGTCACCGGAAAAATGGTCGCAGCCTTACGCCAATTAGGCTTTGCCAAGGTGTTCGATACCGATTTTGCCGCCGACTTGACCATCATGGAGGAAGGAACCGAACTATTAGGTCGCCTTGGAGCCTTTTTGAATGGCGATAAGAACGTCAAACTACCGATCATCACCTCTTGTTGCCCGGGATGGGTCAATTTCTTCGAAAACCAGTTCCCCGATCTCTTGGACATGCCTTCCAGCGCCCGATCTCCGCAACAAATGTTCGGAGCCGTGGCCAAAAGCTACTGGGCCGAAAAGATGGGCATAAAGAGAGAAGATCTGATCGTCGTATCCGTCATGCCCTGTTTAGCCAAAAAATTCGAATGTGAAAGAGACGAGTTCAAAACGGACGGAGACCCGGATGTAAACTACTCTATCTCTACCAGAGAATTAGCCGCCCTCATCAAACAAACCAATATCGACTTCATGCAACTCGAAGAGGAAGAGTTCGACGCACCTCTCGGAGAATCAACCGGAGCTGCCGTTATTTTCGGGGCATCGGGAGGCGTTATGGAAGCCGCTTTACGTACCGCTTATGAAATACACACGGGTAAAACCCTTGACAATGTTAATTTCGACGACGTTAGAGGTATCAGCAACTTGAAAGAAGCTACCATTGACGTTGACGGATTCAAACTGAAGGTGGCCGTTGCCCACGGTCTCGGAAATGCCCGCAAACTGATGAACGAAATACGGGCGGGAAAATCCCCGTACCACGCCATCGAAATCATGGCTTGCCCCGGCGGTTGTATCGGTGGAGGAGGCCAGCCGCTTCACCACGGAGACTCTTCTCTATTGAAGGCCCGTACAAAGGCACTTTATCAGGAAGACGAAACAAAACATTTACGTAAATCTCACGAGAATCCTTATATTGTTTCTCTTTATGAAGAATACTTAGGGAAACCGATGAGCGAAAAGGCACATCACCTTTTACATACATGTTACTTCAACAGAAGTAAAGAAATTACTGAACAATAAAAGAACGGAATATGACAAAGATAACTTTAGCCAAATGTAAGGTGGACGAATTCGTTCAACTATGCGAAAGACATGGTAATCAACCCGGAGAATTGATCAACATCCTGCACGAAGCACAAGAGCTTCACGGGTACTTGCCGCGGGAAGTACAGGAGATCATCGCCCGGCAACTGAATATTCCGGTATCCAAAGTATACGGAGTGGTAACGTTCTATTCCTTTTTCACGATGACTCCCAAAGGAGAACATCCGATTTCTGTATGCATGGGAACAGCCTGTTACGTGAGAGGAGCCGAAAAGGTATTGGACGAATTCAAACGGATTCTAAAAATTGAAGTTGGCGAGACCACACCGGATGGAAAATTTTCCCTTTCCAGCTTACGCTGTGTAGGAGCCTGCGGACTTGCTCCCGTCGTTCTGATCGGAGAAAAAGTTTACGGAAGAGTTACTCCGGCAGAAGTCGAAAAGATTTTGAAAGAGTTCAACTAAAATAAAAAAGAGTGCTTCATCGAAGCACTCTTTTTTATTCGTTCTTTAAAGGCAAGGAGAAACTGAAACTCGATCCCTGACCGTACTCGGATTCAAACCAAAGACGTCCTTTGTTCTTTGTCACGAAATCTTTACACAACAGAAGTCCCAACCCCGACCCTTCTTCGCTATTCGTTCCGAAAGTGGTGAAATGAGTCGCCGCATTTAATAATTTAGGCTGATCCTCTTCTTTTATACCGCATCCGTTATCCGACACGGTTACGATAACCTCCTCCCCTTCCACGTTCAGACTTACCCTGATCTCGGTATCTTTATTACTAAACTTTATAGCATTGGATATTAAATTGCGCACGACAGATTTAATCATCTCTATATCCACACAAACATTTATTGCCTCCCGATCGTTAAGAAGTTTTAACCGAATACCTTTACTTTCGGCTATAGGGCTGAATACTTCCACCACCCCCTGTGCCAACCCGACGATGTCCACCTCCTGAGGTAATAACGACAATTTTCCCAATTGACTTTTGGTCCACTTCAACAGGTTATCCAATAAGGAGAAAACCTCTTCTGCCGTCTTATTCGTCATCTCTAACATTTCAAACACATCAGAAGGCAAAGAATTAGGCTCAATGGTCATCATGATCATATTACACAACATTTTCATTGAAGCCATAGGAGAACGCAAATCATGAGCGATCACGGAATAAAGTTTATCGCGTCCTTCTATCGTTTTACGTAATTCCTCCGTTTGTCTCAAAATAATTCGCCGGGACTCTACCAACAACAATTGATGTTGTACGCGTATCAGCAACTCCTCCCTTCGGAAAGGTTTGGAGATAAAATCACTTGCTCCCAATTGAAATCCCTTGACCACGCTGGCAGAATCGTTCAATGCCGTGAGAAAAATAATCGGGATCTCCGCGTATTCCGGCTCGACCTTCAAACGCCCCGCAACCTCAAAACCGTCCATGTCAGGCATCATCACATCCAACAACAACAAATCAGGCCGCTCTTTTTTTACTACTTCCAAGGCTTCCGCACCATTCATCGCAAAGACGATATTAAATCCTTCCCGCCCTAACAGAGCTTTAAGCAGTAACACATTTGACTGCACGTCATCCACAATGAGTATTTTATATTCCGAAGGGTTCAGGTTCATATCGTATCACATTTAATTTTAGCCCGATTAAGCTTTTACAAAAGTACAAACTAATCACATATATTCAAATCTGCATTCCACTATTCTTTCCGACAAATTTAACTTTCTTAACCTACTAATGGACCATTATTTATAAAAAGAATAATCATTTCCTCATTTTTCACATAAAAAAGGAGAAAGGAACAATATATTTATACGAAAAAATAGCTATCTTGTATTAATATCGTATATTTGTAAGTTACTAAAATGCATGCCTATGGACAAAACTATTCTGATCGTTGATGACAAACCGGAAATTGCGAAGGTGATCATGTATCAGTTATCAAAAGATTATAATGTACACTCTGTTAATAACCCTATACAAGCTTTTAACTGGATGCACGAAGGAAATATTCCCGATTTGATTATTTCTGACGTATATATGCCCGAAATGGACGGTCATACTTTTTTGAAAAAACTGAAAAGCAGCGAGATGTTCAGTTTCATTCCCGTCATTATTTTATCAAGTATGGAGAGTACGAATGACCGTATCGGATTGTTAGAGGACGGAGCTTCCGATTTTGTTTTGAAACCATTTAACCCGCAAGAGCTAAAAATTAGAGTAAGGAATTTATTAAGATAGGGCTATGTTTGCTTACTATATTGGTATTAACCCCCAATGGAGCGAGTACATTCAATCGAAATTGAATGTAACATTGACTGTTTTAGAAAATCCGATCCGGCTCTTTCTATACCTGTCAAAACAAAAAGATGCGAACGAAGAACCGTCTTATATCTTCATAGAATCGAAAAAAGAACGGGACTTCTTGTGGTTAAACCACATTCAAAACGGTAATTTAAAAAATACTTATCTGATCGTCGTAACCGACAAAATAGATAAAAAGGATATTCCATCCTATCTTAAAGCCGGTGCACATGAGATCATAAGCATACATGCCAGTAAGGAGAACCTGCAGGATATACTGATGCTATTACCTCAATTGAAACAATACTCTACCGATAAAAAAAGAGATAGCAAACGTTTTCAACTTCCGTTATGGAAACGGATATTCGACATTGTATTTTCCCTTTTGGCCTTACTTTTTTTATCCCCGCTCCTACTTCTTACGATGCTGGCTATTCGTTTGGAGAGCAAAGGATCCATCGTGTATAAGTCCAAACGGGTCGGAAGTAATTACGATATTTTCAATTTTTTGAAATTCCGTTCCATGTATATAGATGCAGACAAACGGTTGAAGGAATTTGAAGCCCTGAATCAATACAGGGAAGAAAGTTCTTTACAGAAATCCGATATAAAAAGTGAAATAAACGAGTCTCAGGATATTTCCGAAAACGAACCTATTTTCGTGGCCGATGATTTTATTACGACGGAACGCGATCTTTTACAAAATCGGCATAAAAAACAAAAAAATGCATTTGTAAAATACGAAAACGACCCGCGCATTACCAAAGTGGGACATATCATTCGAAAATACAGTATCGACGAACTTCCTCAACTGATAAACATTCTGAAAGGTGACATGTCTATTGTAGGAAATCGTCCGCTTCCCCTTTACGAAGCAGAACTCCTCACTTCCGATGATTACATCGAGCGATTTATGGCCCCTGCCGGCTTGACGGGGTTATGGCAAGTCGAAAAAAGAGGTGATCAGGGCGCTCTCTCCGCAGAAGAACGAAAACAATTAGACATCAAATATGCCCGCAACTTCTCGTTTCGGATGGATATCCGGATCATATTCAAAACATTCACGGCATTCGTACAGAAAGAAAACGTATAACCTTTTAGTAAACCATATGAAAAAATATATTCTTAGTATCATTCTGATTATAAGTTTAGGAATATCTTATGCAGAAGCACAAAACACCACGGTTCTGACATTTATGCCGAACGACTATTTAAACTTCCATCTTCCTCCTCTGGACACGTTATTCAGAAATGTCGAAAAGAATCCCAGAATAACCCAAACAGAGACATTGGTCGAGACCGAAAAAAACAAATTAAAAACGGAAAAAAGAAAATGGCTTTCCTTTTTCAATATAAGAACCGGATACACCTACGGTGTGCTCGGGAACTACACCTCTTTTTCTGATGAAAATACACCTCTGATGACAACTTATAGCGGCAATGCCCAGAGCAGTTGGTCAGTAGGAGCCTCTTTGGCTATTCCTCTGAATATAATATTCAACATGCGTACGGACGTAAAGACTCAAAAAGCAAGGGTTTATTCATCAGAACTGAATAGGGATATTGCCCTCGATGAGTTAAAAGGTCAGATCATCGAGCTCTACTCCAGCATCCTTTCGGGATTAAACATCATAAAATCAAAAATAGAAGTTCTTAATTTTGCCAAAGCTCAGTATGAAATCGACGAAAAAGACTTCAGGCTCGGGAAAACCACGTCAAGCGTTTTGGCTAAAAGTAAGGCGACACAAAACGAAGCTTATGAAGCCTATGAATCCTTTCGGGCCCAATTAAACACGCAAATCCTCAAGCTGGAAATTATTTCTCACACGAAACTCATCAAATAATTACTTTATGGACTACATACTATACATCGTAAAATTCATATACAAACTTAGGTTCTGGCTGACCATCGTCCCCTTATTGGTGGCCTTCATCGTTTTTCTGCAAACGGCCAATATGGCTCGTAACTATACGGTGAACAGCACCATATACACGGGAGTTATTTCCGGATTTAATATCTTATCGGAAAACCAGAATCAAACCAGTGCGGCGATTTCGAACAGTATCATGGACAATCTGTTCAACATTATTCATTCCGATCATACATTGAAAGAAGTATCGCTAAGATTGTACGCCCGCAGCATGATCAACGGTAATCCGCAGCAAGACAACATGTTTATCAAAGCAATCAATTACCGCAAGATACACAACCATGCCCCCCAATACATACGGGACCTGATTGTTAAAGATAATCCGAACGATTCGATCAACGAGGCGAGAACTCTCGAGAATCTGCATCGATTCGAGAAAGCCGATCCAAAAAACTACGTGTACGGTATCTACAACTGGAACCTGGAATATTATAACCGGTCTTCCCTGAAAAATATCGCGGCCAGAAGAGACGGGAAAAGCGACATGTTGGAACTCTCCTACTCCGCAACCGACCCCGGCTTGACCTATCAAACTCTAAAAATCTTATGCGATGAATTTATCAAACAATACCAGGATTTACGTTTCGGGGAGACGAATGATGTTATAAAATATTTCGAGGGAGAGTTGGCCAGATACAGCAGACTTTTAAAACAGGCGGAAGACTCGCTGACGGATTACAGCATCGCAAAACGGGTTATCAATTACGACGAGGAGACCAAACAGGTATCCATATTGAATTCCGATTACGATATCAAATACTGGGAATTTCAATTAGCCCACGAGAGTACGCAAAAACTGATTCAGGAGTTGGAGAGAAGATTGAAAGATCAAGCCGAAGTTTTTCGAAACAATTCCCAATTCATCAGTACCCTGAATAAGATTTCGACCCTATATACACAAATCAGTCAAAAAGAGTTATTCAGCAATGATTCTCTCGCATCGCAAAAAACAGCTCCCATAAAAAAGGACCTTCAAAAAACCGAGGATGAATTTTACGATTTATTGAAGCATTACGGAGAACATAAATACACTAAAGAAGGTATTGCCAATGAAGAAATCCTCCAGCAATGGTTGGGACAAGTCATCCTGTTGGAAAAAACCAAAGCGGAATTGGAGGTTATGAAAGAACGGAAAAAAGACCTTGATAACAAATACGTCTACTTTTCGCCTATCGGCTCCACACTGAAAAGAAAAGAGCGCAACATCAACATTATCGAGGCCCAATACATGGCCATCCTGAATGCATTGAACGCGGCCAGATTAAGGCAAAAAAGCCTGCAAATGACCTCAGCGACCTTAAAGATCATCAATCCTCCCGAATTTCCTCTTTATCCGGAGGAGTCCAAGAGAAAAAAGATCGTAGCCATCGCTTTTGCCATCACTTTTATTTTTATTCTGGGCTTCTTTATATTGGTTGAATTTTTAGACAGAACGTTGCATAACAGCTTCAGGACCAAACGAATCACGGGAGGGAATGTATTGGGAGCTTATACTCGATACTTTAGTCTCCAACACCGGAAATACAATACCATATACCAAACGTTAGAAACAAAAGCGTTAAGTAATTCCATCCTTACTTATTTAAAACCGGATAGCAATAACATTATTAATATCCTGAGTACGGCACACGCGGACGGGAAGAGTTTCGTATCCAATCAATTATTCGAATATTGGAACTCGTTAGGAATGGACGTCAAGCAACTTTCCTGGCATAGCGATTTCGATCTGGATAATGAAGAATTATTAAACTCTTTACTCAGGTCAGGCATCCATAACAAACCGGAGAAAATGACCATTATTCTTGTAGAGTATCCGCCGTTGGAAGAATCTTCCATCACGCAAAAACTCTTGCAGGACGTCAGTCTCAATCTATTGGTCGTTAACTCCAGACGTACATGGAAGAACACGGATCAAGCTTTATACGTCCGGCTAAAAGAGCTATCCGGCAACATTCCTCTGTTCTTTGTCTTGAATCACACGAAACGCGACACGGCAGAAGAGTTCACCGGCTTATTACCGCCCTACACTTTCTGGAGAAAGTTATTGTACAGATTGTCACAACTCGGTTTAACGGCTATCGATGAACGTAAAAAACAGTAATATGTCTCTTTGGAACAGATTTATCAATTTCATGTCCTCCCAGGGGTATTTATATATCGGATTACTGTTAGGTATCATCATCATATATAAATTGATTCTCCTGAAAGGGATCATGATGGCCACTCTGTTCGCGTGTTTACCGATTCTTTTACTCGCTTTGGGATGGTTTATAAAGAATCCGTCCCATAGCTTCATTGCCCTGTATGTATTAAATTACGTCATCATGGGCATCAACCGTTATGTACCTCTAAAAAGCGGATTAATCATGACCTCACTCACGTTGGCGTTAATGGTTCTTCTGCTTTTAAGAAACAATTACCAAGCCTTGGGGTTTTCCAAGGCAAAGAACAGTCTGACTTTGTTATGGAGCATCTGGTTAATATACTGTCTTTTCGAAGTATTTAACCCGAATGCCATGTTCGAGCCATGGTCCATCGCTTTCACGACCTATGCTTTGTACCCTTTCGTTATGGCCATTTGTATCCCTTCCCTTTTTCCTAAATACCACCATTTGAAACTCATGCTGATGCTTCTGGCGTTTCTTACTTTATTGGCCTCAGCAAAGGGTTACTGGCAACGTAATCGGGGATTCGACCGAGCTGAATTATACTGGTTATACGTAGGAGGAGGTGCATCTACTCACCTGATATACACCGGCGTACGTTATTTCTCCTTTTTCCCGGATGCAGCCAACTTTGGTACAGGAATGGGGTTTGCCATGATCGTTTTCGGAATCTCCGCGGCATACGTGAAGAACAAGTGGTTAAAAATCTATTTTGCCGTCGCAGCCTTGGCCGGAGGTTACGGTATGCTGATCGCCGGAACAAGAAGCGCCATGGCCGTTCCTTTTGCCGGAATCACGTGCTTTGCCGTTCTAAGTAAGAATTATAAAGGAGCCCTGACTGGTATATTGATACTGATAGCCGCCTATTGCTTTTTTAACTTTACCAATATAGGAAACGACAACGGTTTAATCCGGCGCATGAGAACCGCCTTCAATTTCAACGATGCATCCTTTCAGGTCCGGAAAAAAAATCAGGAACAATTGAAAACCTATATGGCCTCACACCCTTTCGGAATCGGGCTCGGCCTGGGTGGAGGAAAAGCCAAACGATTCAAACCCAAAGCTTTTGTTTCACAAATTCCCACCGACTCTTGGTTAGTGATGACTTGGGTAGAAACCGGAATCATCGGGTTAATTCTATACATGGGTATTATCCTCACAATACTTGCCAGAAGTGCCTATATCATCATGTTTAAACTTAAAAACAAAGAGTTAAAAGGGATATGCTCCGCTCTTTTGAGCGGTATATTCGGCATGGTTGTCTCTTCTTACGGCAACGAGGTCCTAAGCTATCCTAACGGCATGATCGTATTTACCGCCATGGCATTTATATACATGTCAAGATATTACGACAAAGAACTCGAACAATTTGGGAACAAACAACTTGCACCTCATGAACAACCGGCCTGACCTATCAGTTATAACCGTAAATTATAACGGGATGAGAGATACTTGTGAGCTTGTCGAGTCCATTCACCGGTATGTTTCCGTTCCACACGAAATCATTGTAGTGGATAACGGTTCCAAGATGAATGAAGCGAATTTATTACGGGAAAAGTATCCCTGGCTTATCACCATCCGCAGTCAGCATAATTTAGGTTTCGCGGGGGGTAATAATTTAGGCATTCGACAGGCCAAAGGAAAATATATATTTTTACTTAACAACGATACTTACGTCACGGAAGACTCTTTCGGCTTTTTGCTCGAAGCCATCGAAAAGAAGAAGGAGATCGCTGCCGTATCTCCTAAAATTAAATTCGCATTTCCACCACAAAATATTCAGTTTGCAGGATATACCCCCTTGTCCCGTATCAGTTTACGCAACCACCTGATCGGTTTCGGACAACCGGATGAGGCTATCTACGACCAAGCGGTCCCCACCCCCTTCTTACATGGAGCCGCACTTTTATTTAAAAGGGAAATTCTCGAGCAAGTAGGATATCTTCCGGATATCTATTTCCTCTATTACGAAGAATTGGATTGGTGTACCCGGATCACCCGTCACGGCTATGAATTATGGTATGAACCCCGTTGCACGGTTTTTCATAAAGAGAGTCAAAGTACCGGACAGAACAGTCCGTTACGCGCATTCTATTTGACCCGAAACCGACTTTTGTACGCGTGGAGGAATCGAAAAGGACGAGATCGGCTTTTAGCTATTCTCTACCAACTATGTATTGCCGCCCCCAAAAACATCATGGTCTATCTATCGCACGGGCAGCTCAAACTCATCCGCGCGACTGGCAAAGGGATAGCGGCGTTTTTTACATTAAAACATAAATCGGCATAGCTTATGGAGCACATATTACCTATTATGGACTATATCATTTGGTGTATACTGGCAATATCTACGGGTTATCTTCTCGTATTCAGTATTGCCGCACTTCCCAAACGTACTTTTCACTATCCAGCAAGCCGGAAACAACATCGCATAGTCGTGCTATTTCCCGCATACCAGGAAGATGCCGTCATTATAACGGCCGTTCACTCTTTCCTCCAGCAAGACTATCCCCGGAACTTGTACGATGTCGTGGTCATCTCCGACCATATGAAAGAAGAGACGAACAATGAACTGGCTCTGCTACCCGTTCTCCTACTTAAGGCCACTTACGAGAACAGCTCAAAAGCCAAAGCCCTGAACTTAGCCATGGACAAACTTCAAAACGATTACCAAATAGCGGTCATCCTCGATGCGGACAATCGTGTCGATCCTTTGTTCCTGCAACATATAAACAACGCGTACGCCGCCGGTTCCAAAGCCCTGCAAGCTCACAGAAAAGCCAAGAACCTAAACACGGATGTGGCTGTACTGGATGCCGTCAGCGAAGAAATTAATAATTCCATTTTCAGAAAAGGACATGTAAATCTGGGACTTTCTTCCGCCCTTATCGGTTCCGGTATGGCTTTCGATTACGACTGGTTTAAAGAAAATATAAAAAAGATTTTTACCGCCGGAGAGGATAAGGAATTAGAAATTTTACTTTTAAAACAACGCTACTTTATCGATTATTTAGAAGAAGTTTACGTCTATGACGAAAAGACTCAAGGGAACAAGGGATTTTATAACCAACGACGCCGATGGCTTGCCGCACAATACGGTCAATGGCACCGAATCATCCGTGATCTGCCGGGAGCCCTGTTTTCATTTAATATAGACTACTGTGACAAATTATTTCAATGGATGATGCCTCCCCGTTTGTTACTGTTGGGAAGCATCGGATTTTTTGCTTGTCTCTCCCTGTTCATTCATTGGGAGTACTCCTTGAAATGGTGGGGACTGTTTATCATTACTGGGATAACCCTTTGTTTGGCGATACCGGATTATCTTGTCGATGATCGCTTTAAAAAAGCCATCCGTAAAATCCCCTTGCTATTCATCATGATGTTCCTCAATCTATTTCGCATGAAAGGGGTAAACAAAAAATTCATCCATACGGCACACGGAGAAGTAAAATAGATAATTCACGAGAATAAAATTAAAACAAAGGGGTATGAAAATCGCGATAGAAGCTCAACGCATATTCAGAACAAATAAACATGGAATGGACTTTGTAGCCTTGGAAACTATCCGGGAGTTACAAAAACTTGATAAGGAAAACGAATACTTCATCCTTGTCGCACCGGGAGAAGATCGTTGCCTATCCCATAGCTCCAACATGCATATCGTGGAAATCAAATGCCCCACCTATCCCCTCTGGGAACAAATAGCACTACCCCGTGCGCTAAAAAAGATAAAACCCGACCTGTTGCATTGTACCAGCAATACAGCACCAATCCGTTGTTCGGTTCCGCTCGTTTTAACCTTACATGACATTATTTTTCTGGAAAAAAGACAACACAACAATCGTTCCATCTATCAAAACATGGGATGGTATTACCGCCGTTTTGTCGTCCCTCGCGTTTTACCTTCCTGCCTAAAAATCATTACCGTCTCGAATTTCGAACGTAAGCGCATTCAAGAGGCCTTGCATCTTGAACCGGAACAAGTAACGACTGTTCATAACGGTTATAGCAAACATTTTCATCCCATCGATCAACCGGAAGAAGTCACGAAAAAATACTTCGATACGGATAAATACATTCTCTTTTTAGGAAACACAGACCCGAAGAAAAACACCAATCGTACCCTAAAGGCTTACGGGATATACGCTAAACGCTCCAAACATCCTATTCCTTTGGTCATCGCCGATTTAAAAGAACCCATTATCGATGCGATTCTGAAAGAAGAAAAAATGGAATACCTAAAACCGTTACTACGCTACCCCGGTTATATCCCCAACACGGATCTACCGGCCATCTACAGCGGAGCATTCGCTTTTCTATACACGTCATTACGAGAAAGCTTCGGAATACCTATCCTGGAAGCAATGGCTTGCGGAACTCCGGTCATTACCTCTTCCATAACCGCTATGCCTGAAATTGCAGGAAAAAATGCTATCTTAGTAGATCCGTTTGAAGAAAACGAGATTGCCGATAAACTACTTGTCTTGGAAGAGGACAATATATTTTATGACAAACAAGTTACTTACGGGCTGGAACGGGTAAAATCATTCTCATGGGAAAATACAGCCCGAAAACTATTGGAAATTTATAAATCATTACCTTTATGAACAGCTATACATTCATACTTATATCTTTGGTCCTATTTCTATTCCCTTATCTCGGTAAAATTTGGTTCAATAGGAATACGCTCACCTCTACCGTCGTCTCATTGGGATTATTTTGTACCTTCTGCGGTATTATCTGGGCCCTGTTTAATTTCGATGTAAATGATATCGAAGCAGCCCTCCCACAACTGTTGAACCGTATTAAAACGACTTTTTACAGTTCTGTCGCGGGAATGTTGACCTCTATCGTTCTGAAAGTATTTCCGGCATTCTATGGTATCCGTACAACGAAAAACATTGACCGGTCCTCTCCTTCCAAAGAGGATCGCATAGTGGAATTACTATCTAACATAGAACAAAAAATAGGTACGGCAACCTCCTCCGAAACGATCGACAATCTATTCAATAAATTGAACACGACGCTTATCGAATCTCATAAACAACAAATTGAACGAACCGATGAGCTGAGTCACATCAACCAAAAATTATCCGACTCTCTAAAAGCGATCGGGACGGCTATCGAAAAATGGGGAGAGAACACGAATAAAACACACCATACGGATTATGAAAATATTAATAAACAACAATCCGTATTGGACTCTGAAATCATTAATTTGAACGCTTCCTGCAAGAAACTGGATCTGATGATCAACAATACCAAAGAACTTCTGCAAGAACAGATGAATAATGTGGAAGAAAGATTCGTAACCAAATTGGATTCCATGCAGGAGTTCTCACAAACATTATTAGCTATTGTTAGAAAACTGACACAGGATCACAATGCCATCCTCAAGCAACAGCATTCCGAACAAGAACCCCCAAAATAATCGTTATGAGCATTTTTAACGGACAAAACGAAGATAATCATTGGTTTTCCATCGCAGATTTAATGTCGGTTCTAATGCTGATATATATCTTTATCTCTGTTATCTATATCATTAAAATCACTCACGAAAAAAACAGGATTGAAAAAATTGCCGTCTCTTACAATCAACTTCAATACGAATTATACAAAGACCTGGAAAGCGAGTTTAAAGATGATTTGAAAAAATGGAATGCCGTTTTAGATCAATCGACTCTATCCGTCCGCTTCGAAGAACCTATCATATTCTTCAACCGGGGAAGCGCAACCCTCAAAGAGGAATTCAAGGTGATACTTAATGATTTTTTTCCTCGTTACCTGAAAATATTGACATCTGATAAATACCGTGACGATGTCGAAGAAATCAGGATAGAAGGTCATACTTCGAGCGAATGGGCAGAAAATCTGTCCAAAGATGAAATTTATCTGAAAAACATGGAATTATCCCAGGATAGGACACGAAACGTATTGGCCTACTTATTGGAACACCAGCAAAACAACGAACAATTAGCCCTGATTCTCCCGAAAATCACAACGAACGGCTTATCGTCCAGTAAACTGATCATGAAAAACGGCCTGGAAGACAAAGAAGCTTCCCGAAGAGTCGAATTCCGGGTAAGAACCAACGCGGAAAAGCAGATTACAAGAATATTAACCATCCCGTCCAACTAAAAATTACCGTTATGAACATAACCCAATTAAAAGAACGAATAAAACAAAATCCCCGATTAAAGCAGTTCATTCTGACATGGATGGTTCATCCGGTAAAGACCCGGCCGCGGCATTGGCTACGTCTTTTACAACCTTTCTATTTAAAACGGAAAAAAGGGGCCATCATCTACCGTAATGTACGAAAGGATCTGGTACCTTTCAACCCGTTCACTTTAGGCAAAAGGTCCGTTATAGAAAGCTTTTCCACTTTAAACAATATGGTAGGGGAAATCCGTATCGGCAACCATAGCCGCATCGGATTAGGCAACACGATTATCGGTCCCGTTTTCATAGGAGACAAGGTTAATCTCGCCCAAAACATCACCGTTTCCGGCCTGAACCACAATTACCTCGATCCGGACCTGCCGATTATCGACCAAGGGGTATCGACCGCTCCTATTCATATAGAAGATGACGTCTGGATCGGAGCGAACGCCGTTATTCTGGCCGGAGTCACGATCGGCAAACATGCTATCGTCGCGGCGGGAACCATCGTAAACCGTTCCGTCCCCCCTTATTCCGTGTGCGCGGGCAATCCGGGAAGAATTATAAAACAATATGATTTCGTAAAAAAAGAGTGGGTAAAATACAATAAATAATCGACCTTTCAACAACCTATCATGTCAACCTATTCAAACATAGCTAAAACAACGGGAATCATCGGTGCAGTAAAAATAATCATGATGTTTTTCGGAATCATACGTGCCAAAATCATCGCCATGGTTCTCGGTTCTGCCGGTTTTGGTTATTACGGGTTATACAATAGTGTGACGGATTTGGTCTCTACCGTATCCAGTTTGGGACTGAACCAAAGCGGAGTTCGTCAGATCGCCAAATCGAATGTACAAAATGACAGCCAACAAGTCTCCAAGACTTATACCGTACTGCACCTGTCGATTCTGATCACCTCTTTTTTAGGGGCACTATTTATCTGTATCTTTTCCAGAACCATCAGTTTTAAATTATTCAACACGACAGATTATTATTGGGGAGTATGCATTGTCTCTTCAGTCGTATTATTCAATGGTGTTTCCAACGGACAAATAGCCGTTTTAAACGGACTGAAACAAATCAGGAGTATGGCTATCTGCCAAATAATAGGGGCCGTTTTCGGTTCATTATCGACCATCATTCTTATCTTGATTTGGGGAGATGCGGCTATTCCGGCAAGCATAGCCCTGGTCGCTTTAACCATGCTTCTCAGTACCGGTTACTACTTAAAAAAATTGCATTTGAAACCGACCCGCCTCTCTTTTGCCGAGGCGAGAACGGAACTGAAAGGTCTGTTAGGTATCGGTATCAGTCTGTCCGTGGCTGCAGCCGTGGCGAACTTGATGACCTACTTTTCCAGAATTTATCTGAAAGATGCCATGGGAATAGAAGTGGTCGGTTTATACCAATCCTGTTGGACGTTGTCCAACATGTACGTGGGTATGATCCTGTCGGCAATGGGAGTTGACTTTATGCCCCGGATTATGACTTACATTCAAAATAATGCAAAAGTCTCCGACTGTATCAACGAACAGATCGAATTGGGCGTACTGATAGCCGGTATCGGAATCTTAGCAAGCTTCGTTTTTGCACCTGTCATACTCAACCTATTTTATTCCAAAGAATTCGAAACAGGAACGTCTATCATCCGCTGGCAATTGATCGGGGTACTCTTCCGGGTTTTCGGTTTTTCCTTCGGCTACGTTATTACGGCCAAAGGGAAAGGATTGCTATACGTAATCATCCAATCGCTTTTTTTCATATCGGAATACCTATTACTGATTGGATGTATCAAATGGTTCGGACTGGATGGATTGGGAATAAATTATTTCATAGCCTACCTGCTCTATATCTTCGTCGGGGGGATTACCTGCGCCAAATTAGTCGGTTACCGTCCTTCTGCCTTTTTATTACGAATCACGGGCATCCTGTTTATTTTTATTTGTATCGTAGCCCTTTTAAACTATCTCATAACAGATCCATGGATTTTCTATGGAATCAGCTCGTTAGTGCTCGCCATCGATCTTTATTGGACACATAAAACATTAACAACCCGGATGGGAATAAATCTTGTACAACTCGTCCGGTCTAAATTGAAGAAAAATGCCTGATCTACCTTCTCATAAAAACTGTAGCGGCTGTCTCGCTTGTATAGATTGTTGCCCGGTGCAAGCCCTTTCAATGAAACGGGAGAACGGCTTTTTTCACATCGCCGTTCATCACGCCACCTGCATAAATTGCAAATTATGCGAGAAAGTTTGTCCGAATCTGACTTTCAAGACTTCGAACAAGGAGACTGATGCGAAAGTATACGCCGTCTGGTCCCTGAATCAAAACATCAGATTTCAGAGTGCCAGCGGAGGAGCTTTTGCTGAATTAGCCCGCTATTTTCTTGCAACCGGAGGTCACGTGGCAGGAGCTGTCTTGGAAAACAACCGGGTCTTTCATAAATTCATTCATCACGTCGATGATTTATCTCAATTACAAAATTCCAAATACATCCAAAGCGATACCATAAACATATACAAAGAGACTCGTAAGCTCTTATTCCGAAACGAGAAAGTACTTTTTTCCGGAACTCCTTGTCAAATCGCCGGACTCTTTCAATTCCTGAAAAAAGACAATATTGAAAATTTACTTACAGCCGAGATCGTATGCAACGGAGTAGAATCGGAACTCGTCTTGCAAGATCATTTAGGCCATTTCCAAGCCGATCACATCATTAGTTTTCGAGACAAAACACAGGGTATGAAATCTTACGGGACAACCACCCTTTCCATACACGGCGATCCCCGCAAAATACGGCAACAAGAAGATATTTTCGCCCGTTTCTTTTTCGGGGGATTGACCTTGCGCCCCAGTTGCTATAACTGTCCGTTTTCAATCCTACCGAGAACAGCGGATATTACATTGGGTGATTATTGGGGAAGTGACGAATGGCCGGAAGAAACAGAGAAGGGGATATCCCTTTTTATCACCAATAACGCCAAGGGAACATCAGCTTTTGAAGAATTGCAAGAATCCGGAAATATCGAATCCAATCCCGTAAACTGGGAAAAATGTTTACCTTACAACCCTCGTATATTCACCGGAAAAAATTATTTACAATACCATCCGGCAAGGATGTTTTCAAAGCTTATCCGTCTACTTCTCCCGGCCAAGCTGCAACGGAAGATTTTTTCCCATCCGGTACCGTTTGCCTTTGACAAGTTCAGCCTGAAAATCATTAGCTTCATCGCTAATTATTTTTCATCCCGAACGGGTAAAAAGTGTCAGGAAACTGCCGCCCGGATGAACCGATTCACAAACGAAAAAAAGGAAGTCATATGAAAATAGGGATATTAACTTTTCATCGAGCGCATAACTACGGAGCTGTCCTGCAAGCTTTCGCTTTGCAGGAATATTTGCGTAAAGCCGGACACGACGTGAAAATTATCGATTACAACCCGCCTTTTCTTGAAGCCAATTACAAAATCTTCGCCTTCAAAAAATTTTTGACGACTAAGGTTCATGTCTACTATTTGCTCAAAGGAGCGGCCATCGAGTTATTGACTCTTCCGGCCAGGACAAAGCGTTACAAAGCTTTTGACTCTTTTATTCGTTCTAAGTTAGCCCTCTCTACTCCAACCGTTTACCATAAAGAAGAGATTCCGAAAGATTTCGATGCCTACATTTTCGGTAGCGATCAGATCTGGAATCCGAAAATAACCAAAGGATTCGACGATGTTTATTTCGGTTTGTTCTCTTCTCGTCCGGAGGCACGAAAAATCGCTTATGCGGCCAGCATGGAGACATCAACCCTGAACGACGAAGAGAAAGAATACCTCGGCAAGTCCTTATTTCAAATGCACGCGATCGGTGTACGAGAGTCAAAATTAAACGCCCTGTTACAACCTCTCGTTGAGCAAAAGATTCAAACCGTAGCGGATCCGACCATCCTATGTACAAGAGAAACATTCGACAATATTGCCGTAAAACCGGATTTTCAAGGCAAATACGTACTCGTATACCAGGTAAGGATTATGCCGGAAACTCTCTCTTTTGCCCAAAAATTAGCAGACCGAATCGGGGGAAAGGTCATACAATTGGTATCTACTCCCGTTTTAACGAATCGTCCGGGAGTATACAACTGTGCCTCTCCGGAAGAATTTATCGGCTGGTTTAAACATGCCGATTTCGTGGTAACGACCTCTTTTCACGGAACCGTATTTTCCCTCCTGTATCAAAGAAATTTTTATGCCTTGGAGATCCACTCCATAAGCACGCGTATCCGCTCGTTACTTCAAGATGTGGAACTCTCGGAACGTTACGTAAAATCGACAAGCCAACCGGACACCATGCCCATCGATTTTACCCGGGCAACACAGCGTTTAGCCCGGTTACAACAGGAATCAGCCTTATTTTTACAAAATGCATTAAAATAAAATGGCAACATGGAACAGCCTAAAGTCAGTATCATTATACCCATATACAACACGGAAGCTTACCTCAAAGCGACTGTCGATTCCATCCTCCGGCAAACACTATACGAGATTGAAATTCTTCTCATCAATGACGGTTCCACCGACAGAAGTTTACGGATCATGCAGGACTTAGCTGCATCCGATAATCGTATCATCCTATTTTCACAAGAAAACAAAGGATTATCCGCCACGCGCAACCAAGGCCTGGCTATGGCAAAAGGAGAATATATCTATTTTATGGACAGTGATGATCTATTAGAAGCAACGACCTTAGAGGAGTGTTATTCCAAATGCCAGACTCTTCGATTGGATTTTCTATTTTTCGATGCGGATACTTTTTCAGATGACGACCATATACGTTTAGACAATAAGTATTCTCGGACACAAGGTTTGGAAGATCGCATCTACAACGGGGTCGAAATGCTGAATTTGCAATTGGATACCTTCCGGTTTCAATCGTCAGCCTGCCTGAGCTTTATCCGACGCTCATTTTTAGAACGTATAAAACTGATATTCCTACCCGGAATCATTCATGAAGACCAACTATTTACCGCCCAACTTTACATGTCGGCCGACCGGATAGGATTTATCGCAAAACCATTTTTCAAAAGGAGGATAAGGGCAAATTCCATCATGACCCGAAGATTCTCATATCAAAATATGAAATGCTACTTTATTGTTTCTTCAAAATTATTGGAGTTCAGTGAAGACAAAAACAACGAGATAAAAAAAACCGTCCGCCGGTTTATCTCTATCATGTTAAACGCAACCGTCTATAGAGGGAGGGAAATGACGGTAAAAGAGAAATTCCGTACCCTTGGCAGATTCCTTTTTTCCTATCCCCGCCTTGTTTCCGTTAAAAGCATGCTGAGACTGTTTATCACTAAAAAATCTTGATCCCATGACCTACAAAGTAACTTTAGCCATGCCTGTTTATAACGTGGCCCTCTATATAAAAGAAGCCCTGCTCTCAGCTCTTAATCAAGATTTCGACGGTTTGGAAATCCTTTTGTTAGATGATAAAGGAAACGACGGTAGTCTCGATATCGTCAGAGAAATACTCCGTACCCATCCCCAAAGGGAAAAGGTAAGGATCATAGACCAAGAAAGAAATCAAGGGCCTGGATCAGCCCGCAACCGGGCCATAGAAGAAGCCCGGGGAGAATACATCCTGTTTATGGATAGTGACGACCAACTCTCTTCCGATTGTGTCGAAACACTATACCAGAAGGCTATGGAATATCCTCAGGCGGATATCATAGCCGGGAATACAGCCTATGTCATGCCTTCCGGAGAAAAGCGTTATCCCTTTCACAAACGTCAATTCTCCGTATTGGTCTCCCCCGAAGAGGTAATGAACTTCTATGTTAATCCCGATACATTAATGGGGCTCGCCACGTGGAACAAACTATTCAAGATCAGTTTTTTGAATGAATTTCACATTCGCAATAAAGAACATCGAATACTCGAAGACCGTTATTTCTTTATTCAAGAGTGCATGAATGCCCGGTTTGTGGTCGCTTTGGAAAAAATCACCTATTACTATCTAATCCGGGAAGGATCCACTTCCAACTCGGATGCAGAACGTTACTCCATCACCCGTTCTCTCCTGCTGCAACGCGCAGAATTAATAACGGACTGTACTCATTACGTTATGAACCACCCCGATCCTTTGGCCCGCGAATACGGGACAATAATCGTACTGGAACATATCCGGCAACTCCTACCGCTTGCAGCCAATTGCCGATATGTCACCTACCGGGAAAAAAGAAAAATAATAGAGTCCTTGCACGATTCCCAATTATTCCAATTAGCCCATACGTCCGGTTTGATAAAAAAACGACTGAACAATAAACGATACCGGATACTATTTTTTAGTTTTAAATTACCGGCTCTTTTTTATCCAATATGCTGGATATTTATTGAAAAAATACACCGAATAATTTGATTCAAAATAAGTTTACCCTATTAAAACATTTATTTACCGCCCAATTTATGTATATTTGTATAGTAGATATTTTGTTAAATTTATTCTACTTGGCATATATTTAGTCTTTAATAATACTCTAAATAAACAAGGTTATGAGAGAGAAAATACTCCAAAAGGTACTGTCGGTCATATTTTTTATCGCTATATTAATCGGATGTCAGAAAGATTATTTTGACCCGGAATATTTTGAAAAAAATTACATCATTCAAAATATCCCTAAAAATTTCGATTGGTCGAATATTTCGACCCTGGATGTGACAGTCCTCCCTTATGACACCCATAACAACAAATATTTTTATACCATCGAAATATTTGACGAGAACCCAGTATTCGAAAAAGAGAAGGCGATCCTATTGGCCAAAGGGGTAGGCAGTCAGAATCAGACGTTTCAAACATACGGCTCTGAGCAATATCAGTCGTCCCATAGAAGAAAGTACGGACGGTTTGATGTGGGGCTTGCTGGTACCCCGTTCTTTCCGTTATCCGTCCGAAGCGATCTCGATACTAAAAGCATACCCGGATTTCGAAAAATGGGTAAAATCAGGAGGTACAAATTATTTGGAATGGTATAAAGCCCCCAGCACAAACGATGCGTACATTTACAGATAACGGTAGAAACACGATTCCTATGAAAATGCTTTTTTTAATTTTTCATGGCTTTGCCGAATATAACGGCATCAGTAAAAAAATATTTTATCAAAAAGACGCGTTGAAAGCCTGCGGATGGGATGTCCGGTTTTGTTATTTGGACTCGGATGCGGAGGGCAATCACATCCGACGGGTCGAAGAAACAATAATAGATAACTACGGGAAAGGATGGATCGCCAAAATAAAAAAACGAACGGCATATAGCCACCTGTACCGGTATATACTGGACAATGACATCCGTTTCGTTTATATGCGATACGATCATAACGCCAATCCGTTCCTGATCCGCTTTCTAAAAAAATTACGTAAAAAAGGAATTAAAACTGTCGCAGAAATTCCTACCTATCCCTATGATCAAGAGTATAACGGTCTGGCTTTAAAAGAAAAACTAATGTTGTACGCGGATAAATTTTTCCGGACATCCATGGCTAAACAACTTTTTCGGATCGTGACATTTTCCGGCTATACCTCCATCTGGCATGTTCCCACGATCAACATCTCCAATGGAATCGATTTCAGCCGGATAAAATTAAAAACACAAAACGACTATTCACTCCGAGAGTTTCATCTGACGGGGGTGGCAGACATGCATCGCTGGCATGGCTACGACCGTATCGTGGCCGGCATGATAGAATATTATAAACAACCGCACGATACGGACGTGTATCTCCATCTGGTCGGAGGAGGAATGCCGGATATTTTAAACGAACTCCATCAAATGGTCACGGACCATCATTTGGAAGAAAAAATATTTTTCCACGGCCCCGTATTCGGGGAAGAATTAGACAATATATTCGAACAAACAGACATGGGAGTTGCCAGTTTAGCCAGGCATCGTAGTCAAATTTCAAAGATCAAAACTTTAAAAAACAGAGAATACGCCGCCCGGGGAATTCCATTCGTCTATTCCGAAACAGATGAAGACTTCGATCGTATGCCCTATATCATGAAAGCCCCGGCCGACGATTCGCCTATAAATATCCAATCTCTTGTCGACTTCTGGCAAACGCACCCCTTTATACCGGCAGAAATTCGGAATTCCATCGAACCGGCTCTTTCGTGGACACAGCAAATGCAAAAAATAACCGATGTCGTAACCTCAAGCAAAACTGAACCATGAATCTTAAAATAGCTTATTGTATCCCCTCTCTCTATTACCCGAGCGGCATGGAACGGGTTCTTACCTTGAAGGCGAACTATTTCACAGAAGTCTTTAACTATGAAATCTATATCATCATCACTGACGGGAAAGAAAAGGCTCCTTACTATCCGCTTTCTCCGAAAGTGAAACTAATACAATTGGATATAAACTTCGATCACCTTTACGGTCAACCCCTCCATAAACGAATTGTCGGATACCGGAAAAAACAACGACTATACAAAAAACGTTTGAAGGAGATCCTTTGCAACATTCGTCCGGATATCACCATATCCATGTTACGGAGAGAGATCAATTTTATCAACTCCATACCGGACGGTAGTATAAAACTGGGTGAAATCCATTTTAACCGTTCCAATTACCGGGATTTCAGCAACGAAAAGTTACCGCATTGGTTGCAACAAATAATAGCCAAATTCTGGATGAATCAACTGATACGGCAATTGAAGAGATTAAAGAAATTTATTGTTCTTAGTCACGAAGACAAAGGATATTGGAAGGAATTGGACAACGTCGAGGTAATTTATAACCCGCTCTCTTTTTTTCCCGACAAAACTTCTTCTTTGGAGCCGAAACAGGTCATAGCCGTCGGAAGGTACGTACCGCAAAAAGGATTCGACCGCCTGATCGATGCCTGGCAATACGTGGCCCCCAAACATCCGGATTGGACATTAAAAATATACGGCGACGGCATGCGCTCTCAATTAGAGGCCCAGATACATCAATTACAATTGGAAAAATCATGTATTTTAGAACACTCCGTCACTGACATCGTTGATAAATATTGCGAAAGCTCTATATTTGTCTTGAGTTCCCGTTTTGAAGGATTCGGTATGGTCATTATCGAGGCCATGGCTTGCGGTGTTCCCCCCGTTTCATTTACCTGCCCCTGCGGCCCCCGGGATATTATTCAGGATGGACAAGACGGCCTCCTTGCAGAAGACGGCAATATAAAACAATTAGCAGAAAAAATATGTTATTTAATCGAAGGGAACGAGGAAAGAAAAAGAATGGGAAAAGCCGCACGTATACACGTGGAAAGATTCAAAATAGAACACATTGCCGAGCAATGGAAACATCTTTTTGAACAAATATTACCTCGAAAAATATAAACAAAAATCAGCAACTATGTCTTGGTATTCAAAATATCTATCCGTTTACAATAAAACCTATGATGAAATTCCCCCCCAAACACTACAAGAAATAAGGGAGAAACTACAACGTATCAATCAATCGGAACAACCATTAGTATCCGTTGTCGTCATTGCTCATAACGAAGAAAAACATTTGGCTGCCTGCCTTTGGTCCCTTAGCGATTCCCTTTGCCGTTATCCTATGGAGATCATAGGAGTGGACAATAGCTCTACGGATCGTACGGCGGATATTTATAAAGCTTCCGGTATTCCTTATTACAACGAAACACGAAAAAGTTGCGGATATGCCCGCCGATGTGGTTTGGAACAAGTCCGAGGTAAATATTACATCTGCATCGATTCCGACACCATGTACCCTCCCCGCTACGTGGAGACCCTTATCCAAAAATTAGAACAACCGGGGGTTGTTGCCGTATCTTCTCTCTGGAGTTATATTCCAGATAAAGATCACCCGTGGTTAGGTCTCAAAATATATGAATTCATGAGAGATACCCATCTCTTTTTACAATCTTTCAAAAGACCGGAACTAAGTGTCCGGGGATTGGTGTTCGCCTACAAGGTCGAATACGGGAAAAAAGTCGGCTACCGTGTCGACATCATCCGGGGCGAAGACGGATCTATGGCTTTGGGGTTAAAGAAATTCGGAAAAATCGCTTTTGTTCGAAAAAGAAAAGCACGGGCTGTAACAGGATACGGAACGGTAAGTGCGGACGGCTCCTTTTTCAACAGCTTTAAAACACGAATCATCAAATACCTTTCAGGTATGAAAAGTTATTTTACCACCAAAACAGATTACAAAGACGAAGATTCAAATCTTATCAAATAAAAATTATGGCAGCACTTCGATTCATGCTTTCTTTATTAATGATTCCAATTACGTTGTTCATCGCACTAAGTAGTATTACGGGAGCATTGGCCGTTTATGTTCATCCGGAAACCTTCTGGGCCATCGCTATTCTCGGCTTACTCCTTCCTGTCACATTAACTATGAACCTCCTGCTTTGTATATATTGGGCGATTAAAAAAAAGAGGTGGATTTCCGTTCCCATCGCAGCGATCCTGTCAAATATCCCTTATCTTTTATCCTTATTCCAATTTTCACCCTCTTCTAACCCCGAGAACGATAAGATTCGCATCGCGACCTACAACATTTTAAATTTTAAGAACTTAGAATCCAATCATACCTCCATTCCCGATATCGTGAATTTCTCGGAATCGAATAACGTGGATATTCTCTGTTTGCAAGAATACGGTGAGTCCAATCAAGAAAACGCAATCTCTCCGACTTCCCGTTTTTTAAGTTTACCTTATTCGGCTAAAAGCTGGTCGCACCAAACCCATACTTCCAATTACGGAATTGCCATATTGAGTCGCTACCCCATCATCTCCTCCCAAAATATAAGCTTTGATTCCCCGACAAATAATGCCATGTGGGCAGACATAAAGATCGGGCAAGATACGATTCGCATTTTCAACGTACATATGCAAACGACCAATTTCAGCCAAAAAGAGAAACAATTACGCCAACAACTTTTGAAGGACACTCCGACAGGCGGGAAAAAGGCGGTAAAAGAAATCATTATGACGTTAAAAAATAATTTAGAGATACGGGCTCAACAAGCGGAATTATTGCGATCCATCATCGATACTACCCGGTTTCCGACTATCGTATGCGGAGATTTTAATGATCCTCCCACTTCTTACGTCTATCGTAAAATCAGAGGGAAACTGAAAGACAGCTTTATGACAAGCGGAAACGGATACGGATATACTTACCGTAATCTTTGCAAATTATTCAGGATAGACTATGTATTATATTCTCCTGAAATTCACGGGACTTCCTATCGCTCTCCCTCCCTCCCCTGGAGTGATCATAATCCTGTTGTTACAGGGATCGAATTAGTAAAATAATATTATCTTTGCTTACCTATAATTATTCGGAAATGGAAAATGATTTACCTCGTACGGACCCTATTCAACAGAAAACCTCTTCGGAGAAAGATTATCCCCCTTCTCCTGAAGAAACAGAGGAGATCATTCAAGCCATGAATTCGTCTAATGAAGAGATATACGCACTCAGAACCGACGGATCTCTTTATTATGCCAACGATCAAACCAAGATAAGTTACAATTTAAATAAACCGATCTCTACCTATTTTATTTGGGATTTTCATTTGGAAATAACTCAGAAGAATTGGCCTGAAAAATTAAAATTCTTCAGGGAGAACTCAACAGGATGCAGGTATATTTCCAGGCATAAATACCCGGACGGAAGCAGTAGACCCGTAGAAATAGTCTCCAGAATCATAAATTACCAGGGAGAAGAAAAAATATGGGTATTTTGCAGGGATATCTCTTCAACCATACGACACGAGAATAAGATTAAAGAATTAAACAGTCTGTTTAATTCCGTCTTAGATAATATTCCGGTCTATCTCTTTGTTAAGGATACCAAAGACCTCCGTTACCTGTATTGGAATAAAGCGTTTGAAATACATTCACATATTCCGACCGACTGCGTTATCGGTAAAACCGATTTTGAAATATTTCCCAATGAAAAGGATGCTGAACATTTTAGAAACGACGATCTTCGTTTATTAAGTACGGGCAAGGATATCGAATTCATCGAAACTTACCAAAACAAGTCAGGAGAATTACGTACCGTCAAAACATTAAAAACCCTAATCCGGGACGATAAAGGAGAGCCTACTTTTTTAGTGGGAATTTCATGGGATATCACGGATATGAAAAATTCTGAGCAAGAACTCATCAAAGCCCGGCTAAAAGCAGAACAATCGGATCGGTTGAAATCGACTTTTCTATCAAACATGAGTCACGAGATCAGAACTCCGCTTAACGCCATCATCGGTTTTTCCCGGTTGATCTGCGATCTTCCGGATCAGGAAGAGAAACGGAACTACATGGAAATCGTAGAGAATAACTCGGAATTACTCATCCAACTCGTCAACGACATACTCGATTTATCCAAGATCGAAGCCGGAACCCTGGAGTTTTACGATAAACCGACTGATATCAGCGAATTATGCCAAAAGATTTTGCAGATGTATCAACATCGTACGGCAAAAAACGTAACGCTGTTATTGGACCTCCCCGCGGAGTTAATCATACAGATCGATGGAAACAGACTGGCACAAGTCCTTTCCAATTTAATTACCAATGCTATAAAATTCACGTCCAAGGGGTACATCCGTTTCGGATATCATTTGTTAGGAGAAAAAATAGAATTTTATGTGATAGACACGGGATGCGGTATCCCACGCGAAAAATTAAATGATATTTTCAGCCGTTTTACCAAGCTCAACTCCTTTTCTCAAGGTACGGGACTCGGTCTTGCCATCTGCAAAATGATCGTCCAAAAAATGAAAGGGGAAATCTCCGTTGAATCGGAATTAAATAAAGGCACTACATTCAGGTTTACGATTCCTTATCGTTCGACTCCATTAAAAAGCACGGAAGAACCTGTAAATCGAATCAACGTAAAAGAAGAGATGGACACACAATACACGATTCTAATCGCAGAAGACGTAGAAAGTAATTTCTTGCTTCTAAAAGTCCTGATAGGTAAAAAATATAAACTATTACACGCCTGGAATGGTATTGAAGCGATTAAATTGTTTAATGAAGAGAAACCGGATCTCATCCTCATGGATATTAAAATGCCGGAAATGGACGGTTTGGAAGCGACCCGTATTATTCGGGAAAAATCCAAAGACATTCCAATCATCGCTTTAACAGCTTTTGCTTTTAACGATGATCGTACCCGGACGTTGGAAGCCGGATGCAATGATTTTTTGACCAAACCGATATCCTCGTTACTCTTAAAAGAAACCCTCGAAAAATATTTAAAATAAGATGCTCGGAATAGACTATTTTTTCTGGATAGCCGCCATTATCGTTCTCTATACCTACATAGGCTACGGCCTCCTTCTCTATTTACTCGTCAAAATAAAAGAAAAACGACACCCTGTTCAACCGTTATACCTGCAAAAACCGCCCCCGACGGCAACCCTCCTAATTGCCGCCTATAACGAGGAGGATATAGTGGATTTGAAAATGGAAAACTGTAACCGGCTCAATTATCCGAAAGGTAAACTAAACATCGTATGGGTCACGGATGGAAGTACCGATAACACGAATCTAAAATTAGCTGAATATCCGGAGATCACAGTCTTGCACGTCCCCGAAAGAAAAGGAAAAACAGCTGCCCTTAACCGGGGAATGCAATATATACATACCCCTTTCACTGTATTTACAGATGCCAATACCATGTTAAACCAAGAAGCGATCCGGGAGATCCTAACCCCGTTTTCCGATCCCGTTGTGGGTTGCGTCGCCGGAGAAAAGCGAATTGTTGTCGAAGATAAAGATAACGCTGCCGCAGGAGGAGAAGGTTTTTATTGGCGATACGAATCCAAACTGAAATCGTGGGATTCCCGCCTGTATTCAACAGTAGGAGCTGCAGGAGAACTTTTCGCCATCCGTACTTCACTTTTCAAAACCATGCCGGAAGATACGCTATTAGACGACTTCGTCCTATCCATGAGCATTGCCTCTCAAGGCTATAAAATCGCTTACAGAGATGCGGCATACGCCATAGAATCCGCCTCCGCCGATATCGGGAACGAACAAAAAAGAAAAGTACGTATTGCCGCCGGCGGACTGCAAGCTATATGGAGGCTACTCCCCTTGTTGAATATCTTCCGTCACGGCATATTAAGCTTTCAATACATCTCCCACAGGGTCTTGAGATGGTCGATCACACCCGTACTTCTCTTTCTTCTGTTTCCTTTAAATATTCTACTCGTCAGTCTAAGGCCGGAACAAACAGGCTACATGATCCTGCTCGTCCTTCAATCTCTATTTTATCTTATGGCAACTGGAGGAAGTATTCTGCAACGACGACACATCAAAGTAAAAATTTTATTCATTCCTTATTACTTCGTATTCATGAATCTGAATGTAATAAAAGCCTTCTTCTATTTACAGAAACACAAAGGGACTGGAGCCTGGGAAAAGGCCAAAAGAAAACAATAAAGCCTCGAACCTACACGTGTTCCACGGCACTACCGAACAATTCCATAATTAAAAATACCTCATTCGGCCACTGAATTTTACATTTTCCGGAAATAATCAATCGTTCGTAATAACCCCTCTCGTAACGGAATAGCCGGTTTCCAATCCAATACTTTTTCTGCCATAGTAATATCCGGTTTTCTCTGTTTCGGATCATCCGAAGGCAACGGCTTAAATACGATTTTTGATTTAGACCCGGTGAGCTCTAAAATCTGATGAGCCAATTCCAAGATGGTGAATTCATTCGGATTACCTATATTCACGGGTCCTGTAAAACTATCGTCCGTTTGCATGGTACGGATCATACCTTCGACCAAATCATCCACGTATTGAAAACTACGGGTTTGCGAACCATCTCCATATATTTCTATATCCTCCCCGCGTAAGGCGTTAACAATAAAATTAGATACTACACGTCCGTCGTTTATTGACATACGAGGCCCATAAGTATTAAAAATACGTACAATTTTTATCCGAATCATCAGTTGCCGATGATAATCCATAAACAAGGTTTCAGCACACCGTTTACCTTCATCGTAACAGGAACGAATCCCGATAGGATTTACATTTCCCCAATAATCTTCAGGTTGCGGATGCACGATAGGATCTCCATATATCTCACTCGTAGAAGCTTGCAGAACCTTGGCATTGGACTGTTTGGCCATTCCCAGTACATTAACAGCCCCGATCACGGAGGTTTTCAATGTTTTTATCGGGTCATATTGATAATGAATGGGAGAAGCAGGGCAAGCCAAATTATAGATCTCATCCGCATCTTTTATAATATACGGGTATACAATATCGTGATTTACCAACTCGAAACGAGGATGATCCAATAAATGGGCAATATTTTCCCTTGCACCGGTAAAAAAATTATCCAAACAAGTAATCCGCGCTCCTGTTGCCAACAAACGTTCGCATAGATGGGAACCCAAAAAACCTGCCCCCCCGGTTATCAATATCTTTTTCATTTTTTCATATTTAGGAATTATAAATTTTCATTTACACCCCAACAGCCCCTTATAGCCCCTATCTATACATTTTCTCCGCTTGTGCTTTTATAGTATCACTCGTAATATAATCATCAAAATCCATACGTTTATCGATAATTCCGTCAGGTGTCAACTCGATAATCCGGTTACAAACCGTTTGAATGAACTCATGATCGTGCGAATTCATCAATACAACGCCTTTAAATGCAACCAACATATTATTAAATGCCTGAATAGATTCCAAATCCAAATGGTTTGCGGGAGAATCCAATACCAATACGTTTGCATTTGTCAGCATCATGCGGGCAATCATACAACGCATCTTCTCTCCCCCCGATAATACTTTCACCCGTTTATATATATCCTCTCCGGAAAAAAGCATTTTCCCTAAGAAACCGCGTAAAAAAGTCTCGCTCGTGTCCATTGAATATTGTCCCAACCACTCTACCAATGTCATATCCGTTTGAAAAAAGGCCGAATTATCCAACGGTAAATAGGCATTGGTAATCGTTACACCCCAAATATACGATCCTGTATCAGGCTTATCATTTCCGGTAATAATCTCCAATAAAGCCGTCATTGCCCGGGGATCTTTCGACCAGAATACGATCTTATCCCCCTTATCCACGGTAAACTCTACGTTCCTGAACAACCACTTCCCCTCGACCTGCTTACTCAAGCCACGTACATCGAGAATCCGATCTCCCACTTCCCGTTCCGGGGTAAAAATTATACCGGGATATTTCCGGGAAGAGGGAAGAATTTCCTCTACATTCAACTTTTCCAACATCTTCTTCCTACTCGTCGTTTGCTTTGACTTAGCGACATTAGCACTAAATCGCTGAATGAACTCCAACAACTCCTTCCTTTTCTCCTCCGCTTTTTTATTTTTAGCCTGGGCCTGACGTAAAGCCAACTGACTCGACTCGTACCAAAAACTATAATTACCGGCAAATAGCTGTACCTTACCGAAATCGATATCTACCGTATGAGTACTAACGGCATCCAAGAAATGCCGGTCATGCGATACGACTAATACGGTATTTTCGTAATTGGACAAATAATTTTCCAGCCACATCACAGTCTCTATATCCAAATCATTCGTCGGTTCGTCCAACAATAAATTATCCGGCTTACCGAACAACGCCTGAGCCAACAAAACCCGCACTTTCTGTTTACCGCTCAAATCTTTCATTAACGAATAATGCCACTCCTCCTCTATTCCCAATCCACTCAATAAAGATGCCGCATCACTTTCTGCATTCCAACCGTCCATCTCCGCAAATCTCTCCTCCAATTCGGCAGCCCTGACCCCATCCTCATCCGAAAAATCGGGCTTCGCGTATAATGCATCCTTCTCCTTCATTACATTCCATAAATCCAGATATCCCTGCATCACCGTATCCAATACCGTACACTCATTATAAGCTTGATGATCCTGTTTCAATACCGATAGCCGTTCTCCCGGACCGAACATCACGTTTCCACGCGTGGGTTCCAAATCCCCGCTTAACATCCGTAATAAAGTCGATTTTCCCGCACCATTCGCCCCAATCACACCGTAACAGTTTCCCGGAGTAAATTTTAAATTCACATCCCGAAATAAAACCCGTTTTCCAAATTGAATCTCTAAATTTGAAACTACAATCATTCTATTATATCTTTTTTATTGATAATCAACACATTTAACCTCTAAAGAAACGCCTGCAAAGATATGTTTTATTTCCAAATCTCACAAATAAAGATTAATACAATACTTTATATCGTTACTAATCCCACAAACGTTCCGATACCCGGAAAGCAATCCCCTTTCTCCCCCGGCAAATACTCTTCTCCGCCCAAATACTATGCTTTGAATCCTTTGTTCATACAGCGGATCAAGGCTTCTTTCCATTCCGGAATCTCTATTTCGAATTCCCGCTTAATCTTTGCCTTATCCAATACCGAATAGACCGGACGTTTCGCCTTTACCGGGTACTGATCCGTAGAAATAGGATTTACCCGACAACTCTCTCCGGATAAAGAAACGATCTCCTTTGCAAATTCATACCAAGAACAACTACCCTCATTCGTGTAATGATAGATACCTTCATGTTCCGGTAATTCATCATTCTCTAACATCTTTATTATAGCATCAGCCAAATCTCCCGCGTAAGTCGGAGTTCCCCATTGATCATCCACCACATTCACCTCCTCTTTTTCTTTAGCGAGGCGACAAATCGTCTTGACAAAATTATGCCCGAATGACGAATACAACCAAGCGGTACGAATAATAATATGCATGCAACCGGAACGTTTGATAGCCTGTTCTCCTTCTAACTTGGTACGCCCGTAGACAGTCTGCGGATTCGTTGCCTCTTTTTCCGTGTAAGGATGATCATGAATTCCGTCAAAAACATAATCCGTGGAGATATGTATCAATAAACAGTCCAATCTCGCGGCAGCCTTAGCCAAATTAGCGACGGCATCCCGATTGATTAAAGCCGCTTTCTCCTCCTCTTCTTCGGCCCGATCTACCGCAGTATAGGCAGCACAATTAATGATCGTATCGATTTCATGCACCTCGATGAACGAACATATTGCTTTTAAATCCGTTATATCCAACTCCTCTACATCCGTGTAAAACACCTCGTCTAACAATGAAAACTTTCTTTCCTGAAATTCCGAGCCTAACTGTCCGTTAGCCCCTGTTATCAATATATTCGCCATACCTTAAAAACACTAAACATGAACTTTATCAAATTTCTCAAATTCCGAATTTTTGCTGATGTACTCCGGTACGATCATTTTCATTTTACAAATCATTTCAGGAATATTCACAGCCGACGATAATTCACAAATCTCCTTCAACTCCTCTTTTATCTCCTCATAGTCATACTCTCTGACTTTAGCAATACGGATCTTATCGTGCATCGTGGGGCTCGTATTCTCCTTATTACTCAACAACTCCTCGTATAACTTTTCCCCGGGACGTAAACCGGTATAAACGATTTTTATCTCTTTATCCGGAACAAACCCGGACAATTCTATCATACGCCGGGCCATATCCGCAATCTTCACCGGTTTTCCCATCTCAAATATAAAAATCTCACCGCCGTCACCCATGGTCCCTGCCTCTAACACCAATCGACAAGCTTCCGGTATCGTCATGAAATAACGAATAATATCCGGATGAGTCACCGTCACCGGTCCCCCGTTTCTGATTTGCTCCCTGAACCGGGGAATCACCGACCCGTTAGATCCCAAAACATTCCCGAATCGGGTAGTAATGAATCGGGTTCGTCCCGCGTATTTCCCGTCTCGAATAGCCACACTCAAACTCTGGACATAGATTTCCGCCAAACGCTTCGAGGCTCCCATCACATTCGTAGGATTCACCGCCTTATCCGTAGAGATCATGACAAACTGATCTACCCCGTATTTTACGGAATAATCCGCCATATTGCAAGTCCCACATACATTAACCAACACGGCCTCACAGGGATTCAACTCCATCAATGGGACATGTTTATAAGCCGCCGCATGAAAAACGACTTGCGGATGGTACTTACGAAAAACGAAATCCACCCGCTCCGGAGAGCGTACGTCCCCGATAACCGGAACGAAAGAAGTCCCCGGATAACGATCTGTGAATTCCAACTGTATATTATGCATAGGTGTCTCGGCCGAATCAAAAAGAATCAACTGTCTGATCTTAAAACGAGTCAATTGCCTGCAAAGTTCGCTTCCTATAGAACCGGCAGCCCCGGTAACCATCACTACTTTACCTTCCAATTTAGCCGAAATCTCCCGCATGCTGATTCGAATCTCATCGCGTCCCAACAAATCCTCCAAGCGAATGGTTTTCATTCGGGGACGAGGCAGATTGCCATCGTATACCTCTTCGATTCCGGGAAGTATAAGCATTTCCAAACCTCTTTTTTGACAAAAACGTACCAACCGGTCCTGTTCGTCCTGGGCCGTCCAATAATCCGGAAAAACAATGCCTTTAACCTGCAAGCGCCTTACCAGACGATTAAAAGATTCCTCTCCCTTCACGGAATAAACAGAGACTCCGGATAAGCGGTAATGCTTGTATCGCCTGCCTATCGTCAAGTATCCCACTACCCGGTAATTAGGTAGGAAATTATTAGATAACGTAATATTCAACGAAGCACTTTTGCTATCCATACCATATATTAAAACCCGCTCGACCTGGCCTATCGAATGCGTCTTTAAAAATTCGTACACATTGATAAACAAGACCCTCAGGGAAACCAATACGACGGCACTAAAATTCAAATCGATAATCCCACCCAGCAACAAACGGTTTACCGAAACCTCCGGAATGATCCAATGAATGGTAAAATACAACAATATCACCTTCAAAATAATAGCCACCCCGATACGCCACGTTTCCTGCAGTGTCGTATGCCTCACGACTCCCCGATAAGCATGCAATCCCAGAAAAGCCAACAAGCTATACACGGCTGACCATACCGTCAATCCCCCCACATACCCCGCCTTTATTGGCGTTTCTGTCACATACATAATAATAAAATAAACAAACAGAGTCACGCCAACGGATAAAATCAAATCTATGGCCAATACGATCCATCTGCTTATGTATCTCGAGTGTACAATTTTAGAAGCCAAGCTCCTCAGCTCGAACAACTCATTCATGATTCACTTTAATTTAACCGATGCAACCTATAACTTTAAGGAATCATATTCCTTTTACGTCCTTAAAATAAGGACGATTCTTATCCTTTTCAGATAAAATCATAACATCCGCAGGCAATCTCCAATCAATCCGCAAATCGGGATCATCATAACAAATACCCGCCTCATACTCCGGAGCATAAAAGTTATCGCATTTATACTGAAAAACGACCTCCTTGCTTAAAACGACAAAACCATGTGCAAACCCTTTCGGGATAAATAATTGCCGCTTATTCTCTCCGCTTAACTCTATCGCCAAATGTTTTCCATACGTGGGAGATCCGGTCCGTATATCAACGACTACATCCAAAATCATACCGCTCACCGCACGAACCAATTTCGATTGCGTGTAGGGAGGCAATTGGTAATGTAACCCCCTCAATACTCCGTGTACAGAACGAGATTCATTATCCTGTACAAATACTACCTTTCCTACTTGACGTTCAAATTCCCGCTGAGAAAAACTCTCGAAAAAATATCCCCGCTCATCTCCAAAAACCCGAGGTTCTATGATCACGACTCCCTCTATATCTGTCTTAACTACTTTCATCCGATAGATTATTATACTACAATACTCTAAATAGCAGAACCGTACATCTTTTCATAATAGGTTTGATAACCGCCGCTCGTCACGTTATCCAACCACTCCTGATTTTCTAAATACCATCTTACCGTCTTCTCTATCCCTTCTTCGAACTGTAAAGAAGGCTCCCAACCCAATTCCTTATGCAGTTTCGTCGAATCGATGGCATACCGCAAATCGTGTCCCGCCCGGTCGGTCACATAAGTGATCAACTTATCGGAAGTACCCTCCGGCCGCCCCAACAAACGATCCGTTACCCGGATCATCACTTTTATCAAATCGATATTTTTCCATTCATTGAAACCGCCGATATTGTACGTATCTCCTACCCTTCCTTCATGAAATATCAAATCGATCGCCCTCGCGTGATCCACCACGTATAACCAATCCCGCACGTTTTCTCCCTTGCCGTATACCGGAAGCGGCTTATCATGACGTATATTATTGATAAACAACGGAATTAACTTCTCAGGAAATTGATAAGGCCCGTAATTGTTTGAACAATTGGAAATTTTTATCGGCAAACCGTAAGTATCATGAAAAGCTCTCACGAAATGGTCGGAAGAAGCTTTAGAAGCAGAGTAAGGGGAATGGGGATCGTATTTCGTCGTCTCCACGAAAAAACTTCCGTCGTTTTTCAACGCTCCGTACACCTCATCGGTTGAGACATGATAAAATAATTTACCCTCGAACTCTCCATCCCAAGCCAATTTAGCGGCCTGCAACAAACTCAATGTTCCCATCACGTTGGTTTGAGCGAACGAAAAGGGATCTTTAATGGAACGATCCACGTGACTCTCCGCCGCCAAATGAATCACACCATCGATTCCATATTGACGAAAGATCTCCTGAATCCTGTCGAAATTACAAATATCCTCCTTCACAAATACATAATTAGGACAATGTTCGATATCCTTCAGGTTAGCTAAATTTCCGGCATACGTCAACTTGTCCAAATTCACGATCCGATATTCAGGATATTTATTTACCATCCATCTGACCAGATGCGAACCGATAAACCCGGCTCCACCGGTAATCAATATATTTTTCATCTTATTTCAAATTAAAATATTTAAGCTAAAAATTTATGGAAGAACAAGTATACGATGAATTTACCCGTATCTTCCGACATACGCTCCGCTTCAGTTACTCATTCTAACTATTTCAACAACTTCAAAAGGTATTGCCCGTATTGATTTTTAATCATCGGTTGTGCCAACTTTTCCAATCGTTCACTTGTTATCCATCCCTTCCGGTAAGCGATCTCCTCCAGACAAGCAATTTTTAAACCTTGCCTTTTCTCTATTACCTCCACAAAAGTAGAAGCCTCGGCCAAAGAGTCGTGAGTTCCCGTATCCAACCAGGCAAATCCCCGTCCCAATAGTTGGACCTTTAACTCCTCTTCTTTCAGGAACTCCTGATTTACCGTGGTGATTTCCAGTTCTCCCCGGGCCGAAGGTTTTATTCCTTTTGCAACCTCAACAACCTTATTCGGATAGAAATACAGCCCCACGACCGCATAATTGGATTTAGGTACTTTCGGCTTCTCCTCTATGCTCAGAACATTCCCTTTGGAATCAAATTCGGCAACGCCATAACGCTCCGGATCGCTCACCCAATAACCGAATACAGTCGCTTTCCCTTCCACCTCCGCCATTTTCACGGCCTCCGATAAACTCTTCGTAAAAGATTGCCCATAAAAAATATTATCTCCCAACACCAAACAAACAGAATCCTCCCCCACAAACTCTTCACCTATAATAAATGCCTGAGCCAATCCATCCGGAGAGGGTTGCTCGGCATAGGAAAAACAAACGCCATAATCCGACCCGTCTCCCAACAAACGCTTGAATCCCGGCAGATCTTGAGGCGTCGAAATAATTAAAATATCCCGGATTCCTGCCAACATCAATACGGATATCGGATAATATACCATCGGTTTATCGTAGATGGGCAACAATTGTTTGGATACCCCTTTCGTGATCGGATATAAACGCGTGCCCGAGCCTCCTGCTAATACAATACCTTTCATTCGATACGACTATTTACTTTATGAATCGCACAAACATACAACTTTTTAACTTCAAATCTTAACTTTTAAAACAGAAATCCTTTATTAACTCATAAATTACTAATTTAAAAAGCAGAAAAGGAATATCGTTTCTTTCTCCTAAAAATCTATATCTCCATTATATTTTCCTTCCCCAAAGGCGTGTAAGGACCGTCCTTCACCTCGAAAATGACACTACCCCGCTCCAATACTTCTAACGTATGCCATTGTCCGGCGGGAATGTGAATGCCATGAATTCCCGCTAAAGGATTCAACTGGACACTCTCTGTCAATTCTCCTGTTTCATCGTAGAACAATACCTTTATTTTTCCTCGTAACAATATATAAGTTTCTGCCGTCGCAATATGACGGTGTATCGGCAAGATAGTCCCCGGTTCCAAAGCATTCAATAAACGCTGAGCCCTTGCATCCAACGTTTTATGAAAATTATAATTCATTCGTAACCTCGGATTCTCCTCCGCTTGCCGAGAAACCTCATTCAATAAATTTGTATCGATCAAATCCATATGTTTCATCTAATTCGCTAAATTAAAAATAAAAACCTTTATCCCTCCGTCTCCTGCCAGGCCTGAAACAAGACCTCGATCGGATGCAGGGCCGTTCGTCCCGTTCCATCCTTAATCTGTTGACGACAACTGGTTCCGGGTGCTGAAATACAAACGCCGTCATCCGCATTCCTTATTGCCGGAAACAGAACCTGCTCCCCTATCTTCATGGACAACTCGTAATGCTTTTTCTCGTAACCGAATGCCCCGGCCATACCGCAACATCCGGAAGGGATCACCTCCACCTCATAATTCTCAGGTAAAGACAACATGATCTTAGAAGGCTCGACCGATGCTAAGGATTTTTGGTGGCAATGCCCGTGCAATAAAATTTTCAACGGCTTACGAGTAAATTGCCCCGACCGGATATTACCTTTCCGTATCTCCCGCACTATAAATTCATCATACAAAAGGCAATTTTTCCCCAAAGAAGAAGCTTCGGCTTTCAGATCGTCTCCGACCAAATCGGGATATTCGTCTCGAAAGGAGAGAATACAGGAAGGTTCAATTCCCACCAACGGGTTCTCGTCCGTCACGATATCCTTTAATAAAACGACATTTTTACGGGCTATTTTCTTTGCCTCTTTCAACAGCCCCTTGGACAGTGCCGTTCTTCCGCTTTCCACGTGCTCGGGAATCACCACCTCATATCCTAATCCGCTCAATAACTCGATCATCCGTATACCGACCCGCACATCCATGTAATCGGTAAATTCATCGGCAAACAGGTATATTTTTCCCCGGGTCGTATCCTTATTACAAGACCGATGGCGGGTAGCCCAATGCCGTAACGTCGTTTTATACAATTTCGGTATACTCCTTTCAGGTGCGAACCGTAAAAGTTTTTTCAATAAGCCGCCTGTCAACGGATTGGAGATAAATACATTATAAAGGGAAGGCAAGTACATACCCCAACGTTGTATCCGACTCAGGTTCGCTACAAGTAAAGCTTTCAGAGGCACACCGCAAATATCGTAATGGTGTTGCAAGAATTCAGCCTTATAACGGGCCATATCCACGTTTGAGGGACATTCCGATTTACAAGCCTTACAGGAGACACAATTATCCAATATTTCCAACACTTCCGGCTGGTCGAATATCCGTTCGGTTCTCGGACGAGCCAACAGTTCCCGAAGTACGTTCGCCCGGGCACGCGTCGTATCCTTTTCATCCCCCGTCGCCCGAAAACTCGGACACATCGTTCCCCCGAACTCGGTTTCCTTCCGGCAATCCCCGGAACCATTGCATTGTTCGATAGCGCATACCCATCCCTTTTGCCGGGAAAAATCGAAATAGGTTTTCAAATCATCCTCCCCGGCATGATCCTCTTTGACCCTTAAATTCTTATCCATCGGAGGAGTATCTACAATCTTTCCCCGGTTGAATATTCCTGCCGGATCCCAACAACGTTTTACCTCCCGCATCATCTCGTATACCTCTTGACCGAACAATACCGGAATAAACTCACCCCGCAACCGACCGTCCCCGTGCTCCCCGCTCAATGCACCCTTATGTTTTTTCACCAGTAATGCCGTCTCCTCCGCCACCTGCCGAAACAACCTCCGGTCCCTCTCTTTTTTCAAATCCAAAACAGGACGCAAATGCAATTCTCCGGTCGCGATATGGGCATGGTAGACGCAACTCAATCCCATACGTTCCAACATTGCCCCGAAATCCTTCATATAAGCCGGCAAACGTTCCGGAGCCACAGCCGTATCTTCAATCACCGAAACCGGTTTCGCACTTCCCGGCATTCCCGACAACAACCCCAATCCGGCTTTCCGCAAATCCCAAACCCGTTTGATATCCGTCCCGTACAATCGAGGATAATGATAACCGTATCCGTGCTTTTTAAAATCTTCCTCTATCGTATCCGCCAACCGATCGACCTCTTCACGGGAAGAACAAGCCAACTCTACGATTAAAATGGCCGCCGGATCCCCCTGAATAAAAAAACGATTTTTATTCTGCGCTATATTTCCTTTGCTCAATTCCAAAATCGTCCGGTCCATCAATTCTACGGCCATCGGCTTATGCTTCAAAGCCACTAAATTACCCTCGAATGCCTCTTCCAGCGCAGAGCAATGAATGCAAATCACCGCCTTTTCATTCGGAGGCAAAGCCACCAAATGCAATTTCAATTCCGTGATAAAAGCCAAGGTCCCCTCGGAGCCGGCTATCAACTTACAAAGATTAAAAGGTTCATCATACCGTTTATCGAAATAACCCGAATACAATAACTGGTCCATAGCATATCCCGAGTTCCTCCGACGCAATGCCGGATCCGGATAATGTTCGAGAATTTCCGTTTTGTGCTCCCGCAACATCCCCACCACCTTCCGGTATATCTCTCCTTCCAACGTATCCGACTCCAATTTTCCTTCCACCTCGTCGACCGTCAAACCTTTCAACACGACCTTCGTTCCGTCTCCCAACACCACTTTAGCTTCCAACAGATGATCCCTGACACTGCCGTAAACCAACGAATGCAACCCGCAAGAATTATTTCCGACCATCCCTCCCATGCAACACCGGTTGGATGTCGAAGTTTCCGGTCCGAAAAACAGACCGTACGGCTTCGTGTACGAATGCAAAGCCTCCAACACGACTCCGGGCTCTACCCTCACCCACTTTTCCTGCACATTCAACTCCAGGATCCGATTCATATGACGGGAAATATCCACGACCAAACCATCCCCCACGACCTGACCGGCCAACGAAGTACCGGCCGCCCTCGGGATCAACCCGACTTCATTTTCCCGCGCAAATTTCACGATCTCCTTTACATCCGAAGCATCTTTCGGGTATACGACCCCTAACGGCATCTCCCGGTAGGCCGACGCATCCGTCGCATAAATTACCCGATGGAGCAAATCAGACTCCACTTCACCTTTTATTCTTTGGGATAAAATATGTAAGTCCATTTCAATCTTAAATCCATTACACGCTAATAAGCTACAATATTATATAAAAAAGGCATGTGATAAAAACACATGCCCTAAACTTTTTATTATTACACTCCAATTACCTCTCCCATCCGAAAGGATGCTTCGCCAAAGGCAATTTGGCCAACGGGTGATAATCCCCTTTTAACCCGACAGGGGTCGCGTGCCGGATATCATGCACGATATTGATACAATTCCGGGCCTCTTCTATCCTGAACCCTTCTCCCGCCAATATCTTTTATCACACGAACAACGGGGCGTAATATACCTTGCTGCCCCGATCAATGCATTTTTTATATTATCTGATTATTTTATGACAAATACATCCATCTATCAAAGACACGACTCGCTCAATGTCTTCATCCGTTAGTGTCGGTCCGGAAGGCAGGCAAAGACCTATATCGAACAGATGCTCGGAAGTGCCGTTCCCATAAAACGGAGCTTCGGCAAATACGGGTTGCAAATGCATCGGTTTCCACAAGGGTCGGCTCTCGATATTATCCGCATCCAGCGCCAGACGGATATTTTCCCGGGTACATCCCGCCACAAGCGGGTCGACGGTAATGCAAGTCAGCCAGAAATTCGAATCGAAATCCGAGGAAGGATTCTGCAATACACTGATTCCGGGAATATCTTTCAGCAGAGAAGTATATAAAGCATGGATTGCCCTTCTGCGAGCCACATGTTCTTCCAATACAAACATCTGGCCCCGGCCGATTCCCGCACAAATATTACTCATCCGGTAATTATAACCGATATGTGAATGCTGGTAATGCGGAGCTGCATCCCGTGCCTGAGTCGCATAAAATTTCACTTGCCCGGCTTCCTCTTCCGAACGACAAACCAAAGCTCCCCCGCCGGAAGTTGTTATCATTTTATTTCCATTGAACGACAAGGCAGCCAATTCACCGAAAGTACCGCATTTCCGTCCCTTAAACTCCGATCCCAAAGCTTCTGCAGCATCTTCTAACACCGGTATTCCGTATCGCCCAGCAATCTCACAAATCCGGTCCAACCGGGCCGGCATTCCGTATAAATGTACCGGTATAATCGCTTTGGGTAATTTGCCGGTTTTGCGCAACCGGTCTTTTATTGCTTCTTCCAACAACACCGGATCCATATTCCAGGTCGAAGCCTCGCTATCCACAAATACAGGTTTAGCCCCCTGATACATAATCGGATTGGCAGAAGCGGAAAAGGTAAAACTCTGGCAAATCACCTCATCTCCGACTCCAGCTCCCAACAAGATCAATCCCAAATGCAAGGCAGCCGTCCCCGCACTCAACGCCACCACATGCTTATCTTCCTGTAAATACGCTGCCAACGCTTTTTCAAAAGCATCCACATTCGGTCCCAGCGGAACCACCCAATTCGTATCGAACGCTTCCCGTATAAACTCCTGCTCCCTTCCCCCCATATGGGCCAAAGAGAGCCAAATTCTTGATTTCATATAATAAACGATTAAATCCCTAACAAACGAAAAAATATACCTGAACGATATCTATAGCTCTTTGGGTATTGCTATAACCCGCTCTTTATAACGATAAAAAACCGTCGCATCATCAGTCACATCTTTATCTACAATCATACCTGCCTGCACCACATTCCGGTTACCGACAGAGATTTCGGGCAATGTAGTCGCTCTGATTCCAAAATAATTATCGTTACCGATGTGATTATATCCGCACAACAAAGAGGTCGCAAAAAAATTATAATCCCCGACGATACAATCATGACTGATAATCGACTGTGAAGTCAATAGATTAAAATCTCCCAACCTCACATTAGGCCCTATCATGGTGAAAGGATCAAGAATATTCCCTTCTCCGATTATTGCCGTTTTAGCGATAATTGCCGTCGGATGAATCAAGGTCGCAAATTTTCCGCCTTTTGCTTTTATCTCACCGACAATCTTCCTCTTCACCCTGTAATTTCCCAAAGCCAAAACAAAATAATCTTCCTCCTCTACCTCATAGTCAAAAAAATTGCCCAAATAAGGACTTCGGTACTTATATTCCTTCCAATGGGTCAATCCGGCCTCATCAGACGCAACATATCCTTTGATGCAAATCCCTGCCTTTTCTCCCCAATCACTATCTTCCAGCTGTGACGTAATTTCGGCCGCAACGGCTCCTGTCCCGAATATTACTATTTTTTTAACATCTTCCATATTTAATCTAAAGAGCTTTATTCAAATCATAATTATCCAACTCGAAGCTGTCTCCGTGACCGGGATAAACGTAGATTCCCTTTCCCTGCAATCCTTTTATCCGGTTTATGGTAACGACCAGCTTTTCTTTAGAACCGCAAAATAATTTAGTAACTGTCCGGAGGTCTTTTAAAAGGGTATCACCGGTAAATAAGCTATTTCCTATTTCAAAACAAATCCCGGCATTCGTATGACCTTCCGCAACAAAAAAGGTGATATTCCACCCATTCCAATTCCAGTTAAACCCTATATCTTCGATACAAATATCTGCCGTAGGAACCTGAAAAGCTTTTTGATTATAAAACAGAGAATGATTTCTTTTAGCATCCTGTATCGCCTCAGAACACAGAGCAGAACAGATGATTTTCGAACGATATTTTTCAATCAGGTAATTACATCCCCAAATATGGTCAAAGTGCTCGTGTGTCAACAGAATATATTTCGGATACAGATTCAAGTTCTTTAGTTGCTGCTCAAGTTCGTCCGGATATTCGCTTCCCGGATCCACAACCAAACAGTCGTTATTGACTTTCCGGTCATAAAGTAGAAAACAATTTGAAGTAACCGGTTTATTAATTATCTGAACAACTTTCAGTGCCATCAACCGGTAATATTGATCGTTCGTCCGCCATCCACTGTAAGCTGTTGCCCCGTAACCCATCCGGCCTTATCGGATAACAGAAAGTTCACCGCTTCATAAATATCACCGGCTGTTCCCAAGCCTAAAGGATAGGTAGCAGCCATCCGGCCGATCAATTCCTGATCCTGATACATATGTTCCGTCATTGCCGTACGAACCCCTCCGGGCAATACGGAGTTTACCCGAACCCGTGGTGCCAGTTCCACGGCAAGCGAACGCATCAATGCATCGACAGCCCCTTTTGAGGCACCGTAAACTGAAAATGCTTTAGCACCGAAATTGCTGATATTGCTGGAAACCAAAACCACACTTTTCAATGCTGTATCATTGATTTTCCGGTTCATCAGGGATTTGACCAATAGAGCACCGGAAATCACATTCACATTGAAAGTATCCTGAAAAAGCCCGGCAGTAACCATTTTCAATGGATAAATTTTCATAAAACCGGCACAATGCACAAAATAACTGACCCGAATCTGATGTGCTGACATAAAGGCGGCAAAAGAGTTTTCCAATTCTTCTACCTTTGCCAAATCATACTGCCAGATCAATTGCCCTGCTGGATTTGTACACAACTGCCGGGTTTCTTCCAAACGCTTGGCGTCACGACCGTTCAAGATCACCCGGTAAAACGCAGAAAACCGCACAGCCATCTCCCGGCCCATCCCGGAAGAAGCACCGGTAATTAAAATACATGCTTTATTTTCCATACTTATTGAGCTGTAAAACCGCCGTCTACATTCATCACCGAACCCGTAACCCATTTGGCCATATCCGACAACAAATAAGCCACTGCATTGGCTATATCATCCGCTTCTCCCAAACCGAGAGGATGCAGGCGATTTAAGGTTTCAAGATAATTCTGATCGAAAGAGTTTATATTTGCATCCATCATCGGGGTACGGATAAAACCGGGGGCGATACAATTAAACCGGATTTTCTTAGCTGCAAATTCCATCGCCAAAGCTTTGGTAATCCCGATTATAGCAGACTTGGTCATAGCATAGCCCACGTTGGCAGCCGAACCAACCACACCATAAACGGAAGAGATCAACACCACAGAGCCGTTTTCTCCTGCATAAATTTTCCGGTTGGTAAAGAGTTTAGCCAGTTCGATAGCTGCGTAAGCGTTCAATTTATATACTTCCGTACATACCTTTTCACTTACCCCTTTCAGGGGAGTAATATAAGGTCGGCCGGCGATATGTGCAAATCCGTTTAAGGTTCCGAAATCAACGACAGCTTCACTTATTTTTTGTTTCATCTCTTCCGTATCCGTCAGGTCGATAGCCAAAAAAGAGGTCCGGTTAGGACACAACTGTTGTGTAGCCTGTAAACCTTCAGCATTCAAATCGACAAGCAAAAGTTCCGCACCCAGGCGGGATAAAAGAATACATGTTGCCTTACCTATGCCGGAAGCGGCACCGGTTATCAGATAACGTCGGTCGGCCAGATTCAACGGATTGAATTCCATTACTTTAACAAAGCTAAAAGTCCACCGACCGTTTTGGCTTCATTTACATCCTTTGCCAAAAGTGTTTTCCCGTAATTTTCGGAAGCCCAGGCTATAATAGAAAGAACCGTTAAAGAATCCCAGCATTCAAAGTCTGCCAAGACTTCATTTTCTTTTATTTCGTCTACTTCCAGTAATTCTGCCAATTCTTCTTTCATCTTTTCCATAGTGTATTTTTTTAGTAATAAATAATCTCATTAAAATCCAGATTTCCCATATTCAGAAGCAGCGCCCCCCATGTCAGTCCGACTCCGAATCCGGCCAGACAGAACGTATATTGTTCCTGTTTTAAACGGTTGCCGATATTAAAGCTGATATTGGTCGGTATCGTCGCTCCGCTGGCATTACCGAAATTCTCTACAATATTGGAAGGCATTTTTTCATGAGGCACTCCTAACTTATCGGCCAGTTTATGTAACATAAAACGATTGGGCTGATGAAACATATACCAATCAACCTTTTCTTTTGGACATTCTGCTTCCTGCAATAATTCCTCTATCATCGGAGGTACTTCACGCTGAACGAAATTGAATACTTCATCCCCTTTCATCACCAGATTGTCGAGTGAACGAAAATTTCCGGCCGCATCTTCAGTCATCCTCCCGGTTTCTTCTGAAGCAGGCAAACGGAATCCTCCTGCCGGAATCATAAGGGCATCGGAAGCGGTACCGTCCATTTTCAGGAAACCATAAATGACAGTATCCACATCACTTTTTTCGACAATAGTGATCGTTGCAGCATCTCCCGTCAAGGGATTGCTATTGCGGTCTCGTTTCGATACTTTGCGACTCAAAACATCCGCATTAAGCAACACAACCTTATGAATACTCTCCTGCTCCAACAGCATAAATGCTTCCATCAAACCAACGATAAAACCACAACATCCCTGATTGATATCCATACAAAAAACATCTGTTCCCAAACCCAGTTTTCCCTGTATGATATTGCTCGTCGCCGGCATAAAATGATCAGGCGATTGGGTAACCAATAACAGAACATCGATATCCTCCTTGCGAAGCATCCGGTTTTCAAAAAGGAAGTTCAAACCATGTACACACATATCCGACACGCATACCCCTTCTTCCACAATCCGGTGCCTGTTATACCCCATTGCCATCTTCAGTTTCATCGATTTGGCGGCAGAAAAATTGTAATTCTCCATCTCTTCTTCGAATGAAACCTCCCTGGAAGGCAACACGGTCAATATCCCCGTTATTTTTTTACGATGAAATTTCAGTTTCATGCCTTTACTCCGTTTTTTCTTAACAAAGCCTCTATATTTTCCACCGACGAAAAATTATCGGGCAAAACATCCGTACCGTCGATAGAGATACCGAATTCACTGTCCAAAGCAGTCACCAGATTAATGACATCAAAAGAATCCAACATACCCTCTTCGATAAAATTCAATGGTTCATTAAAGTCGAACTCCGGACGAAGTTCCGCCAATATGCTTACAATTTTCTCTCTCATAATTATTTTTTTATAAATGTATAATCCTTCAAACCATCGGGAACTGCACCTAATAACTCATGAATTTTTTTTACATTCGTATTCGTACTGTTTACCCAGAAATAGGCATAGCTAATATTTTTCAAATGCATAATACAATACACATCAAACAATAATTTCAAGCCGTTCTCCCCTCTGTCATACCAGGCCCTCAGATAACATTTACGTCCTTCCAGTTCATATACAAAGGCACCGCATACCCGACCCTCCGAATAATTTACAATAACATTCCCTTGCTCCACCAGTCCGGCTAATTCGTCTTTCGCCGGTAAATAATCCGTATATGAAGAAAAATGATTCTGAAACAAAGCATATATTACCTCTGTTTGCTCTTGTGTCGCATAGTTTATCGCCTGTGCGTTTTTCCGCTCTTTGACCTTTTTATAATAATATCTCTCATACATCGAAATCATATCAAATCCGGCAGACTGCATCAAAATTCTCCACTCGGGAATATCATTTTTGGCCGGTATATTCAAAATATTGACTCCCGGCAATTTTTTAAGAATATCAACAACATCAGCGCATGATACCGACATGATATATATTCTGTAAAAATCTCCCTCTTTCTTTCTGAGTACCAGCGAAGAGTCCGTCTCAATATAATCATCTCCCTCCTCTAATTGACGACCGTAATAGTTCGAGTAACGGGGTTTTAAAGAGAAAGCCCGGACAATTGCCAAACGGACCGCTTCTTGCTCGTATGGCCGTATATTTAACATGCTATATCGTTCCATTGTCTATATGAATATTTTGTCCCGTTATACTGCAAGCTTTTTCTGATAACAGAAAAACGGTTGTCTCTGCAACGGAACGAACAGAAGTCGCCTGTTTCATCGAAGTCCGTTTGTATATTCTGTCTTTTTGTTCCCGGGTTAAACTTGCACTCATCTCGGTTTCCATAAAACCGGGAACAACGACATTGGAACGGATTCCCAATTCTCCCCACTCCCGGGCCGTATCCTTTGAGAAAGCTTCCAATGCTCCCTTACTGGAAGCGTACATTGCCAATCCTTTATATCCCGTATGTGCACTTATCGAAGATATATGAACAATACAACCTTTTTTACGATGCAATAACATATTGCGAATCGCATATTTCGTTATCATCATCGGAGCAAATACATTAACGGCATACATCGCTTCCAATTTCTCCAGTTTAAGATTTGTAACAATATCATCATAAGCCATCGCTGCATTATTTACGACACCGTCCAAAGCTATCCGATTGGTCACGAATTCCTTAAATACTTCCTGGTGAATTTCTGCAGGACCCGATAGATCAACACTTTTAAAAAACAGTCTGTCTTTATACCGTATCGCCAATTCTTTCAAGTCATCGGTATAATTGCGGGCCACACCATAAACGGTATGCCCCTGCTCCAGTAAAACCCGGCATATCTCTAACCCGACTCCGCGGGAGCAGCCTGTAACCAATATATTCATCTTTTAATCTTACCTGTACGTGTTAATAAAAATTGTTCTACGAACTTAATGCGGCGGGGAATTTTGAAATCCTGTAACTTTCCCTGAAGATATTGACGGATCTGAAGTTCTGTCAATTCCATACCGGGTAATACTTTCAATTCTGCACACAATACATTCCCCAGTACAGAATTCGGCTTTCCATAAACAACGGCTTGCTGTACGCCCTCTATCTGCAGCAGGACATCTTCTACTTCTTCCGGATTTACCTTATACCCCCCGGTATTGATCAATTCATTTTTACGGCTTTTAAACTGGAAAATTCCTTTACTTTCATCCACCCATTCGATCAAATCCCCCGTCCGGTAATAATCTCCGGAATATTGAAAACTTTCCGACTCCCCCAATAAAGATTTATGTATCAGTAATTCGCTGTCCTCGACCCTGAATTTTCCGGAAAGACTTTCCGGAATCTGAAAGTTTTCGCCTCTGGCAGCAAATAAAGAACCTGCCTCTGTAGAAGCATATACATTATTTATCTTGGCACAGGGAAACAATTGCCGAATAAAGTCATACAACTTCTGATCCGACTTCTCTCCCCCCAAAGTAACCCGCTGCACTTTCTCAAAAACCTCTTCTACGGGCAACAACAAACGGTAAAAAGTCGGCGTTGCGGAAAGATGCGTAATTCCTGCAGATTTCAGTACGGTATTTACTTCCGAACGGCTGCGATTAAATATATTCACCAGTGTGTTCAAATTTTCAAAAGCCTGAAAAAACACCTGTAATCCAGCCATATGTGTAGGATTATAAGCGAATCCCCATACTTGTCCCCGGTAACCTACTCCTATTCTGACAGAACGAGCTAAAGTCTGAACGGTATGCCGGACCTGTTTGGGTTGTCCTGTGGTTCCCGAGGTAAAAATAGTTATCTCCGAAAGAGAGGTCTGAACGGCCTTCACCAAATCCTCCAATGTTGCATATTGCTTTTTTACAACAGACTTCTCAACATTGATTTCCCAGACATTCAAGCCGGATAATTCTGAAAGATTCAAATCTGCGTCCAGCAACATCAAAGGAGAATCAGAAACAAGCCCCAACAAGAAATTCGTAAAGAAGTCATACAAATCATTTGTTTGGAAACAAGGCTTATAAACAGAAGAATGATTTATACGATAAAGTAAATCTTCATACCTGTAAACCTTATCGAGATCCTTAAGAAAAACAGACATCTACCTTAATTTTGAATAAATTTCTCCGACCGTATTAATTAACCCGTCCTCAAAAATATCCACCCCAAATTCATCCTCTATTCGTACAGTCAATTCTGCTAAATCCAACGAATCAAAACCCAATGTCTCTCTTAATCTATCATTGGGAGACAAATTGTTTACTTTCGATTTAGAACGATTTTCCAAAACTAGATTTACAATCTCAAAAACACGTTGTTCCATAATTTCTTTATTCAATCGTTAACTTGTTTATTATAATATAATCGATCTATTTTGCCGTTTGTATTCCGTTTCAACTGCTCCAGACAATGATAAACCGTAGGTATCATATATTTCGGCAGTTCTTTACCGATAGCCAGCCGGAATTCCGCAACCGTCAATTCCTTTTCCGCTTCATAAAACAGCGTAATCTCTTTCCGTGCAAAACTATAAACGATACATCCGTTCTTTACCAACTTCAATTTATTGATAATCACATGCTCGATTTCTCCCAATTCGATGCGGTATCCCAAATGTTTTACCAGCGAATCTTTTCTTCCTTTAAACACGATCTCACCAAGTTCATTGATAAATACGATATCACCGGTACGATAGATAATTTCCGGATAAGCTTTATTCAAAGGATTCTGAACAAAGGCGGCAGTCGTCTTTTCCGGATTATTATAATATCCCATGGCCAGCGAAGTTCCCCTGACACATAATTCACCCTCCTGATGTTTTTTCGCTACCTGTTGATTATTTTCGTCCAAAATCAAAATATCTGTATTCCGGCAAGGAAATCCGATCGGAATAGGTTCTTCATCCTTTAACTCACGTTCCACTTTAAAATAGGTACAATCCAGCGTGATTTCAATAGGTCCGTATAAATTGGCGAACAGGACATGAGGCAATTTACGATGCCAGTAATTGAATTGCTTCGTCGGAAACACCTCTCCGGCAAACCAGCATAATTTCAAATCAGGCAACTGCATCTGACTCAATAAATCCATATTAGCGATATTGACCATAATAGTCGGTACCCAGAAAATAAAAGAAACTTTCTTCTCTTCCAAAAGTTTCAGAATGGTTATCGGAAAAGCCGAAAGATTATCCGGGATCAATACCATTGTACTTCCCCGGGACATCAAAAGACACAGTTCGTAACTATAGATATCGAAAACCAAAGGAGATAAAGAGCCGATAACCTCATGATCCGTAAAACCGAATTCTTCCTGCGCCCATTCAGTAAAGTCGAAAAAACTACGGTGATTCAATACAACCCCCTTGGGCGTCCCTGTCGAACCGGAAGTATTGATAATACAAAGCGGATCGGTATCAATCAACGTCTCCAAACGTTGCAACAAAGTTTTATCATCACATTTTATATCATCCCATATCACCGAATCCAGATTAATTACGTCGATTTCGGTTGGTATTACATCTTTTATATTTTTCTCAAATTGGTTATTTGTAATAATCGCTGCAGGTTGTATAAGCTCCAGTATGTTTTTTATTCTTTCTGCCGGAGTCTTTACATCCAGATTCATATAAAAATTACCGCTGTAAATAATCGCCATATCTGCATAGACACTCTCGATGCTCTTATTCAGATAAACAGCTACCGGCTTTTTCATTGTTCCCTTATCCCGGACTATTTTCCAGGCTAAAGCTTTACTGTAATTTTCAAGACCGGCAAAAGTCACATGGCGCTCCTTATCCCATAGGGCAACTTTATCGGCATATTTTTTTACCGTATTTTCAAAATACTCAATAAGGTTAATCTTTATCATATCTTAAACTTAATTATGTCCGTTAAACGGAACTGTGGTTGACATACCTTCCTTTGCGACACCGTCACGCTTTATCACTTTCCAAACTGTCAGAAAAGCGATCTTCAGATCCAGTCGGAACGAAAGATGGTTGACATACCAAAGATCCAATTCAAATTTTTTACACCAACTTATATCATTTCGTCCGTTCACCTGTGCCCAACCTGTAATTCCGGGCCGGACATCATGCCGGCGAGCCTGTTCCGGTGAATACAACGGTAAATATTGCGGTAAAAGAGGACGCGGACCGATCAGTGCCATATCACCTTTCAATACATTTATTAACTGAGGTAACTCATCCAAAGAGGTCGAACGGATAAACTTCCCGATCCGGGTCAGGCGAATTTCATCCGGTAATAACTCTCCGTTTTTATCGCGTTCGTCGGTCATCGTTTTAAACTTGATAACGTTAAATATCTTTCCGTTTTTCCCGGGACGTGCCTGAAAGAAAAAAGCTCCGGCCCTCTTATTGGTATACATCAGTACCCCTGTTGCAACCAGCAATACAGGCAACAAAACCAAAATTCCAGACAAAGACACCAGAAAATCCAAACAACGCTTTAACCCGTTCTTGTACATCATTTATAGTATTTCCAAAGCATTAACAATATGCATTTTTAACATCTCGCTTGCTAGTCGATAAGCACGATTCGTTCAGATTAGAATTTTTTATTTTCTCTCATGAGAACTTTTCATGAATTTCAGAAAAAATTCATATAATCAGTTTTATTTTACTAAAGGCCGCAGTTTCTTTTCCAAAAGCCTTTTATACATTAGAGATACGGCTATCATATAAGATAAAAAAAAGTATCTGTCTGAAAATGGGTTTTCTATAAAACACATACCTAAAAAAAAGAATTGCCCGTAAAACGAATATATAATATCCTTAGGGATAACATGATATTGTTTGATTATTGACAATGTTTTGATTAAATTATACAGGAAGAAAGACAGTAAGATAACGGCTCCTACAATCCCGGATTCACACAATAGCTGAAGATAGGTGTTATGTACGTCTTGCCCTTTAGCATCAAAAAAGAATTTAAATCCCTTTCCCCAAACCGGACTTTCACTGAAAAAATTATAAGCATGAACAATCAAAGACAATCTTGAAGATGACAACTCGTTGACCGAATTATAATCCATCAGGTTAACGGTAGAAATATCAAATCTGTCAAATACTTCAAAATCCAATCCAACTATTTTCAAACCTTCTATCAAAACAAAAATACCCAATAAGGCAATTCCTCCAAGCATGATCATTTTTATTAAAGAGTACTTTTTTACAATCACCCAACAGGAAAAAATGCCTATAAACGAAAATGCCAATGCTCCTCTTCTACTGGTAGTAAATAAAACGAATAGAATCAATAGGCTTAAAAATACAAACTGTAAGTTTATTCTGCATCTGTATTTTATAAATAAAACTCCCAATAACTGAATCAAATAAAAAGCCAAAGGAAAGGTCTGGGCATTAATGCCTGTATTTCTCCCATCCGCATGAAATTCCCGCATAGCAGTTAAAACATTTTCTGGTAAAAAATACTGGAATATAGCTAATAAAGAAGAAAAAGACAGCAAATACCACAAGCCAAAAAAGAATTGAATACATCCAAAAATGATAATCCATCTTTCTATAATCTCATATTCTACTTTTTGAATCAAAGCAATTCCGATCAAAAAAGTAGTTAATGTTCCTAACAAAAATGACGGACTCTTATAAGGAGACAAAAAGAAATGTATTATCAAAAACAATATAATATAGCAACAATATCGAAAAGGAAAAAATTGCCATGTAAGACGACAATCCGTTTTATAACCATTAAACAAAAATAAACACGCAATTGAAAGGAATAGATAAGTTCCTATACTTCCCAGTATTCCAACAAAAAAAACATAAAATATCAACAGAAACAGAAGAATCCTGTCAACTGTTGTTGTGTAGGGAAAAGAAAACATATCAGGATTTTCCTTTTATTAGATTTTTTCTATTGATAAATTGTGCACGTTTAGAACGATTAAAAAATAGTTTTAGCATCTGAACATTCAGATTAATCAGATCAATCCAAAAATAAGACATATAATACCCCAATGTTAACAGACGCATCCGCCTGAAAAATGAACGCCTTTCCCAATATCGTATACACAACAAATAAGGAATCAAATTTATTCTGTAACTACTTTTATGTATATCATGTAAGAAATAATTGATATTTCGAAATACCAATAAGCGATCTTTTGCAATTGCCTCTGAATATTTGTGACTGACAGAATTTCTGTCACAGGTTATGCAATAAATCTTTGTAGCATCTACCTCTACTTTTTCGGCATAATATCCGGATTTCACACTAAACATCGCATCATTATTGGCTAATGTTTCATCAAACTTCAAATGATTTTGTCTAACCAATTCACTTCGTACCATCTTGCTGACCGGTCCTAAATTTTTGTAACGAAGCTGATCGAAATCCTTTGTTGTTATAGCATTCTTAATCATCTGGTCGATCTCGACTCCCCTGAAACCAGGTTTAAATGAATCGGAATAAACACTATTCACAGAAAAATATATAATATCTGCCTCGGAATCCACATATCGATCAATAGTTTCTATAAAGCAAGAATTGAAAAAATCGTCCGCATCTGCAAAAAACAACCATTTCCCCTCTGCCTTTTGTAAACCTTTATTTCGCGCAGCCCCGGCACCTTTACCCTCCTTTGAAAAAATAACCTGAACATTATCGATATCGTTCCCCGGAAAATGCTCAAAATCAACTTTCTCCGGATCACTGTTATCATCAATAATAATAACCTGAATATCTTCCCGACAAGGAATAGAAGCCAGACAACGTTGTAATAAATCCGGGGTATTCTTATGTGGAATTATAAATGAATAATTTACTCCCATTACAATACATTTTTGCCAGGTAATACAAGCTGTGCCCCCAACTCCTGTCGATATTCAGGCGTATAATAGGTTTGGAAACCAGCTCCGGGTGTAAAAGTCATTTCACTGAAAACCGGTTCACCGTTTATTTCATACCAATCAACTCTGATTAACGGAAATTCTTTTGCAAGAATTTCACTATATGCCAACATTTTATCAAACGAAACAGGTTGGGGATATATCTTATGCGTTCTGTAATGAGCTGTTATTTTTTCCGGTTGTAAATTCCAGTTCAGATCATAAATAGAGTAATTTACTTTTTCTTTTATTCTGTCCGAACAAAGGAAAACAGAATAAGCCTTACCATTATAACAATTGAATTTATAATCGACAAGAGAATTTTCATCTTTCAAATCAGAATTCAAGTATTTTTCAATCAGAATCCGGGGTTTAATTTTTAAATAATGAGGCTCTGCACTTATTAACCCAAACGGATATTTTAACCATTCATTTAACTCTTTTCTTAAATATGTGATATTCAAATTTCCCTTGTTTTGAACAAGTTTTACATATTTTCCACCTCCACCATTTGTCAGTTTTATGACAAAAGACTCCGGTAAAGTTTCAAAATTTATATCTTCGCTTTTTTCATATACACCGTAGATTGTGTTCAGCGTATGTCCCAACCCTTTATTTTCTACATACTGCCGTGCCAGATATTTATCCGTCAGTTCCGACCACTTGTCCGTATTTGTATTAAATTTCAACCAGTTTATTTTTTCATCTATATCAGAAGGATTTTCTAAATCCATACGATATCCGTGACATTTCTTAAATAATATGGCAGCTAATTCTTCGGGATCTTTTTTCCCGATTTTCGCATAATACCCATCCCTGAATTTTCTATACAAAGGCAAAAATGGACTGATTATTTTTCTGCTCAAACTATTCTCTTTCATTTTTTTTATAAAACCGTATAATAATTGATATACTTTTAATCCTAAAATATCTGCAACAATCTCGCTTTCAATCTATGCATAAATGATACGGTCAACTCTTTCTCTGTACGGGTCAATCCGCAATAATAGACTGAAAAGATAAAAAATAGACCGACAATAAAATAAGTCACCAAAAAGAAATGCTCTGGAATGAACAGTGAACAAATATAGGTCATAGCTAAAAGTACGGCAACTGGTATTAATTCATAAACAAATACATTATTAATAAAACTGGTAACAGACAATCCGCTTTCTATTTTAAGTAACAAAACCCTGGAAAGCGTACATACTATTTCAAAAAATACATAACACACCATAACGGAAACGGCAGACATTCCCATTTTTAAACAGAGATAAGCAAATGGTAAAGCCAAAATTTTTATGGTACTTGTAACAATTGAATATATTTTTATTTTTCCTATTGCTCTGTTTGCCACACCCAACCCCATCGTAAATTGATCCATCCAGGCTCCAAACAAGCTATACCGGCAAAAAGAAACGGCATAATCAGGTATTTCTCCCAACCATACCTGTAAAATCCGGTCCATATAAAAAAGACTGGGAATCGTTATCCAGGCAAATAGCAAAAAAGAAAACTTACTTGCCATTTCTGATAATTGAAACATTTTATTCCGGTCTTTAGCCCCTTCCGCCTTAACGATTTGTGGCTGCATGGCATTTATTAAAGAAGTCGATAAAAAAGAGATTTGTCCTATTACCTGTTGAGCGATCCCGTATGAAGCATTTAACGCTGTTCCGAAAAAACGATTCAATAATATAGCAATCCCTTGTGTACGCCCGACGATACAGCCAATACTATAAACTGTCCATCCCGTAAATACAAACAATTCTTTAAACAAATAAGGCTTAAATTTAAAAATAGAAGCCTGTTGACACTCGACATAATTTTTTTTACAATAAACATAATAACAAACAAAATCAAACAATGGCACCAAAGCAATTAAACAGGCGTAGTAAATCAGTTTATCAAAACCGACATAGGCAAGTGATATTGAGATAAATAATTTCAAAATGACATCTATCATCTGTATAATGGAAGTGTATACGATATTTTCATGCGCAATCAAAACGGCAAAATAAGAAGTACTTTGCATCGTAAAAAAGAGCATAAGCAACATACTATTATACACCCAATAAGCAGCCTCCACCCGGCTTTTATCAATATTCAGAAATTCTGTCAATACAAATTTCCGGCATAAAAACAAGAGCAAAACCAGACCTATGCTTGTTAACGATGTAATCACCAAACTGTTGCTCAGAATATCACATTGCTTATTCAAATCATTTTTCCCTTGATAAAAAGATAAAAAACGCTGAATTGTCGATGCCAAAGAATCTTTTATAAAAGACAACAGAGCAATAACCCCCGCAATAAGACTGTATAAACCGAAATCATCTACTCCCAGTTCTGCCAATATCAAACGAGAAGTATACAACAATATACCTGCAGATAATATACTTCTGATATATTGAACACCTGTATTTACAAAAACTCTCGTTGAAGTTCTTTCTATCCACACCTCTCTATTCTTATTATAAAAGAATTTTTACTTTCTATCACTGTAGATTTGCCCATTTACCAATGTTATTCGATTAAATTTCAAAATCAAAAAAAACAACAAATCTTTATATCAACAAATTACTCCTTTCATCCTATAACCTTCCGTCTACGATCGTCTTTTCGAGCACACCTTTTACATCATAAATCACACCATTATCTTTCAAAAATTTTTGAATCGGTAATTTTTTAAACTCATCGTGAGCGACAGCTAGAATAACAGCGTCAAATGAATGTTGCAAATCTTCCAATCCGGAAGCAAGAATTCTGATATTATATTCGTGTTCAACCTTTTCTTGATTTGCCCACGAATCATAAACGGTAATATTGGAGGAATATCCATGCAATGTAGTGTAAATATCTACAACCTTTGTATTTCTAATATCAGGACAATTTTCTTTAAACGTAATACCCAGAATTAAGATATTGGCATCTTTTACCAAAATCCCTTTTTTGTTCATCAATTTTATCACTTGATTGGCGATATAATTCCCCATACCGTCATTTAAACGCCTAGCAGCGGACATGATCCGGGGCAATACGCCGTATACCTGAGCTTTCTGTATTAAATAATAGGGATCGACACTGATACAATGTCCACCGACTAATCCCGGTTTTAACTTTATAAAATTCCATTTAGAAGAAGCAGCAGCAATCACCTCATTGGTATCGATTCCCATAGCATTAAATATTTTAGCCAATTCATTCATAAAGGCAATATTGACATCACGCTGGGAGTTTTCAATAATTTTAGAGGCTTCAGCCACCCGGATAGAAGATGCTTTATGAGTTCCGTTCACTAAAACGGAATTATACAAATTATCAACTATTTCAGCAACCTCAGGCGTAGAACCGGAAGTCACTTTTCTGATTTTTTCAACAGTATGTTCTTTATCTCCGGGATTGATCCGCTCCGGAGAATAACCGGCAAAAAAATCAACATTAAACCTTAATCCGGACACTTTTTCGACAACCGGCAAACACTCTTCTTCTGTAACACCCGGATAAACAGTTGATTCATAAATAACAATATCACCGGAAGAAATTACGTTCCCGACAGTTTCACTTGCTTTTATCAAAGGGGTTAACAAGGGTCTGTTATTATCATCAACAGGTGTGGGAACAGCAACGATATATACATTACAATCACGAATATCGTCTAAAACAGAAGAACAAACAAAACCATTTTTTAAAGCAGCTTGCAATAATTCGTCAGAAACCTCCAGAGTCGAATCATGACCTGACATTAAGGTATTCACACGTTCAACATTCAGATCAAAACCGACAGTTTGATATTTTGTCGAAAACAAACGCGCTAATGGAAGTCCGACATAACCCAAACCAATTACAGCAATTTTAACTGCACTATAATTATATCCCATTGATTCACTGAAATTCATACCAATAATTATTTACATTATGATTTCATTAATACTTATATACCAGCCAATTCTTATATATCACAAGACATTTATATTTATTAACTCCTAATAATCAGTAATCTGTACACCGTAATATTTTTATTTGGAAAATAAAAAATCATGTAAAATTCACGATCACCATTTATTGAAAAATTGCGGTCTCTAAATACTATTTGTAAGTTGATCAAATTCAGATATTTAGATTTTTGTCATTTCTTTTTGAACATTATTTAGACGAGTGTTTTTATTGAATTGGGTGTGCTCAGTGATTGTTTTTGTTGTTTTTCAAAAATCATTAATTGCTTTTGTGTCCATAAAAATCAGTCCGTTGTTTTTCCTGAAGAATAATCAGATAATAAATTTGACATTTGATTATATTTTCTGTTTTTTACAGGCTATTGAAATATTATTTTTAATAATTGCCCTCATGATACCTAAAGCTTTATGGTTAGAATTTTTTCTTACTGCAAAATCTTTTTATTCCAATATTTTGCATATATCCTTCTCGTGCTAAATAATTTTTTGATGACTAATAAATATTGCTGTATTGCGATACAATATTATGAATATTTATAAAAAGCGGATGTCGGTATACCAACTTCGAGTCTTGGCTCGATAATATATAATTTCTTTTGATTGGTCATTATAACTAAACACGGGTTAATATCTCTTCCGTATACATTAAATGCTATATTTGATGATAATAATTATATAGACAGTTCGTTATAGTCTGAGTCCATAAAATGAACTTTCATTTGTATAAATTGTTTAGTCAATAATATTAAGTTACATTTTGTTTATTTTGAAGTATAGCTACATCTTTAATTGTCAATATCATATTGTGTTTGTGTTAAATGTATTTATGTTAAATATGTGGCGTGTTTTTATCTTTCAATAAACGACCGATTAATGATAGTCATTTTTACATATAAATAAATCAGAAAAAAGATTAATATATATTATATTGGAATTTCTAAGACCTATAAATTATTTTACAGCTCCGCCCGGTCAATCCCATGTGGGATCTAATCAGACTTTTCAGTTTTGTATCATAAATGATACATTTTCGACCGCATTATAACGAGTGCAAAAGTAAAAAAATAATACTACATACAAAATAAACGACTCTTTTATCTCGCATTTAGCAAGCTTTTTTATCGATCATGCTCTTCACTATCATTTTATTGTTGAATTCATTTTTTCTGTTGCCGACATTTATTTTTTATATAAACCATTCATCATAGAACGTAAAGTTCTGTCAGGATTTATTATGTATATAAATTAACTTAATTATATATATAATTACATATCAAACATCAACTGAAAATATCATTAATCGGTCGTTTATTAAAAGATTTTTCACAACATAAAAAAACATTTAATAAGGTTATATAAACCACTAACAAACAATAATTTGACATAGTCAAATATAATAAAAAACAACTAACAATATTTTATAATTTAAAGTACTAAATATCCGCTTGCTGAGAATTAAAATACAATTACAAATTAGTTATATCCCAAAATAAGTAATCATTGAGATACAATCGCTCATCAGGATAGTACTTCGCAATTTATTAATTAATGGCATTTGATTTTTTAGGTTTTTATAAAAACAGTTCTTTTGCGAGAAATGCATTGACCTTAACCATAGGTACAACCATTGCTCAATTTTTGCCACTATTAATTTATCCTGTTCTTGCGCGAATTTATAGTCCTGAGCAGTTCGGCATCTTGGCATCATTAACTTCGCTCATATCGATTCTAACTGTTATCTCTACAGGAAAATACGAATTTGCTATTCTGGTAGCAAAAGATGATAGAGATGCCGCCAACATCACTTGTTTATCACTGGTAATCAGTGCTCTATTCTTATTATTTATTTTATTGCCATTGTTTTTCTTCCGGGACGAAGTTGGGAGATTATGTGGTAATAATTCGGAATATTGGATATTAATTTGTCCGTTTGCTGCTTTCTTTATCAATATTTTTAACTGTTATAATGAATGGTGTGTCAGAAAAAAATATTATTTCAATTTATCTATAAATAAAATTACCAATTCCGTATCCGTAACGTTAGGTAAACTACTATTCGGATTTACAAAATTTCAAAATTCAGGTTTGATCATCGGAGATATCATTGGGCGAATAATCACTGCCTTATGTTGTGTTTTCCGTGTGTTAAATAAAGATTGGGATATCTTTAAAAAGGTTACCTACAAAGGGATAAAAACAATGGCTCTTAAGTTCATCGAATTCCCTAAATATACAATGCCAGCCCAATTACTGAATACTATAGGAGGATCTGTTCCAATATTAATACTCGGAGCTTATTACAATAACACTGACGTCGGTTATTTTTCTATGGCAATAACAATACTCAGCGTACCGATCAGTGTAATAAGTATATCAATACGAGACACTTTTAGACAAAAAGCGAATGAAACATATTTGGAACAAGGAAATTTCAGGGGACTATTTGTGAAATTATTTAAGATTCTTTTTGTATTAACTTTAATGGCTTCCCTAACCGTTATCTATTTTTTACCCGATCTTTTTGCATTCGTATTAGGTAAGCCATGGTCAGTAGCAGGCAAATACGCCCAAATATTACTTCCCATGATCGCCATTGATTTTATTGCAATATCCTTATCTGGGGTATTAATCATAACCAACAAACTAAAACAAAATTTAATATGGCAATTATACTATACATTCGCCTCTATCGCACCGTTAATAATCGCTTATCTATGGGATTGTAACATTTACTATGCGTTAATATTATTTAGTGCCTTCAGAGCTTCTGCCTATATATACTTATTGTTTTTATCGTTCTATTATTCAAAAGGAGAAAAATAGACAATGATTCATTATCAAGGTTTAAGAAAAAAATTAATTAGAATCGCAAAAAGAATTTTGGGTATACCTCAAAATCAAACATTAACTCTTAGAAGTTTTCAGAAGTATTTTAGGTTAAGATTCGGACCTTGGGTATATAAAAAGAAAATAAATACTAAAGATATTATAGAGGAGATGAAAAAAATGGGAATGAAAAATGGAAGTAATATCTTCATTCATTCTACCTGGGATGAAATGTATAATTATAACGGCTCTGAAGAAAATCTGATAGATGCGATTTTAGAAGTAATCGGCCCTGAAGGGACATTAATCATGCCGGCCTTGCCCCTATTACGTAAAGGGAAAATTTTTGATGTGAAAAAGAGTATTACAGGAGCAGGGACTTTGGCCGAAACTTTTAGAAGGTATCCCGGCGTAAAAAGAAGCATCAATGTGCAACATTCGGTTTGCGCTTTAGGTCCCCAAAGTGACTTCTTACTCAAGGAACACCATTTAGGAGAATCTTGCTGGGATGAGAAATCTCCTTATTTTAGGTTGTCTCAGATTGACGCATTAGTTTTTACACTCGGTCTAAGAAGATATTATATCGGAACAATGCTACACTGCGTAGAATCTGTATTAAGAAAAAGTTATCCTTATTATTCTTCTTTTTACACCCGGGAGCCGGTCAAACATGAATATATAGATTATGACGGCGAACATAAGTATTATTACTGCTATGATAATAGATATGTCAGATATAAGTTTTTCGCAACCAAAAGAATGACAAAAAAGCATTTCAATAAAAATTGGTATGCCTGTTCTCAAATCTCAAATTTAATTATCGGAGTATATCACGCAAAAGAGATAATACCTCATTTAATCAACTTGGGAAAAAAAGGAATCGACGTGTATCAAAACTCAGGAAAAAGAGGTTATAAATTTGACAAGTAATAAAATGAAGAAAGCATTCATATTTCCAGGACAAGGCTGCCAGAAAGAAGGCATGGGAAAAGAACTTTACGAAAACTTTCCCCGGGCCAAGGAACTTTTTGAACGGGCTAATGATTTTTTCGGCAGGCGTATAACCGATGTTATGTTTCGTGGAGATGAACTGGAATTAATGGAAACTAAAAATACACAGCCTGCCGTTTTCGTGTATGAGGTCGCCACGGCCTTAACACAAAATGAAATTCAACCGAATGTTGTCGCTGGACATTCTTTAGGAGAATTCGCCGCTTTGGTTGTAAACGGTTGTTTATCCTATGAAGATGGTTTAAATCTTGTTTTGAACAGAGCTTTAATCGGCCAAAAAGTATGCGAAAAATTTGACACGGCCATGGGAGCCGTTATCGGTTTTCCGGATGAATATATTCAAAAAAGATTAAAAGAAATCTCTGAAGAGTCCGGTGAACCTATCTACTTTGCGAACTATAACGGCCCCGGTCAGGTAGTCATTACAGGCTCGAAGGCAGGAGTAAAAATAGCCTGCAAAACATTTAAAAAAGAAGGAGCCAAAAAGGCCGTACCCTTAGCCATCGGGGGATCGTTCCACTCCCCGTTTATGTTAGAAGCGGAAAAAGAATTAGGTAAAATAATCAGAGACACGGAATTCAGAAAACCACGTTGTCCCATTTACCAATGCGTGGACGGGAAAGCTCATGTCAACCCCAAAGAGATCCAAGATAATCTCGTTATCCACATAACACATTCCGTATTATGGACTGCCATGGTCAATAATATGGTAAAAGACGGAGTAACGGATTTTTACGAAGTCGGCACGGACGATACGCTGCAAAAGATCGTTACTCGCATGTATCCCGATAAAAAAGTAACTTCCATTTGGGAAATAGAAGAGTATAATAGTATAAATCCATTTAAAGAAAAAGAATCATGAAATTAGAAGAATTCGTACAGTTATTCGCAGAACAATTTGACGATACCCCGGTTGAAAAATTCACACCTTCAACAATCTATAAAGACTTAGGTGAATGGGGATCATTGGTGGCACTGTCTATAATTGCCATGGTCGACGATGAAATGGGGAAACGCATTTCGGGAGGAGATTTAAGATCTTGCAAAACCATAGAAGATTTGTATAATTTGATTGAGTCCAAGTAATGGCATTTCTTGAAGTCAAAAAAGTAAAGGTAGCAGGAATTTCAGCTTGTGTTCCTTCCGGCGTGGAAGAGACATTCGATTACGATCTTTTACCAAGAGAGATGCTGGAAAAGTACGTAGAATCAGTAGGTGTATTGAAAAAACACCGGGCAAAGGAAGATCAATGCACCTCTGATCTCTGCTGTGAAGCGGCTGAAAAATTGATAACGGATCTGCAATGGGATAAATCTGAAATCGATTTGTTAGTATTTGCCTCGCACACGGGAGACTATAAACTCCCTTCCACGTCTTGTACTCTTCAGCATCGTTTGGGTCTACCGACAGACATCATGGCATTTGACATAAACCACGGATGCTCCGGGTATTTATACGGTCTGAGCATCATCGGCAATTTGATGTCAACCGGATCTTTTAAAAAAGGTTTACTTCTGGTCGGAAATACGCAATCCAAAAATGTCAGCTATTACGACCAAAGTACCTATTTGATATTCGGCGATGCGGGAACGGTTACCGCTTTGGAATATCAACCGGACAATTACGACTTAATGAAGTTTCACTTTCTCACGGACGGTTCCGAGTTCAGCTCCGTGTATATTCCCGAGGGGGGATACCGGCATCCTATCACTCCGGACTCTTTCGTCATGGAAGAAGACGAGGAGGGCATAAAGCGGAACAAGACACACCTGAGAATGAACGGGACAGATGTTTTCTCTTTTGCCAATTCTTATATGCCTAAATCTATCGGGGCCTTGATGAATCACTACGATATCAATAAAGACGATATCGATTTCTTAGTCATGCATCAGGCCAACAAATTTTTATGCGAAAAGATTCGCAAAAAAATAAAGATACCGGCAGAAAAGACTCCTTATACGTTTCCCGATTACGGAAATACGAGTGGGGGTTCCATCCCGTTAACCATGACGTTAAAATTAAACCAGCCGTTAGCGAAAGAGAAATTAAAGTTACTGATGTCGACTATTGGAGGTGGGTTCTCCGTGGCATCTGCATACATCGAGACGCAAGGTGATATACATTGCTCTGACCTTGTATATTTATAAATCTACATGAATAACGCGAATACATGAATCCCTTCAATTTACAAAACAAGACCATACTTGTCACGGGAGCCTCGTCGGGGATAGGTAGGGCTACCGCCATAGAATGCTCAAAAATGGGGGCCTCCCTGATCATCACGGGACGTAACGAGTCCCGTCTACGGGAAACATTGAATTTATTGGAAGGAGAAAATCATCAATCCGTGCAGACCGATTTAACTTCCGATGCCGGAATTGAAGCACTATGCCATCGGATTGATAAAATAGACGGGGTCGTGTTATGTGCCGGTATTAATGATAAATCGTTAATTAAGCATGTCAATCGGGATAAAATAGATCGAATGATGAACATTAATTTATTCGCACCGATTTTATTAATTCGCTCTCTATTAAAATCAAAAAAACTGAACAAATTCGCATCGGTGGTCATATTATCATCCATTTCCGCCTACTATCCGGCAGTTTCCAATGGATTGTATGCAGCCTCAAAAGGAGCATTAAATTCATTCTCTAAAATATTAGCGTTGGAATTACTACCTCTAAAAGGCAGGGTTAATTGTATCCAGCCCGCTTTCGTTGAAACCGAGATGCTAAAAAAATATACACTGCAAGAAGAGATTGAAAAAATAAAAGAAGATTACCCATTAGGAAGATTTGCCCGACCGGAAGAGATCGCCTATGCAGCCATCTATTTTTTGTCTGACGCATCCCAATGGGTAACCGGTAATTTTTTCATCATGGACGGAGGATTTACTTTAAGGTAAGTATGTTATGAAAAAACTGATCATAATCGGCACCGGCAATTTCAGCAAAGTCGTTGAAGAATACGCACGCAAAAGCATGGCATACAACAAGGAGTGGGTGATAAAGGGATATCTAAAATCTGAATTCGATACACCGAATGACACACCCACCCTCACTTCAACGGTAGAGGAATACTCCATAGAACCGGAAGACGTTTTTATCTGTTCGTACGTGAACGGACAGGAACGGGAGATTGTAACACGGTTCATAGAAGCTAAAGGCGGACATTTCATCAACATTATTCATCCTTTCGCTAATATTTGTTCTTCCGCCAAATTAGGAAAAGGGAATATAGTAGGAGCTTTTACTACGATATCGGTCAACACGACAATCGGGAACCACACTATTGTACAAGATCATTGTAACGTGGGACACGACTCGGTAATCGGGGACTATTCCCATCTTTACGTTGGAACACTTGTCTGCGGTAAAAACAGGATCGGGAACGGAGTATCCGTTTTCACGGGATCGGTTATTTATCCCGGTTTACCAATCGGGAATAAAGCAACCGTAGGAGCGGGAAGCGTCGTGATGAGAAAAGTGAAAGAAAATTCGATCGTGGTGGGAAATCCGGCAAAGGTAATGGATTAAAGACTTGGTTCAGATAAAAAGAATAATAAATTCTCCGGTCTCTTCCAATTGCTATATCGTGTCGCTCCCGAATCGGAACGATTGCATTGTGGTGGATCCGGGAACACCCGATCCTGTTTCAATCGTTTCTTTCTGCCGGGAGAATAATTTGGAACCAGAATATGCCATACTGACACATGAACATTATGACCATTGTATCGGATATAACGAATTAAAAAGATATTACCCGGACATCAAGTTAATATGCTCATCCGTCTGCGCCCAAAATATCCGGTTACCGGAATGGAATCTTTCCAAATATGCAGAAAATGTCATGCAGACAAGTATTCAAGAGGCAGATATCCATATTGAAGATACAAGTAATCCGCTAAATTGGAATAATTGTTTCATTCGCTTCTTTCTAACCGAAGGGCACAGCAAGGGAAGTATCTGTTTCAGTATCGACGAGAAGTTTTTATTCACGGGAGATACTCTTATACCTGGTTATAAAACGATTACCAAATTAAAAGGCGGTTCAAAAGAAAAATTATCGGAATCTTTGAATAGATTATCAAATTATTTCAAGGGTAAAGAAAGTGAACTAATAATCTACCCGGGACACGGGGAAAGTGTTTTGTTCAAAGAAATTAATCATAAAGATTGAATCTTATTACAATTCGAAAAATGTTTGAAACCAAATACGGCAATCTTTGGATTATTCTTTCAATTATCTTATACAGAATAACATTAGATTATTCTTATGAATTGGTTATATCAGATACATTCGCCTATATGGGACTTGGTAATAATTTTAATACAAGCAATTACATCATATCATGGTGTTTTTTATTGACATTCGTTCCGTTTATCACGAATATGAATAAAAATATCACATATTCCAATTGTGTATTATTACTGCTTTCCGCCATATCGCTCGTTCCTTCCACGACTTTAATAGCCTATTTGGATTTCGATGCTAAGTTTGTTTTACTGCTGTATATTTATTGGTTATGTTTTTTTTCATATAACGCCTTTTTTCCTAAATTTCAAATCAAAACGAATAGTAATAAAAAATTGTTTCTTCTGATAAGCCTGTTATTATGCATGAGCGTACTGTACATATCGTGGAAATACACCGGATTCAGATTCCATTTCGGGCTTAAAGATGTTTATGATCTGAGATTAGAGGCAAGAGAATACAACGTCGGAGCGATCGTCGGTTATTTAGCAACAGCAGCCAATAAATTATTGCCCATTATTTTGATTTATTGTATTTTAAAAAACAAGAAAATCGCATCTATCGCATTGATAGTTGTTATCCTTCTCAATTTTGGTATAGAAGGTAGTAAAGGTGTTTTATTTTCATTGTTTTTGTGTGTATTAGGTTTCTATTTTTTTAGGTATAAACGAACGATACTGGTATACGGAATGCTTGCTCTAATGAGTACTTGGAGTATTGTGGAATTTATTTTTCTTAAAAAATTTTTTTCCGGTTTTATAATTTATAGAATGTTATTGATTCCGAGTCAATTGAATTATTGCTATTATGACTTTGTTAAAGATAACGAGCTCGATTTCTTCAGACAAGGTTTTTTAAGACATTTGGGATTCGAATCTCCCTATGAAGGGGGAATCGAATTTTTAATTGGTTCCAGATATTTCAATGATTATGAGACACGGGCAAATAATGGATTATTTACCGATGCCTATTATAATTGCGGGATCATAGGAATATTAATGTTTCCCCTGATATTGATTTTTTTATTAAAATTAATAGAATCCGTATCGAATGGAGTAGATGAAAGATTGATGTTTGTTCCTGTGTATATGGTCGCTTTGGCATTTTTAAGTACGACATTTACAACGGCACTATTAACCCATGGCCTTTTATTGTTGATGTTGATGTTATACTGTATTCCCCGGAATAAAGATGTCTATCAATAAACTATTTCCACCCAACTATTCTTCTGTATTCTGGATTGTTTAAATTAATATATAAATAATTTATGAAAGCATGTTTTATGGGGTTAGGCTATATTGGCTTACCCACAGCTATTATTGCCGCCAAGCATGGCATACAAGTAACCGGTGTAGACATCAACCCTCAAGTGGTAGAACTTACCAGCAAGGGACAACTACATATTATAGAGCCCGGACTGGAAGAATATCTTCAAGAGGTAGTTCAAAACGGATATTTGCGTGCTTCTTTGCAACCTGAGACAAGCGATGCTTATTTCATCGTGGTCCCCACTCCTTTCAAAGGGAATCATGAACCGGATACCTCTTACGTTGAAGCTGCGACCCATAGTGTTTTACCTTTCTTAAAAGAAGGAGATTTATATGTCATCGAATCAACGTCCCCGATCGGCACCACGGATAAAATGAAAGAATTAATATTTTCTAAACGCCCGGAACTAAAAGATAAAATTTACATTGCTTATTGTCCTGAACGGGTTTTACCGGGAAACGTGATTTATGAGTTGGTCCACAACGATCGGGTAATCGGGGGTATAAATCCTGAATCTACCGAGAAGGCTTCTGCTTTTTACGGTCAGTTTGTTCAAGGGACCTTACATAGGACCAATGCACGAACGGCTGAGATGTGCAAACTTACCGAAAATTCCTCCCGAGACGTCCAAATCGCCTTTGCCAACGAGTTATCATTGATTTGTGACAAAGCCGGGATCAACGTGTGGGAATTAATAGAACTGGCCAATAAACATCCGAGAGTCAACATCCTTCAACCGGGTTGCGGAGTCGGTGGACATTGTATAGCGGTAGATCCTTATTTTATTACGGCTGATTTTCCCATGGAATCCAAAATTATTGCCGACGCCCGGGAAATCAATAACTATAAATCATTTTGGTGCGCAGAAAAAGTACAGAATGAGATGCTGAAATTCGAATTGAAGAACCATCGTAAGCCGGTCGTAGCTATGATGGGACTTGCGTTCAAACCCAATATCGACGATCTCAGAGAATCTCCGGCCAAATACATAACCAGCAAAGTAATGCAAAGCTGCAATAACGCCGATATTTTAGTTGTTGAACCTAATGTTCAGGACCATAAAGTATTCAAACTGACTAACTATAAGGAGGCTTACAACAAAGCTGACATCGTTGTTATGCTCGTCGCACACAATGAGTTCAGGGAACTACCTTGGACAACTCAAAAAATAATGCTCGATTTCTGCGGAATCTATAAAAAATAAGGATGAAAAAAATAATGCTCGTTTTTGGAACGCGTCCGGAAGCAATTAAAATGGCTCCTCTGGTAAAAGAGTTTCAGAAATACCCGGAACAATTTCAGACTGTTATCTGTGTTACAGGTCAACACCGAGAGATGTTGGATCAGGTACTACAAATTTTTGATATAAAGCCAAATTATGATTTGAATATCATGAAACAAGGCCAAGACCTGTATGACATAACAGCCAGGGTCTTAACAGGTATGCGAGATGTATTGAAGGAAGTTCTACCGGACGTCGTGCTTGTTCACGGGGACACTACCACCTCGACAGCCACGGCTTTAGCTTCTTTTTATCAACAAATCCCGGTCGGACACGTAGAAGCGGGATTGCGCACGCATAATATTTACAGTCCCTGGCCGGAAGAGATAAATCGACAAATTACAGGAAGAATTGCAACTTATCATTTTGCCCCGACGTCTTTGAGTCGGCAAAATCTATTATCGGAAGGGATACAAGAGGGAACAATCACCGTAACGGGTAATACCGTGATTGATGCCTTATATATGGTAGTTGAAAAAATAAAACAAGATGCGGCTCTAAGCTACCGATTAAAACTCTCTATACAAAACAGCGGCTATGATGTGGAACGGTTAAAAAACAATCGCCGCCTGGTTTTAATTACCGGCCATCGTCGGGAGAATTTTGGGGAAGGTTTCATTCATATGTGTAATGCAATAAAAACTTTGACAAAAAAATACCCTCAGGTAGATTTTGTTTATCCTATGCACCTTAACCCAAATGTTCGTAAACCTATTCACGACATTTTCGGTTCAGAGCAACTAATCAATATGTTTTTTATCGAACCGTTAGAATACCTGTCGTTTGTTTACCTCATGGAAAAAAGTACTATCGTACTCACGGATAGCGGCGGCATACAAGAGGAAGCTCCAGGGTTGGGAAAACCAGTTCTGGTAATGCGAGACACAACAGAAAGACCAGAAGCCGTAAATGCCGGAACAGTAAAATTAGTCGGGACTGATTATGAAAAAATCATTTATGAAGTATCCGAACTATTAGACGATATGAACTATTACAATCAAATGAGTAAAGCAGTAAATCCTTACGGAGATGGAAAAGCATGCGAAAGAATTATAGATAAATTAAAATAATCATCATTGAACAATAATGAAAATTTGTCATTTGACGGTAGCACACGGACGTTATGATGCACGTATATTAAAAAGAGAGTGTTACAGTTTGAAAAAAGTCGGCCATGAAGTAATACTACTATGCGCTGACAATAAACCGGATGAGGTTTTAAACGGTGTGAGAATTGTCTCCTGGGGTAAAAAAACTTTATCTAAATTTCAACGCGCAAAATTACTACTATTCCCAAGGAGGTTAGCGAAAGATGCATTAAAACAAAATGCTGATATATATCAATTTCATGATTTGGAACTTATCGTCTTGGGATTATATTTAAAAAAAAGAGGAAAAAAAGTAATTTTCGACGCTCATGAAAACTGGGAAGCCTATATAACAGAGATAAATTTTTTACCGAAATTTCTTTCTAAAATTTTATCAAAAAGGCTGACCTTTTTCTACAAAAAACATTTGAATGACTTTGATGCGATCTTCACGGTCTCCCCTAATATGGTAAGCAATCTGAAACAATATTCGGATCAGGTATATTTCGTTCCTAACTATCCAATAATAAATCATTTACATGAAATATCCCAACAAAAAGATCAAACATTCATATATGCCGGAACCGTATATGAAATGAGTAATCAAAAACAGATTTTACAAGCCCTCACTCGCGTGCCAGCAGCCAAATATACGATTGTAGGCAAGATTAATCCCGAATTAAAAAAACAACTTCAGACCATGCCGGCATCAAAACGTGTTACATTTATAGATTGGGTTTCCAAAACGGATTTAGACCAATATTATTCTAAAGCACTCGCCGGACTTGTCGTTTTTGATTACGTGGGAATCTGTTGTTATACCGAGGGACAGTTGGGATCGAATAAAATCTTCGAATACATGGACATGGGATTACCTGTAATCTGTACAGATTTTCGACTATGGAAAGAATTGATCATAGACAAGTATCACTGTGGAATATGCGTACCTCCAGGAGACAGCAAAGCCATTGCCCAAGCCATGCAATACATCATTGACCATAAAGATGAAGCTTACCAAATGGGTAAAAACGGACAAAAAGCAATCTCGGAAGAGTTTAATTGGGGAAAATACGAAAAAGAATTTTTGTTGAGATACAACGATTAAGTAATAATTTTAAATTATGACGTTAAATAACGTAGAGATTATACATCTCCCTCAATTTTTAGATAATCGAGGGAATTTATCTTTTATAGAGCAAATGAAGCACATTCCTTTTGATATAAAACGCTCCTACTGGATATACGATGTGCCTGGCGGACAGATTCGAGGAGGACATGCTTATCGTAAAAACGAGGAATTCATCGTGGCTTTGTCCGGAAGTTTTGATGTCGTTTTGGATGACGGAAAAGAAAAAAAGATTTTCTCCTTAAATCGTTCCTATTTCGGATTATACGTTCCTAAATGTATTTGGCGACAAATGCAGAACTTTTCAACGAATTCCTTAGCCTTGATATTAGCGTCAACTCCATTCGATGCAAACGATTATATCTACGATTACGAACTATTTAAATCATTATCAAATGAGGAAAGAGAGTAGAGTTTACGATTGTACGATCATCGAGCTGGATAAACACCATCAAGAAAGAGGAAATATTTCCGTTGTAGAGAATAACAAGACCATACCTTTCGCGATTAGACGGGCTTACTATTTATACGATATTCCGGGAGGAGAATCAAGAGGAGGGCACGCTCATAAAAATTTGTATCAATTGATAATTGCGGCAAGCGGTAGTTTCAATGTTACTCTCGATGACGGAGACGTGAAACGTACTTTCACATTAAACCGCCCTTATCAAGGCTTGTTAATCGTTCCGGGAATATGGAGAACATTGGATGATTTTTCCTCCGGTTCGGTCTGTTTGGTTTTGGCTTCGATGGAGTATGACGAAACGGATTATGTAAGGGATTATCAAGAATTTTTAAATCTCAAAAAATGAGTTTTATTCACCATTTATCTGATGTCCAGTCTAAGAAAATAGGAAAGGGGACAAAAATATGGCAATACTGCGTTGTACTTCCCAATTCGATTATTGGAGAAAATTGTAATATTTGTGCACACGTGCTGATCGAGAATGAAGTACAAATAGGGAATTACGTTACGGTAAAATCGGGTGTACAGCTTTGGGACGGAGTTATCGTGGAAGATCATGTTTTCATTGGCCCTAATGTTACATTTACAAATGATTTAGTCCCTCGTTCCAAAATTTATCCTCCCGCATTTATAAAAACTTACTTAAAAAAAGGATGCAGCATCGGAGCCAATACCACGATTATAGCAGGAGTAGTGATCGGTGAATACGCATTTATCGGAGCAGGGAGTGTTGTTACTAAAGATATTCCTGCTAATACGGTTTGGTATGGAAATCCTGCAAAACAAAAAGGGTACATAACGTGTGACGGAATTCTTTTAGACATGGAGATGAAGGATAAAAACGGAAAACAATACAAGATATGATTAAATTTTTAGATTTACAAAAAATAACGACCAAGTATCAGGGAGAAATCCATGCAGCAGTTAAGCGAGTTATAGATTCCGGTTGGTATTTGCAGGGAAAGGAAAACGAAGCATTTGAAATTAATTACGCCCGATATATAGGAACGAAATATTGTGTCGGTTGCGCAAATGGATTAGATGCATTAATTTGGATATTTCGAGCATATATAGAGATGGGAATCATGCATCCCGGCGACGAAATCATTGTTCCTGCAAATACTTATATAGCTTCCATATTAGCGATTACGGAAAACGGTTTAAAGCCTGTCTTGGTAGAACCCGATATAGAAACCTACCAAATAGACGATACAAAAATAGAAGCTGTGATCACGCAAAGAACGAAAGCGATTCTAATTGTTCACCTGTATGGGCAATGCGCCTATTCCGAACAAATCGGAGAGCTTTGTAAAAAATACAATCTGAAATTGATTGAAGATAACGCCCAGGCTCATGGGTGCCAGTTTAACGGTAAAAAAACCGGTTCGTTAGGAGACGTCAGTGGTCATAGTTTTTACCCGGGCAAAAATTTAGGAGCATTAGGAGATGCAGGTGCAGTTACCACGAATGACAAAGAGTTGGCAGAAGTAGTCAGAGCTTTGGCTAACTACGGGTCAAGTCAAAAATACATTTTCAAATATACAGGACGGAATAGTCGCTTGGATGAAATTCAAGCAGCCGTACTAAATGTAAAATTAAAATACCTGGATCAAGACATTGCGATCCGCAAACAAGTAGCCCGACATTATATAAAGAATATTAACAATCAAAAAATTACTCTTCCGATCGTGAAAGATTGGAAAGCTCATGTATTTCATTTATTTCCGATCCGTTGTAAATACAGGGACGAGCTTCAACAGTATCTTACTCAAGAAGGAATTCAGACTATCATTCATTACCCAATCCCTCCACATAAACAGAAGTGCTATAAAGAATGGAATGATCTATCATTCCCCATTACAGAGCAAATTCACAGAGAAGAACTTAGTCTCCCGATAAGTCCTGCTATGACTGAATATGAGATACACACGGTTATTGAAACTGTAAACTCCTTCAAATAATGGAACAGAAAAAAACGGTTTGGTTAGTTTGTGTAAACGCACAACCCCCAGAATTAGATACACATTTAAGACATCAAAAATTTGCAGAAATGTTAATAAAGAAGGGGTATCATGTTATCATTTTTGCAGGTAGCTTTTTACATTATAATAAATCGAACTCTATCAACAACTCTCAAAAATACCTCCTATCAAAATACGGGGACAAACAATACGTTTTCATAAAAACTCCATCTTACACTTCCAATGGATTAAAACGAATATTTTCCATTTTTTTATTTGCATGGAGATTATTGTATTACAGGAAAAAATTTCCCAAACCTGATATTGTAATACATAATTTAAGGGTCCCTTTCGATTTTCCCGTATATGTTGCCGCTCGAAAGTTAAAAGCTAAATATGTTACAGAAGTATGGGATTTATGGCCGGAAGATTTTGTTGCTACCGGACTCATGAAACCCAAAAATCCATTTATTAAAATAGCATATCGAATTGAAAAATTTCTTTACGAAAAAGCTGATCGATTGATATTTACAATAGAGGGAGGAAAAGATTATATAGTAAACAAGGGGTGGGATACGGAACACGGCGGAAAAATAAATATCGATAAATACAATTACATCAATAATGGCATCGATTTAGATGAATTCGAATATAACAAAAAGAACTACATCCTACAAGACGATGATTTATCAGACAACTCTCACTTTAAAGTCATCTATTTAGGTTCAATACGTTTAGCAAATAACATACAGCAATTAATAGATGCCGCCGCTTTTCTTCGTGACAATTCTAAAATCAAGTTTTTGATATACGGAGATGGAGACGAAAGAGAAAGACTAATAGAATATTGTAAAAAGAATAACATAAAAAACGTCATTTTCAAAGAAAAGTGGGTCGACATAAAATACGTTCCCTATATCTTGTCGTGTAGTTCTCTAAACTTAATGAATTATAAAAAAGTAGAAACTCAAAAATACGGAGGAAGTCAAGGTAAATTATTTCAGTATTTGGCGAGCGGTAAACCAATCTTATCCAATAACGTGATGGGATACGATATTGTAAACAAATATAAAGCGGGTATATCGAAAAATATAAGTAACGCCCAAGAATACGCGGAAATTATCAATGAATTTGCATCGTTGGATAAAGAGGAGTATAATATGCTATGCAATAATGCGCTAAAGGCTGCTCAATTTTTTGATTACAAATATTTATTCAAAGCTTATTTTAAACTTATAAACGAATTATCATAAAGATACTTTATGGACTATGAAATCAGACAATTATTTTTTGATGACGGTATAGCATCATTGCAAAAGATAGTTGATTTACAAAATATCGTATATGCCGGCTCTAACCACGAGTTCTCTGTTGCCGGGTTTAAATACCTGTACTTGGACAATCCTTTAGGAAGAGTAATTTCATTCAACGCTTTTCAGGGCAACGATCTTGTCGCTCATTACGCTTGTATCCCCATGAAAATGAACATCGCCGGCAAGCTTGTTCTCGGCTTGTTGGATATAGCGACGGTAACACATCCGGATCATCGAGGTAAAGGACTCTTTAAAATGCTGGCTCAAAAGACATTCGACCACGCTAAAAAGAGCGGTTTCGGGTTCATTTTGGGAGTGGCCAATGCCAACAGCATACACGGTTACATGAAGTACTTCAACTTTACCCTTATCTCTAAACTAACGGTAAAATACGGCTGGGGAACAAGCATAAGACCCGCTTCGAACAAGACGTATAGCGTTTACTGGGACGAGGAGTTGTTGAACTGGAGATTAAGAAAACAGGAATACGCTGTCCATAAAACCTCTATCGTCGGGAAAACGAACTTCTACAAATTCCGAAACGTGTTGGGAGTAAAAACATTCATGGGTGTTTTCCCGGAAAAATTGCTGTCTAAGCTAAATTTGAAAAAATCCAACAATTTCTTGCGACCGCTAAATCTTTACGTGGGGCTGGGGGCAGACTTGAAAAATGGCCACTATTTCGGTATACCGAGTTTTATCAAACACTCTCCTTTCAATTTAATCTTCATGGATTTAACAGGTAACTTACCTCCTGTTACGAAAGACAATATCTTTTTCCAACTGATCGATTTCGATGTGGCTTGATCCCAATTTATCATCCGGCATAACCCTTTTACCACATTATTATAATGAACATTCTGACCTTTGATATAGAGGACTGGTATTGTCATGACAATTACTCCCAAAACATGGAGTGGGACAAGCACGAAGTTCGAATACACGAGCCCCTGGAAAGAATATTATCGGAACTGGAAAAAAAGAAAGTCAAGGGAACTTTTTTCTGCCTGGGATGGCTCGCGCAAAAACATCCCGAAGTGATCCGGACGATTCACGAGAAAGGACACCACGTGGGATGTCACTCTTACCAGCATGAACTGGCATTAAGATTAGATTATAAAGCATTCAAAAACAACACTTTCAAATCGAAAGCTCTGCTGGAAGACATCACCGGAGAAGCGGTGGATGCTTTCAGGGCCCCCTCCTTTTCCGTCATGAAACAAAACCTGTACGTTTTTGACGTGCTTGCGGAGCTGGGTTTTAAATACGATTGCTCTATATTTCCCGCCAACCGGGAATTCGGGGGATTAAAAGAATACGGGGAAGGTGTTCCCGGGATTATAAACGTCAACGGTTACCGATTAAAAGAATTTCCGATGAACGTGTATCGTTTCCTCGGTAAAGATATCATTTTTTCCGGCGGCGGGTATTTCCGGATTTTACCTTACCGGTTAACAAGGTATTTCATGCGACATAGCGATTACGTGATAAACTATTTCCACCCGAGCGATTTCGACCCGGCACAACCGAGGATGAAACACTTGCCTTTGATGCGCCAAATCAAAAACTCGATGGGCTTACGAGGCGCTTTCGAGAAATATCAGAAACTCATCCGGGATTTCGACTTCGTCGATATTCGCCAAGCCGATTCCCTGATAGATTGGGACAAAGCAAAAACTTTCGACATCAAAAACATACAAGTAATATGAATTTACTTTTCACGGGAGCTTCCGGTTTTTTAGGGAAAGAGGCAGGTCCTTTATTATCAAAAAAGTACGAGTTAGAAACGATCGGGTTAACCTCGTTTGATAATTACACGGTAAACCTGGCCAAAGAGGTACCGGTCTTGTCCAAGAGGTACGACGTGGTACTGCATGCTGCCGGTAAGGCTCACGTCATTCCCGGAACGGAGAAGGAAAAACAGGAGTTTTACGAAGTAAACCTGCAAGGCACGAGGAATTTATGCGAGGCGTTGGAAAAAGCGGGAGTACCAGGTTCATTCGTTTTCATCAGTACAGTTGCCGTTTACGGGTGCGAATCGGGAAGGTTGATCGGTGAAGATCACCCGTTAAACGGGAATACTCCTTACGCCGACAGTAAAAAACAGGCGGAAATCTATTTACAAGAGTGGTGCTCGATACATAACGTCATATTAACAATCCTGCGCCCCTCTCTATTAGCGGGAAAAAATCCCCCGGGAAATTTGGGATCCATGATCGAGGGGATCAGAACCGGACGTTATTTAAGTATTGCCGGAGGGAAAGCCCGTAAGAGCGTGTTGATGGCGGAGGATATAGCCAGGTTATTATTCATGGCTGTCGACAAGGGGGGTATATACAACGTGTGTGATAACGAACATCCGAGTTTTCGGCAACTCGAAAAAACGATCTCGGTTCAATTGGGCAAGAAATTACCGGTGAACATACCTTACTGGTTGGCTAAAGCATTAGCGTTAGCAGGCGATTGTTTGGGAAACAAGGCCCCGATCAATTCCTCGAAATTAGACAAGATAACGAGATCGTTGACTTTCAGTAACGAGAAAGCGAAGAGAGTGTTGGGCTGGGAACCGTTAAACGTGTTGGAACATTTTAAAATTCATTGATCCGGTCGTGTATTATTTTTTAGTTTTTGCTTTATTGCTGGTCCTCGAATTGATCTATTTCCATATAGCGGACCGATTCAATATTATCGATAAACCGAACGAAAGGAGCTCGCATACACGAGTTACCCTACGGGGAGGCGGAATTATATTCTATTTCGGAGCCTTGTTTTACTTCCTTACAAACCGTTTTGAATACCCGTGGTTCGTAACCGGGCTGACCCTGATAACCATCGTGAGTTTTATCGATGACATTCATTCCGTGTCCAAAAGGGCACGTTTAGCGATACACGTCACGGCCATGTTACTGCTATTCTACCAGTGGGGACTTCTTACTTTGCCCTGGTGGTATATCCCGATCGCCTTGATCTTCTGCACGGGAATAATCAACGCATACAATTTCATGGACGGTATTAACGGCATTACCGGGGGATATAGCTTGGTCGTAACGGGAACTTTACTCTATATAAACGAATACCAGGTGAATTTTATAGAAGCGCAACTATTATGGGTTATGGTGATCGCCATCACGGTATTCAACATTTTTAACTTCCGCAAAAAAGCGAAGTGTTTTGCCGGGGATGTCGGATCAGTCAGTATAGCGTTTATCATTTTATTCCTGTTAGGGAAGTTAATTATACAAACACGAGATCTCGGCTATATTATTTTACTGGCGGTATACGGGGTCGACAGCATACTCACGATTATACACCGGCTTCTATTACACGAAAACATCAGTCTCCCTCATCGAAAACACCTCTACCAAATAATGGCAAACGAACTTAAAATTCCACACGTTGCTGTTTCTGGGTTTTATATGTTACTCCAAAGCATCATAAGCATAGGCTACATCTATTTTGAAGCTTATAAATCCTGGTACTTTATAAGCATCATCCTGATCTTGAGTTTCGGGTACATATGGTTTATGAGAAAATATTTCGGATTGCATTCCATAACACAATAAAAAAGCGGGAGACTTATCGATTTCCCGCTTTTTTATTTATTCTTTAACTATCCGCCTCAATTTCGCACTTCCGGAGATTTCAGCCACGAAGGGCAAACCCAACACCAAGCCGATACCGGCAAATCCTCCCAAAAAAGTAAATAATACACAAATCAATGCCCGCTTAGGTTTGGATCGTTCATTGGGAATAACGACCGGATCCACGACCGTCAATATGGGAGTCGTCTCTTTTACGGCAATTTTGGCCTGTTCCAATTGTTTGGCCAACTCATTGTAAACATTATTAGCCAAAGTATACTCTGCCGTCAATCTCTCCTCTTCAATCTTAGCCATGGCCGAAGAGAAATTTTTATTACGATCCTGAAAACGGGCCAACTCTTTCTGTTTCTCTTCAAAATCATTCTTGGTCTCGTTATAACGATCCTCGACAAACTTCAAATTAGAAGCCACTTTTTCTAATTTAAATTCCGTGATATATTTCTGTAACAAAGCCTGTGCCTGTTGAGCCAATTGAGCTACAGCAAGCGGTTCCGGCAATTCCGCAGATAGTTGGACATATCCGTCTTTATCATTGACATTAAGAGAGATGATATCTTTCAATTTTTTAGATACTTCCAATTCATCTTTGGTCATATACTGAATCAGAGAGTTTACCCCTGTCGGTACGATAGAAGTCGTATCCTTCCCACGAATCGCTTCCATAATAACTCCTGGTAAACCGATCGTATACTTTTTAATAAATCCGATCAAACTAAATTGCTGGTATTGATCCTCCGTGAAGTACTCGAAAAGCGTCACCGGGTGGTCAATACCCTCAAATGTCAAAGGAGCATTCATCAACTCTTTTTGAAAAGGGACACTGGCGATAATTTTCGGATAGATTTTAGGCGAAAGGACCTCTCCCGCACTCATACTTCCCAAATTGATACCCACCATCGAAGCCAACCCCGACAAACCTCCCGACATATTCTTCTCTCCCGACTGGGGTACCATCGTACTACCGGCCGTATATACTTTAGGGCTAAAAAGGGCTACCAAAATTCCGATCACCATAAAACAAACGGTCACCTTCAAAATCAATTTCCTGTTTTTCCACAATTTACGAACCACTTCAACCAAATCGATCTCTTGTTCTTCAGGACGTATTTTATTTTGTTGTGATATTGTTTCGTTCTGTTCCATATCGCTTATTTCGAATTATTCATAATGGTTGTAATCATGGCCGCCATCGAAGTCGTAGAAGAAGCTAAACTCATGATTTCAGCCAAGCTCATTCCCTTCCTTATCGGTCTAATCGGTACGATGATCTCACATCCCGGTTCTATCTGTTTCGCACTATTCCCTTTTCTCTTAGCCACCATTCCATTCATATAAACAATATACGTCCCCCGTTTTTTAGCTCTGAAAGCAAAACCGCCTGCACTGGCAATATACTCTTTCAATTTCTTTTTAGGATTGTAGGTAGTGGTATTGGGACGCATCACGGCTCCGTCTACTTTCACGGTTCCGTCATAAAGCGGAACGATAATGCGATCTCCTTCCCGAAGTACCACATCGTAATCCGATCCGGGATTAGCCATCGCCTTATCCAATTCGATACCCACGTAATAGGTATCACCTAACTCTAAAGTTTTAACGTCGATAGAATCCTTACCGACCCCCTGAGTCATCAACTTCAATTTGGATTCCAATCTCCTGCGTTCATCTTCGTTCAATTTTCTCTCCAAACGGGCTCCTTTAATATAAGCCTTGGTGGTTAGTCCTCCCGCACGATTGATAATACTCGATAAGCGTTCATTTTTTACCGATTTAGCGTATTGACCTTCATACATCACCTCTCCTTTTACCATCACATTCTGTTGTTCACTATAACCGGGAGAACGACGGACCTCGATCTCGTCGAAAGGTTCCAAAACAAAGTCCTTCGGACCGTCGATAATCAAACCGTCTTTTAGCGTATAACTAAATATTTTCGCCTCAAAAAGAGCCTCCTTTTTCGCTTTGGGATTTTTTACCCGACGAGCCACATCCACTTTTACCATAGAAGCCGATTCCAAAAGTCCTCCTGCCTGCAATACCAAATCTTCCAACGACATATTCTGTATATAAGGATAAATACCCGGTTTCTTTACTTCTCCGCGGACCGTAACAATATAATTTTCCTGCAGTTCCGAAGTAGAAGGTATATAAAGCAGGTCATTCTTTTGTAAGAGCATATCCTCTTCCCTTCCGGACAATATCTCTTGCAAATTCAAAGATTGAACCTGCTTCGTCAAATCCGGATTTTCCCGATACAATAAAACCCGTCCCGTAAAAGCATCTCCTTTCAAACCTTCAGCCACCTTTACCAACTGGGCCACCGTTTGAATATCCTTATCCAAGGAGTAATCCCCCGGACGATACACGGCTCCCTGTACAGAAACCTTATTCTCAAAACGCGACACGATAGGATCGACCTCGACCACATCCCCGTCATCCAATAGGAAAGAAGGAAAATCCTCCTTTTTCACCGTGTGGATCTGGTATTCGGAACCGCTCTTGCGAATCAAACGTACATTCTTTTTATATGCATCTCCCGTAAACCCTCCGGCATAGTCCAATAACTTCTGTAAGTTCTCTTCCGCAGTCATTTCGTATTTCATGGGTCTTTTCACCCTTCCTTTTATCTGTACCAAATCTTTATAAGGACCGACAACAACGTTATCCCCGTCCTGCAAAACGATATCCCCGATATTTCCCCCCTCCAGAATATACTTATATACATCAAGGGTTGCAATCTTATTTCCCTTTCTAAAGATATTAATCTCCCTTAAAGTACCGATATCGTTAACCCCTCCGGCAGAATAAAGCGCATGAAAAACGGATGCCAAGGAAGGCAAGGTATAGCTCCCCGGAACAAGCACCTCTCCCATCACGTTCACCTGAATACTTCGGATCTGTCCCAATGTCAGGTTAACAAAAGTAGTCGGTTGCGCGGCCGTTATCGCGGAGTAAATCTTAGAAAATTCGTTTTTGATTTTTCCGTTCGCCTCTTTTACGGAAAGACCGCTCAAATAGATCGGCCCTAAATTCTCGACGATAATACTTCCGTCCGGGGATATCACCGACCGCACGGTCTGTTCCGAATCCCCCCACACATCGATGATAACCTCGTCACCCGCCGCCAACTTGTAATTTTCAGGAGTGGGGATATTCAATATCGGCTCAAAAGTTAATTTTTTATTATTAAACAGATCCTTACCGAACACCTCCTCCGAACGATCGGCAACAAGGGCCGGAATGGAATCCATCATGACAAACAAAGAGTCCATCGAACTCAACATCTCTTTGTTTATGGTCCTCAAACGATTTCCCCCCGACTTAGTATCGGTCATTTTACCTGCTCCCCCCTCCTTCTCTGCCATCATCTTTTCGTATTGTGCCTTCAGACGTAACATCTGTTCCTGAGTCACTCCACGGTCTTTTAACATCAGCATCATCTCCTGCTGTGTTTTTCCGTCTTTTTGAGCCTGCTTCAACAATTGAATGACCTGCGCATCGGTCATCTGGGCAAAAGAAGTGACAACCGCACCAAACAAAAATACAATAAGCAACAAGAATCTCATATAATCGATTTTAATCGTTTTAAAGTTTTCACTAAAATATTTAACCGCAAAACCACCAAAACAACTCTATTTTGCAGGCGACGGCAAAGATACGTTTTTAATTGAAAATCAAAAAAACATATCTGAAAATTATCTATCCGTAGCTACGTACCGGAAGCGACTCTTCGATAAGGTTCCACACAACTTAAAGGCACCGTGGTCAAAGCACACCCCAAATGCTCCAAACGGACCATAATTCGATGTTTCCCCCTGACCTCAACCAACTCTCCTTCCAACCCCGCCAGCTTTCCCAACACAACCCGCACATAAGAACCGACAGGCAAATCCACGGTAGAAATTTCCACCTCCTCTTCCGCGTTATCGTTCATAAAACGCAATGCTTTTATCTGTTTATCCGGTATCGGAGCCGGTATCCCGAATTCCTTCAAAAAAGAGACCACTCCAAAAGTCGTCAAAACCTTTTGCATCTGCAATAAATTCACGTATACGAATATATATCCGTTTATCAAAGGGATCTCCACCTTTTTGCTACGGTCACTCCATTTTCTGATTACGACACGCAACGGCAAATAATTTACAATCCCCTGCTGATCCAATCGCTCCTTTACTTTCTTCTCTGCCCGGGAAGCCGTGTAAACAGCGTACCAACGCGATTGATTTTTCTCAAACATCACCCGACACCTCCTGTTTCTCTAATACTTCCATACGATCGAGTACGCCTTGCATCTGTTTGTTCATTCCCTCTTCTTCCATTTGGAAATCGATGGATTCGAAAACAGAGTTTTTAGACTTGAATTCAGGAACGATGTTTTTCATCTGTTTCACAACCATAAAACTATCCGCGGTCTCCAAGGCTGAATGCAATCTATTTATCTCTTCCAATACCCCCCTGTAATCGTATTCCCTGACCTTAGCTATCTTTATTCGATCGTGAACGGTGGGAAGAGTTGTCTCCTTTACATTCAAAACTTCCTCGTATAGCTTCTCGCCGGGACGCAACCCGGTGAAGACAATATGAATATCCTTACCGACTTCAAAACCGGACAATTTGATCATTTTCCGAGCCAAGTCTACGATTTTCACACTTTTCCCCATGTCAAACACGAAAATTTCCCCTCCATGCCCCAAAGCACCCGCTTGCAAGACCAGTTGACAGGCTTCCGGAATCGTCATGAAGAAACGGGTTATTTCCGGATGAGTTACCGTAACCGGCCCCCCCGTTTCGATCTGCTTTTTAAAACGAGGGATAACCGATCCGTTCGATCCCAATACATTTCCGAAACGGGTCGTTATAAAATTAGTTTGTGATATCTTGTTTAAAGATTGCGTGTAGATTTCAGCAATACGCTTACTGGCTCCCATGACATTCGTCGGATTTACCGCCTTATCCGTGGAGATCATAACAAAACGCTTGCAGCCGTATTTTACGGCACAATCCGCCATATTCTTGGTTCCGAACACATTGGTCTTCACCCCCTCCACGGGATGCATCTCAACCATCGGCACATGTTTATAAGCCGCGGCATGATAAACGATATCCGGATGATACATTCTGAACATACCTTCCACCCTCTCTTTATCACGAACATCCCCGATTTCAATCTTATAATTAAAAAAATGAAATTCCTCTTTCAATTCCAGTTCTATATCATACAACGGAGATTCTGCCTGATCAAAAAGCACAATCAAAGAAGGTCTGAAATGAGTCAATTGACGGATGATCTCGCTTCCGATGGATCCGGCCGCACCGGTCACCAAAACGACCTTATTAAGTAATTGCTTCCGCAAATTATCCTCATCCAATTTGATCTCTCCCCGCTCCAACAAATCTTCGATCTTTATATTTTTTATATGCCGTATACTCAGATCCCCGTTAATCCAACTTTCGAAACGAGGAACCTCCAACACGTTGACATTATATTTCAGACAGGTTTCGACAATCGTTCGCTTTTTATCGTAAGCGATCATCTTTTTAGCGATAATAACTTTATCCACCTTATTCCGCTTCAACAGATACCCCAAAGAAGACATCTTGTAAATCTTAATTCCCTCCAATACTTTCCCGGCTTTTTTATCATTCACATCAATAAACGCAAGGATATTATAAGACACGTCCTCCGCGTTATCCAACGCGTGCTTGGCCATAATCCCATACTCATCGCTTCCGCAAATAATGACATTCTTCTTTGCCTTTTCCGCTCCTATATATTGGATAAAAAGAGTTTTTACAATCAACCGGCTCACAATCATCATACTCATTAACAACACGTACTCCGTCAAAAGCACGGAGATAGCGATCAATAGGCGGCCGGTCACCAAAAAATAAGCACCGCTTCCTAAAAGAAGTACCAACTCTCCAGCCGTTAATACATAATAAATCCGTAAAGCATCTTCTGTTCCTGTAAATCGAACAATACCGGAATAAGTTTTTCCCCAAATAAAACTAACAATCCTTACCCCCACGATACAAATCGCCCCTCGTGAAACAAGAGACATGTTTATGCGGTCTAACTGAAAATTCCCAAGTATCAAATAAGTGACACCGACCGCGACGCAACTCAACATCACGTCGATTATAAAAACGATCCATCTTGGCGTATAGGAGAAAGAGTGCAGCGCTTTCATCCTATTCAATCCATTTGTAACAAATGCAACCATAAATTCCCGTTATATTACATCTCTCATGGGTCTATGCAACCGACCCATGAAAGATGTTGTTAAAGTATAAAAAAACACAATAGTATCTACAAAGATCTACCTATTTAATAAACTTTTAACACAGTCACCTCTTCAGGCGTCAAGAATCTCCATCTTCCGCGAGGCAAGTTCTTTTTCGTGATTCCGGCAAAATAAACCCTATCCAATCGAAGAATCTGATAGCCGAAATGTTCGAATATACGACGAACGATACGATTCTTTCCGGAATGAATTTCGATGCCGACTTGCGTACGATCATCAGCAGCTATTTGAATATCGTCGGCCTGAACAAAACCGTCTTCCAACTCAATTCCGTCCCGGATGGATTGAATATCTCCCATACTCACAACCTTATCCAAAAAAACGTGATATATTTTTTTCTGATTGTACTTCGGATGCGTCAATTTTTTAGCCAAATCGCCGTCATTCGTGAATAAAAGCACTCCCGTCGTCTGGCGATCCAAACGTCCGACCGGATAAACCCGCTCCTTACAAGCCCCCTCGATCAGAGACATAACCGTCTTGCGCTCCATGGGATCATCTACGGTAGTCACGTAATCTTTAGGCTTATTCAATACCAAATACACTTTACGTTCCGGCACAACAACACGATCGTCCACTTCTACCCTATCTTCCCGTTTAACCTTCACACCTACTTGTTGTATCACCTCACCGTTTACTTTTACCCGTCCGGCTAAAATCAATTCATCTGCATCCCGGCGGGAACAAATTCCCCCTTTGGCAATATATCGATTCAACCGCAATTCCGTTTCATCGCCTTCGTTCTCCAACCGATGAGCCAACTGTTTCTTCTGAGAATAGACACTTCTCTTTCTCTCTCTTGCTTCCGGAAAATTTCTACGTTCACGATTGGGACGATCTACCCGGTTGAAACGGTCGTTTCTCTCTTCACGTTCTCCCCGGTTATACTCTTCCCGCTCAGAACGTGCTCCTCTCCTGAATTCATTTCTTTTTCCCGGCTCTTCCCGGTAATTCCTCTGCTGGAAACGCCGTTCTCCCCCCTCGCTCCGGTTCTCCCTGTCGGAAGTATACCTTTCGTTTCTATCTTCCCGGCTTTCTCTTCTCGGAAAACGGTTTTCCCTCCGTTCTCCTTGTTCTTCCCGTTTCTGGTAATTTTCGTCCCGGCGACGGAATGAACGTTCTTTTCTTTCCCCGTCACGATCTCCCTCGTAACGATCTCTACGGAATCTCTCCCCCTCATCGTTACGTTCCCCTCTGTCAAAACGATTTTGACGAACAAATTTACCTTCTCGTTCTTGATTCAAATCCCGAATCTCAACCCGTTTAAACCTTCTGACCGGACGATCCGACTCTCCCTCTCCGGAAAAAAAATCATCTCTCCGCTCCCTGTTAAAACGATTTGCCCTCTCATCTCCCTCACGGGTGTCAGGCTTCCTTTGCCGATTCTCGTCACGATGCCCGGCATTTCGACTAATCCTTGGTCTTTTCTCTTCCCGATTGTACATAACAGACTTCTAATAAATTAAATATTAATTATAACTGAGCATACTATAAATCAACAGTATATTAAATGCTCTTCGATTTTTAGACAACTGATCTTTCTATTTTTTAATTCAATTGTACTCCCGACTCAACTTACTTCGGAGCCGTTCGATAAACAAAAAATGCCACGAAAGCATACAAGATATTAGGTATCCATACCGCTAATAACGGATTCATATTTCCATTGGTTGCAAATACCGTCGAAAATTGCATGAATAGAATATAAGAAAAACTGATCAACAACCCTAATCCTAAATGAAATCCCATACCTCCCCGAATTTTTCGGGAAGCAATACTCACCCCTATCAATGTCAGTATAAAGGTGGCAAAAGCATTGGAGAAAATTCTATATTTCTCAATCTGAAACTCAACAACATTACTACTTCCCCTCAGCTTTTGTCTGTCGATGTATTCATTTAATTCCGGCAAAGTCAAACGTTCCTTTATCTTCTTGGGATCTTCTGAAAATTCCGCCGGAGTAAAATTTAATAAGGTATCGATCTGTCTACCCGTCGTATACGTCTCTTTCATTCCGTCGAACTCCCTGTAAGTCCAATCCTTAATCGTCCATTTTCCTTTCTTCTCGTCCCATTCGATCAACCGGGCGTTCAATTTATTTATTAACGTATCTCCCCGGAAATTCTCATATGAAAAATCATATCCTATTTTAGGACCAACGGAAAAAGAGGACATATATATATAAGAACCGGGAGCCACTTGACGATGAATATTCTTCTCTCGATTTTGAAAAGTTTTCCAAATGTATTTCTCCGAAAACTCTATCCGTTTCTTATTGGCATTAGGGATGATAAAAGCAGTCAACAACAGGGACAACGTCGCGATAACACCCGCCGAAATCATATAGGGACGTACCATCCGGCGAAAACTGGTTCCCGTACTCAAAATGGCTATGATTTCACTATTGTAAGCCATCTTGGAAGTAAAGAAAATAACAGAAATAAATGTAAACAGAGAAGAAAACACATTCGCGAAATAAGGAACGAAGTTGAGGTAATAGTCAAAGACAATGGCGTTGACCGGAGCACTGTTCTCTATAAACTTCTCCAAACGCTCCGAAAGGTCGAAAACGATAACGATACTGAGAATGAGTACCATTGAGAAAAAGAAGGTACCCAGAAACTTTCGTATAATATATATATCCAGTTTTTTCATCTACAGCCGAGTTGTCACTTTTTTTACTGTTTTCGTTTTCCATGCAAGGAAATCACCTTCCAATATATGCTTCCGCGCCTCTTTTACCAACCACAAATAAAAGGACAAATTATGGATCGAACAAATTTGCAACCCTAAAATTTCATCTGCCTTAATCAAATGGCGCAAATAAGCTTTTGAATAATCTTTATCCGCGAAAGAGAGAGCTAAAGGATCAATGGGGGAAAAATCCTTTTCCCACTTTTTGTTCTTAATATTAATTACCCCCTCCGTCGTAAACAACATTCCGTTTCTTCCGTTCCGGGTAGGCATAACACAATCGAACATATCGACGCCTAAAGCAATGGCCTCTAAAATATTCTCGGGCGTACCGACACCCATCAGGTAGCGGGGTTTATCTTTCGGTAAAATCCGGTTCACCACCTCAATCATCGCGTACATCGACTCCGCGGGCTCTCCTACCGCCAAGCCTCCGATAGCATATCCTTCCCGCTCCAATGACACCGCATGCTCAGCAGCACGTTCCCGAAGATCTTTATACACACATCCCTGAACGATCGGAAATAAAGACTGACGGTAACCGTATAACGGCTCCGTCGCATCAAAACGTTTTACACAACGTTCCAACCACCTTTGAGTCAACTCCAAAGATTTTTTAGCATAGACGTAATCGCTTTGACCGGGAGGACATTCGTCGAAAGCCATCACGATATCGGCCCCTATCTTACGCTGGACATCCATTACGTTTTCCGGTGTAAAAAGATGTTTCGACCCGTCAATATGAGAACGGAAGGTAACCCCTTCTTCCGTGATCTTCCGGCTATCGGTCAAAGAAAATACCTGAAAACCGCCGCTATCGGTCAATATCGGTCTATCCCACGCGTTAAATTTATGTAAACCTCCCGCGGCTTGCAACACATCTGTACCCGGTCGCAAGTAGAGATGATACGTGTTTCCTAAAATAATTTGAGCCTGAATATCCTCTTTCAACTCCCGGGCATGCACAGCTTTTACGGTCCCTACTGTCCCCACCGGCATGAAAATGGGAGTTTCAATAGTTCCGTGGTCTGTCGTTAACAGGCCACATCTTGCTTCGCTATGCTTATCTTTCGCTAAAAGGGTGTAATTCATTCGCTTTCATTTTTGAATCGGCAAAGATAGTGATTATTTTAGATTAAAATCGTCTCTCTTTCCCCTAAATATCGCAAAAACGTACCCTTCCCTCTCAAATCAGGCCGAAAATTTAAAATCCAAGCCATTAAATCGTTATTTTAAACTTAAAATCAGCAAATCATTTTCAAATAAAAGAAAAAAATAGAATCTTTGGAACTTGATTCAAAATGCTAAAAAATTATAGGTTATGAGAATGTTTTACAAGTTAATTGTATTCCTTTTTATGGTGGGGTTGGTTTTACCCGGATATGCACAAAGCGAAAATAAAAAATTTAGTCTGGCCGATTTCTGTCTCAATTATACATTTATGCCCACGGGGGTTCGGGGACTTCGTTCACTGAACGACGGAGAACATTATACGGTTTTGGAATCCAACGGACAAAAATTAGTCATGTATAGCTACAAAACCGGAAAGGCCGTAAACACCCTGTTAGATCTCAGTGATCCCAAATATAAAGAGGTAAAAACGATACAAGACTACGAGTTCAGTCCCGATGAAAGCCGTATTTTGATATGCACGAACGTAAAACCGATTTACCGTCGTTCTTTCACGGCTGACTATTACGTTTTCGATTTTAAAAACAGGGAACTGAAACCGTTATCCACAGGTGGACCTCAACGTTTGGCAACCTTCTCCCCGGAAGGAACCAAAATAGCATTCGTACGGGATAACAATCTCTTTATCGCGGATTTACGCTTCGGCTCCGAATTACAGATCACCTTCGACGGAAAATTCAATCAAATTATTAACGGGGCTCCGGATTGGGTCTACGAGGAAGAATTTGAATTCAATAAAGCATTCGAGTGGGCCCCCGACGGATCCGCCATTGCTTTCATGAAATTTGACGAATCGGATGTAAAGATATACCATATGAACATGTTCAAGGGAGAGAGACCGGAACTGAAAGAAAATGCCGTCTATCCTTCCAACTATTCTTATAAATACCCGAAAGCCGGTGAAGCGAACTCCAAAGTCAGCGTACACGTGTACGATATAAAAGATCGCGTCACAACTCCCATGAACATCGGGGACGAAACCGACATCTATATCCCGCGTATTAAATGGACCACCGATCCTAAAAAATTAGCCATACTGAAATTAAACAGATTTCAAAACAAGCTGGAAATTTTGCTGGCAAACGCCCGGGTAGGCAATACGACAATGCTGTACAGGGAAGAGAATAAATACTACATAGACGAGAATAACTTCGATAACCTTATTTTCCTGGAAGACGGACAACATTTCGTACTCAGCAGTGAAAAAGACGGTTATCTCCATCTTTATCTCTTCGACATGGCCGGAAAGGAAAAACAAGCCATTACCTCCGGTCATTTCGACGTGGTCGATTTTTACGGTTACGATCCCGAAAAAAGATTATTCTACTACTCTTCTCACGAAGTATCTCCTATCGAGAAATACGTCTATTCCATCGATCTAAAAGGACGAAAAAAATTACTAACTCCCACGCAAGGTTGGAATAATGCGGAGTTTAGCAAATCTTTCAAATACTATGTAAACACGGTTTCCAATGCCGACACTCCTCCTGTCATCACTCTTTACGGGGCGAATGGAAAAGACATCCGTATACTGGAAGACAACGCGGCGCTAAAGGAGACCTTAAAAGATTACTCCGTGGCTCAACGGGAATACATTCAAATACCGGCCGCAGACGGGACGACACAACTCAACGCGTGGATTATGAAACCCGTCGATTTCGATCCTGAACAAACTTACCCCTTATTGATCATTCAATACAGCGGACCGAATTCTCAACAGGTACATAATTCTTGGGCCATCGACTGGACGCAATACTTGGCACAAGAAGGTTATATCGTAGCTTGTATCGATCCCCGGGGAACCGGTGCAAGAGGAGAAGAATTCCGAAAATGTACTTACATGCAGTTAGGTAAAATCGAAAGTGACGATATGATTGCCGCGGCCAAATGGTTGGCTGAAAAACCGTATATCGACCCGGCAAAGGTCGGAATCTGGGGGTGGAGCTACGGAGGATTCATGTCCTCTCTTTGCCTGATGAAAGGAAACGATGTATTCTCCACGGCCATAGCGGTAGCCCCGGTTACCAACTGGAGGTTCTATGACTCCGTGTACACGGAGCGTTTCATGCGTCGTCCCCAGGACAACCCGAACGGCTACGATGACAACTCTCCGATCAACTGGGCAGATAAACTGAAAGGACATTTATTAATTTGTCACGGAACGGCAGACGACAATGTTCACATCCAGAATGCTTATGAATTATCGGAAGCCTTGGTACAAGCCAACAAACCATTCGACATGCAAATTTATACCAACCGCAACCACAGTATATTCGGAGGCATGACACGTCTGCATTTGTACGGCAAATTCATGGATTACCTGAATCAGCATTTGAAATAAAAACTATTTCAATAACCTTTATACGCCTGGTTTCTTCTCGATTTCATTTGAAGAAGCCAGGCGTAATCTTTAAGTACGAAAACCATTTTTAACCCTTACGTTACTTTATCCAACGATTTTTTTATAACTTTAGGCGTTTAAAACGACATGATAGACAAATTATACCCGAATCTTTCGGGAAAATATTCTTCATTGCCAACAAAGTATGAATCGTTTAACTTAAAAAATAAAGATTATGAGCAAATGCATATGCACGCTGGAACCTCAGGCTATCTGGGAAAACTTTTATAAACTCACGCAAGTTCCCCGTCCTTCCAATCACGAAGAAAAAGCAAGAGAATTCGTTATGAATTGGGCAAAAGAAAACGGAATAAAAGCCGAGATGGACGAAGCCAATAATATACTATTGAGCAAACCCGCAACACCGGGAATGGAGAACCGTAAAGGAGTTATTTTACAAGGACATCTGGATATGGTTCCTCAAAAAAACGAAGATAAAAAACATGACTTTACCAAAGATCCGATCGATGCTTATATCGACGGAGAATGGGTAACAGCAGACGGCACGACCCTGGGAGCTGATAATGGGATCGGCGTCGCCACCGGCATGGCTTTACTGCTGTCCAAAGATATTCCTCACGGGCCGTTAGAAGTGTTGATCACCGCCACTGAAGAAACAGGAATGGACGGAGCCAACGGCATTCGTCCGAACTGGTTAAAAGGTGATATCCTTTTGAATTTGGACTCGGAAACGGAAGGCGAATTATATGTCGGATGTGCAGGTGGTATTGACGGAGAAATTCAATTTACTTATACTCCGGAAGCCGTGCCGGCCGGAAATAAAGCCTATAAATTGGCCTTAAAAGGATTGAAAGGCGGCCATTCGGGTATGGACATTAACCTGGGAAGAGGAAACGCGAACAAGTTATTTTTCCGCTTTTTAAAAGCCGTAGCGCAGGAACTCGATATAAGAATCGCTTCCATAGAAGGAGGAAACATGAGAAATGCCATTCCGCGCGAGGCATTTGCCATTGTAACCCTTCCCGCAATCCATGTTGATAAATTCCAAAACAGAATCAAAGAATACGAAACCATCTTTAAGGCGGAACTCAGTGCAAAAGAACCGACATTGCAACTATTCGCAGAGGAAGTTTCCATGCCCGGAAACGTGATGAATGCTCAAATTCAAGCTAATATCATCAACGCAATCGTGGCTTGTCCGAATGGAGCCATGAGAATGATCGATTCTATGCCCGACACGGTGGAAACATCCAATAACCTTGCCATCGTCAAAGGAGGAGAAGGCAAAGTAGAAGTTTATATGTTGATGCGCTCTTCTGTTGAAACGGCAAAAATGGCATTAGCTCAATCCGTTCAGGCTGTGTTCGAACTGGCCAAAGCGGACCAGATCAATTTCGTGGGAGAATACCCGGGCTGGAAACCCAATCCAGACTCGGCAATCCGTAAAACGATGGAAAACGTATACGAGAAATTATACGGTAGAAAACCGGCTATTATGGCCATCCATGCCGGATTGGAATGCGGTATTCTCGGATCCACGTACCCGAACTGGGATATGATTTCGTTCGGACCGACCATCAGCTCTCCGCACTCTCCGGATGAAAAGGTAAACATCGCATCCATCGTTAAATTCTGGGATTTTCTGAAGGCTACCTTACAGGCTATTCCTGAAAAATAATACATCTTTGAAGACAGATTTATTTTTCGTCTTTTGAATGCTATTCAAAACATAAAAAATAAATCTGTCTTTTTCATAAACGCGACATCTCCAAACGCAAACGTTAGCATCTTTTACGAAACCGCCCCGCATCCGCCTTTCATTTAACAACATCCCCTCTCTTTTTTTTATTATTTTAACCATAAGGGACGATTTTCTGTATTATCTTTGTTGGGAAAATTCAAATGTTTAACTATGACTTTAAAAAAATTGACGTTACCCGAACTGCTGAAACACAGCTGTTCTAAGTTCGCAAAAAACCTCTCGTTAAATTTTGTCGCAAACGGAAAAAGAACTTACCAAGATTTATATAATGACGTCATTGCTGTTGCCAATCATCTGATTCGCTTAAATATAAAAAAAGGAGATAAAGTAGCCATCTTAAGCGCTAATATGCCCAACTGGGGAATCACTCAATTTGCAATAGCAAGTACGGGAGCCATTGCCGTTCCGATTTTACCCGGGTTCTGCTCCACGGAACTTCAAAATATACTGGAACATGCTGAAGTAAAAGTAATTTTCGTATCCCGCCTTTTGGCCAAATGTTTAGAAGATGTTAAGACCCCGTTCTTAAAACATAAGATTCTAATCAATAATTTTGCAACCATCCCGGAAGGCTGTTATGCCCCCGAAGAATTAGATAAGTTGACTCCCGATATCGACCTCAACGACTATACTCCGCTACCCGATATTACGGTAGAAGAGGAAGATACGGCATCCATTATTTATACTTCCGGCACGACAGGATTCTCCAAAGGAGTAGAATTGACACATAAAAATTTAGTATGGGATGCCCGTCAATGCCGTACGATACAGCATGTAGACGAATCGGACCGTTTCTTAAGTATCCTCCCTATGGCTCATACCTATGAAAATACTTTGGGCTTGCTCTTACCGCTTATGTTCGGATCCCAGGTTTTCTATCTGGACCGGGTGCCGACCCCCAAACTTTTGGTTCCGGCCATGCAAAAGATTCATCCTACGGTTATCCTATCCGTACCGCTTATTATCGAGAAGATATACAAGACTCAAATCGTTCCCAAATTCAACAGTAACAGAATCATTCGAGCCTTATACGGTTTTTCCGTAGCACGTAAATTCTTCCACCGGATGGCAGGTAAGAAATTAATGGAAACATTCGGGGGAAAATTAAAATTTTTCGGTGTCGGAGGCTCTAAACTTGACGGAACAGTAGAAAAATTTTTGAAAGAAGCACGCTTCCCTTACGCCATAGGTTACGGACTGACCGAAACAGCCCCCATGGCCGCCGGCTCCAACCCTTCAGGAACATTCTTGCAAGGCGTGGGACCGATGATGGAAGGTGTTTCTATAAAAATCAACGAACCGGACGAAAAAGGAGAAGGAGAAATCTGGATCAAAGGTCCTAACGTGATGAAAGGTTATTACAAACGCCCCGAACTAAATGCCGAAGTCTTCACGAAAGACGGGTGGTTTAAAACGGGAGATTTAGGCTCTTTCGACAAAAAGAATCGCTTATCTATCCGAGGCAGGATTAAAACCATGATCCTGGGAGCATCGGGAGAAAATATCTATCCGGAAGAGATCGAATCCATCATCAACAATTTCCGTTTTGTTAACGAATCCTTAGTCGTGGAAAACAGCGGTAAGTTAGTCGCTATGGTTCATTTCAACATGGAAGAGTTAGAAAAGCATTACAAGAACCTCAAAAGCCAAGCTGATAATTACAAGACAATGATCAGCGACTATATCGAAGAACAGAAGAAAGAGTTACGCGAATATGTAAACGCCCGGGTCAATAACTTCTCCAAATTACAGTTGGTCATGACTCAACACGAACCTTTCGAAAAAACCCCTACCCATAAGATAAAAAGATTCTTATATAACAAGTAAATTAAAAAGGTCGAGTTCTCACTCGACTTTTTTAACGAATACAAAAATCCAACAGTAACTTCCCGTCGAGGTATCCTTTAAGATGATCTCCAATCTGAAGCCCGCGATAGCGAAAAGGATTTCCACAGTATATATAATCTCCGATTTTCAACATATAGTACTCGGACATTGCGGCTATAACCTGCTCCGGCGTCACGGAAGAGTCCGTCACATTCCCTCGAAAGATCTCTTTCCCGTTCAACTCCAAAATATACTCTCCCCTTATCTTATCCCGGCTGCACAAGGAAGAAATGGCAGCCGCCCCGTCAAACGAATAAGCCACGGCCGGAGATAATCCCTTCTCCAATAACTCCCTCTCCCGGTTATCCGCGTAAAAACGAATACCTATTCCTACCTCCTCGTAATACCGGGAAGCAAAGCGTTCGGATACACACTTACCAATCTTGCAAATACGCAATACCAATTGCGGGACACAACTCAATTCCGTTGCAAAAGCCGGAAGATAAAAGTCTTCATTATTCCGTAACAAAGCATTATCTCCGAGAGTCACCCCTGTCCGTTCTCCGAAAACATTATACTCCGTACACAACAATTTCATTTCACCAGTATTTATGAATAAAATAACGCGTCTTTCGTCTAAACCAACAAATCCTGCACCGGACGTTTAGGAACATGGTGAGAACCGTCGTTTTCCCTCCAATATTTATAATCTTTCCCCCGCATCTCTTCCAATACGACGGTCTCTTTCGGCTTTCCCAAAGCAATCACGTACGTGATCTTCAAATGATCCGGCAATTGCAGGATAGTCCTCAACGACTCGTTTTTAAAAGCCTTTACAATACATCCCCCATACCCTTTTTCTACTGCCCCGAGCAAAATCGTCTGCGCCTGTATCCCGTCGTCACACAAACAATTCTCCACGATACCCGTGTCCAATAACTGTATCAAATAAGCGGAAGGGCGTTCTCCCTCATCCGGTCCGGCCCAATCAGTCAAATAACCGGCCCAAGACAAGGTATGAAAAACCCGGTCGCACTCCTCTTCTCCCGTAACCATTCTGTATTTCAAGGGTTGCGCATTCCTACCGGAAGCACAATAACGGGTTAACCCCACGAGATCCGTCAGCCCTTCGGACGTTATCCTCACCTCCTGATAAAAGCGACGATAACTTCTATTTCTCAACAACAACTCTTTCAACATAAATCTGATTTTAGATTGTAAATTTAAATCGTAAATTTGCTTCGAAGCAAAATTAATAATAATAATTCGAAATCCCACGGATATACAGGCTATCGGTAACAAGCACGACAGTTTGCAATCCATAATAAATAAAACGATGAGTTCATTTCTGCATCTATTGGCAAAGGACCTGATACAAAGACAGGGTGATCATTTCGATGACCTGTCAATCATTTTTCCCAATAAACGCGCCGGTCTGTTTTTTGCAAAAGAATTAGCCACTTTTATCGACAAACCAGTCTGGATGCCGGAAATTATTACGCTGGGCGAATTTATAGAACAACATACCGGACTAAAAAAAGCAGACGACCTTCCCCTCATTATCAAACTCTATAAAGCCTACCAATCCGTCTCCGGAACAACGGAACGCTTCGATGATTTCTATTATTGGGGCAATATGCTACTCGGGGATTTTGACGACATAGATAAATACCTCGTTAACGCGAAAGATCTTTTTTCAAACCTGACGGCCCTGAAAGAAATAGAACGATCCTTTCCCTATCTCTCCCCGGAACAAGCCGAAATCATACAAAGTTTCTGGAGCAGTTTCCATCCGGACAAATTTAGCCAGGAACAACTGGAATTTATCCACGTGTGGGAAAAACTATACCCGACCTACCGATGCTTCAAAGAAAAACTACTCTCCGAAAAACTGTGTTACGAGGGTATGGGACAACGGCTTTTCTGTGAAAGCATACATACCGTTCATACGGATAAATCCATCATCTTCGCCGGATTTAACGCGTTGAACTTTTGCGAGAAAAAAATATTCTCTCATTTTAGAGACAATGGAAAAGCTTTATTCTACTGGGATTACGACCTCTATTACCTGACAAACGAAAATCATGAAGCCGGGAGATACATCCGGGAAAACATGAAGCTATTCCCCAATGCTTTAGGCTTGGAACATTTCAACAATTTCCGTTATAACAATAAACACATCGAATACATCTCGGTTCCCTCGGTTATCGGACAGGCCAAATTAATTCCTTCTTTGCTGGAATCTTTCCACCTGGATTCGAATATTTCCCCTATCGATACGGCTATTGTTTTATGTGACGAAAAGCTACTGACGCCGGTTTTACATTCCATTCCGGATTTTGTCAAAAAAATCAATATCACGATGGGGTATCCGGCCAGGAATACGGCCATTGCCGCCCTGATCTCCATGTTGGGAGATCTGAAACACTATGCCAAGAAAGAAAGTACGATGACCTATTACTATTACAAACCCGTCATCGCCCTGCTGAATCACGAACTGATTCAGCCTACTTGCCCCGGGGAGGTCCACCGAATAACCGATTATATAAATACGCGAAATATCGTATACGTGAAAGAAAAAAGTTTACAGTTCAACGAAATAACCCGGACTATCTTCTCTTCTCAAGAAGAGAGCTTACCGACTTATCTGTTGAACGTGTTAAAAAAACTACTCGCATCCCTACCGACGGAGAGTCAGGCTAACGCCGCTATTGAAAAAGAATTTATCTTTACCCTGTACACGATCATACAGAGCATCGAAAATACGTTCCACGAGGAAGAAATTACCCCGGATGACCCTTTCTACATTCGAATGATCGGCAAGATTCTTCAAGAACTTTCCATCCCCTTCTCGGGTGAGCCTTTGGAAGGTATGCAGATCATGGGATTGATGGAGACCCGTATGCTGGACTTCAAAAAACTGATACTTCTATCCGTCAATGAAGGTATTATTCCCCAAAACAGTTACAGTTCCTCTTTCATACCGTATAATCTTCGAATAGGTTTCAATTTACCCACCCCGGAACATCAGGATGCACTGTTCGCTTACTATTTTTATCGGCTGCTTCAAAGAGCGGAACAAGTTGAATTATTATATGCGAACACCACCAAAGGAACCTCCGGCGGGGAAATGAGTCGTTTCCTTTATCAAATAAAATACGAGTCGGGATTACAGATCCGGGAAACGAACTTCCAAAACGATATCTCCGTCCAAAACATTCCCTCGCTAACCATTCCTAAAAACAAAAGCATACTACAACAATTGGAGCGTTATACACGACAGGGTGAAAAGGGGATCTCACCTTCGGCGTTGAATACCTATATGGAATGCCATCTGAGGTTTTATTTCAAATACATAGCCCGCATCAAAGAAAAGGAGGAGATAGCCGAAGAATTGGATCAACGCCTCCTGGGTACTATTTTTCATCAGGCAACCCAAACCCTGTATCAAACGCTCTCGCGGGAAGAGATAACCCTCGAAAAATTAGAAATACTTTCTCAAAACGATACCTTAATCGAAGAACACATCCGGCAAGCCTATTCCGAATTGTACGATACCGCGGTATCCCAAATGATGGAAAGCGGGACCAACGATTTGGTATTAAGTGTAGTAAAAAAATACATCAAAAAGGTCTTGGAATACGATAAAACGCTCTGTCCTTTTCAGATCATCTCCATGGAAAAAAATTACCGGAGCTCCGTTCGTATTCAATCCTCCGAGGGTGCTAAAACCGTCTACGTGGAAGGAGATATCGACCGGGTAGACAAGACCTCCCGGGGAATTCGGGTGATCGACTATAAAACGGGAACGGACAAAACCGAATTCAAAGATCTTGCCTCCATATTCGACATGACGAATAAACAAAGGAATAAAGCGGCTTTTCAAACCTTACTCTACTGCATGATGTACGAGTACGGAAATCCCGATGCAGACCCGATACAACCGGGGATATACAGTACTAAACTACTGTTTACCCCCAATTACGACTATTTGCTGAAATACAACAACGAACCGATCTACCGGTTTAAACCTTACGAACCGGAATTCAACCGTTTACTCGTCCGGCTGCTGGAAGAACTTTTTTCTGCCGATCATCCGTTCGAACAAACCCCGATACGTGAAAAATGCAAACATTGCCCCTACAATGAAATCTGCAAACGGAAATAAAAAGATTGTAGATTCAGAGATTAAGTGATTAGGTGATTGCCGATTGCGGATTGAAGAAGCGGGGATAAAAACGGAGGGGCATACATAGTGGACGGCGAGCGTCGTGTTAGCTTTTAGAAGCGACCGGACGACGGACTGTCCGAGCACGGCGAGTCACGGAAGAGTTATCCCCTTTGCAATTGCAGATGAACGATAAAAAACGGCAAGGTCAGAATTGAATCGTAAATCAAAAAATTCATTTAGACCTTATAATAAAAATCACTATTTTTGCATAAAACAATCAAGACGGTCATGATAGATACAACCATCATAGGAGTAGCAGGCGGAACAGCCTCCGGCAAATCAACCCTGGTGCAAAAATTACAGGAAGCTTTCATCGGCGAAGACGTACTTACCTTATGTCACGACTACTACTATAAGGCACATGACGAATTATGCTACGAGGAACGTACGAAATTGAATTACGACCACCCGGCCTCCTTCGATACCGACATGATGATAGAACACATCCTTACCCTAAAAGCCGGTGTTCCCGTCGAACGCCCGGTCTACTCTTTCGTGGAGCACAACCGGTTGCCGGAGACCGTTAAAATCTATCCGGCAAAAGTAATTATTCTCGACGGTATCCTGATTCTGGAAAACAAAGAACTCAGGAATCTCATGGACGTTAAAGTATACGTGGATACCGATGCCGATGTCCGCTTAGGACGCCGCTTGCTCCGGGACGTCCAAGAACGGGGTAGAAGTATGGATTCCGTTTTGGCCCAATATTTCGGAACCGTAAAACCTATGCACGACGAATTTGTCGAACCCTCCAAAAGATATGCCGATCTCATCATTCCCGAAGGCGGTTTCAATTCCGTCGCTCTCGGCTTACTGATCGAAAACATCCGTTCCCTGATCCGCTGAATTTATAGCGTAAACTCCAAAAGTAAAATAAATCAAACTTTTGGAGTTTATTCATTCGTTATCATTCAAAATCTATGGTCATCTGAGATTCACCGCTCAACATATCCGGATTGGTAATTTCAAAGTCGACGGTTCCCTCTTCCTCTTCCGACGTTGTCTCCTTCTCTCCCACCTCCAAAGGTTCTATTTCCCGGATTTCCTTCACCTCATAAGTTGTCATCCGTTTTCCACGGGCCTTATAAGACTTTTCGGCAATAAACTCGTCGGCAACAATGATCTCGCCCGGCCGTTTCTCGTAGCGTCCGCCGAACAGAATCTCGAACCGGGGTCTGGTTTCTCCGCTTAAACATACTAAACGAGAGCCTTCCGTATCCCCTATAAACGACAACAACTTCGCACTATCTTCAAAACGGAACCGCTTCAGATAATAAAATTGTTGCTCGGCATCAAAGAAGACAACCGACCATATTTTATCGGGTTCAAATTTTTCTAATTTCAGAAAACCCTCTTCATAATGGTTGCTTAAATCAAAGTCGGAAGTATAATAAGTCCCATTTTTATTTACCACCAATATTCTATCGTCTCCCTGAAACTCTCCTAAATAGCGTCCCCGCTCGTCCGTGCTCAACCGCAAGATGTCCTCGTCAAACCAGATCTTCCGTCCGCCTAAGGTCGAGATTCCTTTCTGCACCAACGATATTTTGTGAATATCGTTCTTACTCAAGACATTTCCCTGCGAATCGCGACCTTTGATCGCCAGATTGGCAAAATCATACTCGAAAACCAACTTTTTCATTCCCGGCTTCGGTTTCAGACAAACCTTAATCACCTCTGCCTCCCCGTTAGGATTAGCACTAAAATAAAGCACCCTGGAACCGGCAGTGCCTTTCGTCAGATTATATTGCTTATCTCTTGTCGTTCCCGTCACAAAAAAACGTTTCACGTACGAAGCCCCGACTTTTCCATCCCGGTAAGCTACATTATAGATCGTCCGTTTATCACTCTTCTTAAATACGCTCACGTATAATACATCCTTTCCGACAAACAACTTATCGGCCACCTTAGTCACGTAATACGTACCGTCCTTACGGAAGACGATCACATCATCGATATCGGAACACTCACACACGAACTCATCTTTTTTCAACGCGGTACCGATAAAACCTTCCTCCCGGTTGATATAAAGTTTCTCGTTAGCGACAACGACCTTCGTCGCTTCGATATTCTCAAAATTCCGGATTTCGGTAAGCCGTTCCCGCCCTTTTCCGTACTTGTCCTTGATGTTTTTATAGTATTTTATCGTGTAAGGAATAATATGTTCTATGTTGTATTTCACCCGCATAATCTCCTCTTCCAACCCTTTGATATAATTTTCTGCTTGTTCCGAGTTGAATTTAAGAATGCGCTTCATCTTAATTTCCAACAACAGTTTTATATCCTCATCCGTAACGGGGCGTAACAATCGCGGCAAGAAAGGCTCTAAACGTTTACGCACATGACCGATAACCGCCTCTATCGTGGCACTCTCTTCAAACTCCTTATCTTTATAAATCCGTTCTTCGATGAAAATCTTTTCCAACGTGGAATATTGCCAGTCCGCCTCCAACTCTCCCAAACGGATTTTCAACTCTAATAAAAGCAAAGCGACCGTATCGTCTACCGACTTTTTCAATATGTCGGTTATCGGCATAAACACGGGCTTATCGTTCTCGATCACACAGGAATTGGGAGAAACAGAAAGTTCACAATCCGTACAGGCGTATAAGGCATCGATGGTTTTATCCGAAGATACTCCCGGAGCCAAATGAACCAAGATTTCCACGTCGGCCGCCGTATTATCATCGATTTTCTTGATTTTGATCTTTCCCTTTTCGTTCGCTTTAAGTATACTGTCTATCAAAGAAGAAGTGGTACGACCGTAAGGAATCTCCGTGATCTTTAAGATTTTATTACTTGCCTCCTTCTCGATCTTCGCCCGAATTTTCACACTTCCCCCCCGAATACCGTCGTTGTATTTCGAAACATCGACCATGCCTCCGGTCGGAAAGTCCGGGTACAAAACAAAATCCTCGCGTTTCAAATACGCGATACAAGCATCCAATAACTCGTTAAAATTATGCGGCAATATTTTAGAAGCCAAGCCCACGGCAATACCTTCAACTCCCTGAGCCAACAACAAGGGAAATTTCACCGGCAGAGTAATAGGCTCCTTATTCCGTCCGTCATAGGATAATTTCCAGTTCGTGGTTTTGGGATTAAAAGCCACCTCCAAAGCAAATTTAGATAATCGAGCCTCGATATAACGGGGTGCCGCCGCCGAATCCCCCGTCAATATATTTCCCCAGTTTCCTTGACAATCGACCAACAAATTTTTCTGTCCCAGTTGTACCAAAGCATCCCCGATAGAAGCGTCTCCGTGGGGATGATACTGCATCGTACTACCGATAATATTGGCAACCTTATTGTAACGTCCGTCATCCATTTGCTTCATTGCGTGCAAAATACGACGCTGTACGGGTTTTAACCCGTCATTCACGTAGGGAACGGCCCGTTCCAGTATAACGTAAGAAGCGTAATCCAAAAACCACGTCTCGAACATTCCCGACAAATGACGTATGGAACGGATCTTTCCATTCTCATCCTGTCGCTTCTGAACTTCCGCATTTTCGGTATCATTCTTTAGCTCGTTTTCTTCCGTCTTATCCTGATCTTCTTCCGCCATAGTATTAATCCAAATTTAAAACTTATGATTATGTCCGATTTTACATCCGGACCTCAAATCTCATCTTTTTCCACGTAAAGATTCTCAATAATGAAATCCTGACGATCATTGGTATTTTTCCCCATATAATAAGCCAGTATATCATCTATCGAATCTTGCCTTGTCATTCGTACGGGTTCCAAACGAATATCCTTCCCGATAAAATACCGGAACTCATCGGGAGAGATCTCGCCTAAACCCTTGAATCGGGTAATCTCGGGTTTCGGCCCCAGACTTTTAACCGCCTTTTCCCGGTCCACGTCAGAATAACAATACCGGGTCTCTTTCTTGTTTCGCACGCGGAATAGAGGCGTCTGTAAAATATACAAATGACCCGCCCTGACCAAGTCAGGGAAAAATTGTAAAAAGAAAGTCAACAGCAGCAAACGAATATGCATACCGTCCACATCGGCATCCGTGGCGATAATAACATTATTATACCGTAAATCCTCCAAACCGTTTTCAATGTTTAAGGCAGCCTGCAAAAGATTGAACTCCTCGTTCTCGTAAACGACTTTTTTCGTCAATCCGTAAGAATTCAAAGGTTTACCGCGCAAACTGAATACAGCCTGGGTATTCACATCCCGCGACTTCGTAATAGAACCGCTGGCAGAATCCCCCTCGGTAATAAAGATCGAAGATTCCGTCTTTCTCTCGTGATTCGAATTAAAGTGGACCCGACAATCCCGTAACTTCCGGTTATGTAAACTTACCTGTTTAGCTCGCTCCCTGGCAATCTTCTGGATTCCGGACATAGCCTTACGCTCCTTCTCCGCCTCTATGATCTTACGCAATAACAACTCGGCCGTATCCGGATTCCGGTGCAGGTAATTATCCAACTCTTTTGTCACGAAATCCATGATAAAATTACGAACCGAAGGCCCTCCCGGAGCTATATCTTTAGAACCCAATTTGGTCTTCGTCTGCGACTCGAATACCGGCTCTTGTACTTTTATGCTGATGGCAGCGATAATCGATGTACGGATATCGGACAATTCGAAATCCTTTTTGTAAAAATCACGGATTGTCTTTACCACAGCCTCCCGGAAAGCAACCAGATGCGTTCCTCCTTGCGTGGTATTCTGTCCGTTCACGAACGAGTAATACTCCTCCCCGTATTGACGTCCGTGCGTCATGGCCATCTCTATATCGCAACCTTTCAAATGAATAATCGGGTAAAGTCCCTCCCCGTTCATGTTCTCCGTAAGAAGGTCATATAGCCCCCGTTTCGAGTAAAATTTCTGTCCGTTAAAAATAATGGTTAACCCGGAATTCAAAAAAACATAATTCTTAAACATGGATTCCAAATACTCCATGATAAAATGATAATTCCCGAACAACTCCTTATCTGCAACAAAGGTGACTAACGTACCGTTAGGCTCTTTCGTCGGCTCGATCCCCTTCTCCTCCACGACGACAGCCTTACTGTAACGTACGTATTTTGTCTCGCCGTCCCGAAAAGACTGAATGGTAAAATTTTCAGAAAGAGCATTGACAGCCTTAATACCAACTCCGTTCAACCCTACGGATTTTTTAAAGGCTTCGGAATCATATTTCGCCCCGGTATTCATCTTAGAGGAGACATCCACCAATTTTCCCAACGGAATGCCTCGTCCGAAATCCCGCACGGACACGGTCCGTTCCTCTACTTTTATGACAATCTCACTCCCCGCCCCCATGGCAAACTCATCAATGGAGTTATCGATCACCTCTTTCACCAAAATATAAATTCCGTCATCCATTGCCGCCCCGTCGCCTAACTTCCCGATATACATACCCGGCCGTAGCCGTATGTGTTCCCGCCAGTCCAACGTTCGAATAGATTCTTCCGAATAATTCTCTACCATATTTTATGTTCGTTTTGCACAAAAATAATAAATATCTTTTTTCAATCCTTCTCCTGCACTTCACTTCCCGGCATTTTTTAGCCTTATCTTTTTATTTATCAATAAGAAAAAATTAGAAAATCCGTAGTCCGACGTTTATTCTATCCGGAAATCAGATACTTCCGCCTATCACTACCCGAAATCGTCTAAAGATACGCCACCTCTTTAAAACCGTAAATCCGCTCTTTTCCCTCCGTATCTCTCAACAGGAGCTGTCCGTATTCATTTATACCCAGAACAGAGGCTTCGAAAGTCCCTTGCCCGTCTCTCCAGCGAAACATACCTTCCCGACGATAAAGTCCGGATACGAAATCCTTTTCTAATTTATCGTAATCATAAACTTGCTCGTATCTTCGACCTATTGCAGACAACAACTCGGCTAACGCTTCGGTCAGATCCTTCTCTTTTCCAGTCAATTGCACGAGGGAGACCGGATTAGGAGCATCCGATAAAAAACGGGATTGGTTTACATTCAACCCGATGCCGCAAAAAGAAAAAGCGACCTTCTTCCCCACAACCGTATGTTCGATCAATATTCCTGCGATCTTTCGTTCGCCCGCGTAGACATCATTCGGCCACTTCACGGATACATCTTCCACATAACGGGAAAGGAAATCTCTTGCCCCCAAAGCGATCACCATCGACATGGCAAATTGCTCCCCCGCAAGTAAAGCCTCCGGTTTAAAAACAACGGTCATGGAGATATTTTTACCCGGTTCGCTCTCCCAACGGTTCCCCACCTGCCCCTTACCGTGCGTCTGCCGGTAAGTCAGAATCACCATTCTATCCTCCAACTCATTCCACCTCAAACGAGCGGCTTCACTATTGGTAGACTCCAATTCGTCATACTCGAGAATTCGGAATCCACTTAATCGATATTCCTGCATACCCATTGTCTTTAACCAAGCAAAAATAACAAGAATAGTCGAATCTTCCTCATAAATTCAAAAACAAAAGATGCCGTCCCCAAAAAAGACAGCATCTTTTACATTTCCCGAAATCGTCTAAAACAGAAGACCTGCTTCAACCGAATACCCACATCAGTAGTTCTCCTTAAATAATTCGAAATAAGCTTGCGGATGCAAACAAGCCGGACAAACTTTAGGAGCTTCCGGTCCCTCATGGATATAACCGCACCTCCGACAATACCACCTCGTCGGTTGAGAACGTCTAAATACGATATCCTCATCTAAATTCGACAAAAGTTTCAGGTAACGGGCCTCGTGATTTTTTTCGGCTTCAATAATCATCCGGTACATCGTGGCAATTTTTTTAAATCCCTCTTCCTCTGCAACCCGGGCAAATTCAGGATAAAGATGATGCCATTCATCGTATTCCCCCTCTGCCGCCTCTCGCAAATTATTGGCCGTATCCGAAATAATTCCGTTAGGATAAGAAGCTGTTATCTCCAACATACCTCCCGGCAACTCGCTGAAAAAACGCTTCGCGTGTATCTCTTCCTGAAGAGCCGTCTCGTAAAATATCCCCGCAATTTGCTCGTACCCTTCTTTTTTAGCCACTTCGGAAAAGAACGTATACCGATTCTTTGCCTGTGATTCTCCGGCAAATGATTTTAAAAGATTGGCTTCCGTTAAAGTCCCTTTAATCTTCTGTTCCATAAAATAATTGTTTAAAGTGATTCATATCTTTTGTATACGGAAAGCAAAAATCTAAGTTTCAAACGGATGGTAAAGGGGTGGTATAAATACACATTCGTAATAGGTATTTGCCTCCTTTAATATACCGATCATAAGGTTTAATTTTGCAAAATCTCATCGTATGGGAAATTTTTTATAAAACGGTAAAATCGAAAGACATGTCCGAGATATTAAAAAAATTACGCGAAGACATCCATTTCATCGAGGGAATGAACAGCTGCATGAATTGCGGGGTATGTACGGCAATCTGTCCTGCTGCCGAATTCTACAACTACGACCCGCGCATGATCGTGGAGACCGTTCAACGGGGTGACGAAAAAGAAATTGAAAATTTACTGAAAAGCGATACCATCTGGTATTGCGGAGAATGTATGTCTTGCAAGACCCGCTGTCCTCGCTGTAATACCCCGGGACTTATCATCATGGCGTTGCGTCGGGCCTCCCAGGAATTAGGTTATTTCGTTTATTCCGAAAAGGGACGCCAGCAATATGCCCTCAAGCATGTCATCGGAGAATCGGTACTAAAACGGGGATATTGCGTGACTCCCGACCTGGTCAAACCGGAAATGCACCCCGAACAGGGACCGGTATGGGAATGGATATACGAACACCTCGACGACGTGTATGACCGTTTACATTCCAATTACCGGAAACCGGGAGCAGGAGCCATGAGGGAAATCAACGCGGAAAGCATGCAGGAACTCCGGGAGATATTCAACGTTACCGGCGGGACCGAATTTATGAACCACATCGAACAATGCTCGCGAGACAAAGCGAAAGAGACCGGTACCGACCTGGAAGAATCCTATTTCCTGAAAACTTATATGGAGAACAGCAACAACCACCAGTAAGGTCATTCAAAATCGTAAATCATAAACCGTAAATAGCATAGTATGAATCTCGAGGGAAAACAACAAATATGGAAAGACTATCAAAAAGAGATTGCCGATGATAAATACTACTACGCGAGGAGTTGTATCCGTCAGACTTTCTTTCCCGGATCGGAGTGGGCTTATGTGGATATCATGAAAAACAAACTGGGAAAAGACCTGTTGGATGATCCCCGCCATACAACGTGTACCGGAATAGGCTACCATTCCGACATCGTCCCTGCCGAAACCATTATGACGGTCGTCGCCCGCCATTTCGCGTTAATGACAGAAGCAGGATACGAGAATATGACGCCCTCTTGCATCACCTCTTTCGGTATATATACGGAAATCTTAGAGACTTGGGAACACCATCCCGAAATAGAGGAAAAAATACGCGAATACCTTTGGAAAGCCACAAAACGGGAATTCAACAAACCGAAGAACTTAGCTCATACCTCCGACGTGATGTATAAATTCCGGAATGAGATCTTTCAACAAGCTCAATACAAACTCGTCGATGTACACACCGGCAAACCGCTCCGGGGAGTGGATCATATCGGTTGTCACTATTCTAAAATGTTTCCCACCAAAGGCATCGGTGGAGCGGAATTTCCGGCAGTACTTTCAGGCATGATCTATGCTTGGGGAGGGGACGTTATCGACTATCCGGAACGACGCCACTGTTGCGGATTCGGATTCCGGCAATACTTAGTCATGGCGAACCGGGGATATTCCGTGGCAAACTCCAAGAAAAAATTCGAGTCCATGCAACCTTACGAACCGGATTTCATCGTGGCCAACTGCCCGGGATGTGCCATGTTTTTAGATAAATGGCAATACACGATCAGCGAAATGGAAGGCATCACGTACGGTCCCGACGGCTATGGAATCCCCGTACTGACTTACGAGGAGTTAGCCGCGTTGGTGTTAGGATACGATCCCTGGGAAATAGGGCTGCAAATGCATCAGGTATCCGTCGAACCTCTCCTCGATAAAATGGGGGTCCGCTACGATCCCGAAGCCAAATATAAAAATAAAAAAGGGGAGGATATCGGCCGCCCGAAGTGCCCTACATATCTAAAAATCAGAGAATAAACATCACAAATTAAAACAAGATAGATGGAAACCGTTATCATCATAGGAGCAGGACCGGCAGGATGTGAAGCCGCCTATCAATTGGCCAACCAAAATATCCGCGTGGAATTAGTGGAAAAAAACAATGAAACGGGAGGTAACCTGAATAACTGGTACCAGCTATTTCCAGACCGGAAATATGCCCAAACCCTTAACGACCAACTGAAAAAGCACCTGAATCATCCTAACATCAACCTACACGTGGGAATGGAACCCCGGAAAACAGAAAAATCGAAAGAAGGAAACTATTCGGTATTACTGAGTGACGGCAGCCTGATAGAAGGAAAAGCCATGTTGATAACGACGGGTTTCAGATTATTCGACGCCAGACGAAAAGAAGAGTACGGTTACGGTATATACGAAAACGTGATCACCTCCGTCGAATTGGAAAACATGTTCTATAATCACTCCATCCGAACCCGTAAAGGCAAAATACCCCAAAGGATAGGAGTCATTCATTGTGTCGGTTCCCGTGACGAAAAGGTATGCAATTACCATTGCTCCAAACTATGTTGTATTACCGGGGTAAAGCAAGCCATTGAGTTACGGGAATTGCTTCCGGAAGCCGAAATTTTCTGTTTCTACATGGATATGCGCATGTTCGGACCGGGGTATGAAGAGATGTACCGGGAAGCACAGGAAAAATATAACATTAAATTTGTTCGGGGACGACTTTCGGAAGCCGCTGAAAACATGGAAAAGCAAATCATCATTAAAGTGGAAGACACATTAGTCGGTAAACCGTTGCGAATGACTCTCGACATGATGGTTTTATTGATCGGCATGGAATCTTCCGAAGGCAATCGTTATATGGCGCAAGCACTGGGACTGGAGCTGGCTCCGAACGGTTTTATCAAATCGCAAGATCCTCACTATCGGAACAACCTGACCAACAAGGAAGGCATTTTTATAGCGGGATGCAGCGGGGCCCCGATGAACCTAACCGACACCTTAGCCGATGCCCGTTCTGCCGCAACCCATATTTCGGAATACGTGAAACAATAAAAGAAAGCAGACTGTCATGAATTTTTGGGGATTTAACATATCGGAGACCAGAAGTATCAACTACGATACAAACGACAAGGGCATGATGGAATATGTAGCAAAAGAGGTGCCCAGCAGTAAACTTTGTATCGGATGCGGAGGCTGTACAGCCGGCTGTACGGCGGGCAATCTGACTGATTTTAATATCCGGAAAATTCAGATGCTGATGAAACGGGGAGAATACAAAGAAGCGAGAGAACAACTACATAAATGTATGTTATGCGGAAAATGCATGTTGGTATGTCCCCGCGGGGTGGAAACCCGGAAAATGATTTTAGTAATGGAAAACTATATTAAAAACAACTCGAAATAAAGAGCTTATGTATTACGATCATTTTGTTTTACCCTTTACTATCGGGCTCAATATATTACTAATCTATTTGTGTTTCAAATACTACAGATGGATCAAAAGTTTTCCGAAAGCAGACCGGATAAAAATACGAAAAGGATTGTTTTCAACCCGGACAATCCGTTCCGCGAAAGAAATTTTTCAAGAAAGTTTAATACATCGCAATATATTCAGAACCAATCCTATGTTGGGATATATGCATATGACCTTTGCTTTCGGTTGGTTTCTGTTGATCGTCATCGGAAAGATCGAATCCATGGTCTACCACACGAGTGCGTTCAATCCGCCCTATTTCGCCATCTTTTTCCGTTACTTCCATCCGGCAAAGGAAACCTTCCCGTATAGTGAAACCTTTGCCTTCCTGATGGATACGATTTTGTTGTTTTTATTGATCGGAATCCTACTGGCCGTAACCAAACGCTTCTATTCCGCCTTATTCGGAATGAAAAAAACGACCAATCAGAAACCTTACGACCTGCTCATCCTGACCGTATTATGGCTTATTTTCCCGGTTCGCTTTTTAGCGGAAAGTTTTACCAGCGGGACAAACGGGGCCGGTAGTTACCTTACTTATAACGCTGGAAACTTCTTCGCCCAGTATCTTCCGGTGGAACATCTCTCCTATGCGGCGTGGTGGACCTACTCCTCCTTGCTCGGGCTATTTTTTCTGCTTCTCCCGTTCTCGAGATACATGCACATTCCCACGGAAATGGTCTATATTTTCCTGAAAAACTGGGGAATAAAACAAGGGAAGAAATACAACGGTTTCAGTGAAATACAAGTCAACGCCTGTTCCCGATGCGGAATATGTATCAATGCTTGTCAGCTAAATTCTTCCTGTGAAATAAACGATGTACAACCGGTCTATTTCTTACGCCGGCTAAGAGATAAAAAAGAGTATGACAAACAGGCCGAAAACTGTCTGATGTGCGGCAGATGCGAACAATCCTGTCCTGTCGGCATCAACCTGAATGCCATTCGGCTCAGTAAACGCCCGGATATAAACAGAGTCACGAAGGAGACTTACGCGTACATCCCCCAACCGGATATCCAACCGGCCAAAGTAGCTTATTTTGCCGGTTGCATGAGCCACCTGACTCCGGGTATTATAAAATCCATGCGACAAATTTTCGAACGGGCCCACGTAGACTACACTTTCATCGACAAAGAAGCCGGTATTTGTTGCGGACGTCCGTCTGCCCTCAGCGGTAACTGGAATGCCGCAAAAATCATCATGGATCACAACCAGGAAGCGATCGAGGCTTCCGGGGCACAGATTTTAGTAACCTCCTGTCCGATCTGTTATAAAACTTTCAAAGAAGATTATACGCTGAAGTTACAAATTATGCATCACACGGAATACCTCGACCTTCTGATCGAAAACGGTCAGCTTCAAGTCCGCTCCAACGATCTGAAGACCGTGTTCCATAATCCTTGCGAATTGGGTAGAGGATGCGGAGTCGTGGAAGCTCCTGAAAATGTCTTAAAACAGGTGAGTCGTAAAATAGCCACAGCCTACGACGGGAAAAAATCGCTTTGTTGCGGGGGCAGCTTAGCCAACACGGCCATCGATTCGAACCAAAAGACAAAAATCAGTACAGATACCGTGAAAGCCTATGCCGCCTATCAACCCGATGTGATCGTTACTGCCTGTCCCCTTTGCAAAAAGACCCTCATGAAAACGTCCCAGAACATTCCGGTAAAAGACATAGCGGAAGTCGTGGCCGACAATTAATAATCGGCAATTGGAGAGGGACGATCTTAAATAAAAAAATAAGTGATTAAGAACTTAATCACTTATTAACCGTATCTTCCAATCTACAAAATTACATCCGAAACTATTCGCTCCCCCTCAATCACATAATCTCCGAATCCCTCAATCACTTATCCTTACAATTTAGACCGCTTGTTCGTTTTCAATCGTCTATTTCCTCCCTCACTCCTTCGATCTGCTCCACGTTCAGATCGGTTTCGTTACTGCCGGATGCAATATCATAATGAGGCAGTGGGTTTTCCTGAAGGAATAAATTCTGTTGACGATTATTAAAAACATCCATAGCCAAATAGACGGCATTCCTCAATCCCTGTTCGTCAGCTACTCCCTGCCCGGCGATATCGTACCCCGCATCGTCTAAAGAAGAGGTGCAAACGACAGGTACTCCCGCCACATAAAAAGCCCCGTTATCTTCCTGGATCGTACTGAAAGGAACAGCTCCCTGGTCATGATACATGGCCAAAACCGCATCGAACTTCTTGTACATCTGTTCCGCAAAGAAACGGTCTGCCGCGAAAGGCCCTATGGCAATGACACCTTTCTCCCGGGCACGTTCAATAGCCGGATGGATCACGTTAATTTCCTCTTCCGTCAACTGTTTGCAATCCACTTGGGGATTTAACCCCAACACGGCGATTTTAGGTTTCTGAATCGTAAAATCCAACTTCAACGCATCGTTCAACAGATTCAACTTCCTCTCGATATTTTTTACCGTAATTTGATGGGGAACATCACGAAATTTCACGTACTCCGTCACAAACCCTATCTTTATATTATCGTTCACCAAAATAGACATAGCCTCCGGCTTATTGTACCGTTTCGACAGGTATTCGGTCAAAGAACCTACCTCCTCCAAAGCGAAACTTGAATTTCCCTGCGGAGTAACGACCAGCACATCGACAGCCTCCTTGTCCAATTGTCCTAACGCGTAAGCGAGAGCTGTCATAGATGCGGCATCCGATTCGGAGGTCTCCTGACCGATATCCACCTTCACGTTATCGTCAACGCAGTTAACTACATTTCCTCTTTTCGGATTGGCTTCCGAAGCTTCCCGAATCGTATTCAGACTAAAATTCTCCACATTCAACGCCTTCCGGTAATAAGCAGCAACCTTGGGTGAACCGTAAAGAACGGGAGTACATAACTCACAAATTCTATTCTCGGCCAATAATTTTATGATCAACTCATAAGATATACCGTTCACATCCCCTTGCGTAATCCCTACTTTTAATCTGTTTTCCATAATACTGATTATTTCATTTTCGCAAAGGTAAGAAAAAACAGTTAAAAAAGAACGAGGCGGCCCAAAAAGAAAGCAGGCCGCCTCGTTTCTTCCATTTCTGAATATTTTCAAAAATACGGATAATTCAACTCTATATCGTCAATCCGTAATCGTGACTCTCTCCCCCAATCACATCCTATCACGGAGTCCCTTAATCACGGAATCTCGAAATCTCAGAATCTCGATAATCACCCAATCCCTGAATTACCCCATTTTTAATTACCGAATCTTATTCCGGTTTATTTTCTTTCCGTTCCGGTCTTTGGGGGCGAGGTCCGCGATTCGGACGTTCTCCTCTCTCCTCTCCCTCCGGACGTTCCGGTTTCGGAAGCAAAACTTTTCTGGAAAGTTTAAACTTACCGGTTTTCGGATCGATATCGATCAATTTCACTTGGATCTTATCTCCCTCCTTCAAAGCATCTTCTACTTTCTCCAAGCGCTTGTGGTCAATTTCGGAAATATGAAGCAATCCGTCTTTTCCCGGCAGGAATTCCACGAAAGCACCGAAAGTCGTGATATTCTTTACCACACCCTCGTATACCTCGCCGATCTCCGGCTTGCTGGCAATCGCTTTAATCCGTGCCACGGCAATAGCGATAGACTCGGCATTAGAGGCGGAAATATCTACTATACCTTGATTGCCGACCTCTTCGATAACCACGACAGCCCCGGATTTCTCCTGAATATCTTGTATGATCTTACCGCCGGGGCCAATGATCGCACCGATCTGATCCTTATCGACCGTCAAAGTAACCATACGGGGAGCATGCGGTTTCAGATCCGGACGCGGTTCCGGTAAAGTCTCCTTAATAATATTCATAATATGCAAACGTCCCCTTCTGGCCTGATCCAGGGCTTTCTCCAAAATTTCATAGGGAAGCCCGTCCACTTTTATATCCATCTGGGTAGCCGTAATACCATCCACCGTTCCGGTCACCTTAAAGTCCATATCGCCCAAATGATCCTCATCACCTAAGATATCCGACAACACGGCATACTTGGCGCATCCTTTATCGGTAATCAACCCCATGGCAATACCCGTTACCGGCTTCTTCATCGGAATTCCGGCATCCATAATCGCCAGTGTTCCGGCACAGACCGTAGCCATAGAAGAGGAACCGTTGGATTCCAATATATCGGAAACCACACGTACGGTATACGGATAATTATCAGGCAACATCACTTTCAAGGCGCGATGAGCCAAATTCCCGTGACCTACTTCCCGGCGTCCCACTCCCCTCGAAGGCTTCGCCTCACCGGTAGAGAAGGGCGGGAAATTATAGTGCAATAAGAATTTTTCTTTTCCCTGTTCGGTAGCTTCGTCCACGATCTTCTCGTCTAACTTCGTTCCCAAGGTTACCGTTGCCAAAGCCTGTGTTTCGCCCCGGGTAAAGACTGCAGACCCGTGAGGACCCGGCAAATAACCCACTTCACACCATATCGGACGAATTTGTTCTGTCGTACGACCGTCCAGACGAAGTCCCTCGTCCAAAATCATCCGGCGAACGGCCTCCTTCTCCACGTCGTGGTAATAACGTCCTACCATCATTTTTTTCTCTTCCCTCTCCTCTTCCGGAATCGTCTCCAGGTATCCTTCTCTCACTTCGGCAAACAACTTCTCGCGCAAATGCTTGTCGGCATTACATTGACGAGCGACCGCATAGGCTTTGTCATAACACTTTTCCCATACATCCTTACGCAACTCCTCGTCGTTCACCTCGTGGCAATACGTTCTCTTCTCCTTGTTCACGGCAGCAGCCAGTTCCATCTGGATCTGACATTGTTCCTTGATAGCCTCGTGGGCGAACTTAATGGCATCCAACATCTCTTTTTCAGATACCTCTTTCATTTCACCCTCCACCATCATGATATTATCCATCGTGGCGGCTACCATAATATCCAAATCGACCTCTGCCATCTGGCTCTTCGTCGGGTTAATCACGAACTCCCCGTTGATACGGGCCACGCGCACCTCTGAAATCGGTCCGTGAAAAGGGATATCGCTCACGGCAATAGCAGCCGAAGCGGCTAATCCGGCTAAAGAATCCGGCATTGACTCTTCGTCGGCTGAATACAAGGTCACCTGTACGAAAGTCTCCGCGTGATAATCATCCGGAAACAACGGACGCAAAGCCCGGTCGATCAAACGAGAAACCAAAATCTCGTAATCGGACGCCCTTCCCTCTCTCCGCGTAAATCCTCCCGGGAAACGACCGACAGCGGAAAATTTCTCTTTATAATCCACGGACAACGGCATAAAATCCACGTCCGGCCCAGCTTCCTGAGCTGAAACAACAGTTGCCAGAATCATCGTGTTGCCCATCTTTAACATGACGGCACCGTCAGCCTGCTTGGCCAACTTCCCGGTTTCCAGCGTAATTACCCGACCATCTTTCAGGGTAATACTCTTTTCAATCACATTCATAGTAATAAATAATACAGTTAAAATATCAATAATTTTAACGGAATTCTTTTAGACAAGGAGGAGGGAGGGAGGGTAAATAAAGCAAATCCGAGGAGTACCTCGGATTGCCTCTATGTAACTACTTACGTATATTCAATGCTTTAATAAGTGTACGATATCTTTCGATATCTTCTCTCTTCATGTAATCAAGCAGTGCTCTACGCTTTCCTACTAATTTGATCAATGATCTTTGCGTTGCAAAATCTTTATGATTTGCTTTCATGTGCTCAGTCAAATGAGCAATACGGTAGGAAAATAAAGCTACTTGTGACTCAACAGAGCCGGTATCCTTATTAGACTTCCCGTACGTTGAAAAAAGTTCTTCTTTCTTTTCTGATGTCAAATACATGATGTTCAGTCTTTTAATTTTAAAGTTTATTTTAACGCCGCAAAGATATACTTTATTACGATACAAAACAAGACATTTTAATTGTAGATTGCAAATTGACGATTGTAGAATACAAAGAGTTAGTAATTGAGAGATTACAATTTCAATTACCACAATCACATAAATGCTCAACCTTTTTAATTTACAATTTAAAATCGTCAATCTACAATCATCAATTATTTATATCTTTGCAAATAAAATAAGTAATGATCAGAAACTACATTATATTCATATTTCTGCTTTTTCCGACGTTGCTGTTCGCCCAGAAAGCAAAAATAGCCTTTGACTCCAAGGAGCATAATTTTGGCCGAATACAGGAAAAAGGGGGGAAAGTATCCTTTGAATTTACCTTTAAAAACGAAGGAGATTCTCCTCTTATCATTCGTCACGTGGAAGCCAGTTGCGGATGCACCGTTCCCAAATGGGACAAACGTCCCATACCGCCCGGAGGTACCGGATCGATTACCGTGACCTTCAATCCCCGCTCACGTCCCGGTAATCTTTTAAAAAAGATTGTCGTCTACACGAATGCCACTCCCCCGAACCATCTCCTGAAAATTACCGGGAAAGTTGTCGAGGAGCCTATCGATATTCAAAAGGAGTATCCTTTCGCCATAGGATCTCTGCGTTTCACGACCGATACCATCCGTTTGGACGCGCACCACCCGAAACAAATCATCGGTATGTTTCAAAATGAGAAGAAAAGAATCTCGTTAGATCGGATACAGAAACCGACCTATCTCGAATTGGACTACTCTCCCTTAATCATTCAAAAACAACAAAAAGGAGATATTATCATTACATTAAAAAACGATATGATGAGAAACGTTTCCCCTTCCGACACGCTTATTATCACGACCAGTGAAGGAGTACAAGGAAAATTCATTATCAAAATAGAAAAATAATCCCGAAATGATCAATAAAACATACAAAGTCAAAAGTATCACCGAATCCCTCAATCACAGATTCACCAATCCACCACCGCTTATTGTAAATTTCAGATTGTATTTTAGGGGAATTCTGCCATGCAATACTTTCGTGATTACGAGATAAATTTGAATCACCTAATCACTAAATCACCTAATCGCTCAATCCTTAAATCTACGATCCTCAATCTTTTTAATCACCCAATCACATAATCACTTAATCATTTAATCACTTAATCATTTAATCACTTAATCATTTATGATTTATCCCGAAAACTTTGAATCTAAAATAAAATTCGACAAAATACGTCAGTTGATCTCTGCCTACTGCCTCAGCGATATGGGCAAAGAACTGGTCGACGCTCTATCGTTTATGACCGATCCGACGGCCATTCAGGCCGCCCTGGAAGAGACCGGGGAACTGATGCGCATCTGTCAGGAAGAAGACCATTTTCCGGTCTCCTTTTATCATGATGCGCGACCGTTTCTGACTCGAATCCGGGTAGAAGGACTTTTTTTAGAGGTTCATGAATTGGTGATACTGAAAAATTCATTAGAAGCACTAAACGCCATCATTCGCTTTTTCCGGGGAAAAGAGGAAAAATACCCCCGCCTAACGGCACAGGCAGGTAACCTGCAAATGTTTCCCTACATTCTGCAACGTCTCGACAACATAATCTCCAAATACGGAACCGTCAAAGATTCAGCCTCTCCGGAACTGAATACCATCCGACACGCCATCATGAAAAAGCAATCGGGTATCTCCCGGCGGATGCAGACACTCTTACAAAAAGCCCAGGAAGAGGGTTGGGCCGACAAAGAAAGTGCCGTATCCATCCGCGACGGCCGCATGGTCATTCCCGTTCCCTCGGCATTCAAACGTAAACTGAACGGTATCGTACATGACGAGTCGGCTACCGGAAAGACTTCCTATATCGAACCGACGGAGATTATCGAAACAAACAACGAGATACGGGAATTGCAATTGGAAGAAAAACGGGAAATCACCCGTGTTTTAAAGCGGTTCGCCGATGACCTGCGTCCCTATATCGACGACCTGCTCCCGGCTTACGGTTTCATGGCTTTTGTCGATTTTGTCCGGGCAAAAGCGCTCTTCGCCTTAAACCTGAACGCTATCGTTCCGGTTTTCGAGAACACCCCTTCCATGTTATGGTACAAAGCCAAGCACCCCTTACTCTACCTGAACTATAAAACAAGCGGAAAAGAGGTTGTTCCGTTGAACTTAGAGATCGACGAAAAACAACGTATCATTCTGATATCCGGTCCCAATGCCGGAGGAAAATCTGTCTGTTTGCAGACCGCCGGCCTCCTCCAGTACATGTTCCAATGCGGCCTCCCCGTCCCGGTAGAAGAGAACAGTAAATTCGGTATTTTTCACAAGATATTAATCGACATCGGCGACGAACAATCCATCGATAACGACCTGAGTACTTATAGTTCACACCTCCTGAACATGAAAAATTTCGTGCGCTACGCCTCTTCCGATACCCTTATCCTGATCGATGAATTCGGTACCGGAACGGAACCCATGCTGGGGGGTGCCATTGCCGAAGCGATCCTGAACGCCTTAAACGACCGGCAGGTCCGGGGGGTGATCACCACCCACTACACCAACCTGAAACACTTTGCCTCCTCCGTTGCCGGAATAGAAAACGGGGCTATGCTTTACGACACCCATCACATGCTTCCCCTGTTCGAATTGGAGATCGGCAAACCAGGTTCTTCTTTCGCTTTCGAAATAGCGAAAAAGATCGGATTGCCGAAAGAAATTTTAGATGAGGCTGCCGGGAAGATCGGGGAAGAACATGTCAACTTCGACAAACACCTGAAAGAGATTATCCGGGACAAACGCTACTGGGAAGAGAAACGTAAACGGATACACCAAAACGAAAAACGGTTAGAAGAAATTCTCGCCAAATACCAAAAAGAATTGGATGAAGCCTCCAAACTCAGGAAAGAAGTATTGAAAGAAGCCAAAGAAAAAGCCCGGCAGATTATAGCCGGGGCAAACAAAACCATAGAAAACACGATCCGGGAAATCAAAGAAAGCCAAGCGGAAAAAGAACGAACGAAAACGGCAAGAACTGCCTTCGAACAGGAAAAAGAGCGTCTTTTTGACGAAAATACGGAAGAGGAAGAACGCCTGAAACGAAAGATCGAGAAATTGAAAAACCGGGAAAAAAACAGACGAACAAAAGGGCAACAACAACCCGGACAGATAGAAACGAGCCAAGAAGACGAAAAGGAAAAAACCGTCGTCTTTAAAAAAGGCGATCCGGTAAAAATCAACGACAATACCGTGGGAGAGATCATCGAAGTAAACGAGAAAACCGCGGTCGTCGCCTTAGGAGCTCTGCTGACCACGGTAAAACTGGAACGCTTGACAAAACTCTCCGGCAGTCAGGCTAAAAAATTAAAACAAAATAAACCTCAAACCGGTTATTCCAACTATTTGGAAAACATCAGTCAAAAACGGATGAGCTTTAAACCCGATATAGACGTCCGAGGCCTCCGGGGAGACGAAGCCCTGCAAAAGGTAGTCGCATTTATCGACGAGGCCGTCATGCTGAACATGAAAGATTTACGAATATTGCACGGCACGGGTACTGGGGCTCTCCGGCAAATCATCCGGGATTACTTAAAGACCAACCCTGTGGTCGGACATTTTGCCGACGAGCAAATACAACTCGGCGGAGCCGGAATCACGGTAATCAAATTGGACTTATAATTAGTTAAAACCGTAAGAATGACTTAGCCTTATCCGATCACCCAAAGCCGCTTTAATGTATCCATTGATTGTCGTACCCGCTTCTTGTACAAGCTGGGTTATACAGCCGAATTCAAGCGATCATACGGCCAAATTCAGTTTCAAAACAAAATTAATTCAGCCATTTCTGTCAGACGAACAGAATCATGAGCTCAAAAAAAACAAGCGAGATCAAAATCCCGCTTGTCCTATTTTTTTTCCTCTAAAAACTTAGTGATTAATTTCCGATAAACATCGTCCTCGACCTCCATCTCTACCATAACCTTCCTTTTGGAAGAAAGATTCTCCGATCTGCGACTACACGCCTCAACCACAACATTCTCCTCTCTCAACTTCTCCGAAAACAAACGGAACAAATCGATATTCAAGGCCATGCTGATTTTATACAACAAATCCGTGTCTATCGATTGACGCTTAAAAAGATGATATACCAGACTCCTCTCCTTATTGATCATCCGGGCAAATTGGCTGGCTGATAAGCCACTCTTTTCAAATTCCCTCTTAATTATTTCTCCTATATCCAATTCCATAATAAGCAAAATTACAAGATTTATCGGGAGAAAAGATTTAATGTTTGTGATATTATCCTACATTTTTGTTGAAAAATATTTGCACATGTGAATTTCAAAACATACTTTTGTGAAATAAAATCACATTTTAATGAAACATGTGGAAATATTCACACAAAATTATGATAAGGTTTTCACGGATAAAACGATAAAAAAAACAGGACAATATACCGGAGACGATTTTTTAACGGCATTAACCCATAAAAAAGGAGGTAGAAAATAAAAAAGACATTGAAAAAGAATAGAACCTAAATCCGAAACTATGAAAGAAGTTTCTATCGCGTGACTTCAAATTTTATTTACTAATATAATTTTAATACGTATGAATAAAAAAGGGAATTTTGCAAAAACCGCATTGTTATGTGCACTGCTTTATGGACTTGCAGGACCTACATTCGTCGGTTGTAAAGACTATGACGACGATATCAAAAACCTGCAAACACAAATCGACGCCAATAAAGAGGCTCTCGCTAAAATCAAAGACTTGATTGACAAAGGAGCTGTCGTGACGAAAGTAGAGACCGATAATGAAGGAGGTATCTTCTTAACTTTATCCGATGGAACGAAACACCACATCACCAAAGGTGATAAGGGGGAAGACGGAGCCGAAGGACCGCAAGGTCTTCCGGGAGCAACGGGAACAAACGGTAAAACACCGACCTTCTCCGTAATCGACGGAACTTTAGCTTATCAATACGAAGGTGAAGAACCTGTAAAAATCGAAGGAGCTACGCTTCCCAATATAACCGTAGACGATTTTGTTTTCACCTACGACGAAGAGACCAACCAATTATTACTGAACGGTAACCCAGTGGCAACCTTACCACAAGGACCAGAAGGACCAGCCGGAAAAGGTGTGGTAAAATTCGAAATCATCGACGGACACCTGTGGTGTACCTATACCGACGGCAATAAAGCCGACCTTGGCCAGGTAAAAGGCAACGACGGTACGACCCCGGAAGTACAAGCCCCGAAATTCGAATTCTCTATCGTGGACGGCAAACTGATGGTCAAAGACCTCAACAACCCGCAGGCACTACCTGCTGAAGCAGGTGACCTTAGCGGTATGTTCCAATTCGGAGCCGACGGAAACGGCAACTGGACCGTGAACGGAACCGTTGTCGGTCAAATCGCACAAAGCGTGAAATTGACCGTGGTGAACGACGTGCTTCACTTAAACGGAGTAGCTATCGAGCCGGAGATCCGGATGAACAGCAACATCTACATGATCAAAAACGCCAACGGAAGCATCACGATCAACATGCCGAAACAAGAAAACGAAACCATCGTGTACGAGCAGGTAACTCTTCCGACTGTGGAAATGCTGGGTGCCGCCCTGAGAAGCATCGCTTTTATCCCGACCAAGTTGGGCGACACGGACGTGGAGATCAATACACTGAATACCTATGCGACTATTGCTGAAATGACAGCTGCTTCCGGCGGAGAGATTTTGGCAGGTAACAAAAACGTGGAAATGTTATTCCAGGTATATCCGACCACCTTCGACCTGACACAAGCAACATTGAAGTTCAATACCGAAGCTCCTATCGCAAGAGCTGCCGGCCCGGCTTTCGGAACCCCGGTTATCGAAGCCGTTACGGGTACTCCCGGTAAGTTCAAAGTAACAGTTGCCGTAAACGGTTTACAAGAAGGTAAGGTATATCCCGTTTCTGTCGTGGTAAACGACGAGATCGCCTCTTCTTTTATCAAGATCGAAAACGCGGCTCCCCTGGCAAAAGCAGACGTGAATATCAAAACAATCGACGGAGAAGGTGTTGTCGGTAGCATACTTGCCAATACCCAAAGACAATTGAAATACAACAACACGACCGGTATCAGTTACCAGTTAGCTGTTGTAAGAGACGCAGACGATGTTTTATTGAATAATTTAGGTTTCACAACCGGTATCGAATTGGCATTTGCCGATCCGACCGATCCGAACAACGCCTATTTCGAGTTGGATCAAGCCACGCTGACCGTTAAAGCCAAAGCAACCAATACCCCGGCAGAAGCTCTCGAAAAAACATGTAACGTTATTTTCTACGCTAAAAACGGTGCGAACTACATCACCTCCAGCGTCGCAATCCCTTACATCCTGAAAGAGCAGGACGAAACGACACCGCCGACCCCGGGTACGATCCCGACGGCCTTCACGGCGACCTTGTCCGCGCAAAGAAACACAGGTGATGCTATTAACCTGAACACGGCAACGGGATGGAATTTCAATGCCATCGCCAACGAGTTGGTTATCTCCGCCACGACCTTAGAGGGATATACCTATAATACCTCGGCCGGAGACGGAAAATATACCGTGGAGATCGAAGGAGAATCTGCAGGAACTATAACTAATAGTAACTGGAGTGTAACCAACATAGACGGTGTTCCCACGATCACAATCCCGGGAACGGCAGCAGTAGAGGATTACACCATCACGATCACCTACCAAAAAGATGCCGACACGAAAGTACAGGCTAAAGTGAACCTGACCGTAACGGAAGAGGCTTCTACCTTGCAAAAAGTACCCGGATTCTGGACGGAAGGAAATACCACGTTGAATATCAAAGGCAAACAAGCCGCCGGAGGTGATCCTCAAAACTGGGACATGAGTTTCGACCTGACGAAAGCCATGACCGTAACAGGTACTCAGACGTTGGCCTTCGAAATGGTTGACCCGAGTAATCCTTACGCTGAAATGAACGGGGACGGTAAGACATTGCAATTGAAATCAACAGCATTTGACGGGGGAGACCTTAGTGCCATTCAGGGAGTACAAGTGAAGGTAATCGTTAAGAACAGCGCGGATGCAGCAATTTACGAGGAAAATATCGTTGTAAAATACGTGAATCCGTTAGGAAACTTCACGAAAATAGCAGGTGCCGAATTTATTGCTTACAATGCAGCCGGAAACAACACGGTAGAAATCACCAAACAATTGTCCTTAAAGGCAATCGACGGTTTCGAACTTGTTGCCGGAAACGGCGAAATTGATGCGACCTCTCCTTCCGTATTCGAAGGAACAACCGAAATCGAGGTTTTCAATCAAGGTACTTCAACCCCTGCAATCAACGTAACGGTAAACCAAACAAACGGATTGTTGACCTGGACGGTAGTTGAAGAAGCACGATTCACTGAAATCACCGTAGATGTAGTAGTGACCTACTCGACGAAATACGGTGACCGCACGATCACGATCCCGGTAACGATCAAACCGGCAAGTGAAGTGCCTGCACCTTAAAGGATAAAAAAGTTATGAAGATATAGCTTTAAATTTCAGACCAATGCAACCGTTCGGGAGCGAGTGCAAACTCCCGAGCAGGAGAGGGGGTACGGAGGTACCCCTTCTCTCTTTTTATGCATAATTATTTTCTCTTTTTGCATAATTATAGTGGTGATTTATACGATTTATCCTCCATTATATACTATTTTTGTGGTGTAAATCAAAAAAATACATTATGTCTAAGATTGTTGAGGTAAATGTTCAATCCGAAATCGGTAAACTAAACGGAGTGATACTCCACACGCCGGGAGAAGAGGTGGAAAACATGACTCCTGAAAACGCTGGCAGAGCACTCTACAGCGACATTTTAAACCTATCCATTGCCAAAAAAGAATACAAACAGCTCAGTGAGGTTTTGGGGAAACTGACCAAAACCTATCAGGTAAGAGACTTGTTGACAAACATTTTGAAAGACGACAAGATCAAGCAAACCGTGCTCGATCGGATCGAAAAAATCGAACCCTTTATCGCCGATGTTACCCCGAAAGGCTCCATCAAAGAGCGGTTATTGGATGAAAATGCGGAAGACCTGGCCCGTCTGCTCATCGAGGGAGTGGAGATGACACGCGACACGTTGACCAAATTCCTGAACAAGGATTGGTACGACCTGCGTCCGCTACACAACTTCTTTTTCACGAGAGATGCCTCCATGAGCATGTATAACGAGGTACTGATCGGTAAAATGGCCAATGCCGTACGCGATCGCGAATCCGTGATCATGCAGTCGATTTTCGACTTCACCCCGGAATTCAAAACCAAAACCCTGAACCTCGATCCGGCCTGCAACGCGGCCAGTCGCAAATGCACGATCGAGGGTGGCGACGTACTGATCGCGCGGGACGACATCTTAGTCATCGGAAACGGATGCCGTACCAACACTCACGCCATCGACATGCTGATGAACGAATTCATCAACCGCAAGGAAGAACGGGTACAACACATTCTCGTGCAGGAACTCCCGCACACCCCGGAATCCTTCATTCATCTCGATATGGTATTCACCTTCCTGGATCGGGATAAATGCATGGCGTACGAGCCCCTCATCATGAGCCCGGGCAACTACCAGACCGTACACATCAAAATCCAACACGGCAAACTGATCTCCATACGCCGGGAAAAGAACTTGCTGCATGCCTTAAAAAAATTGGGCATGGACCTGGAACCGGTATATTGCGGAGGAGAAGACGACACCTGGAATCAAGAACGCGAGCAATGGCATAGCGGGGCGAACTTCTTCTGTGTAGCCCCCGGAAAAGTGATCGGTTACGCCCGCAACAACTACACGGTAGACGCCATGAATCAGGCCGGATTCGAAATCATCCGTGCCAACGACGTCATCAACAACAAAATAGACCTGAAAAATTACGAAAAATACATGATCACCATCGAAGGCTCCGAACTCCCCCGCGGAGGAGGCGGAGCCCGCTGCATGACCATGCCGGTCAACCGCGACAACGTCGAATGGTAAAAACACAAAAGAGAGCTCCCGCTCTCTTTTTTTATAACCCACAGGGAAGGGTACAATGTGCTATCAATCCAATATACACCTATCTTCTCGCAAATTTTAGATTTTCTCCATCAATTAGCTTATTTATTATTATTTTAATTTTATAAGTCTTATACTTATATATATTTAAACAAAATATCAAATAATATTTTTGATATATATAATTATTTTTAGTTAATTTGTTATTATTATATAACACATAAAATTTTTAATTATGAAAAAGAAAATTCTATTCATTATGATGTTCGTCATGACTCTCACGGGGAGTTATATTGGCACGACAAATGCAGCAAGTAGTTCAGGAGAAACAATGCCAGAATTTAGCTCCGTACCGCCACCCAGAAAATCTGCATCAACAGACCAAAACATTGAAATTGAGGCCAAAGCTGTAGGGACTCCAACTCCCGAAATTCGTTGGTATAAACATGGCCGCAGAATCGTCGAGAGCGATAAGTATTCCATATACTACAAAGATGGAAGATCTACATTAACGATAAAAAACGCAAAAATCAGCGACTCGGGTGTATACGAAGTGGTGGCAGAAAACGATTTAGGCAAAGTTAGTGCAACTTGCGAAATTCTTGTATTATAATTTTGAGTTGAATTTAGTCTTTATAAATCCATCCTATTTACTAAACTTGTAATATATAAATTTTTAACCATGAAAAAGAAGATTTTATTTATCATGACATTATTCATGGCGCTCACAGGAGGCTATATTTGCACGACAAATGCGACAAGTAATGCAGAAAATTCCATGCCGAAATTCATAAAAAAACCATCCGACCAAACAGTACCGCAAGGCGGAACAATTAAGATTGAAGCTATCGTCAAAGGAACTCCAACTCCCGAAATTCGTTGGTATAAAGAAAACCGTAGAATATACAACAACGATAGAACAACGATAAAAAACGATACAACAACGGGTAAAGCAACGTTAACGATAGTAAAGGCAAAGCAAGAAGACAACGGAGTTTATGAAATAAAAGCAGAAAATATAATAGGCAGAGTAGATACGACTTGCACGGTACATGTATCAAAAAAACGATAAATTCATCTGGCTCGAAATCGAGTTCATGTCTTACCCATAGAAAAGAGTCTGTTTGACAAGCAGCCTCTTTTTCTTTGTCCCGACTCTATTTAATAGTATCAGCTATTAATCTAACCTTTAAATCCACTATCGTCAATCTATTTTCACCCATTTCACAGCATCGGCAGTCAATACTTTACCGGGCAAAATTCCCTTGTCTAAAAGCACCACTTTTACATTACCCGGAGAAAGTTTATATTTCCCAGAAATAATCCATCCGTTAAAAAAATCAGAGCCTTTCTCCTCTGTCGAATAATTCAATTTAGTCTCCTCTTCTCCCCCGACAGCCGGACGTAATTTAACCGTAAAATCGTACTCTCTTTTCGTCTCATCGGGAGGGATAAAAAATATTTTATCTTCCACACCATCATGAAAAAAAGAGTATTCAACCGGTGAATCTTTTTGAAATGACAAAGGACTTCCACTAGTGGGAACATGCTTGATAAACAGCTCGTATGTTCCGGCTTCCCCGATTGAAGCATTCCACTCCACCCGGGATTTACCGCTGCCCCCCGCTTTACTGTAAAAACTTTTCACCACATCACCGTAAGCGTAATCCGAAACAAATAGCGTCCACCGCCACTCGGATTGCTTCGGGGGATAAAGATTATACTTTTTATCCTTACCCGGTTTTTCAAAATATGAAGATCGTTCTTCTCGAATCACGAAACCCTCATCCTCGTTATCCACGATAATCTCATTCACGGGAGAAAAATAAGTCGTGTCGATCTCCCGGATCGTGTCTCGCTCCACCCAAGCCTTACCCGGGTTCCAAACAGAAAATTCTTCCGGGATATTTCTCGAGAAACCGGTACTGAGAAAAAAATAATTCGAATAACCTTTCAATTGAGCGGCCAGAGCGACCTCTTCACAAGCCCGGGGAGCTACCGCAACGTATCGCAACACGCCCTTTCGGGCAAGACCCGTTTGCATTATATATTGATAATCCACACGGACGAGACCTTCCACGTCACTCTTGTTCCAAATTTTGAAATAAATCGTCGCCTGCTTTTCATTCCGGTTCTCGTTTATCTCGATATCCCGGATAGCAAACGCCGGGACTCCCTTGCCCGTGTACCAAACGCTCAACACGGGATAAACATCTATATTAAAGCGACTATTCAACTCGTCACAAAACACGTCAAAATCCACCTCCCGGTATTTATAGCGTTTCTCGAAATCATCGACAAACCGGATCAAGGAATCCCCCGTCAAATTCCGCAAACGATTCCACAAATCGACGCCCTTCACTCTCACGACATCTTTCATCCCGGGAATTTTCGCCCCCGGCTGAAAAGCTTGCTCCAGGCTATTCCCGGAAAAATACTCGATAGCTTCCATGTCTCTTGCCACTTTGACCTCCGTAATACCCGTTATTTTATCCGGCTTCATCGCCTTAAAGATCGAGTTGATCATGGGATAACAGGAGGAACTCAACAACAGGGTCCCCTCTCTCCCGAGGAAGGAGCACTCGTACTTGTTCCAGGAATCTGCCGTGAGAGAACTACGATCCTTATCTTTTCTCACGAGAGGCAACCACGAGAAAAATTCCCGTACTGGCCCCGCTTTATAATGCATACTGAAATTATTTACAATGATATCGGCCTCAATGTCTGGCAACGGGGTATCTTTTATTCCTTTTGACCTTAAACGCGACTGTTCATTCCGTATCCTTCTTTGAATCACCTCCTCGCCACCTCCCAATTGACTTGTTCGCCGTTCCGGAACAAGAAAAAGTTCCGGGTGAATGTAATCAGTCCCTTCTCTCCACGGCCGAATAAACGTGCAAAAAGAGACGGGAACTTCCACGAGAGCGACCCTATCGCACGGGTAACCGTAATACGTGACAAATTGCCACTTGATCTTTTCAGCAGCTTGACTCTTTCCCTCCTCCGACGCCCAAAAGGCTCCTGAACAAGGAAACTCCCCACGAGGATAATAATACTCGCTTAAAAAATCTTGGGCTTGGAATTGTTCTTTATCCATATCACCCGCCACCAAACCGATCCCGAAAAGATTTCGCTCGTTATTGAAACAGGTCGTGTCGCCTTTCTCGGACATCTCCCCCTGCGAGAGCACCGTTTTCCTATCGGGATTCAGCACTTTCAACTTGTATTGCGTGTAATCACGACGGGAGATCCACGGGAACCCCACGTTCACGACAGGGATCGTCGTGGGATACCAGAGCGACTCGGGGGTCAACAAGGCGAAATCATCCGTCAAAAAGAAAAAACGATGCCCAAGGCACAGCATGTTGTTAAAATCCATGGCGGTAAACTCCTTGTCATCGATTTCCGGATAACAAATATTCTCCTCGATCTTACCGGAATATTTCATCGCGACGAGCGAACGAGATCCCGGCTCCATCCTAAACGGTACCACGATCACCTGATCCTTCCGCTCGAAAGACAATTCCTTGCCATCAATTACTAAACTGGAAAGCTCCAAACCCGGATTAAGGTAAAACAATACCGTATCTACTACTGTCACGTTACGGTTCTCGATCAAGAGTTTACTATCCGACGATAAACGCTCTCCCTCCCGTCGAAACGTGATCTCGTGCTCCACCGTGTTCACTTTAGCGGCGTTATCGTACTCCCGGTAAATAGCCCGGTAGTGTTCCCGAAGCTCGCTTTGACACGTGAAAGGAAAAAGATAAATAAAACTCGTCACGATACCCGCCACAAAACAAAAGGTGATAATCAACCCGGCCCGTCTCCACCTCCCGGTTAATCGCTTAAAGCCGACAACGGAGAGAGCGAATAAGCCCAGGGCAATCCAGGTAAAGATCATACGCTGCAACAGGTAACTCCCTATCCCGGGATGACCCGCCAAGGGCGAGAAAATATTCGGCACCCGGGAAGCCGTGAAATCAAAAACACCGTGAGCGAGAAAAGGAAGCAAGGCTAACGATGCCCACAGGTAGAGTAACAACCCCAACAAAACAAAAATTGGCGAACGAACGAACATTTTCACGCAGACGACCAAGGCCGTGGTGAAAAGAATCGTCGGCAACGTCAGCGTGAGGAAATAAAACAGGTACAACAAGGGAGAAAAGACAGAGTCTGTCACGAAAACGTGAAGCATCCCGGTCAATACCATCAACACGACATTTAACATGATCAAAAGTTCCACGACGGCCAAGCCTTTCCCAAGCAGGTATTCCATGTTATCGACCGGGCGGGACAGCAACGCCTCGTTCGTGTTTTTCGACCGTTCGCGTTTAATAAAATCTCCCGCCACAAAAATGGCCCAAAAAGCCTGAAACACGCAGAAGAGGTAAGCGTTCGTGTAAGGGATGGCGGAAGGAATATCCGCCCGAAAAGCGTAGGAATCGACACGCCAGTAGCTATGAGCGAAAACGTGAAAACCCAAAATACCTCCCACTAACAAAAAAGCCAAAAGAATAAAAACGAAATTCCTCGTCATCATCTTTCGCTCGTAACCCGCAACTAAATTTATATTCCTAAAATTCATCTCCCGTCTATTGTTTAACAGTTAAATCTCATCTTATTGTTTTCAATATTTTAATAGAGCAACCACATTTTTATTCCTTCTATTAATAAAGAATACTAAAATATTAAAATCGTACCACAAGATAAGAATAAATAAATATAAAATATAAAACATATGTCATAAAAACATATTTTATAAACTACACTTAGGAAAACAAGTATTATGCGACGCTTTATACCCATCAATTGTAAATAAAAAGAACAAGGAATTCTAAAATTAAGTGATATCCTATTTACAATTTACACCTATCTATAAGTTACGATAACGATGGAAAAGCAATGTTAACGATAAACAATGTAGAAACAAGTAATTCAGAAACTTACCAAATAGTAACAGGAAACCCCGTAGGTAAAGACGACAAGAAATGCGAAATGGTTGTATCAATAATTCCATAAAACCATCTGACACAAAATCGAATTTATTTTTTATCTTTTACATCCATTCATCACGAAATCATTCCATCGTAAATTACTCTTATTTTTCCCCCACGTAGAGAGAGGCGATACCGAAAGTCAGCCGACACTGAGTGACCTGTCGATAACCGCATGAACGCATAATCTTCAAAAATGCTTCCCCTTGAGGAAAAGCAAAAACGGAAGTCGGCAAATACTCGTAGGCCTTTCGATTCCCGGAAACGATGCCTCCGATCCAAGGAAGTACTCTTTTAAAATAGAAACGATACAACTGCTTCATGGGAAAACGCTCCGGTGTTGAAAATTCCAATATCACCACCTTTCCTCCCGGCTTTAATACTCGGTACATCTCCGTCAGTCCCTTTTCCAAATGTTCGAAATTCCGCACTCCGAAAGCCACGGTTACCGCATCGAAGGTATTATCCGGGAACTCCAAGTTCTCGCTATCCCCGTAACGGAAGTCCAATTGCTCCGTCAATTTCCGTTCCTTTGCCTTCTCCCGGGCAACAGTCAACATATTTTCCGAGATATCGGCTCCAATCACCTTCTTTACCCCGTGTTTCAAGGCCTCCATCGAAAAGTCGCCCGTCCCGCAAGCCACGTCCAAAACAATGTCCTTACATCCCGCTCCGACCACCTTCATTGCTTTTTTCCGCCACCTTTTATCAATCCCCATCGATAAAAGATGATTCAGCAAATCGTATTTCGGCGCAATTCCGTTGAACATCTCCTGTACCCTCTCTTTTTTCGCCATCTTCTTTTATTTAGTTTCAACAGAGCAAAAATACAAATTTAAACGAGATTTGAATCACACCAACCCTCTCCGTTATTTATTTTGAGGTTTTAATACAAATTGGAGTCGATCCTGCAACTGTACTTGTTGAATAAATAACTGAAAACTCTCGTAAGCCTCTTTCGGGTAAACTCCGGCATTCAACACAAAATTTCTTTTCAAATAAAGATTGTCTTTAAAACATGATATCTCCGTAGAGTACTCCCCATAAGGGCTATACAAAAAAACCGGAGAAATTCCCATCTCCACGACATAACCTTCCGGTATACGCACGGAAATCGTATCTTTTTGAGCAACCGGATAACGCACCTCCTCTTCTCCGGGAGACAAACGAAGATTCTTTATCCCGGAAAAAGAAAAAGGAGAAAAGAAAAGCCGATCTCCAATTTTACGACAAAAACCACTTAGAGTTCCTTTTATCTCATAACCGATCTCCTGTACTTCGTCCCCCTCCGATTCGAAAAACCGAAAATTCTTCAATTCCAATTTTCCACACGCCACGTGATCCAATATCCATTTGTGTCTTTCACTCTCCGACTTTTTCATCTCCAAAAGCAAACTATCCTGTTCCGCCTTTAGTCGCGGAAATACCCATTTTATATCCAACCCGACCTTACCGCTCGAATCAATATCCATATTAACCCGCACCTTTTGAATGTTCTCACTCCCGGAAAACTTCTGCGCACAATACAATTCGTCTTCTTCCTGAGCAAAAATAAAACCGAACCAAAAAATAAAACCAACAGTCAATAACCACTTCATACTTTTTTTTCTTTAACCTGAAATTACTTCGATAAACCCGAACAACGATTCAAAAATATTCAAATCGAAATAAAAATCACAAGCAGAAATTTCCAACTCTTTTTTACTGAAGGTTAGAACTTCCTTTGTCCATACTTATTCTTTTGATCTTACTTTGGGATAAAGGTATCATTCTGTTTTTAATTTGTAAATTCTTTCATAAAAAAATGTATCCCGTTCCTGTCAAAATATTTTCCATAAAAAAAAGGCAACTGAAAATTAATTTTCAATTGCCTATATATCAAATTGTACATTTACATTTTACTTCCCGGAAGTTCCGCTCTCCAAAATACTGACGATGGAGAATAACGAGAAGCAGATTCCCCCTAATCCGACAAGCACGCGGGCAGGAACAAAAAACGCCCCATCCAACATAGCCTCTTCAAATAGAAAAGCTCCTAAGAACAAGCAAAGCAAAGCCGTTATAACGGGGATTAAAGGAATACGATTTGCCAACTTAAACTCCTGTTTCCATACCTTAGCCAATAAAAGGATCTTACTGGAAATACTGAAACAAACCAACCCCAAACCGATCAAAATAAAACCGGTCGTATTCACCGGAGCTGAAGCGGCAAACAACTCGACCAATCCCCATACCACACAAACACTACCCATGAAAAAAACCAACATAGGCCAGTATTTGCGATCCCGGTCGGTATAGTCATTTCGTATCTGCCGGGCAATACTCGCCACCAAACCGATCAAACTGGTACAAATACAAGCAAGGCCCCCCATAACGCTACCCGCAACAAAAGAATTCGAATCCGAAGAGTCGGACAACAGGACAATAGCCCACACCCAAGCTACGGCCGAAAACAAAATAACCAGGGCAATCAAAACACTTTCCGTTTTCGCCGAAAATCCTTGAATATTAATTTTATTACCGGGAGTATGGGAATTCGTGGGAATAAGTGCAAACTCGGTGGAAGAAGTCGCCGCGGTAGAGATACAGGCGGATATCAATCCCACCCCGCAAATCACATGACCGGAAACAAACAATTCCGGCATATCGTGTGCACTGAATATCCATATGCCGAAAGCGATCGTACCGAATGCCAGCAAATAAGCGAACCCCGGCAATACATATTTAAAAACAGGTTTATACGTGTGGATCAATTGTCGAATGATTGTCGCCGCAGTTGCGAATAACGCCATACAAATCACTCCCAACGAAAAAACGACCGGTCCCGCAACAAATCGAGCCGTATCGCTTCCGTAATAAAAAATATAACCTCCCAGGAAAAAACATATTAATGCCATAAACACGGGAATTCCTCTGAACAAAATACTAATGCCGTAATTCATATCCAATTCTTTTAAAATTCAATGAATATACGAGGTCATATCTCCCCTATGTTCCTGATTTTTTCGTAAATTTCCCTAAATTAAGCCTTTATTCTTCATTCAATACCTTCCAAAGCAGATCTTTAAGCTCTGTAATTCCCTGCCCGGTGACGGAAGAGATAAAAACATAGGGGATATCCGGTAAATCCGTCTCCATCTCCGCTATCAACTCCTTATCCGCGTAATCCGATTTGGTAATGGCCAACACGCGTCTTTTATCCAATAGCTCAGGGTTATACTGTTTCAATTCATTAAGCAAAACATTATAATCGTTATGAATATTAGGACTATCGGAGGGAACCATAAACAGCAGAACGGAATTTCGTTCGATATGACGTAAAAAACGAATTCCCAACCCTTTTCCCAAATGGGCCCCCTCTATAATTCCGGGAATATCCGCCATCACGAAAGAGCGATCATCCCGATACTTCACAATCCCCAGATTAGGTACCAAAGTAGTAAAAGGATAATTAGCGATTTCAGGCTTTGCCGCCGAAACCACCGATAATAAGGTCGACTTTCCGGCATTCGGAAAACCGACCAATCCTACATCCGCCAAAACCTTCAGCTCCATGATAACCGTCCGTTCGACGCGAGGTTCTCCCGGTTGGGCAAAACGCGGAGTCTGATTCGTGGCCGAACGGAAATTCCAGTTTCCTAATCCGCCGCGGCCGCCGGCAACAACGATACATTTCTGCCCCTCTTCCGTAATTTCACAGATCAATTCACCCGTATCCGCATCCCGTGCCACCGTTCCCAACGGCACGTCAATGACGACATCATTTCCGTTCGCCCCGGTACTCCGACACTCGCTACCGCTCTTCCCATCCTCGGCAAAAATATGCCGCTGGTATTTTAAATGGATCAACGTCCAATAGTTTCGATTGCCTCTTAATATCACATGCCCCCCCCGGCCGCCGTCTCCCCCGTCAGGTCCACCCTTGGCCGTCATCTTATCCCGGTGAAGATGGGTTGAACCGGGACCTCCTGCCCCGCTGCGACAATATATCTTTACATAATCAACAAAATTGGTTGCTGCCATTATAATCAGTTTTAATCTTTACACAACGTATACAAGTCCGGGAGGTTACGCCCTAAACCGTCGTAATCCAACCCTCTCCCCACGACAAAATCATTTTCCAAGGCAAAGCAATGGTAATCGACAGTCAATTCATGCACCAAAGCCTTAGGCTTATAAAACATCGCTACAATCTTGATCTGTTTGGGACTCTTCTTCAATAACATCTCCTTCAGATGTACCATGGACTTACCCGAATCGACCATATCCTCTACGATCACAAGCGTACGTCCCGTTATATCTTCATTCAACCCGATCAACTCCTTTACCCGACCGGTAGAAGAAGTTCCGGCATAAGAAGCGATCTTCACAAAACTGACCTCCGTTCCCTCCAAGGTGATGCATTTCAACAAATCGGAAGTAAACATGAATGCCCCGTTCAATATGCTTAAAAACAACGGACGTTCCCCCTGCAAATCACGGTTAATCTCTCCTGCAACCCGTTCGATCTCCCTATCAATCGCAGCCGCCTCAATAGAAACTTGAAATTCCTTATCGTGCAATCTGACTTTTTTCATTCCTGTTTAATTTAATCCATTGAAGATCGGGCCAATTCGTCCCGAATTCGTTTTTTTTTATTTACTTTGCGCAAAAGTACAATTTTGAATTTAAAATCCCGTAAAAATATGAACCCAAAAGTAAGTATTATTATGGGCAGTACCTCGGACCTGCCCGTTATGGAAAAGGCTGCAAAAGTATTGAACGACTTTTGTATTCCTTTCGAGATAAATGCCTTATCGGCCCACCGCACACCTGCAGAAGTAGAAGAGTTCGCAAAGAATGCAGGGAAACGAGGCATCGAGGTGATTATTGCCGGAGCCGGAATGGCCGCCCACCTTCCCGGTGTCATAGCCGCAATGACCCCCCTACCCGTTATCGGAGTTCCCATTAACGCTTCTCTTGACGGCATGGATGCCCTGTTAGCCATCGCCCAGATGCCCCCGGGAATCCCCGTGGCAACAACAGCCATCAACGGTGCCATGAATGCCGGAATTTTAGCCGCACAAATTTTAGCGGTCGGAGATGCCGAACTAAAAAACAAAATCGTGGAGTTCAAAGAATCACTTAAAAAGAAGATTGTCGATGCCAACAAAGAGTTGGCACAAGTAAAATACGACTATAAAACCAACTAAAAATAAATCCGGTTTAAAATAAACCGGATTTATTTTTACAGAGAGTTGGTTCCGTCCCGACTTTTTCCCGGGATTACCGTTATCCCGCCATAAATTGACCCGTAGCCCCGATTTGTTTTAAAAACAACCCGTCACATTCATCCAAAAATATATCATTTAACACCACATACGGAATACACGTATTTCATTTTTCCATAACTTTGAAAAAAGAATAGCTCCCGTGTGTCTGTTCACACACTCTTTTACGATTAAGACCTCATTTACAATTGGTATATCATGAAACGAGTACTCCTCCTCATCGGTCTGTTTCTCCTTCCATGTTGGGACTGTTTTGCCCAAGAGACATCCGATATAGAGAAACTTCTGGAAGAGAACGGCATTCTCGATTCAGAGGAAAACTACGAAGAGATGCTTACCACCCTGTTCTATCTTCGACAACATCCCCTCGATATAAATACGGTCGGATTCGATAGCCTGAAAATGTTATTTTTCCTCTCGGATAGTCAAATCGACCAAATCCTAATTTTCCGAAACAAAATAGGAGCCTTCAAGCATCCGAATGAACTCCTGTTAATTACCGGCATTGGAAAAAGGGATCTGACCAATATTCTCTCCTTTATTCGAATCGGTACATCTGCCACGACACCCGCTTTCAAGAAAAAAACTCGCGTTAAACAAGAATTATTAGCCAGACTCAAAACAACATACCCCACACAAACAGGTTACCGAAAATATACGCGGGAGGCTTTCCTCAAAGAGAAAGACTTAAAAAAAACTCAGGAAAAACAATTCCGGGGGCCACCGTTCGGAACCCTGTTAAAATACAAAATAGGAAACCGTTCCCGTTGGGCAGGAGGTCTTACGCTCGAGAACGACCCGGGAGAAAGCTACTTCACGAGGTATCAAAAAAGCGGTTTCGACTTTTTATCCGCACATTTGATGTTAACCAACAAACATTGGCTTCAAAAAATCATTATCGGGGATTACAAATTACAATGGGGACAAGGTCTGGTCGCCTGGCACGGATTCTCAGCCGGAAAATCCGGAGCCTCTCTGAACAACGAAAAATCAGGAAACGGAATCGCCCCCTATACCTCTACCGATGAGAATCATTTTCTGAGAGGAATAGGCATATACATGACCCCGCACAAAAACATCAAAACCATTCTGTTCGTTTCTTACAAAAAAACGGACGGAAATATTATCAACCGGGACAGCCTTGATCCGGAAGAACTGGAAACAGCCTCTCTCTATCAAAGCGGCTATCATAGAAACCTATCCGAGTGTAAAAAAAAGCACACCTTAAAAGAGTTCACGACCGGAGGTTCCTTTAACCTGAATCATCAACGTTTTCGAATCGGCATCCACGCCTTATATTACGACTTCACCCCACAACTATCCGTTGGAAACCGCACATACCAACGTTATAACGATACCGGCAACAAACGATTTCTAAGCAGTCTGGACTACAAAACAGGTTTTCGAAGCTTTTACCTTTTCGGAGAGTTTGCTCTAAGCGATAAGGGCGCCATCGGAACCATTCACGGACTGCGTTACAGCGGATTCTCCAAAGCCTCCGCCTGCATCATATACCGCCATTACGACAAGAATTACCGTTCCCATTATAACCAGGGATTTGCCGAATACTCCAACACCTCCAATGAAGAAGGAATCTATATTGGCATAGAAAGCTCTCCCGTGAAAAACCTGAAAATAAATCTCTATTACGACTGGTTTCGCTTTTTTGTCCCCCGCTATCAGGCCACGATTCCCGGTTCCGGTCAAGAAATAGTATGCGACCTCACCTATTATTATCGCAAATGGGAATGCTATTTCCGCGTTAAACACGAATCCAAGCCCGAAAATCCGGTAAGACAAACATTAGCCCGTGTTCAACGGCAGAGAAACGAGCTCAGATTCCAATTTTCCAACAAAAGCCTGTCTTTTCTCGAATTTCGTAGCCGTCTGGACTATATTCATTATCAAAAAGATACACGAAAAGAGGAAGGAGTACTTATCTATCAAGACTTTATATTCTCCATCCGTAAGCAAAACGTCAAAACCCAATTCCGTATAGCCTATTTCAACACGGACGGATACTATTCCCGGATCTATACTTATGAACATAACGTATTATACGGCTACTCTTTCCCGGCTTATCAGAATAGAGGCCTCCGTTCCTACCTTAACCTGAACTGGAAGGTACTCCAATCGATTACTTTTTACTTGAAAGCAGGAATGGTATACTATCCCGCAAAAGAATACCTCAGTTCCTCTCTCACCCGAGTCAATGATAATAAGCTATTCGACCTCTCCTTCCAAATACGCATCTCCATTTAAAGATTCTGAGATTGAGAGATTGAGGGATTCTGAGATTGAGGGATTAAAATAGATTGCAAATGGTAAATTAAAAAGCCGTGTTCAATTCACAATCTGCAATCAAAATGAATGCGTGGATTAGGAGATTGAAAGATTAGGTGATTCAAATCTAATCTTTCAATCACAGAATCACCAAATCACTAAATCACTAAATCACTAAATCCTATTACATCTATGTCTTTCTTTCAACACGTTTATCACATCTTCCAACTCATATCCCTTTGCCATCAACAGAACCAAATAATGATACAGCAAATCGGCCGCTTCGTTTAAAAACAATTCCCGATTTTCGTCTTTTGCCTCTATAACCAGCTCCACAGCCTCTTCTCCCACCTTCTGGGCCACCTTATTTATTCCCTTTGAAATCAATTTTGCCGTATAAGAATCCTCGGGAGAATCATTCTTACGTTTTTGCAAAAAATGTTCCAGGTATAATAAAAAATTATCCGAACCGTTCTCCTCACCCCAACAAGTATCTTGTCCCGTATGACAAGTCGGACCCTCCGGTTTCACTTTTACCAGTAATGAATCCCCGTCACAATCCACAAGTATATCCCGTAAGTACAAAAAATGCCCGCTCTCCTCACCTTTCGTCCACAAACATTGCCGGGAACGACTGAAAAAACACACTTTCCCGGTCTCCAACGACCGCCTGACAGAGATTTCATCCATATACCCCTGCATCAAAACGACACGGGTATTCACATCCTGAATAATAGCCGGAATCAAACCGGACTTATCAAATTTTAAACGACCAATATCTAACATAACATTTATATCTTATTGAATAATACATTTCTTACCTCGACTCCTTTCGTTGCCAAATAGGATTTCAATCCCGGAATTTTAATCCTTCCGTCATGAAAAACACCTGCCGCCAAAGCCGCATCCGCCTCTCCTCTCGTGAAAACATCATAAAAATCCTCGTACTTCCCGGCCCCACCGGAAGCAATAATCGGTATGGTCAACTCGTTAGCCAAGGCAGCTATCGTATCACAAGCAAATCCCCGACAGGTTCCGTCATGATCCATGGAAGTAAACAAAAGTTCTCCAGCCCCTAAATCAGCCGCTTCCCGTGCCCATTCCCGCAAAATCAAAGACGTTTCCCGATTCCCTCCATGACTAAATACCCTCCATTCTCCCTCTCTTACAGAGGCATCAATAGCAATGACAACGCATTGTTTCCCGAAATTAGTTGCAAGCCGACGAATCAAGCCGGGATCCCCGATTGCCGCCGAATTAATAGAAACCTTATCGGCTCCGCATTTTAATAAAACTTCAACATCCCGTTCCGAGGCAATGCCGCCTCCCACGGTAAAAGGAATACTTATTGCTTCCGCAACCTCCTTCACCCACTCTGACACCGTTCCTCTCCGATCAGTACTGGCCGCAATATCCAAAAACACCAATTCATCTGCTCCCCAATCAGAATAAAAAAGAGCCAGATCCACCGGACTTCCGACATTTTTCAAATTCTGAAAACAAACCCCTTTTACGACACATCCCGCCTTTACATCCAAGCAAGGAATAATTCTTTTTGCTAATCCCATACCAAGCCTTGTTATAATTTCATCCGTACCATCTCTTCCCAAGTCAACCGTCCCTCGTAAAAAGCTTTCCCGATAACAACCGAAGTTATCCCTAAACGAAATAAAGCCGTTACATCTTCGCCCGAACTTATACCCCCCGAAGCGATTAAATTTATTCCCGGATACTTCGTCCGCAACTTACCGTACAACTCTAACGAAGGCCCGGAAAACATTCCGTCCCGTTCAATATCGGTACACATCAGGTTCCTCAACACGCCATCGTATTGTTCGATCAGGTCATAAATCGTTTTATCCGACCTACGTTGCCAACCGTTGATACAGACCTGTTCTTTCCGAACATCCGCTGCAATTATAATTCGATCGGTCCCGTACTTCGTGATCCAACACCTAACCTCCTTCGGATTTGTTTGAGCCATACTCCCGATGGTTACCCACCGGGCCCCCGCATCCAAAATCCGTTGTACCTCTTCTCCGGTTTTTATTCCCCCGCTGAAATCCACCTGTAAACGGGTCGAAGAACAAATCTTCCTCAATAAATCGAGATGTACGATTTTTCCTCTCCGGGCTCCATCCAAATCTACCAGATGAAGCCTCCGGACTCCTGCCTTTTCAAAACAAAAGGCCATATCAACCGGATCCCCGGTATAAACACAACACCTATCGTAATCTCCCTGACTTAAGCGAACACATCGTCCACCCATAAGATCTATTGCCGGTATAATCTCCATATTCAAAACATTAAAAAGTTACGTAAAATCATTTCTCCCATGGCGGAAGACTTTTCCGGGTGAAATTGACACCCCCAGAAATTCTCTTTCCGAACGGCTGCACAAAACTCTCCCCCGTAATCACAACCGGCAATCTGATACTCGTTACAAGGAAGATAATAGGAATGAACAAAATAGCTCCACTCCATTTCCCTTACCCGTCGAAACAGGTCGGAATGCAAACCGTATATTCGATTCCAACCCATATGAGGAATCTTTTTTCCGTTCTTCATCTGTTTCACCTCCAACGGGAATATACCCAACCCCGTGGTATCTCCCTCTTCCGAGAAAGTACACATCAACTGCATTCCCAGGCAAATACCCAAAACCGGTACTTTCAGTCCCGGAAGAATCTTATCCAATCCCTTTTCCCGCAATTGCTCCATAGCAGTAGCAGCCTGTCCTACTCCGGGAAAAATAACCCGCTCAGCTCGACAGACGACCTCTGGATCCGAAGAAACAACGACCTCTTCCCCCAAGCGCCGAAGAGCAGTCTGCACGGAAAAAACATTTCCCGCTCCATAATCGATAATTGTCACCATACCTCTATCCGTTAAAGTTGTCCTTTAGAAGAGGGTATACTGGTTCCCGTCACTTTTATCGCCGTATTGATACAGCGCCCAAAAGCTTTGAATATGGCTTCAATCAAGTGATGGGTATTCTCCCCTTTAGCCACCACATGCAGATTACATCCGGCTTCCCTACAAAAAGACTCGAAAAAATGCCGGGTCATCTCGGTTGGGAACTCCCCCACGTATTCTCGTTCGAACCGGACTTCCCAAACCAGATATCCCCTCCCGCTGAAATCAAGTAATACTTCGGCACGGGAGTCGTCCATCGGCAAAGCAAAACCGTAACGCTCTATGCCTTTTTTACTTCCTAAGGCCACCGCAAAGCACCGCCCTAAAAGAATAGCCGTATCTTCGATGGTATGATGCTCATCCACCTCCCGATCACCATTCGCCACGACAATCAAATCAACTCCTCCATGACGAGCTACCTGTTCCAGCATATGATCGAAGAAGCCTATGCCCGTACGGATATCACTCTCTCCAGCTCCGTCCAAGACTAACGTTACCCGAACTTCCGTCTCGGAAGTCTCACGGGATAAACTTACCCGACGGGAACAGGATTTCAGATAACGATATACCTTCTCCCAGGAAGAACAAACTATTGCTTCCGGACACCCTTCCGCTTTCTTTTCCCCGAACAAGATTCCCTTTAGTCCCATATTCGACGCCAGCTCCATATCGGTCAAACGATCCCCGATCACATAAGAGTTCTCCCGGTCCAACCATTCGTCGATATACTTCTTCACCATACCGGTTCCGGGTTTCCGACAAGGAGAATTCTCTTCCGGGAAACTACCGTCTATCAGCACCTCGTCAAAAACAATCCCTTCACCCGCCAAAACTTTTAACATAAAATCGTGCGGAGGCATAAAAGCGGTCAAAGGAAAAGCAGTCGTTCCCAAACCATCCTGATTACTAACCATCACCAGGCGATAGTCCGTTTCTTCTGTTATTTTCCGCAGAGCGCCGATAACTCCCGGCTTAAAGCGCAATTTATCCATTCGATCCACCTGAAAATCACCCGGAGGTTCTTCTATGATCGTTCCGTCCCGATCAATAAATAATATTTTTTTCATAAATAACCCTGTTTTAAATACCTGTCTTCCAATTCAGACAACACATCCATAAAAAAATCATTTTCGCGCGAGGTCCCGACCGAGATACGTAGTCCGTTCTCTATTCGAGGAGGCATCCGCCGGACCCTGACCACGATTCCCCGTTTCAGTAGCTCCAGATACAAACATTCATATTCTTTGCTACATACTAAAATAAAATTAGCTTCCGAAGGGAAAACCCGGTCAAAAAGGGCATTCCGTTTCAGGTAATCATAAAGCCTCTCCCTTTCCCGTTTTATTTCATCTAAACACCTTTGAAAGAATTCTGTATTTTCCAACATTCGTAAAGCTTCCGTTTGCACCAAAGAGCCTACATTATAAGGCAATCTTACCCGATTCAAATAACGGGTTAACCCGGGATGCGCCGCAAGTAACCCCACGCGCAAGCCGGCCATTCCCCAAGCCTTGGATAACGTTTGCAAAACAACTACATTAGGATAATCCCCTAATCGGCCGATTATCGATTCTTGACTCGCGAAATCGATGTAAGCCTCATCGATAACAACCAAACCGGAACACTTTTCCGCCATCTTCAATACACGTTCTACGGGCAAAACATTTCCTACCGGATTATTCGGATTACAGAAAAAAACGATTTTACTTCTATCGTCCATACAGGACTCCACCCTATCCCATTCAGGCATAAACGCCTCATCCAACCTCAATTTCAAAACCTCTATCCCGTTGATCCGGGCACAAACCTCATACATAGAGTACCCCGGATCAAAAAGGATTACCCGATCTCTCCCCGGTTCGCAAACTGTCCGGATCAACAAATCGATCAGTTCGTCACTACCGTTCCCCAAGACCAACTGATCCGTAGAAACCCGCTTCAGATCTGCCAAGCGTTTCTTCAATTTCTGTTGAAAAGGGTCCGGATAACGATTAACCCCCGTCTCAAAAGGATTCTCGTTCGCATCCAAAAACAGGATTTGTTCGCCGGCGAATTCCGCACGAGCGCACGAGTAGGCTTCCAACTCTTTTATACAGCCACGAATAATACTTTCAAACATATTCTACTCTTTTTCAGCATTCATTCGTACGGTTATCGCGTTCCGGTGTCCCCAAAGTCGCTCGTACTCCGCCATGATCTCGATCGTTTCGCCCAACACGGACAAACCTTCGGAAGATATTTCCTGAAACGTGATTTTTTTCATAAAAGAATCCAGATTCACCCCACTGTACACCCGGGCAAACCCGTTAGTCGGCAAGGTATGATTCGTACCCGATACATAATCACCCGCACTTTCGGGAGAATAATTTCCTAAAAAAACAGAACCTGCACTTTTGATCTCCGCGAGCCAACGTCCATAATCCCGAACACAAAGCATTAAATGTTCGGGAGCATACCAATTGGCCAACTCCATACATTCCCGTATCGTCTCCAACACGATGCATTTCGAGTTCTCCAACGCCCTTGTTGCCAAATTCTTCCGGGGAAGTTCTTCCAATTGTCGTTTTAGTTCGACCTCAACCTTTTTCGATAAATCTTCACGGTCAGTAAGGAGAAACACTTGACTATCCGGCCCGTGTTCAGCTTGAGATAATAAATCGGCCGCAATAAAGCCGGGCCGGGCAGAATCATCCGCAACAATCATCAATTCCGAAGGTCCGGCAGGTATATCTATCGCTACGCCATAACGCCCGGAACGTAATTTGGCCGCAGTCACGAACCGGTTCCCCGGACCAAAGATCTTATCGACCCGTCCGATCGAAGAAGTTCCTATTGTCATGGCCGCTATCGCCTGAATTCCTCCCACCTTATATACCTTCTTCACCCCGCACAAGGCAGCCGTCCATAACACGACAGGATTTACGTTACCATCGGCAGACGGCGGAGTACAAAGGATAACCTCCTCACACCCGGCCAACCGCGCAGGTACAGCCAGCATCAGGACGGTAGAAAATAAAGGAGCGCTCCCCCCGGGAATATACAACCCGACCCGTTGTATGGCTCTTGCTTCCTGCCAGCAGCAAAAGCCCCGTTCATCCTTGACTTCGACTTTCAACGGTTTTTGCAAAGCATGGAAACGATAAATATTTTCCTTTGCTTCCCGAATAGCTACTTTCAATTTTTCGTTTACCGACTCATTCGCCTCATCAAACTCTTTTTCCGTAACCTCAAAATCATCCAGTTTTACCCGATCAAAATACCGGGTATATTTTTTTAACGCCTCGTCTCCATTTCGCTTTACTTCCTCAAAAACAAGATCACACACCTTTTCCAAATCAACCGTCTGATCCGATGGACGCTTTAACAACTCCTTCCATTCTTCTTTTGTAGGATATACTATCTTTTCCATATCTATATCATTAAATTAGCTTTATAAACATCATAAACGCAGATCAAATTACTCGATCATCTTTTCTATCGGAACGACCAATATTCCCTCCGCCCCGGCCTCCTTCAATCGATCGATCGAATCCCAGAACTGATTCTCGTTTACCACGGAATGCAAAGAATACCAACCGGACCGTCTCAAAGGCATAACCGTGGGACTCTTCATTCCGGGCAATATTCTGCAGATTTCATCCAGACGCACTTCCGGGGCATTCAACAAAATGTATTTATTGCTTTTTGCCGCCAACACGGCCTTCATCCTAAAAACCAACTGCTTCGCTAACATCTGTTTTTCCAGATCCGGAGAAGGATTCGACACCAATACCGCGGTAGAACGGAACAAAGTATACGCCTCGGAAAGGCCATTTTTAAACAAGGTGCTGCCGGAACTCACGATATCGCATATGGCATCCGCCAAACCTATATTCGGGGCGATCTCCACGGATCCGGAAATCACATGAATCTCGGCCCGCAAGCCGTTTTGCTTCAAAAAAGCATTCAACGTATTCGGGTAAGAAGTGGCAATTCGCTTTCCTTCCAAGTAAGAAAGTCCCGTAAAAGTCTCCGACTTCGGGATAGCGATGGAAACACGACAGGAGGAAAATCCCAAATCCAATAATTTCGTAACCCGGGATTGTTTCTCTATCAACGTATTTTCACCGATAATGGCCAAATCGACAATACCATCCTCCACGTAATGAGGAATATCCGAATTTCGCAGATAGAGAATTTCCAATGAAAAATTGGACGCTTGAGCTATCAACTGATCTTTCCCGTTATTGATCGAGATTCCGCACTCCCGCAAAAGAGCTAAAGAATCGTCATACAATCGTCCCGATTTCTGAACAGCAATTTTCAATCTCGTCATAATTTTTGATTTAAAAACTCGCTGAATCCGGGAAGGCCAAAAGAATAAAAGACAAACGAGCCCGCCTGAATCCAGGCGAGCTCGTTTATACTTTCTATTTCAAATTACAGCACAACAGCATCATCTCACCTGAACACAGTGATGGTAATGATGATGGATATGATGTAAATTTGTTCTCATATTTTGTCTTTTATCGCTGCAAATATAAAACTATTTTTATAAAAACCATCCATAATAAAAAAATCCTGCGGTTTTAACGGCAGGATTTTTATCTTCTTTATCGGAAAAACTATTTCTCCAATCTGATTCCTATTTTGAATTCGGTTGTTTTAGCCCAAACTCCGGGAAGTGCTTCCACTATCGGTTTGATCATTGCAATCGTCTCATCGGTTGAATCTTCCGGAATTAATTTGGAAAGTACCGGCAGCAAAGCCATTACCTGATCAAAGAAAGCCTTATCAAGAGAAATCTCGAGCTTCTTATCCTGATCAGTCATTTTGTAAGTTGCAGGAATTCCCTCTGTCGTCACCTTATTGACAAAAGTCATAAGCGTTTGCAAGTCGGCTTGCGACAACCCGAGGGTTCCCAAAGACTCCAAACTCAAATCAGCCTCAGCCAAAATATTAACGATATTGGGATAAAGAGCGATTTTAGTTCCGGATACGATCTTATAACTCAAATATTTCGGTTCAGATGTTTTCCAGGTAGGAGTAACTGCTTCGTCAAGACTTACTCCGGCATCGGAATAAGTGGCTACCACCTGTCCGTTCTTCTGGAAAGTAACATCTTTCAATACCTGTGCTAAAAGTATGCTTCCAAATCCTTCGGCCATACCGGAAATAGACTCTATCGGGAAAGGAATTCCGAACATAGGAAAAGTGGTTCCCTCCTCAGCTACCCATTGGAAAGACAAAGGACCGGAAACGAACGTCTCACCATTGTCCGTTTGCACGCTTCCTAATTTCCAAGTACCGACAAGAGCATGATCGTTATCGTCATCATCACTACACGCCGAAAAGAACGTAACACCTAAAATCAATAATAACAAAAGTTTGTTTTTCATAGTCATTAAATATTAATTAAACATATTGTTTTTCATCATTAAACCTTCCTTTTTTGATAGGGAATAAAATAAAGAAAATGAAAAAGGTTATAATTGTGTGTTTTTATTTAACATTCGTAGTATAATAATGCATGATGCACGCAATTAGATATATAGGAAAATAAAATGTTAAAAAACAAGGGGAAGTTTAATTTTTGATTATTTTTGCATGTTTTTTGCTGCTAATAAATTCGTCGTACTGGAAAAAAGAACGTTTTTTGATAGAAGGTACGGTTATTTATAATATAAAAATTTAATTAATAATTAATGACTTATGAAAAACAAATTACTCCTTATTTTAATTTTAGGCATGAGCATTTTTTCCGCTTGCCATGATGACGACAAACCGGAAGCTCCGCCTACCATCGACGACATTGTCGCCACTTACTCTTCCGACAAGCTTCAAGCTACTGCCAACGGAAAAAACCTCCCATCGAATGCCGCCGTCAATATCATAAAAGAGACCGATGAAACGAGTACGATCAAACTACTGAATATCGTGCCGGGTGTTCCGGAATTCGCTATTCCCAATGCAACTTTTGAAGCGGTAAGCAAAAGTGCTTATTACAGTAAGCTTGAGGGAAGCGTAACCGACAGTATTGCCGGATACGATGTACAACTGACAGGAAGTGTCGAAGCGGGGATCCTAAGTGCCACGATTACGATAACCGACATGGGTGGGGAAAGTATAGATGCTACAAGTTTTTATAACAAAACTTACAAAGGAGAGATGACCATCAAAGTTTCCAACCTGACCGAGCCCGTGGTTATGACCCAACGAATCTACACCTCGCGTCCTTCCACTAAAGAGAAATCTCGTATCCAATTGGAGATAAATAATTTCTCTTTCTCAGGCATGTCGTTAGGAACGATAAAATTAGATACCCTTCCTGTCCTTCAAAGAGGACGTTATTATTCCTTCAAATCAATAGACCAAGAGATAGAAGTACAGGGAATCGGAAAAGTGCAGGCGGATGTCAACGGAGTAATTGTCGGTAACAACATACAACTCTCGTTAATCGTAAAAGCAGGCCCTTTAACCGTTAACGTTTCGTTTGACGGAGAGAGCGTAACGGAGAGTACGGACATGAAAGCTACGATTACCATAAACAGTAACGTTCTACTCGATCCGATCGCGGTCAGCGGGTCCAACTACACGTTCAAAGTATGGGATTCCACCCCGACCGAGCTATTGGTTCTACTCCCTGAAATAGAGATCCCGGCAGGAGCAACTTTGGACTCCGTTATAATTTATAATGCCGCGGATAAGAGCACTACCCCAATCGATAATAAGACAGCTATCGATTTTTCTAAATTCACCCCGGAGTGTTATGTAGCCTACTACATTACAGCCGAAGACGTTCGTAAGAACAGCATAAAAAAATTATTCGTTGTAAAAATAGAGGATAAAGACCTGGTATATACGATGTATAATCGGCAAAACGAAATGCGAGCGGTGTAAAAAACGAAATGTGAAAATCAGGGTATAAAACGAAATGCGAAAAAATTATCGCACACGCACGATAAAAGCAAGGCTTTCAAACGTCATTCGAACAGCGTTTGAAAGCCTTTAAAATCATTGTATTTTCACACAAAAACACATTCAAATATTTGTGTAATTCATTAGAAATGACTATCTTTACAAAGTATTTAGGAGGCATCTGTTGTATCAACATCGCTGCTATCTTTGTAATCAAACAAAGTTCGCTGCGGGTGTTCTTCATAATTGCATACCATCCACTCCTCCTGCTTTCTTCGGCTCGTCTTTGATGCGCTGATGGTTCTTTCTACCCGGTGGATTATCCATCCGTTTTTGTTTGCGTATTCCTCTATCATTGGCAGGGGAAACATTGTCAGCATGAACTTGCCTTTCACCTTCTCCAAAAGCTGCAGGAGCTTTTCCATGCAATATTCATCAAACGTACCCTCGTAATGGCCGCAATCGCTATTGATATAGGGAGGATCCACAAAATGAAACGTATCGGGCGAGTCATAAGTGGAGATGACATCCAGCGCATCCCGGTTCTCTATGGTCACGTTATCAAGCCGGGAGCATAGCCATTCGGTAAACTCATCCTTTGCGTTACGCAGTTTTTTCGGCATTCCGCCGCCAAAGTCATAACCGAACGAACCGTCCATCATGCTGGCAAAGGACATTTTACACAACGCCCAAACAGCCCACGCCCGCTGCACCGGTTGGAAGAATTGAGGATACTGCAGGATATGTCCGGCATGGGCGTGCATATCCCGGCTGTGCAAAGTCTTCTCAATCTCCTGTTTCAGGTCACGATAATAGACTTTAGCCATCCAATAAAAGTTCGTTATATCCATGCTGATATCGTTTATAACTTCGCCATCAGCCGGACGCTTGGCAAACAATACTGCAGCACCGCCGCAGAAAGCCTCTGTATAAAGTTTATGATTTGGGATCAGAGGCAGAATATGTTTCAGGAGGGTTTGCTTGCCTCCGTAGTAAGAAATAGGTGTTTTCATTGCTGTTATTCCTTTAAATATTACTATCTTTGCGACATCTCACTCACATAACATACAAATGCGACCAACCGCAGCAGAGGGTATTTAGCCCCCGGCTGTGCGGTTGGTCGCATCTTTGTGTAAGTATGTGGGTGAGATAACTACTTACAGGCCGGGGGCTTTTTCTTGCCTGCCCCCGACAGGCATTTATCCGTTTATAAGCGCATTGGCTTGTTCCTTGCATTGTTCCCGGTAAGACTGGAAATCATCCCACTCGGAAATAAATTCAGCAGCCCGTTCATGCTCCGGATTGACAAAGGCTATCATACGGTTTGACTGGATTGCCTCCACCCGGCTGGCCGAGTACCTCGTGCGGATCAACCCGGAAACAAATTCGTCATAAGTAGCCTCTCTCGCTTCAATCAGAGTACCTCCGTCCGCCATACTTCCTGTATAGGCATATCCCAATATGGGAGCGGACACCGGTTCAGTCACCTCACCCGAACGGGCATCCGGTTCAGGAGAATACTCCTCACGCTGCTCGTTCAGATAGCACAAATAATGTTCGTTATCGAACTTTGAAAAAGTCTTTTTTTCTGCATAAATCCCTTTGTACATAATCACCGATATTTTAATCGGGATCGGTTATCTTATAAAAGCATTTACCCCGGTCACCGATTGGTTGTTTAATAATCTTTGCCGAACAGGGTTCATCCAACACCACATCTTTCAACTGTTTGATAAGAGCCTCCGAACCGGTGAAAGTGATATGCTCCACCCAATCCATTTTTGGAGAACCGTCATCATCAGCGAGCAAAGCTCCGGTCTTGTCCTTTACCTGCTCGTAGATGTCATACTGGATGATCAGGCATTCACCCTTGTACTTGGAGGCTTTTATCTCGAAGCCTTTCAGGTGGATTTCCCTGTTCAAAATGTCATCAATGTGGTACTTATCTCCCGTGAGATTACCACTGCTGTTTGTTACTTCACTGAATGTTTTCATATTGAGAGTTTTTAATAAATAAATGCTATTGCAATGCTGCATGAACCCCAACCGGCTGGATGCCTTTATCCGGATCTCCTCATCGCTCAGCCCACGTTTTCGTAATTTTGCCACCTCCCGGCAGAGGTTTTTCTTGTTCTGCTTGCGGGCAAGGCAATAATCATGAAACGTCACGTATCCCACGTAATTGACACCCCTGCTCTCTACCGGGAAAACCTGATAATTAGGTTTTATACTCAAAGCACGTTCATTATTCAGGTAGTGGTTGATAAACACAAGGGTTCCGTGGAGTTTCCCTTTATCCCCATCCAGCAGGACAATATCATCCGCAAAACGATAATAGTACCGGATACCCATTTCTTCTTTAATGACATGATCTAGCTCGGACAAATAGAGGTTGGCAAAGAATTGGGAGAGATAGTTCCCGATGGGCACCCCGTTCTCCGCCGAGTCCACGATACCGTCAAGCAAGGCGAGCAATCGGGCATCTTTCAGTTTCCGGCGGATCACTTGTTTCATGATCTCATGGTCAATACTCGGATAAAACTTGCGCACATCGATTTTCAGGCAGTACCGGGTTCCCTCCGGATCCGCTTTCAAATCACGGCGAAGCTTGTATAAAAGAGGATGAATACCACGCCCACGGATGCAAGAGTATGTATCACGGGTAAAATTGGAGAGCCATATCGGTTCAATCACCTGCATTATCGCCCAATGAACGACACGATCACGGAATGGCAGTTTGAATATCTTCCGCTCTTTGGGTTCGTAAATGGTAAAAGTCTTGTACTCGGAGGTGCGGTAAGTACCGGTGGTAAGTTCACGCTGGAGCTGTAATAGGTTCGCCTCCAAACGGGAGCCGTACTCTATTACTTCGCTTCGGCGGGTTTTGTGACGGGCGGCGTTGTGAAACGCCTCTTCGAGATTGCCGTATTCGACAACTCGTTCAAACAAGTTTCCATACCTTTTCATGGCCTGTGTCTGCGGTTCTGAGTGTCTGAGTGTCTGCTTTGCCTTACTCGGAAGCGTTCGAACCGTTAGCGGCCTACCAGCGTCCTTCCAGAGCGTTCGTCATCTTTTGCCAAGTGGCAAGGCCTTTCACCCATCTAACCGTTTCCTAACTGCAAAGTATAGGGGAGCGGACACATTCGCATTCGAATTCGAGGCTGCATTGTTCGTATTCGTAGCAAACGCCCCTGCATTCGTGCCATTGTTAGCGTTAGCACCGGAGAGGCGGACACGAAGCCTGCGTCACACTAAGGGTAAAACAACCTGTTAAACTTGGTTTAACGATGCAAAGATAAGCCTTTTAACGCCATTTACACCATACTTATTCAAAAATCACAAAAATCGACTCGCCTTACGGCGAGTTTTGAAAACAGCTGAACCGCTTTTACAAAACTCTCAATACAAAATTTCAAAGAACGCTCTTTTCTCGCTTCCCGTTTCCGTTTTTTCGTTCTCGCTTTAAGCTGACATGACCGGATCCGCATCAAAGAAGCAGAGGGGAGCGGACACACTCGCATACGAATACGAGGCCGCATGGTACGTATACGCAGCAAACGCCCCCGCATCCGTGCCATAGTTAGCGCTAGCACCGGAGAGGCGGACACGAAGCCCTTTGGATGATGCTGAATTCTCCCAAAAATAGTCACAGAAATAAGTCGAGGCGGTCGCTCCGATTTCGGTCGGCATGGCGCAAAGCAAGTAGTAACTTTTCTGCTTGATATAACCGGAGGTTCTCGGAACCTCGCAAACCTTGATAAGGCCGGAAATCGAATTGTCATCATAACCGGCATAAAGGGACGGGGCAACGTAAACCTCGGATTTTTTCTCTCCCACGTTATCAACAAGCCCACGGACAATCTTCCAAATATGACCGAAAGGATGTTTCAGGCCGAAGAACACCGGAACCTTTGCTGCATAATGCAACGAGCCGTCCTCCTTTAGCACGTTAAAGGTGGCTTCACCGCAACCGTCACCAAGCTCGATACCGGCAGAGGTCGGAACAACCGGGTAATAACCCCACTGATCCCAATTCGGCATATTGGTGGTGCCGGATCCGAGGCCACCCTGATACAAACCGTTGCTGTCCTTTTCCGCAATCACGGTCTCCTGCATGTTGCGGGTTCCGAATATGATCATGAAAAGAATTTCAACCACCGCCTGAGCCACGTACCAGTTGGCATCCCAACCCTCGCCACGCTTGCGGGCATAAGTTGAAAAATTACGGTACTGCATATTGGTTGCAACCATCCCCAACTGCGTGCGGTAAGTACCGTCCCGGCTTGCATCATTGTTTCCACCACGATATTGGGCGGCATCACTCACAACCGAACAAAGGATATTGTTCGTCCTGTCCATCACGCCACCACCGAGGGCGGAAAGGCCACCGGCGGGAATATACACGCACTGTTTGCCTTTGATGGGAGAAAGGGAAACCGCATAATATTTCAAATTACTCACTTTCCACTCGGCAAAATAAAAACCAATATTCCAACACCACATATACTGTCCCATCGTGCCGTCCAGCTTCGCCGGTGTACCGTCCTCAAAACGGTAGTGGTTCGTGGGATCCAGCTTGCGCCGGGTACGGTCATCCTGAACGAGGTAACAACCAAGTCCTAACAGCTCTGGCAGCTTGCGGAGCATATCAAGGCTGCCATAGTAACCGGCAGCCCGGTACGTGGAATTCGATTCATTCCAATAACGCCCACAAACGCCGTTTGCGGCGGTGGTAACCGCCTCGGACAAATTCATAACTTTGGACTCTCCGTCCGTGTCCAGCACCTCGATGCGCATATCGCTCACGCTGCCGGAGGCAGTATCAAGGTCACTGATCTTCTTTCCGGCCTCGAAAGCCGCAAGCATCGCTAACACACGGGTTTCCTGATCGCTTGTCATATTTATCAAGTTTTTAAGTTAAACGTATTCTACCTTTACTGTCAACCCGGATTTTACCGCCTCCGGTAAGGCGGACGGACGGAGCCTGAACCGTCACGTTTATGGTCTTGTACAAGTGGGTGGCCTGTGTCGGGATCACGTGGATCCGGCTCGTCCCAATTTTCAACGGGGTTACAACACCCGCAGGATCCACGCTCACGGCCACGTCATCACCCAAGAACAAAACATTCTGCAGCGAGTACGAGGGGAACATCTTGGCCACGATACGCTGAACGTAAGGATTACGCTGGGTGATGCGTTTCGTGTAGGTCAGTTCCATTCTCGTGGGAGCCAACGAAGCCGCACCCGATATGGACTCCTGCAGCTGCTTCATCTTCTCGATCTCGGCCTCTGCGGTGGTGGCCGTACTGCTCGCACGGGCGGCAGCGGCAAGAGCTTCCGATTTGGCCGCATTTACAGAGCTGGCCTCCTTGTTCGCCGTATCAGCGGCGGAGGACGCTTTCGTGGCGGCATTCGTGGCATTTGAAGCGGCTCCGTTAGCAGCGTCCGTGGCTTTCTTTGCCGCTTCGATAGCGGTTCCCGCAGCACCGGCGGCATCATTGGCACTTTTGGCAGCGTTATTGGCCGCAGTGGTTGCCTTGTCTGCATTCTGTTTGGAAGTATTCGCGCCGGAGGCGGCATCATTGGCGTTTTTGGTTGCAGTTTCCGCTGCCGTTTTTATCTTGGTCAGATCCGTACCGGCATCATTCGCATTCTTGGCGGCATTGGTGGCATTTGTCGTGGCCTTTTTCGCTTCGTTCGTGGCTGTTATCGCTTTTGCCGTGGCATCAGCGGCCTTTTGGGTCGCATCCGCAACCGCATCGGTTGCCACGTCCTGCAGCAAATTAACGGGAGCCTCGACAACTTCCGGGATACCACCGTTCATTCTCAAGGCCGGGAGTGTCAATACTCCATCCAAAGAGGAAACAACAGGAAGCTCACCCACACCTTTGGATTCGGCTCGCAGTATGTTCCGGACACGGGCGGCTATCGCCTGTATTTGGGATTCTGTCAAGTTTTCCATATCAGACCTCCGTTCTTAACTGTTCTATTAAACCATCTATAAACATGGGAGTACACCATTCATTTGCAACCCTCACGATAAGCTGTTCCTCTTTTCCCGTGATCGCAACCGGTTCTTCACTATTATAGATCTTAAAAGCAAGGGCGTGGGCTTCTATCCCGATCGTATGCTGGTATATCAAATCAGCAAAATCCTTACGTGCGTCACCGGTAATTTTCTTTTGCCTGGAAATTCCGGTATAAGCCTCAAATTTTTTAAAGTTCACTTTTTTCATATCGTCATTTGTAATATTTATAACTGAGAGAGTTAAATCCCAAAACACACCACCCACATTTATTTAGGAAATCAAAACCATAGGTGATCTCCTCCATATGTTCCCCGGTGTATATATAAAGATACTTCCACGTGGTCATGTATATCGAATTTTTTTTCGGATCCTTTGGTGGCGATGATAACATTCCCAGCCACGTTATGCGTAAATCTTCGGATTCGTCACCATAAACAGGAAATTCTACCCATTCGCCATACCAATACAAGTAATTCCGGTTTTCTTTCTCGTTATAATAGAGCCAACCACTTTGAGGGTTTATTGGCGGTTGTACGAGTTCCCCTCTCCACGATATCAGACCGGCCATTTCTCTGCCATTATGTTCCGGCGTGCCAATAAGTTCGATTATTCCGCTTATCCATTCTATCTTATAAGGATCGCTATACGACAACAAACCATCTTCGCCCAAACCCGAGTTGGTTCCACGAATCTGACTTCCATCATCAATGCGCACGGAACTGTAACGGATAGAACCCACCGTTCTCGTGTAAGGAGGATGACATCCGTTATACAAGATCACTCGTGATCCAATATACTTTACATCATTTGACAATATGATATCGGCTCCATTAGTTGCTCCTTTCATATCAACCTTCAAACTTAATTCCTTGTTGATCTTGTATCCGTATTCTTTTCGTGCGGAATCAGTCGTGTATATGGCATCGCTCGATTCCACTAAATGAAAATTAGTCTTTAAATATCCGGAAAACGTACCCGCATTCGCTTCAATCGAACCATCCTCCAACACCTTAAAATATTCATTGGCGGTAACGAGCCCCTCCAGCCTGATATGTTCCGCATTTATTGCCACGTCCTCAGCCGATTGGTTGATAAAGGATACGATTGTACCGCCATTCTCCAACGACTTGCTTGCCCATAACCTGTTACCGTCAGCAGAGGTAATCCACCCGGCCCTGCTGATGGTTCCGTCTATCGTGTCCACACGGCTCACGATGGCGTTGATCTGCTGCGCCGTCACGTGAAAGCTGCTCTCATGGGTGGTCAGGCGGTTACCCAATACGTCCACCCTGTCAATGGTCGCCCATAACTTGTTGCCGTCCGCAGTGGTAATCCAGCCTGCAGTCTTTATCGTGTTGTCAATAATTCCCAGTTCATCCTCCGCCTTATCGATACGACTCACGATGGCATTGATTTGATCCGCCGTCACGTGGAAGCTGCCCTCATGGGTGGTCAGGCGGTTACCCAAGCCATCCACCGTTGAAATTGTAGCCCATAACTTATTGCCGTCCGCAGTAGTTATCCAGCCTGCTGTCTTTATCGTGTTATCAATTTTATCCACCGCCTCGGCCACCGCAGAGATATGTTCAGCCGTTTGCTCAAATTTCGTGCTTACAACCTTTTGATAATCCTCCAGCGGGTGGTTGGTCAAAGTGAGCCGCTCGACATAAATATCACCGGTAAACTGCAAAAGGAAATCACCGGATCCGCTCCATTCTCCCGATACCTCCAACACCTGAAATCCATCGGCTGCCTCGATAGCTTTTGAAACATAAGGAGCGGATCCGCTGAAACCGGCAGTCAGGGTTCCACCGGCATCACAATGGTATTTTATAGTCAAATAAAGGATACTCCCTTTTTCAGGTTTGGTTATATCTTTATTCAACTGCTTTATATAACTACGTTTAACACGGAGCATGAAACGCCCGTCAAAAGAAACCACGTCCGAAACCTTGTTCTTTTCGGAATAAAAGTTTATACCCAAATCAAGCAGCTGCCCGTTCACGTCATAGATGCTGATATCATTCTCCCGGATCCAGCCGGTCAGGTCATCCTGAAAGGTGGCGTTCGTCAGGTAATTGTCCTTTTCGGTCATCGTGTTGATAACCCCCTGCATGGCACTCTGCAACATCCCCTCAACGATTTCAAATTTCGTCCGGACATCCTCTCCCGTACGCAGGCGAAAATCACCGGTCAGGTAAGCGTTCTCCGAATACAGCCCGTAACCTTTTAACTGTCCCCAGCAATAAGTGATGATTCCAGCCAAACGTCCCAAACGGGTACGGACGGCATTGTCAGGATCCGTTTTCATCCCGTACAGGACATCGAGGTAAGGGCTGCCCTCCTCCACGCTGGTTTGCTTTAGGATACCTTTTCTGTCTGAGTTCGTCAAAGAGTCCACACGGGTAAGCACGTCACGGGCGGCCACGCTGCCCACGTCACCGACAAAATTTTTATAGGTGACACTATCCATCCGGTTCTCTCCATCAGCCAATGCCCCGACCTTGGCATCCACCACCTCAAACTCGTATTGTTTTCCACCGTGGCCATTCACGGAAAATTGTTGCACCATCACGATATCACCGGCACGGAAAGGATTATAAAGGACACCTTTCTCAGTGTCGAGATATATCGTTTTTGTGGCCGGGTTGATAGAATGAACACGCATCATGTCGGAGGTGATACGGGTTCCGTTCTCACCCACGAGCTGGGAGATCACGAACTCGTAAACTCTCATCACGCCACGGATGGTCATGTCATCAAGCTCCATGACCGCTTTTTTCTCCGTTACACCGGCGGAGTTAATGACCTCTTTCCAGAACAAAGCCCAGCCGGATCCGCCCGGAAAACCGGAGATGAAGTTCTCGGAGGAGAGGGTATCTTTAAAGAATGCGTTTTTATCGACCGTGAGCTTTTCAACCAATGCCGTGCCGATCACGCTGATCCCCTTTAAAAAGGTTTCAAGTTCACCCGCCTCGTCAGGAATATCTTTCCGCAGGAATTTATCGGAAATTTCCTTTTCCAGCCTGCTGATCGAATTCGCTATCGCTTTGATAGTCCGGACGGCGGAAAGGACATTGTATTCAGTAGGATCAATGCTGTCCCAGCTCTTTAAAACAGCCAGCACCTCCTTGTTCAGCTGCTCCTTGTAAGCGGCCTGTATATCCACGATATTGTTCTCTATTTGGCTGATACGCCCGTAATCAACCGCATACGTGCATTCAATATCCGCCTCGAAGGGATTATTCAATTTCCGGGAGATTTTCGTGATACGGCTCTCGTGCGCCCCTGCCGGAAAATAGATCTCATTTTCCAAAAGAACACGCCTACCGATTTGCAAGGATATCCGGTTTTCTTCCAAATAGACATAATCAGTGGGAGCCTTGTACACGGAAGTATCAATACTGATTTTATCCATGTATTTGGCCACAGCTTCTGCAAATTCCTGCTCGGCCAGCGGATAATATTCTTTAGGCATCCGGATGTTATACAGGATATATTCATCACCCGGTTTCGGGATCAACAAACCGCCCGGCAGCTGCTGGTTCTCGTAAGGGAATTGCGTTACGATTTCAAACTCTTTCGTTTTGGAATTAAAATTCAACTCAAAATCACGCCCGTTCAGCTCTCCGCTTTGAAACACCACATTCTTGACAAGCCCCTCAATCTCATAATCATTCGGATCGAAATCGAGAGAGGAGTCCGTAAAGTAATATATCGTGAATTTATTGCCGTCCTCACCAGTGGCCTCCATGCTTCTAACCGTAGATACTTTACCGGTACGTCTTGGATAAATATTGGAAAAGAAGTTTTCCTCAGATTGCTCCACGATACCGAGGTAGGTATTCTTTTCTACATAGCGCACGCCACCGGGTAACTGCAGACGCTTATAACCGTAATCAGACTGCACGATATTACGGGTGCTGCCAAGCGGGTAAAGACGGGTAAAAAACGGAACCGTATCATTTGCCACACGGGTGAGTTTTTTCAATCCTTTCCCATATCCCAAAGGAACGGCAGTGCCATGCTCGCACCGGCTCAGGTTGATGGTCGAACCCTCGATCCACCACTCCGTGTCGAAGTTCTTGGCTATCTCGGAAAGAGCGTCAAAACAAAATATATTATCGTATTCTATGTTCACGTTACCCGTGGAAACAACCTCCCCGATAACCCAAGCATTACCACCCTTGATCCGGTTGATATTGTCGCATATAAGCTGGAGATGTTCCGCAGCGGTGGCATCATAAGAGAAAGACAACTCATTCTCGTTATCTACCAGCTTGAGGACTTTCGCCTTTTTAAGTTCACTCTCGATCCCGTAAAATTTGCAGTTATACACGTATTCCACGGTGGAATTCTGCTCAGGTTTATAATCCTCCAATAACGTGAAACGCTCCCCGTCAAAGTCCACGTAATCGTTCACGCCCAGCCCGACATACTCGTAAAGCGTGAATGACAAATTCAGTACATTGTCATTCATCACCTCCTTAACATGACGATCCGAGTCCGAGGGTGACACGGTGGCTTTTAAAACGCCTTGCTGATTGTATATTTTAAGTTCCATTTGAACGCCGTTTGAATTTATTTGAATAGCCTATAACACCGGAGCCGGTTCCCTGAATTTCACGCTGAATTTTGCGGCAACCTCGCCACCGAAATCGGTCAGCTGGCTGTAGTCCGTGCATTCCTTGTAATACAGCCGGAATGAACGGTCAAGCTCCTGCAGGTATAAATTTAGCCACCCTTTATTCCCGGCCTTTAAAAAAGCCAAGAAAGCGGAATAACGGATAAGGAATTGCCGCCGGTCTGATGCCATGATCGCAAAATGGAGTGTCACGTCACGAGCCTCCCAAGCCGGAACAAGTGTTTCAGGCAGTTTCTCGCCATCCTGTTCCCTGAATGATACAGCCGTGTGCGTTTTGGTTGCAGGTGGTTTCAAAAGTGAGGAGTAGTTCTTGTTCTCACCGGGCTTTTCCTCCACGAGGAAAGCCCCGTAATCCGTGAATATATCCACATCATTAATCAATAATAAGCCTTTCAATACATCCATATCATTTCATTTTTAAACCGTCACGCTTTATTTCCACGATCTCATCATATATTTTCGGCAGACTGTCGGTATTCTCTTTTATCTTGTTGATGGTATCAATAGCCCCGCCGAGTCCCTCGGAGATATTCTCCACGTTCTCATCGATGGAGGCATCGTGCATCTGCAGGGAGGTCATCAACCCCTCCAGCTTTGTACCCTGATCCTGAGAAAGGGATTGAAACGCCCCGGCTTTACCGCTCTGAGTCGTGGTATCCTCTTTCCAAAGGTCGAACCCCATAGCCGCCGCTTTATCTTTCCACGATTCCATCCATGACTGCGCAGCATCCACGTTACTGCCGATATTATTGTAAAAGTCATCCACGAGCCGCATGGCATCATTAGCAATCTGTTCCTCGCTTTTACCACTGCCGTAAACCTCTTTGAGCTGCTTCTGCAGGTCATCAAATTTATCAGCGAAAAACAAGGAGTATGCGATCTGCTCACCGAGATCCTCAAACACGGATACTGCCTGATCCGCAAAGTTCTCCAAAGCCGTACCGCCCCCTTTGATGGCGGAGGTGATGGAGTCCAGCATACCCGGGCCGAGGCTCCCGAATGTTTCCTGCAGGTAATCCTCCAAAGCCTGCTCTGCCTCGTCCATCGCATCTTTCAGGTCGATCAGGTTCTCGAGGTAGTTCCGGGTTTCATCACTCATCTTACGGGTATCGAGGATCACTTGGAGCATTTCCGTATCCAGCTCACCGTTGGCCTTGATCAGCTCCGGGTAAACATCGAGAATGCCGCTATAAACGTCTTTACCCTTTCCCCAACCGAACAGACCGGTTTTCTTGTGGCCGGTTACGATCTGGGCATCGTTCAGACCGCCGAAACCTTTCTGATAATTTTCCAACCGTTTGCGGTAAGTTCCGGCAAAATCTCCCGTCATGCGTTCCATCCAGCTCATGGTCGGGGCTTCTCCGGAAAGCTCGTCCTTAAATTGGGAGAGGGCATCCCGGTAAACCTCTATCGCATTGGCGGCCTTTGCCACCTGACGTTCCCCGAATATATTCTCAGCCTTTTCCAGCAAAAGATTCTGCTCCAGCAAAAGGAGATTGTATTGCCGCTGAAAATCGAGCTTTGCCTTTTCAATCTCTTTTAAAGCCTCTTTGTGACGGGCTTCCGCCGCAAAAGCCGAGGTGATAAAATTGGCAGCCTCGCCGATGGCCGCACCTATACCGCCGATCAAACCGCCTTTTGCAAATCCTTGCCCGATGTTGGAAACCGCACCCATGACCTGCTGCATTCCACTCAGGGCATCCGCCGTCTGAGTGTCACCCATTTGGTCGAACATATTAGCAAGCTCGCCAGCCGCATCTGATGCAGCACCGCCAATCGTGCCGATAGCTCCGGATAGTTCTTTGGCTCCTTTGGCTCCCTTTAGTTCGGCAAAGCCTTTCTCGAATGTCTTGAAAATGCTTTCCCACTTGTTATTGCCGCCTTTGTCGGAATCGAGCAATTTGTCAAGTGCTTTCTTTAACTTTTCAAGTTTTTCCGGGCTTTTCTCTATATTCTTTAATTGCTCAGGCGAAATAAACGTGATGCCTTTCGTATCCCCGTTACCGGAAAGATACGCCCGGAGCTGTTTGGCCTGCGAAATAAGTTTTTGCAGCGAATCAAAGGACATGGAAGAATAGTCCCCGAATAATTTCTTTAAAAAATCGTTATCTTTGGATGCCTCCTCGGCCTCGGCATCATTAATGGATTGGATGCCTTTCGTTACTTGTTCCTTTGCAACCGCTATCGCACGGTCAATCTCATCGGAATTTTCCGCTGTACGCTGGGATTCCAGCTGGGCGATATCATCATCACCCTGTTTCTTTATGGCGGCTCTTTGCGCCTCGAAATCACGATATTTGCTCAGGAGTTCTTGCAGGGTTTCCTGCTGTTTCTTTTTCTTCTCGGTGGCATCCCTGTTTTCCCTGCTATCAATATCTGCAACGGTGGCATCATATATCTGCGCCGCTTGTATGCGTTGCGTGGCCGCCTGAGCGGATATATTGGCAAGTTGTTCAGGAGTAACCTTTTCCCCGGCGGCTTTCAGCTTATTGTACAGTTCAATGCGCTGCTGTTCCTCACCCGTGATACGGTCTTTTTCTCTCTCGAAATTAAGCAAGGCCTCCGCACGCTCCCTCTCGTATCCCTCTTTCGTCAGGGCGATACGCTGATCCTCTATCTTTTGACGGGCTTTTAGTTCCAGCTCGGCAAGGTTATTCACAATTTTAGCGGGCTGTTTCGGATCCTTGTTATTTTTATTCGGATCCACGAAACCACCGATACCGGACTTTTTACCCAGCTCTGCATATTCTTCCTGCAGCTTCTTTGCCTCATCCAAATAAGCATCCCGCTGTTCCTCTGCAGCTTTTATAGCTGCGGCCTTTGCCTCTTTATTATGCTTTTCAATCAAAGCCTCGGCATCGAATTGGCCATAGGATTCAGCCTGAGCCATACGCAGCCCCATTTTAGAAAACCACCCCATTGAACCCTCGACATCAGATTCGGGCGTGACTTTTACCTCGTTCACCTTTTCGTCCGCTTCCACGGCTTTGTTCACGAGGCTTTGGGCTTTCGCTTGCAGGAAAAGCATTTGGATATAGTCATCACTCTTTTGGATCAGCACATCGTACCACTCGGCAACGGTATTGTAATATCCGAAGCTCTCGCCGTATTTCCGGTTCAACTCCTCAACTTTGGCCTTTTCCTGCTCCTTGCTACCGGTAAAGTCTTTCAGGCTTTTCGTGGTATTCTCTATCTCAAAGCGGGTTTTGATCATTTGGGAACGCCCGTCACTTTCTATTTTAACCCGTTCTTTGGCCTTTTCCGCCGCTGCCTCCTGAGCATCGCTGTATTTATCCCAAAGCACGATAAGCCCCGTTATAACGGCGGAAAGCCCCAGCGTAAGGGTGGCCATCAAAGCGGTGGCAGCCGCATTGGAGATGCCCAATGACACGGCCAACTTTGTATTGGCCGCCGTCAGCAGCTTTTTCATCTTGACAACGGTGACCAGCCGGAAAGCGGAATCCTTGTTCAGGGTATTCATGACTTGCTGCAGCCCCATAGTGACGGCCATGACGCTCTGCACACGGGTTTGTATCTTTATCAGATCCTCGTTTTCCGAGGCAAAAATCCCCATGACACCGGTGGCGGTCGTGAACAGACCGGACAAGCCGTTCACACCGCTCATCACTCCCTGCAAGGCTGCATCATCATTGGCGAGAATATTCGTTTGGGTACGCAGATCACCGATGGTATCGGCTAATACAGCGGCTTTATCGGCCATCTCCGCATACTCTTTGGTGTTCTGTTTGCCCTCCAAACGCAGGCGAGCCATCGCATCCTGCATCTCCCGGAGCTGCATCGAAAGACGTTTGGTGGAAACGGATGCCTTGTCATGCTCCGCCTCAAGGGAGGAGAGAATGTTCTTGTCCTCCTGCAGGGCTTTGGTACAGGCATCTATCTCCGCACGCATCTCCAGCTGCGCCTTTCCGGGTGCAAGGTTGTCGTATTGCTTCTTTAAATCCTTGAGACAGGATTCAACATACTTGATCTGCTCTTTTTGGGCGGCAATACGGTCTGTGATGCTTTTAGACACCTGCTCGGCCTTATCTCCCAGCGTTTCGGCGGACTTGCCCGCCTTGTCAATGCCGGGAGAGAGCTTGTCTCTCATTATGAATTCTATCTCAACGGGTTTCATTGTTCTTTCAATCGTGATTGGAAAAATCCGGAAAGGCTTTTAGGTTTCCCTTTACCGCCTTTGCTTCCGGTTCGGTTGTTATCATTCTCTTTCTCGTAATGTGGCGCATCGGCAAGCATCATCCGGAGGGTTTGGTAATTGACACCCCAAAGAATGTATTTTACACTCCAGCCGGTGGCCGCAGCTATCTGCCACACTATACCAAAGGGGCTATGGGATCCGACATATTTCGTTCTTAACTCCCCTTTCTTTTTTGGCTCTCTCTCGGTTTCAGTGGATTGGATATCTGAACCGATTCGATAATACGCATAAAAGACTTTGTACCAAGCAAAGTGACAAAACGCTGGTTAGCACCCTGCAGGTACTTGTCAGGAACAAACCATCTCAAGAGCCATGCGACAATACCGGAAAACAATAGACCGGAAACCGCCCCACGGCAGATGGTCAGGGATACCATCTTGGAAACACGTTTGCCATGAATGGCAAGGAACGCCATCTCCTCATGCTTGTTGAACTGCTCCATCTCCTCGTATGTGATACCCAACTGCAGGTATAGCCTTGCGATCCGGATCTGACTCCCCAAGCAGGGACGTTTCATGGTTACCCTGATCGATACCGGTTTCTTTCTGAATGGCATCTTAAACTGCAAAAAAGGCAGGGAAACCCCTACATCAAGCAAAGCCTCCGCTGCCTCTATTTCCACGTTCTTTTTCATGGGTTACGCATTACCAGCCGCCTGACTCAACGTGAGGGTGGCCTTTTTGGTATTATCAGCCGCAAGGATAAACTCTACCGATCCGTTTCTCACAGCCCCGGTATTGGCATCCGCCGTGATGGTAATCCTGCCGTTTACAATCTCAAGGCTGAAACCGGCGGGAACCTTTCCAACGGAAAACGCTCCGGAGGCTTCAATATCCACCGTCTTGCTTTCTCCACCTTTGGCGAATGACAAAGAGGTGGGCGTTATGGAAATAAATGGAACCGTGTCATCAAAGCTGAAAGGAGAACCTCCATCCAGCGGGTTCAACATTTCCATTTCACACTCGATACCCAGCGGATCATCACCGCCAATCTTGCCACGTACAACACCGTCCAGCGTCATACGCTTGACCTCGATAGTCTGGCCGGTTCCGCAAAGGATTTTCAATGCACCCTCTAACGAAACGGATTCCGAGGGAGCCTCCCATTTTGTACCGTCCACCGTTCCGCCCATCACGTCCTTACAGTTCTGAGGAACAAGTTCAATCAGGGTAAACTTTAGCAGATTGGTAGCATCCTTTTTCTTTATTTTCTTGACCGGGGCATTACGAACCTGTGCGGCAAAGAGCTTGATATATTCAGCGGCATCACCGCCCCAATCGATACCGTCCTCAGAAACATTGCCGATCTTTTTACCATTGAAATAAATGGCATCAAGGAGCATCATGTATCCATCATTCACATATACTTTTGACATCGTTCTCTATTTTAAAAAGGTTAATATTCTATTCTTTAGTTTCTTTAGTGGAGAGGTAAGCAGCAAACCGCCCACGAATCCGGCTAAAAGCCATTTATACCATGTAGCGGGAGGTTTTTCCTTGATACTTTCAGCGGCATCGCTCTCCGCCTTGTAGGTTTCATCACTCCGGCTGCTCGTCTGTTCCATCCGGGAAATAACCCGTTTTAAGCTATCCACCTCGTTGCGCTGTCGGAACACCTCACGCTCGTAAAAAAGGCATTGCCGGGCGATAGAGTCACATTTACCCGTAACCGTGATATTATCGCCATGCCTTTGCACGCTTACCGATGCCTGACCGTCTTTGGCCGTGTAGCCAGCACCATCCGGCAGGTTAAGGAGGTTCTGTATCGGAACATCCACTTTCGCCTCCGACTCCGGAATCCCCTCCCGTGTCAGGGCGGTTATCGTCTGTCCCTGCAGTAGTTCCCCCGTCCTCTGAGCCGTCACGTCTGACTGCTCTCCGGTTACTCCGGTGGTGGTTCCGCTTTTCGTCTGTTCCGTCAGCGTGTGTGACTGCTGGCTCTTGGTTAATTTCGCCGTGGCACATCCCATCAGGCAGAACACGGCTATAAGTAGCACGAGGGTTACCCCTCGGATTGGATTTCTCATCATTTCCTGTTTGTTTATTGATTACTTTTCTTAATCTCTCCACCTCTTTGGTAAGACGGGAGAGCTTTTGGATCATCTCCTCCTGATTCGCTTTCAGGTCGGCATTCTCTCTACGGAGTTGGATATTCTCATCCAATATCTTCCGGTTCTCACTACTGAGCATATTGATGGACGCCTGAAGCTGGGATAACATATCATTGTTCTGCTTTCTACGGCCAACAAACCATGTGAAGATGCTCCCGATAAAACCACCCGGCAGGGCGAACATTAAAAAATCCATCAGACCGTCCATCTCTTTGCTTTGTTATTGGTTAATGCCTATTTTCCTGAGCCATGCCTGAACGTCAAATGACGGGCACGCCTTGGCCGCAATCTCGTTATGACCGATGATTCTCACCCGTGGGAAACGGCGGTGGAAGTCTTTCACGTAATCCTCCAACGCTTTCAGCTGGCCGGGAGTACGGGTGTCTTTGGGAGTCTTGCCGTCAGCGGCCACACCGCCAACGTACACAATGTGCCGGGAAATGGAATTGTACCCTTTTGCTCCATTGGTAATCTCCCACGGATCCACCCGTGCGTCCTCGTTGTTCCGGGCCAATCGCTCCACCGTTCCGTCAAGGTGAAACATATCGGTATATCCCACCTGCTTCCAGCCACGCCCACCCTTACTCACCGGGTTCGTGTGCCATGCCCGGATATCGTTACCCGTTACCTTACGGCCTTGAGGCGTGGCGGTACAGTGGATTACCAAATATTTCAATTCTGCCATAACCTTATCCCGCTGCAGGGGTTCCCTGCACTAAAGCGATTACACCCTTTTTATCTTCCCGCATGATACGGCCACCGGCACGTACAAGGAATGAATAAATATCACCGTAATAGGTTGCGTCACCCTCGTTCTCGAACGCTTTCACCTCACCCAGCGCACGGCAGACGCTTTGCTCGTGCCATGCAAGACCGGCGGCGAGGTCGGTGGCTGCACCGGCGGTACTCCATGCTTTGGGAGCTTTGGCCGCAGTGTAAAGGGCTGCCCTGCTACGCATCATGATATTAAAGCTGAACAGCTTACCGAGGATACCGTTCTGCGCATCGGCGGAAGCGAGGAACGCCGTGTTCTCGTTCTCCGTCAGGCTGTTCAACAGTTGGGAGTACATCTGCGCATCCAGCAGCAAATAACGCCCCTCCTGCGGGATATCATCATTATTGAACTTGGTCATCAAGCCCAACACGTCTGCCTTGCAGATACCTTTACGTTTGCCGGTAGCCTTATCCGTGTAGGCATCGATCTCCGTACCGGTAGTTTCAATGCACTGTGCGGCGGCAGGACTCCAGTTGAAAACGAAATCGAGTGCCACATCATCCTGCAGTTTGAGTTTATCCTGACGCAGGACGGACTCCCGTTTGTCATAGCTGAGTTCCACCGTGTCGGCGTTAGGGATAAGTACCGGATCAGTGGTGTATTCATCCAGCGGGAACGTCACATCGATATCCGTTCTTTTGGTTACCGTAGCCGGGAGGCTGGTTCGGTTTTTCTTGGTTCCGGATGCTGCACCGGCATTCGGGATGTGAACAATCTTGCCGTTGTTCACGTACTCATCGGCGTTGAACGCCTTGCTCAGGAAGCTATTGGAGGCAAATAAACCCTCCACGATAGCCGCCATCCAAATTTCTTTCTGAATTGCCATTTCTATTCTTGCTTTAATGGTTAATAATTACAGATTCGGTTCGATACCGAAACGCTCTTTAAACTTGGACTTATACAAGTCCGGAGCGGCATCTTTCAGCTCAACGAGCTTACCGGCTTTATCCAGCTCGTTCCATGATTTGTCTTTCCAATCACCGAGTGTTACACCGGATCCTTTATCCGTGTTGATTTGACCGGCCACGTTTGCACGGCACGGGATAGCTGCCAGCATAGCCTTTGTTCCCTCGAAATCCTTATCGAAAAGGTTCAGCAGGTTCTCACGGCCTTTCGCATCATAGCGTCCGTCTTTAATGGCCGCATCGGTCAGGGAAATCGCCTCCCGCTTTTGGGATTCCTTTTTGGCCTCGTTCATTTTATCCACTGCGGCGGCCAGCGTCTTGTTTTCTTTTTCCAAGCGGTCGGCATTGGCAATGATTCCCTGAATGGCGGTTACGATTTCCGCCTCGCTTGCAGAGTCCTGCAGCTTCAATACTCCTGTAAGTACGCTCATTTTTAATTGTTTTTTGGGGTTATTACTGTGATCTATCAACCGGATAAGATTACCCTTATCATTCAGGTCGATAATCTGTTTGCTCTCTCTGTCATAGAATACCAGCGCATTGTGATTGGCTCCGATTGTAACGACACTGCCCTCACGAACCGTCCATCTTGTAACGGTAGGGAGCATTTGTCCGGGGAGCATCAGGTCATAGGCATCGCTTTTCTCCTCCGGAGGCCACGCACCGATAGAGGCCATACGGATAAAGTCATTCTCAACTTTACGCTTTACCTCTGCGGCACGGGCATCTCCCTCATCGAACACGGCATCGGCTAAAATCTTACCTCCCTCAACACGTATATTTTCCCACCGGCCAATCGGCAGGGAGTAATCATCGTGATTCAGAAGCATCACGGGATTCTTTTTAAACTCCTCCAAATTGGCTCCGCTGGTGAGCATCCTAAACCCGTAGGTGTTCACCGACTCATCATGTAATACAAAGGTTAATTTGCCCATTTCGCTCGTTTGATTTTGTGACAAAATTCAGGGTAAAAAACGGGCTGTACAAATCGGCCTGTAACCGTTTCAACTTAAACCGCAGCCATTTCAGTTTAAACGTAAACCATTACAAACCAATTATTTTCACTCACCGCAAGGCTTTACCTTTGGGCTATAAAATGATATAGCTATGGCGGAAGAATTGAAAGCAAATCAACGGAAAGAATGGGCGAAATTGATGTATCTAAAAGAGAACATCACCCAGCAGGAAATTGCCGACCGGGTGGGTGTTTCCCGTGTCACGGTGAACAAATGGGTTAAGGAATGGGAGGGCTTAAAGCTCAACCTCCTGCAGACACGGGAGGAACGGATCAGCTCCACGCTCACGCAGCTGGACGAACTCGACCGCTCCATCGCAGGCAAAGAGGAGGGAAAACGGTATCCCTCAGCGGCGGAGGCCGATATACGGCGCAAACTGACGGCTGACCTTGAGGCGTTGGAGCAGGATGCCTCCATCAGGGACATATACAATGTTTCCCGTGGGCTGCTCGATTGGCTCCGACAGCAGGATCTCGAAAGGGCAAAGGAGCTGAGTGATTATTTCGATGCGTATATAAAGGAGAAAATGAAATGGGTAAAATAGATGATATTCAAGCATACAAGGAGTGGACTGAATACCACCGTTCACTCAAAAGGGACAAAGCCGCCGACAACCTCTCGCCGGTGGAACGAAAAAAGAAGCTGGAAAAGCTGGAGGCGAACGTCATCGAGTGGATCCTGTTCTTTTTCTCAGAATTCGCAAAGTACCCCTTTACCAAATTCCATAAAAAGGCCATCAAACGCATCACCACGAATATGGAATGGTACGAGGTTCTATCGTGGTCACGTGAGCTGGCAAAATCCACCATCGTGTTCATGTGCATGATGTACCTCGTGCTGACCGGAAAGAAAAAGAACGTGCTACTCATCTCAAACAGTCACGAGAACGCCGTCCGGCTTTTGGAACCTTATAAAAAAGCCTTTGAGAGCAATTCCATGCTAAAGGCATATTATGGTGATTTGAGGGAGTTCGGGAGCTGGACGGCGGACGAATTCACGCTCACTACCGGGGCAACGTTCCGGGCTATCGGTGCGCTGGAGTCACCCCGTGGTACGAGAAAGGACGCTGTACGTCCGGACACGGCTCTCGTGGATGACTTCGATACGGATGCAGACTGCAGGAACCCGGACATCCTGAAAAAGAAATGGGAATGGTTCGAGGAGGCTCTGTTTCCAACCCGATCCATCAGCGAGGATTTGCTGGTGATATTCTGCGGAAACCTGATCGCTCTCGACTGCTGCGTGAAACGTGCCGGTGATAAAGCTGACCATTGGGATATCGTGAACATCCGGGACAAGGATGGCAAATCCAGCTGGCCGGAAAAGAACACGGAGGAACGCATTAACCGCATTCAGTCCAAAATCAGCACAAAGGCGTTCCAGCAAGAATACATGAACAACCCGCTCTCCGAGGGTGACACGTTCAAAGAAATGGTATGGGGCAAATGCCCGCCACTCTCAAAGCTGCAGTTTGCCGTTGTTTACGGGGATCCGGCTCCGTCCAACTCAAAGAATAAGGCCACCTCTTTCAAAGCCTGTTTCCTTATCGGGTATTATGACGGTAAATTCTACGTTTACACCGGTTATCTTGACCATGTGGTAAACGAGGAGTACGTGAACTGGTATTATTATCTTCGGGATTACGTGGGGCAAAAAACGCAGGTATATAATTACATCGAAAATAACAAGCTGCAGGATCCTTTCTATGAACAGGTGTTCGTTCCGCTATTTAGCGAGAAAGGAAAACAACTCGGATTTATCGGGATCATACCGGATACCCGGAAGAAACCGGAAAAGTTTGACCGTATCGAGGGAAACCTTGAGCCGATCAACCGGCGAGGACAACTCATCCTCAACATTGACGAAAAGGATAATCCGCACATGAAAAGGCTGGAGGAGCAGTTCCTGCTCATCAACCGAGCTATGAAATCACCCGCTGACGGCGTGGACTGCATCGAGGGTGGCGTGTGGATCATCAACCAAAAGATAAGCACGCTCTCGGCTGGATCCTACACCGTGGGCGCACGTGTAACCAATAAAAAGAGATTTTAATCATGGCATTTATCACACCCAAAGAATTGGAAACGCACCTCTATAAAGAGAATATAGAGGCTATCAGCAGGGAGGATGAAACAATCCTCACGGCAGCCATAGACGCTGCCCTGCAGGAAGCATACGGATATCTTGGTGCGTATGACCGCAAAAAGATTTTCGAGGCCACAGGGAGCCAAAGAAACGCCCTCCTACTCATTTTTGTAAAGGACATAGCCGTGTGGCATTTCGTGAACCTATGCAATGCCGGTACTGACCTGCAGCTCCGGCAGGATAGGTACGAGCGTGCCGTGGCATGGCTCCGGCAAGTGCAGAAATCAGACATTAAGCCTAACCTCCCCATTATAGACGAGGACGGTGACGGGAAACCGGATACTGCAGGTGAATATATCTACGGGAGCAATCCCAAGCGTAATCAACATTTTTAATATATGACTATGGCGAACAAGAAAAAAAAGACGGCCACGACAAATGCCGGGGCAAAATCAAAGGAGCAGCTGGTCATCCATCAGATCGTAGTCAAGGCTCCCCAGCGGAAAGTGTATGACGTGGGGAATTGGCGGACGGCTCTCTCCTCTGCAGACAATGGACGAACAAAGCAGCTGTATGACCTGCTCGATGATATCATGATTGACGGCGTTTTGAGCGATGCCGTTCAAAAGCGCATCGATGCGGTCACGAACTCGGAGCTTACTTTCCAAAATGCGGCTGGGGAGGAAGTGGAGGAGATCGCAGACCTGATGGACACCACCGCATGGGAGGATCTGCTGACTGAAATCCTGAAAAAGAAAATATACGGGCGTTCAGGCATTGAAATGACCTTTAATGACGGTTTCAACGTGGAACCGATTCCGGCAAAGCATATCAACCTGAAAAACCGCACAATCCTCCGGCAGGACACGGACGAAATAGGCATACCATACGAGGGAGATTCACAGCTGCTCATTCTCGGCAAAGACCGGGATTTCGGTTTGTTACTCAAGGCGGCTCCCTATGCCATCTACAAACGTGGAGGCTTTGGGGATTGGTCACAATGGATCGAGCTTTTCGGGATGCCCCAGCGCATCGGTAAATACAACACGTATGATCCGGAGAGCCGCAAGCTGCTGGAGGAGGCTTTCGATAAAGCCGGATCCGCACCGTATGTGGTCATCCCAAAAGAGGCGGATGTGGAAACCAAAGAGGGCGGAACGGGTTCAGGATCCTCGTACAACGAATTCCGGCAGGCCAACAACGAGGAGATGCTGATCACTATCCTCGGACAAACCATGACCACCGTACAGGGAGAGAAAGGCGCACGTTCATTGGGTGAGGTTCACAAGGAGGTAGAGGAGGGAAAGAATAAATCTGACCTCCGGTACGTGCAGCGTGTCCTCAACCAAAAGGTACTCCCCATGCTGGAGGCGAGAGGGTATCCCGTTGCTGGCGGAAAGTTCATTTTCCCCAAAGCGGCGGAGCAGCTCTCCGTTGCCGAGGTGGTGCAGCTCTCCGACATCATGGATATCCCGCAGAGCTACCTGCATGAAAAATATTCGATTCCCGTGCCTAAAGATGGGGAGCCGGTCGCAAAACGTGCCTCCTCTCAGGCCGCTCAGTTCGATATAGGAGAGGATTCGGAGGAGGATACAATCAGTAATGCAGACCGTAATTTCTTTATGCGCTTATGGGATTTTTTCGTGCAAGCCCCGCAGGTCGGGGCATCCATTGGAAAAGCCCCCATCAGGCTGAATGATAACGCTCCGATGTCGGAAAAGCTGGCCGCAAGGATTGCAAACGGCGAAACCGGGAAGTTCGATGCGGAGTTGTTCTCCTTTATTGCTACCGACTTTTTGAGCGGTGTTCAAAGTGCGTTCAAACGTTCAATGAACCATGCGGATGTAAGATTCGCATACGGCCTGCAGGATGACGCTTTTATCACCGCTTTGGAGATGAACCTGTTTCATTTCTCCGCCGGTAAGACGCTGGCGGAAATTCAGGAGCTGAACAAGGCGTTCAGGGAGAGCGGTAATTTTCAGGAGTTCTCCAAAAAAGCAGAGCAGATATGTGGCACGTTCAATAAAACGTGGCAAAAGACGGAATACGAAACGGCGGTACTAACGGCGGAGTCCGCCAGCAATTACCACCGGCTCATGGGAAAAACGAAAATGTTCCCTTATTGGAAATATGTCACTGCCGGGGATGAAAAGGTAAGGGAGGAACACCGGAAGCTGGACGGGGTGATATTACCGGCCAACGATCCACGATGGAAAAAGATATTCCCGCCTAATGGATGGAAATGCCGTTGCCGGGTGGTTCCGCTCATGAAACACGAGGTAGAGGGTATAGACATCAACGCCATGCGTGCCATTGTCGATGAATACCTCGGTACGGGTGAATGGAAAATGAACGAGGCTCAGGGATGGGATTCCAACCGGGGAGAAACGGCTGAGGTGTTTTCCAAGAACCAGCATTATATCCGAAAGTTCCCCGATAAGGCCGCCTCCCTGCTGGGTGACTTGCATTATAATGACTATGGACTGGATTCCTTTGGAAAGAAAGCGGCTGCAGCAACCGAAAAAGCACCGGTGTTCACCGGGGATCCGAACGAATGGAGGAATTCGCATCAGGTGATGGATGACTATAAAGGCCGAAAGGTACAACTCACGGAGGAGGTGTTCAAACGTCACACCACAAAGAAATACGAGGAGGCTCGTGTCCCGCTCGTGGAGTGTATCCCGGACGTGCTTAAAAACCCGGACGAGGTATGGATAAACGACTATCAGAAAAAGTTCGATAACCTGAACTTTATCAAGTTCTACGAGGATAAGGTGATAAACGTGGTTTGCGAGGTCAGGAACGGGAAGCTCTATCAGGTCACGACATGGTTCGAGATAGAGCGGAACGCCAATATCAAGGTGAAAGGACGCAGGAGCAGAAAGATAGATCCACGCTGGAGGTATCGCCGTGGGCTGCTTATCAAAAAGTAAAAGGAGGCTCTGAGAACCTCCTTTTATCTACGGATTGACATCCCGCTCCGCCGTATAAAGCCCGGACTTTTTGATGCCCCCGTCATCCGTCAGGTGTTGGCACATTCGATTCATCCCCGGAGCGATATGCTTACGGGAGCAAATATACAAAATTATTTTAATATGAATATCAAGGAATTAAATAAATATCTGCAATCGCTCCCGGAGGAGATAATCTCCGATGCGGCAGAAATCGTGGCGGAAACGGCCACGGAATACTATAAATCGACTTTCAAGAAGAAAGCCTTTGACGGGAACCCGTGGACTCCGGCAAAAGTACCGAAAACAACCGGATCGCTGCTGATCGACTCCGGTGCGCTGGTGAATAGTATCAGACCGGCAGTGATAACTCCCCAGCGGGTGGTCATCTCTGCGGGGAATGAAAAGGTGGATTACGCTCAGGCACATAACGAGGGTTTTAAAGGAGTAGTGTCCGTACCGGCTCATACTCGAAAAACCAAACGGAAAGATGTGTCCGTCAAGGCGCACACCCGGAAAACCAATATCCCGAAACGTGAGTTCATGGGAGATTCAGAAGAATTGAACGGGCAGATACACGCACGGATAGAGGGATATATTGACTCACTTAACAATAAATAGCCATGAACAAAGAAATTTTTATCGCCGTTTGTGACCGGCTGAAAACAGAAGTGCCACAGCTCAGGTGGATAGATGCCGAGGAGGGACAACTGAACACGGGAGAACGACCTGCAGTGGCTTTCCCGTGCTGCCTGATAGATATCTCTTACCCGTCTTGTGAAACCCACATGGGTGGCCGTCAGAAGATAAAGGCACAGATACAGGTCAGGGTGGCCTTTCAATCAGGAGGGAGTACAAACGCCGCAGCCCCAAAACTCGTGAGGGAACACGCCCTCCGCTGCATGGACACGCTGGATAAGATACACGAGGCTTTGCAATGGTGGAACGGGGGGAACCTTTTCAACCCGATGCGCCGCCTCCGGGGTGCGCCGGAAAAGAGGGCGGACGGCCTGAAAGTCTATAACGTGATCTACGAAACAGAGTTTATGGATTAGTTCCAGTCAAAGCCGGGAAACATCGCTTTGAGCTTGCGGGCGGATGCTTTGGAACGCAAGAGTTCATTGTAAAAATCATCCTGCTCCACCAGCGTGTTGCTGATGGTTCGTTCCTCGACAAAGAACTCGTTATCGGAAAGGATCCTCAGCACATCATCAAAGCGGCGGCGTTTGATCTCAGTCCAATAGTAATAACGGGCGGTCATGATACGGTTCCGCTTTTCGAGCCGGTCACGGCGGGAGGTGATGGCAGCATCGGAGGAGGCAACCGTGCGTGTTCTGCGGCGGTTACCGGCTTTCTCTATTTCCGGGCAAAAAAAAGGTATCACGAGCTGCTCCTGCATATTCATTGGATTACTTAATGCAAAAGTACATCATTTGCACCATAGTACGAAAAAAAGTCCGCTGAAAATTAGGAATTCAGCGGACTTTTATTATTGATCAGCGGGCTTTTACATGGTAAGTTCGCCCTCTTTGTCATCCTTACCCGGAACGAACGGCTTTATAGTGGTTACCACCGAGCTGGTCACTTTCACCCTGCCGGATCCGAGGCAGGTCGGACACCTGCAGGATCCGGACACCTTTGTCCTGTTCTCATCGCTGTACTCGAATACAACGCCTTTTCCCCCGCAACGCTTGCATACAGCCACACGGGTGGGAATATACCGGGCTTTCGCATTATTCACCTGTTCCATCTGATTCCTCCTTTATTACGGTTAATTCTTCACTTGATTTCGGGTGATACATGAAATCGGTTTTGAGCTTTTTGAAAACCGTAAGTTCCACCTGAAAATTCTCAAATTCCTTGTTCCGGCTGGAAAGCTGGCGTTTGATGAACTCGGTAACGTCACGTTTCATTTCAGGAACTGACATCTCGCCACCCGTTTCCGGGACGTACAACCCCTCAAGCCGGAGCTTGCGGTAACCTCTGCGATGGATTTGGAATTGAACTTTGTATATCATGACCACCCCTCCTTATGCCTCTGTCATACCGAGGGGAATGGTCACCCACATACCGTCCTCGTTCTTCATTTCCGCCCTCACGAACTGTTTGCTGATCGCTGGCTGGTATGCCTCCTCAATGATACGCACCCCCTCCATGAAACGCTCGTTGTCGCTTTCCTCGGCAACCTTGCGAAGCTGGACGATGCGGCTGGCTTTTAACGTGCCTTTGGAATCACGAGCCAGCAGTCTCAAGACCATGTTCACGAGTGATTTCGTTTTAGCATTGTCGGCGAGGCTCTCGATGTACTCTTTCACGATGGCGATGCCGTCCTCCACCGTGTCACGGTAACCGTCCGTCACGTACACGCCGAGGGTAATGCGCTTGTTCCCCTCCGAATTGGTAAAGGTATGGCTGCGCTGGTCATCCTTTACGACTTTCAAAACCTCGCATTTCATGTCGAGGATACTCTTAAAGTTCTCCAGCACCGTTTTTTTGGTTTCCTTGATATCCTCACTCAAGGAGAGGAGTACCGGGATTGCGCTGTTCACTTCGTCATCCACCATTTGGCGGTACGTTTCACGTTCGGCTTTCGCCTTTTCCTGTGCCTCTTTTTTGGCCTTTTCCTTACGGAATACCTCGAACTGAGCCTTTTCCTCTGCCGTCATTTCAACGGTCTGCTTTTCTTCAATCTGTGCCATAATATCACATTTTAAATGGTTTATAAATAAGTTAATTGAGTTCTTTCTTTGCTTTCTGCATATCCTTTTGCCGTATGGAACGGATTCGGAGCAACACCGCATCCAAATCATCGGCAGATAACTCCCTGAATTTCTTTCCTGCGATACGAACGCCCAAACAAAAGTTATCCACCGCCGCCCAATTTGCCGTATCAATACCCATCAACTGCATTTGGTGGAGAACGGCGGAACGTTTCTTTTTCAGAACCTCGTAACTGACCGGACGGCTGGATCCGGTCTGCTTCTCCATCTCCCGTATCATCGAGTTATATTCACTCAAAGTCATTTCTCTCAGAGAGTCCGTCCGGCCATTCGTAAAGCTGGATACAAGCTGCAGCTTTAAACCGTCCCTGTCAGAACAGGGTATTTTCGCCAGCAGCGTCCAAAAACGTGAATAACTGTTTGTCTTTGCCATAATCAGTCAAGTTCAGGGGTTTCACTTTCTTTTAAGGATTGCAGGACGTACAATTCGGTAATAGCCGGGTTCGTCCCCAAATTACTTTCGCCGGAGTCATAGGCCAACTCAAATTCACGCTGACAAATGGCTCGCTGTTCCTGCAGCTTGGATGCCGCATACTATTTCATCGCATCGACAATACGTTTCAAATCTTCGTGAGAAAACTTTCTGCCGAGTTCCTCGTTCTTTTTCAGGCTGAATACCTGTCTTAATGCTGATAATGCTTTCATATTTGCACGACTTTTACAGGTTGTTGTACTACTTTTACCATTGCCTCCGGCACGTCCTTGATGATAGCTGCGGCCAGCTCCGGGTTCCGGAGTTCAACCACCGCCCATTCATCTTTCTTGGCCGGGCTGATCAGCAATTTCTCCGGTCGATTAGAGCAAGTCCAATCCATCAGGACTGTACTTAAAGAGGCTACCGGTAAGCCTATTTGATAAAGTTCTTCGTTCATATTCATATACTTTCACGGAATTTTTTAATACACTCAAACAAATAATACGCAATAAGAGGGATGACAGCATTTCCCATATCCTCTATTCTTCTTTTGTCCAATTCACGGGAAAACCCATCATCCATTCGTACATTATCATAGCTTGATTTGCCGTTAAACCGTTCAATTGGAATTGAAATAGGGCTTTGTCTTGGTGTCCTCTCATGTAATATTTCTTGTATTGGGCGGAAGATCTCAAGATGATTTTTGCGTCCGATTTCGATGGCGTAGGCAATACCGTAAATTCGTTCTCTCTTATGATTGAAACCAAATTGTGTAGCCGATAAACATTGCCATTGACAATCATACCCGCTTTTGGTAAGATCGCAAAGGACTTGTTCAAATCCTCGAATAGTGAGCATTGGGCTGTTTTCAAAGACGATGAATTTAGGTCTAATTTGCCCCACAATTCTTTTATATTCTTTCCATAAACCGGAACGTTCTCCATTGATTCCTTTAACTTTTCCATCTTCCCAAAGTTTTTTATTTGAAACATTTGCTATTGATATATCTTGGCAAGGAAATCCTCCGCTAATAATATCCACACAAGGGGGATCAATCATTGCACAAACATCTACAAATTGAACGGCATCGGGAAAATGACATTTAAGGATGTTCCGTTTATGCTCCTCACATTCGCAATTCCAAATTGTTTTTATTCCCGACATTTGGGCTCCAAGGTCAAAACCTCCAACCCCAGAGAACAAACTACCATGTGTCATTGAACTCATACAATAATTATTTTGCAGGTTCCCACTCGATTGTTATCACGGCATCGAGTTTACCGCTACCTTTACAGACCGGGCAATCTATTTTCACCCGTTCCCGTTGTTCCTCTCCCCAAAAGAAACCGTTACCGTGGCAATGGCTACACCGGTGGCCTTTGCTGGAGATACTTTCTTTCCTGTTTCCCTCCCCGATAAACATGGGAGGCGATATCAATATCATTTGGTTGTTTTTGCTCATTTCCATTCGTTTTAAATGTTATCTCCCCAATATCTTACCGCACCCTCGTCCCAAATCGTAAAATGCCCCACGGAGCCGAAAAAACGGCCTTTCGAGAAAGCCCGGAACCCCTCCACGTAAATTTTCAGGGAGGCATCATACATCACTTTCTTTGCGCTCCGGCCATCAGGGTTCCGCCCGTCCGCATGGGAGATAAAGATCAGCAGCTTGTTCCGGTGCGCCTCCTTGAATTTGATGTACTCCTTATAGCTCATTTGGGTGTATTGAAAACTGTCGATGACGTAAAAATCGGGGCTTTTATGTTTATCCATCCTCTCACCAAGTTCGGACATCGGCTCACAGTCGAGCAGCTGGAAACGGCGGTTTACCTCGGCCATATTGAAACGGCGGAGCGTGTTCTGCATGGTAAGGCTCGCACCCTCTTCGAGGCTGTCATAAGCCACCCGCCCGAACTTTGCCAGCTCCTTGCAAAGCTGCATGACAAAGCTGCTTTTCCCGTTACCGCTGTTGCCCCAAATAAACCAAACGCCGATCCGTTCAGGCTCGCCGAAAGCCTCCGCCCATGCGCCTGTCAGCTTGAGCGTTTCTTTCTTCATGCTTACTGCCTCTGTTACCGATAATGCCCGTGCCATAAATCAATACCTGAAATCTGTAAAATGAATAACCACTCCCTCGAAAGTATCAGAGGTCTTAAAGAACCAGCTTACGAAATCATCGAGAGTCATCCCGTCATTGGCTGCCAGCTGCTCCACGTTCAGAAGCTGTTTCCCGTCTATGAAAACGGACGGCTGCTCGATATCGGAGTCCCATGTCATCCTTACCTGCTGGATACCGATTTTTCTCAGCCTTTTCACCTCCAGCTGCGGGGTGTGATAAGGGCGGCCAATCCACCGGCGGATAGATAGCTCCGCATTGCGGGAATTGATCTGTTTCATGTTGTACTCCCATTTGCCCGGATCCTCACGGAACGTGTGGATCTTGGTTCCTTTAATCACTTTCTCAGGAAAGCCGGTGAGCTGGCCTCCTTTAAGATGGCCTGCCGGGAACCGGCTTGCGAGTGGTAAAACAATTTGTTTCATATACTTTTTGAATTACGTTCAAACGCCGTTCAACCGGCATTTGAACAGGGTTCTATACTATTTCGCTGCCGCCACTTTTTTCTCCCGGTGAATGGCATCTTTCACGCATCGCAAATCAAACTCCGATTTCTCCGTCACATCGATCACGTTTGCAATAAGTTTTTTATCCATCAATCCGTTGGCTTGGCAAATGGCAAATACATCATTACAGGAGGTTGGTTCCAGCTTAAAGAACTTACGCCCAATGCGGGAATAAATCTCGTTATAGCCTTTCCGGTTGTGGTTCAAACCGCAGTCAATACGATGCTGGATGTAATCGGTGGATAAGAAAGTAATCCCGCATTTACCCTCCAACCGATTATACAGGTTGATAAAGTAGTGGAACACGTTATCGTTCAACTTGTCACCCTCATCGAACACCAAAAGCGGATTTTCCATCTGTATGATGCTCTCGATGGCCAAGTCCAATATTTCACGGATACGCATCCCGCAAGTCTTAAAACCGAGTTTACGGGCGATCTCCCGAACAAAATCACCTTTCCGCATATCCTCATCACAAAGGATGACGAACACCTCATGATTCTTTTGAGCGTACATGGTGGCTGTCGTTGTTTTGCCACATCCCGCACCACCCACGATCCAGCGGACTTTTTTAAACTCCTGCGCATCGCTCAGGGCATACCATATTTCCTGAAAGGAGTTCGTTTCCACGAGCTGCCATCCGGTGGCTGCAGCTGCCGGAGTAATTTGAGCGATGATATTGCGGAACATATCATCACTGATACTCTCATACTTGCCGTTAATCACGGCACTCAGTGTCCCTGCAGACACGCCGTTCAAACTTGCCGCAGCCTTTTTTTGGCTGGAATACTTCGCTGCATATACCCGGAGAGCCTCACGGATATCATCTTTCTCTTTCTGTGTCATTGTACTGTTCATTTTATATTAGAATTATAATTTTCCTGCTACTTTCTTTTCATTCAGGCGGATATCACCATTCAGCTGGTCAAACGTGATGTTGCTTATTAGCTTTGTCACCTTACCGGCGGAGAGCTGTTCCGGATCCTGACTGTACCGGCGGACTCGGCGTTCAATTTCACGCTCCGTTTCGCTCTTTGCACCTTTCAATTTCGGACGTTTGAGTCCCTGTTGTTCCATACTCACGCCATGCGCCTGCTCGATGATACGTGCATCAACCTGACGCTCGATGCGATCCTCCGTGTTCGCCTCTATATTCCGGCGGATAAAGGACATTTCACCCTCGGTCTGTTCCTGAATATTCCGGTGGATAACGATATAAGGCTCTGCAGTCCGTACAAATCGCAGCTCTCCTGCTTTATCTTTCTTGTATAGCCGTACCGAGGTATGATCATAAGGATCATACATGGTGTAGAACTTTTGCCCTCTATTTTTTCTTAGGAATTCGTGATCAGGCACACCCGGAACCTCGTAAACCTCGTATGTAAACTCACGTTTTTTAATGGTTATTTTCAGACCGTTATCTGTATAAGTGGAGGGCTTATCAGTCATCACCCAAAACATCTCGATCATGTCGAGAACGCCCACTGTCGGGGTATCAGGATTCACGCTGTTTCGGTACATCTCGATGCGGTTCATCCCGGTAGCAAAATGCTTGCTTTCGTTCCATTCTTTCCGGGCGGCAGCGTATGCTGCTTTCAGTTCGGCCAAAGTGTAAAGTTTATCCTTGTTTGCCTCGATACGCTCTAAATTCGGGCGGCTCGTGTCCTTTTTGGTGGTGATATTTTGACCGGTGAACCTCCAATCCTTATGCAAAACCTCAGCCTGAAAACGTCCGAAAACGCTCTCTATCGTTTTGGATTGCCCGCTGTATGGAGCCGTGGTTCTATGAACATGGCCGACAATCTTATCAAAGAAATGGCTATTCTGCAGTTTCTTGTGGCCTCCCTGATTATCATGCACCAGCTCGTAAGGCTTATGACCTGATACCTGAATGGCCATGCGGTAGGCATTATATTGCGCCTCGTAGTCCTCGCTGTCTGAAATGTGGTATCCCAAAAATACCTCCGAATAAGCATCGATGACCTCGTAAACCTGAGTGGTACGAACCACCAGCTTACCGTCCTTGTCATAGTCTTTATAGTACAAATTGATTTTCGTACCGTCACCATACCACAAGGAGTCACGCATCGAGGGAAGCTCGGTTTTATTCTTGCGGCTGTAACGCTGGTGGGCTTTCAGCTCCCCGTGAACGGCATCGTACCACAACGGTTCGATGTCAGGACGGTTCAGGAACCCACGGAGGCTCTGAATGCTCCGGAGCTGCTTCCAGCCTTTCTCTTCTGCAATCCGGTTGAATTCCACGAATATTTGAGCATCAGTATAAACGGGAACGCTACTCCGCTTTAACGCTATAATCATGTTACCGGCTTCCTCGGTTATTTTCAGGGTATTGTCATTCCCCATTTTCTTGCTGATCAGGCAGGAGTAACCCTCTTTCTTGTATTGGTTTATCTTGTCTTTCAGCCGGGCGGCGTTTTCAGGCAGTGTGTGGCCATAAGAATCACGGAGGCGGTCTGCCGTTCCGATAATCGTTTCCCATACTTTCTTTGTACTTCCACCCAAAGCCTTGCGATAGCCCTCCCGGTCATTCAGGATCGATATCAACTCGTTCAGTACCGAGGCGTTTATGGTGTATTCCTCTTTTTTCCTTTCGGTAAGGCTCACCATCTCGCCGGCCTTGTCATACCGGTAATCCTCAAAGAATGTTCGGGTGGCATCATCTATTTTAAGCCTGTCTTTCATGCACTGCTCTTTGATTAGCTCCACCGGATCACCATACTTTTGCTCAAAGCGGATCCGGTAACGTTCAGGTAGGGAGGAATAGACATATAAAGCGATGTTTCCTTCACCGCCTCCACGAGAAATAACATCAACACGTTTCCTGTATTGCAAGGACTTCAATGTTCCGGGTTTTATTACCGGATCATTTCCTGATGTTAATTCATCGTAAGTTGCACATACTGTTTTTCCAAAATACTCCATACCTTTTTAAACTTTGTCCCCGGAGGCGGAGTCGAACCACCTCAAAAGACCGTCCGGGATTTTTCTTACCTTTGCAAAATCAAATCGTTATCATCATGGAAACATCATTTTGTATCACTTTTTACATTGATCAGGAGATTGCCCAGCCTGACAACGTTCGCACAGCGTTTGCAAATCAGCTAAGGAGATTGAACCTGAGATACAGAAGTAAGCCTTATTATCCCGAATCCGGATGGTTAACCCCCGCGTTTGGAGTTCCGGTGGAGTTGAGTTTCTATACGTCAATTCCAAAAGGCCGGCCAAGCGGAAGTAAGGCTCTTCATCAAGTTCTAAAAAACGCCGTGAACGAGATTGAGAGGGAGCATAAGGAGGTTGTAAAGACAGCCATAGAGAGGGCGTGTCATCCATCTCGTTGACGATTTCGGGGCATCTTGCGGAGTACAAGGTTCTTTCCGCATCAAGCAGATCTTCAAACGATTTTCTGATAGTGTCATCTTCTTTAACGTGAAATACTCTTTTCATGATTAATCCTCCTTTATATTTAATGGTACTTTTTTAATCAGGCGGGCGGCATTGGCAAAATTCAAGACTACCACTATAATAGCCCATATCGGACTATCATCAGTTATACATAAAAAGCATAAACTTAGGCAGAAATACCACACGTAAAACTTTTGCCTCGCAGTCAAAGAGAAATACTCCCTGAACTCATCTCCAAAGAGAAGTAACAACACCTCTTTCATACCGCCTCCTTTTGATCTCCGATTTCAACACCTCCACGTTCAAGGGCTACCTTACGGATAAGCCTCGCCTTGCTGCTGTTACTGCGATAAACCAGTGCCTCCCAAACGGCTTTGCTCGTGACTTTAAAATCCTTTGAGATTTTCTTGATCTCACCACGATCTACTACTATTCGCTTTCTCATATCACATTGTTTTTAAAAGTTATTCATTGTCATATCAGCCGTTTTCACTACCTTTACAGCCGGTAATATTAATACGGTGATGCAAATATATAGGATAATTATCACAATATAAAGCAAAATCGTGATTATTTTCACAGAAAGAATAAAATTATGATTGAACGAATTAGCCAATTTATACAAAATCAAGGGATTAGCGTTAGATCTTTTGAACAGTCAATATCTGCGAGCGATGGCATGATTAGGCGAGCCATAAATAATAAAACAGATATTCAAAGCAAATGGCTTTCCGTTATTGCGGATAATTATCCTCACCTCAATTTAGAATGGCTAATAACAGGGCGAGGCTCTATGCTAAAGGAAACCCCACAGCCGCTATCACTCCCGACTATTAATTATGAATATAAGGGAGCACCTTACTACAATGTAGATTTTATCGGTGGATTTGATCTCGTTTTAAATGATCAAACAATTAATCCGGATTACTATATAAATTTTGAGCCTTACAATAAACCCGGTGTTGTGTGGTGTAATATTACAGGTCATTCTATGGAACCCGAATTAAGCAACGGAGACTATATCGCCCTCAAAGAAATGACCGATCCCGTCCAATATCTCCCCTATGGAGAAATATATGCCATCGTGACAGAAAGCTATCGGACTGTTAAACGAATAGGAAAAGCAGACCAAAAAGATTTTATTCGCTTAATCCCCACCAATAAAAGCCCGGAATACAGTCCGCAAGACATTCCTATTTCCATGATACAGAAAGTATACGCAGTATTAGGAAGTATGCACAGATTGTTCTAAATAAAAGAGACACACGCACGTTTTCAACACAAATAAAACAGAAATTGCCAGATACCTTTTTATAAATCAGCATATTACTCTATTATATATGCTGATTTGCATTATTCTTTATATGGTATTTTCCCCCCTTGAATAATACATAAAGCCATAAAAACGGGTAGTAAAATGGTAACTTGTATAATTCAACCCATCTTAATTTTGCTTAAATTGCATATCCAAACGCATACCCAATCAACACATTTCGTTTTTTTCTTGACAAATTTGCATACCCAAACGCATATCCTACTGCATATCCAATCCTCAAAAAACGAAATATTCCCGTTAAAATCGCCACTCTCCTCCCCCATCCCTATTTTCGCTATTTTGAGCACTAAATTTCAACTATTCAAAAGTAGGAAGCCAATCTATCTATAAAGCACAAAAAGGGCTGCAAAACGCCTAAATAAAGCATTTCGCAGCCCATGTACCGCATTTCTCCTACCCTACTCTACTCCGTTTATCACATCTCCATTGCCATGTAAAGTTGACGGGCGTTCAAACCGTTCAAAGTAAAGTCCAAAGTAAAGCCAAAGTAAAGCAGAGTAAACTTTTCGTTTTTTCTCTCTCCCCTCTCCTATTCGTACATAACTATTTGTATATCAAAACTATTACCGTTTATGCGGAATAACTCAATTTATCGCATTTCGTTTTATCCCCCTTAGATGGAAAACTGGAATTCCATTGGTAAATATTTTGAACCTGCAGGGCTCACCTCTTCCAACACGGCAGCCTCTCTCTTCTCCATCATGGGCATTCCCGTGGAGCCTTACCCCGTCTCAAAAGCTGAAGACGGAGCCGCAAAGGTCATAACCAGAAAAACCGTTAGCGAAACGTCTCCAAGCGGTATGGTTCCTGCCATGACAGCCGGAACGTTGTTCAACGGTGAATTCAAACTCAACATTTTAGATCAACTGAAAAGCACCAAATTCGGTGTTCCTTACCGGAAAAAACCGGTATCCCTGAAAGTTTCTTATAAATACACCCCGGGAGCACTTTATTATAAAACGGAAAAAGTATCGAACGGAAACTCCACGATCAATACGGCCGTAGAGATGCCGAATGCAAAAGATACTTGTTCCATCAACGCTTACCTGTATGAAGTAAGCTCTTACGATGAAACCTTAGACGGAAGCAATATAAATACTTCCCCTTCCGTAATCATGAAAGCAAGCCTTATCGACGGGAACTCGACAAGCAGCTATACCGAACGAACCATCAATTTCACGGAAACGGGTAACGGAACATTCGATCCCTCGAAAAAATACAAATTAGCTATCGTTTGTACCCCCAGTAAAGACGGGGATCAATTCATGGGAGCCGAAAGTACGCTATGGATCAAACACATGGAAATAATTTCCGAATAAAAAGAGAGGCGGCCCTAAAGGCCGCCTCCTTGCTACCACCAACCTACTGAAGTGATGAGATATCGAACTCACCGCATTGTTTCATCGCTTCTTTCAATATATCGTATTTCTTTTTCATCAGGGGATATGCTTCAAAAATGGCATCTCGTTCCGTTTTCGTTACCCTGAAAACGAACTCCAACCATTGAGAAATATCGATATCTTTCGATGGTGCCTGAATCCACCAACCTCCCCAATCCGGATCCGGATCAAAATTCGTCATCCCCGGATCATAGGAGACAAATCCCATTTCATGCCAGTCGACATCATCCGGGGTTTCCACATCCCAGTCCCAATCGGATTGCTTATAATACTCTTCACTCACTTCATAAAACTCCTCCGGAATCTGAAATACACCTTTGATGGCCAGTAAATAATCCTTCCAGAATTTACCGTTCACCTCTCCTCGAATTTCCCGGATATCGGCATCCGTGTAACTGTCCATCTCCGGACGAATACCGGCAATCGCCACATAGTTCGTGCTTACGAAAGCATGATAACTGGGAGTCTGATCCTCCATCCCCAAAAAGAAAATGGAGTCGGCCATGATCACGGAATAAGGCAGGTATTCCTTTAAGAAACCCTCGGTATAAACATCGACAAACACGTCTTTTACCAAAGACAACCCCTTTTCAAGGAGCTCCTTTTCCTGAAGAGGAGAGACTACTCTGATATTGTTCTTCTTCTTAAAGTTATAACGGTAATCCCGAATATCCGGATCTTTTACTATAATCGTCTGGTAGGTTTTGTAAAATTCATAAATATAATGTTGAACGGGATCCGACGGATCGTCCTCTAAATTATACCAGCTATCTCCTACGGAAGCATGAATCTTATCCTCATCGGAACAAGCATTCAAACAACATACCAATGCACAAAACAGTATTAATTGTATTGTTTTCATCTTCATCTAATTTTTGGTTTTCATCATTTTCTCCGTTGCGGACGGTCTATTTGCTCTATGGAAAGATTCATATCCCGCTCTTTCTGCGGTATCGGCAAGGTATAAGCCGGATCATCTCTTCTCAACACATACTCGGTATAGTTGCTCGGGTTCTCTACCGATGTATATCGATGTACGATCTCAGGACGATCCCAACGACGTAAATCAAACCAACGGAATCCCTCGAAACAGAATTCCATCCGACGTTCCTCCTTCACGTAATTCAAAGCCTGTGCCGTCGTCGTGGCCGAAAGAGTGTAATCCCCTGAAATTCGCTTCTCCCGGATAGCATTTACATCCCGCATGGCATTTTCTATGTTTCCCTTATTGGCATAAGCCTCTGCCCGATTCAGATAAGCCTCCGACAAACGGAAAGCGTAAGCATAAACTCCATCGGAAGAAGCCCCGTAAAATTTCAACGGTTTTTTCTTCGTGTTGTCAAAAAACAAGTTGGTCGTTTTCCGCTTATCGGTAGCCGGATAGAGATTCATCAACTCTCCCGAGGGAATAAAAGAAGCCGCGTAAGAAGAACCATAAAGAAATGCCTGACTCTGGGTCGAGAGATTGCCATAAGTAAACAGTATCTCTCCGTTTTTTATAGACATAAATCTCTGATTCGAATAGCTTCCATTCATATCAAACAATTCGGCATTCGTCGTCATTATGACCGAATCGGCATAAGCAATTGTCCGGTCATAATCCTTCCTGAACAAAGCAATCCGACAAGCCAACAAATAAGAGGTGGATAAATTCGGTCGAAAAATCGTTTTTTCCATTTCAGCCTCTCTAAAAGAAGCAATCGAACGTTTAATATCCGCCTCCATCAAATCATACACCGCTTTAACAGAGGAACGGGATAACAATCTGTCTTCTATGCCTGTCGCGGAGTTGATCGGTACACAAAAATCGATGGCAGCCTGCTCCTCGTTAATATAAGGCTTACCGTACAAATTAGCCAGCATAAAATAGGACCAGGCTCTCAGGAAATAAGCTTCTCCGGCCAGATCGGCTTTCTCCTTCCCGCTACCTTCCATACTATTTAAATTATCAAGAATCACATTTGCCACAAATATCCGATGATAATACTCCCCCCAGGCCTGATCTTCCATCAGCGCATTATTCATTTGCAATTCAGGATATTGTTGCCAGGAATAATAGGACCAGAACCTGGCTCGCTTGTCTTCCCGATCAAGTCTCTTTAAATTAATATACTCTTCCGCATCATCCGTCATCACATCCAAGTAATCACATAGGATAAGCTTATTGTTCAAACCTTCCCCGTATAAAAACTCTTTATAGTTCTGAACGGTTTTGGGAATTAACAAGTCCTGCGAACTTTCATCCAGAAAATCACTACAAGCTCCGAACAATAGGATAGATATAATATACAATAAATTATGTTTTTTCATCACAGGCGATTTTAAAATGAAACATTCAATCTTAACGAGTATCCCCTTTGAGGAGGAACAGTCCCGGATCCCATGGTTACTTGTTCCGGGTCTCGTCCTTTCAGGTCTTTACTCTTCACCACAAAAGGATTCGTCACGTCAAAACTCAGGCTTGCCGAAGAGACGCACACCTTTTTCAGCAACTCTTCGGGAAAATTATAACGCAGCGTCAAAGAACGACATCTCAAAAAGTCTCCCGATACGACTCTCAAATCACTCTTATTATACATATCCCATCGGTTATTGGCTATCGGATACTTTCTTTCATAAGTGGTAAATGCCATATCGTCATCGGACAGAGCCGGAATATTCGTATAATCCTCATCTCCTTTCTGGCGCCAACGATCCACAAATTCGCTCGACATATTCTGTTGAGGGAAAGGCAATGCTTGTCCGGACGACAAATAGAGGTCGTTCAAACGGACCTTATTACCTAAAGCAAAAGAGAAAAGAGCATTCAAACTGAATCGTTTATATCTTAAATCCGTTGAAAAACCTCCGGCAAACGTCGGTTCCCTCCGTCCGGCGTATACAAAAGCAGCAGCATAGGCTTCTTCTTGCGAATTGATCACCTTTTTCCCGGTTTCATCCGATTCCGACTCTCCATAGAACGTAGGAAGCCCTTTATCATTCAACGCCTTAAACCGATAAGCATAAAAACTATTGATCGAACGGCCGTTCCGTACTAAGGTCCCGTTGATATAATCGCTCCAAGATACGGATTCCGCCTCACCCGCGTTAGTAACCTTATTATAATTTTTCGCCGTATTAAAAGAGATTCCCCATGCCCAATCTTTCGTACGAATCGGATTCACGTTTACACTGATCTCCCAACCCGAATTATTTACGTCACCATCATTAATAGCCACATAATTCGCCCCGGTAGAAGGAGCAATTATTTTCTGTACGATCTGGTCTACTCCCTTCTTTTTATACACCTCTACCGTACCGAATACCAATCCTTTAAAGAAAGAGACATCTATACCCAGATTGTAGGATTTAGTCTTTTCCCATTTCAAATTATTATTCGGAAATTTATATAAGGTCGATTCGTATTCCCTGGAAACATCATCCAAAGTTCCCATGCGCACGATCAGGTTCGGCGTCTGATCGGGATGTACATTACCCTGAATACCGTAAGATGCGCGTACGGCAAACTCATCCAACCAATTTATCCCCCTCATGAAATTCTCATTATGCATATTCCACCTCCCGGAAACAGACCATACCGGTAAGAAACGAACACTCTTATCCTGTCCGAACTTATTGGATCCGTCCGTCCGAATATTGAAATTGGCAATATACTTATCGTCATAAGAATAGGTAAACGTACCGTACCAGGATACAATATTAGTCAGATTATCCGTGATCACGTCCGGCGTATTGGTTATATTCTGAGCCAATTTTCTCCATTTTGTCAGATCGACTTGGGCAAACTTTTTCCCACGTTCGGGCAGGTATCCCCATTGGGTAGATTTCAGGGCGTCGTATTTGGAAGAAGAGATCTCACTTCCGACCATCGCCGTTACATTATGTTTTCCGAAATCCTTGTAAAAGGTAAAACTGTTTCTTATGGTATAACGAACGTTACGCGTATCCTCGTTGACAAGCTCTCCTCCCATAGGGATCTCACACCTATCCAGAAAATCGTTCGACGGATCTTTCGGAAGCGGTGTTCCGTAAGGCGTCTGGCGCTTCATCGAAACATAATAAGACTTTTCACCAGCCCAATAGGTCTGGTAATTATTATTCGTGGAAATACCCAGCAAAGAACTAAATTTCAAATACGACAAAATATTCCAATCCACTGTCAGATTCAACCTGACAGCATGATTCTTTACTTTTGTTCCGCTCTCGGACAACTCATTCAAAATATTAAACGGGATCATGTCGGAATAACCTATTCCGTTATCGTAAAAGAACAAATCACCGTTTGCATCATAAAGAGGAATCGCTCTCGACGTCTGCGCCGCGTATTGATACACGTCAATGGAATTATGGGGTCGCTTGGTATTGGTCAAAGCAGCACTCAGGTTCATACCCACTTTGAAACGATCGGTGAAACGGGTATTTACCTTGATCATCGCATTGTAACGATCCACGTCTTCCTTTTTATTCACACTCTGGTCGTCCGCGTATCCCAAAGAAAAGTAATAATCTCCCTTATCGAAAGCACCGGAAACAGAAATCGAATGCTGATGGCTGACCGAAGTACGAAATAAAAGATCATACCAATCCGTGTTCAACTCTTTCAACTCTTTTACCTGTTGCCGAAATTCATCGTAAGAGATCGTCTTGTTCCACAAATCCATCAGTGCTCCTTCATAACCCATATGAGTGGGTTTATAAGAGGTAAATTCCAATCCTTTTTCATGCATCTCTTCCGACATCTCAATCCGCTCTTTGGAATCCATTAAGCGCATAACCTTATAAGAAGGAGGAGTCATGATAGAGATCCCGCCGTAATAATTAATACGTACTTTGCCCTCCCGTCCTTTTTTCGTGGTCACCACGATTACGCCGTTTGCGGCTTTCACTCCATAAATGGCCGTCGCACTCGCATCTTTCAATATATCGATCCGTTCTATATCACTCGGATTCAAACTGGAGATGGCATTCCCGATCAAATTTACCTTGTCCATGCTATTCAACTCTTCTGTAGAAATCTGTACGGGCTCGTCCAAAATAATCCCGTCGACCACCCAAATCGGCTCGCGGTTTCCCGTGATAGAGGATGATCCTCTAATTCGAATTTTCGGTGCAGCTCCCGGAGTCGAGGTCTGGTTCAATACAGTAACACCGGCTAAACGTCCCTGTAACATCTGATCCACAGAAATGGCCCCGCCCATTAATATATTTTCTCCTTTTATAGAAGTCACCGAACTGGACAACCTTCTCTTATCAATTTGTTGGTAACCGGTTACGACCACTTCATCCACCTCCTCCACCGACTCTTTCAAAATTACTTTCATAAAAGCGGTATCGGCTTTTATTTCCCGTTTTTCCATTCCTATAAAAGAGAAAATCAGGAAAATCTCTTTATTGGCCGGAACACTTATTTTAAATTTTCCGTCAATATCCGTTACCGTTCCCACGGTCGTTCCTTTCAATAGAATCGTAACTCCCGGTAACTTCAATCCTCCCTCATCCTGCACGACTCCTTTTATCTCTCTTTTCGCAATGACGGAATCCGTTTTAACACCCCGGTCCGGCAAAATCAAAACATACCCCGTCGTGATCTCGTAACGGTAAGGCAAGATCTTAAACAACTTAGCCAAAGCCGATTCCAAAGACATGTTATTCAGTTCCACGCTTACTGTCCGATCGACATCCACCTCCCGGTTATTATACATAAAATAAACACCGGTCTGTGTTTTGATCTCCCGCAAGACCTCTTTCAAAGCCTTATTTGAGAATTTCGCATTAACCACACGCTGTGCCGAAGTTTCAGCCGCCAGATGCAATGTAAAGACAAACATCAATAGCCACGTTAATTTCATAATTTTCATGATTTTGTTTGCACATTTTCCCCGTGCAAACGTGTACCATCTACTCTTTTTTTTCATAATTTTGTTTTTTACGTTAAAATCAACTCCTGTTTAGCCGACAGGAGTTCGGAAAGGAGTGTTAGCCGCACTCCTTTCATTTTTTAGAAACAGTAATAATCCTATCTTTTTTAATAAACTGAATTTTTGACAATTTCTCTATCATCCCCAGGATAACACTCATATCCCGGTGCCGATCGGCCGCCCCGGTAAATAGAATATGACGTAAAGATTCATCGGAATAAATAAATTCCACGTCATACCAACGCCCCAACTGGGCGGTAATTTGTTGCAACTCCATCTTCTCAAACTCGAAAACACCCGATTTCCAAGCAACGTATGTTCTGACGTCCACCTGCCTTACATCTATTTTCGTAGCATCGGAAACAGCTTGTTCTCCCGGTTTCAACAACAACGAATCCCGCCCGTTAGATATCCGCACACAACCTTCAACCAAAGTCGTTACCACTTTCTCTTGTTGTTCGTAAGCCGATACGTTAAAATGAGTTCCTAAAACCCTTATTTGTGCCCCCCGGCTCTGAACCAAAAAAGGCCGGGACTCGTCTTTTGCCACCTCGAAATAGCCCTCTCCCTCCAATCGTACGCTTCGATTCTCTTTACCAAAAACAACAGGATAAACTAACTTCGAATCCGAATTTAACCAAACCTTCGTCCCGTCCGACAGCTGTAAAAAATACTCTCCCCCGCGAGGAACAAGAATCGTATTTACACAAATCTTTTCCCCAGCCTCTTCACCCTTCGCGACATATCGGATTTTGCCCGCCGTATCCTTTTCTATCACAGCCCCGTTCACCTCGTTTAATCGAAATAAAGAATCCCGGGAAAGATCTACCTGCTTCCCGTCAGACAACAGCAATACCGCCTTGGAAGAACCCGGCAAAACAGCCATGCTTTTCTCCCCGGAAGTGTCCGCATTTTGTTGCATGTACCAGTAAAGCGAAACGGAAAGTAACAAAACAAGCATGGCCGCATAGGGATAACAACGGGTAATCCATCTCCTCTTCCCGGTATCGGAACGCCTGATCTTTTTCTCAATCTTACACCAAGCCTCACTCGTATCCGCCGTATCCCAAAAGGCCAGTTGCCGGCCCCGACGATATCTCTTCAAGTACCCCCGAAAAATCTCCACGTGCATTCGATCCTCCCGTAACCAACGCCTCAACTCGCTCGCATCCGTAGAAGTCAACTCTTTCTTGCAGTATAAAACGACCCATTCGATAACTTTTATCTCATCCATTTTTTAAGGCTTTTATACGGATAAGCCCAAAACGATTCAAATGGGTGAATTAATAACGAATTTTTTTTGATTTTTTTTAATGAAGCAGTACCAACACAATCGTGTTCAACGAACTCCTCAACTGTTTTAAAGCCCTTGACAAATGTGTTTTCACCGTATTTACGGATAAATCCAAATACTCCGCCGCCTCCTTGTATTTCATATCTCTCAATACGACCGCTTCAAATACCTTACGGCATTGTTCGGGTAATTTTTCAATTTCCGCGTATAATTTTTCCCGCTCCTCCTCTATGGCCTCGGCAGTATACTGGACATCCAGCATCTCTCCGTAAGGCTCCAATTCATCAAATTGATATTTCCGTCTGATTTTTACCAACTTGACACAATTGTGCCGAACAGACGAAAACAAATAGGAACGCAAGGAACCTTGAAACATCGTTTTTTCCCTTCTCTCCCAAAACTTCACGAATAACTCCTGGATCACATCTTCTGCCTCCTCATACGAATCAATGTAATTCAATGCAAAAACACACAAAGGTTTATAATACAAGTCGAAAAGTTCTTTTAAGCCAGACTCATCCCCTTTGTTGATTTTTTCCAAAAGATTACGCTCATCCCGATTTATCATACACCACCCGTTTATTTCTGCATTTGACGAAAATATACAAAATAGTCAACGCAACAAAATAAACAATTAATTTCTACAATATCGAAAAAGTACGCGCGATTTAATAATCGAGTGATTAAATCCTCCCATCACTTCATCCATAAATCCTCCATCTCTTACTTAGGATTTATAAATGTACGCTTTTTGTTATAAACCACCGGTCCCGCCTTTTGTAAATATTGCATTACCGCCTCCGTGATCGATAAGGATTTTTCTCCTTTACCCTTTCCCGAAAAATCATAAGTAGTACTCACGTAATTGCTCAATCCGATCTTATACCGCCGCCCCTCGTTCAATTTACGACCGTTCTTATCTTTAAAAACCACATCCACGCCTTTTCCCGTCTTATCCCGCAAAATCGTATAACTTCCCTTGGAAATAAAAAGATCGACACGACGATATTCATTACTCGTTTCACTATTGAATCGATTCAAAACCAACGCCTTCATTTCCGGCAAGGAAAGCTCGTGTTTCACCACATAATTATCAAAAGGTTCTATCTGATAAATCATTCCCTTCGTAATATCTCCTGCCGGAATAGTATTTAAACGAATCCCCCCGGAGTTATAAAATGCAAAATCACACTCCGCCCGGTCGGCCATAGCATCCGTTACCAGAGAGGCAACGTTCTCCTTATATTTCATTGGTTCGGCCGCTTTCCCGACCACAACCTTAAAATCAGGATCATTGCTGTAACTTTCAATCATAGCGGCAACCTCAGCATCCGGAGTTTCGATATTCGCCAAATCGACTACATGGTAGGATTTATCCGTTAACTTACCCTTCTCAAATTTTAACACCGTAACTCCGGCATAATGCAATCGACTTCCCGTTTGGCTGATCATGACCCCATTCACCATTTTAGGTTCTTTCAAAAGCGTATGGGAATGTCCCCCGATAATAACATCTAATTCCGGCATGATCGCGGCCAACACCGAATCGGCATATACCCCCAGGTGTGTAAGTCCGATAAAAGCATTACACTCGTTCTTCAATTTCCGGTAGGTATCTGCCTCACCCGTAAAATCGGCAAATGTAATACCCTCCAGATGCTCGGGATTCGTGGCGGGGATATGACTCGTCGGACTGATTTCGATAAAACTTAAAAAACAGAGTTTTATCCCGGCCTCTTCCACGAACAAATAAGGCGGTAATTGTCCCAACTCGCTCCCATCCGAGCGAATGTTGGCGCTAATCACTTTGAATTGCGCTTCGGAAAGTCGTTTTCTTAATACCGTTTGACCGTAATCAAAATCATGATTTCCCATCGTTGCAAGGTTGTATCCCATTTTATTCATCAATTCGATCATCGGCTTTCCCCTCTCTTTAGCATGATCGACGAAAGGACTGCCGGAAAAACGATCTCCCGCATCTACCAATATTACATTAGGAAACTTCTCTCTCGTCTCCTTCACGAAAGTAGCAAATTTAGGAAATTGGCTGATCTGAGCGTGCATATCATTCGTAGAAATAATAACGATTTCGGCATCTCCTGATTTGGATGATTTCTTGTTGTTAAAACATCCAAACATCACTACAACAACGAGTAGTATAAAATAAAGATTAAAGCTTTTCCTCTGTTTCACGACCATTTTGTTTTAAATTAATCCTAAACAAAAATAAACAAAAATAACGGGGAAACAACAAAAAAAGGCGGGTAACCGTCACGGCCCCGCCTCAAAATTAGAATTTTCAAAAGTTGCTATACAAAAATATAACAATATTTTCAGTCCAACGTTCAAACGACACAGAAGATTGTAAAAGCCTCCGGTATTAAATAAAGATCTCACTCAAAATTTAATAAAAAACGTGCAATTGCACACCGGAGGCACTATCTTCCTATGCAATGCACGTATTATTACTTGAGTGAGATATGCAAATGTAGAAATTAAAATTTAAAAAAACACTATTTTCATGAAATTATTCATTTATATTCATTCTTTTCTACATCTAAAACAAGGTCTTTACGACTAAAATCAGCCATCACACAATCGTACAATACCCGCATTAACATCCCGATCGAAGTTTACACGTTTAAATAGAAATCAAATCACATAAAGAGAAAACAAGAAATACCCCCACCCAAATAAACACTCACAAAAAGATCAAGACCAAACCGCCCGGCATGTGTTAATAATCAATAATTTAAATCATTTATTACAAAATTACACATATACTTACACGAAAAGTTTAGCATTACAACAAAAGGGACGGCCACTCAAAAGTTTTATCGCTAAAAAACTTCCTTTAAAGGATAGACGCTTCATCTTTCCTCACTCTTGTCATCGTACAGAGTATAACCAATAAACGATCGATATTCTTTCGCGGACCGGCATCGGTGTCTCATCGCTACACTATTCCCGCTGGCATAGAAATCCTCTCTCTTTATTTTTCGGGGCCAGGCATTAGTCAGCTTACAATATATCGCACCCGCAAAATAAAAGAGGTCGGACTTTTGGTCTAACCTCTTGATGCTCAATAGTCGGGATGACAGGATTTGAACCTGCGACAACACGCCCCCCAGACGTGGACTCTACCGGGCTGAGCTACATCCCGAAATGCAGGTGCAAATTTAGAAAAAAAATTTTAGAATAGATGCATTCCGGTACAAAAAATATTTATCAAGCACAAGCGGGTAGTTAATATTTTCATTCTAAAAGAATTAACGCGAATGACCAATTGACCGTAGGTGATAAAAGTTGGTGTTCCGATTTTAATTTGATAAATTTGCAGGTAAAGGAAAACATAATAAGAAACCAATGAATACAAATATGTCATCAGAAGAGATTCCCGAAAGAGTCAAATGCCTTATCATCGGCTCAGGACCAGCCGGTTACACGGCTGCCGTTTACGCCGCGCGAGCCAACCTCGCTCCCGTACTATACACCGGATTACAAATGGGGGGGCAGTTAACCACTACCACCGAAGTTGAAAACTTCCCCGGATACCCGGAAGGAGTCAGCGGTCCCGTCCTCATGGAAGACATGAAAAAACAAGCCGAAAGGTTCGGAACCGATATACGCTTCGGTATTGTTACCCAGGTTGACTTCTCCGGTCACCCGCACAAAATAACGGTCGATGACACGAAAAAAATAGAAGCGGACGCCGTTATCGTTGCCACCGGAGCCACGGCAAGGTATCTGGGACTACCGTCGGAAGAAGCCTACAGAGGCTCAGGAGTCAGTGCTTGCGCCACCTGTGACGGATTCTTTTATAAAAATAAAGACGTGGCTGTCGTCGGAGGAGGAGATACGGCATGCGAGGAAGCGACCTATCTCGCAGGATTATGTCGCAAAGTGTATCTCGTTGTTCGAAAAAACTACCTGAGAGCCTCGAAAGCCATGCAAGCGAGAGTCTTCGCCACACCTAACATCGAGGTATTGTTCGAGCACAATACCGTTGAACTGTTCGGCTCCGATATGGGGCTGGAAGGAGCCCGGCTCGTTTACCGGAAAGGGACTCCGGAAGAATGCACGAAAGAGATCAAAATAGACGGCTTCTTCTTAGCCATCGGTCATACTCCCAACACGGATATTTTCAAAAAATACTTGCAATTGGACGAACAGGGATATATCCTTACGGAAGGTGTAACCACGAAAACCAACATCCCCGGTGTTTTTGCCGCGGGCGACGTGATGGACCCCATCTACCGTCAAGGGATCACTTCCGCCGGTAGCGGCTGTCGCGCCGCAATCGACGCGGAGCGTTATCTAAGCGAGTTGGAGTGTGGAATTTAAAATAAAACACCGGGAGATCTCCCCGGTGTTTTGTTATTTTATCGTTACCATCGTTGCTCCATAACCATACTGCTTGAAAGAAGCATCCTGATGTTGAAAGCGTTTATATTTAGTCTGCAACTCCCATAAAATACGTTGTTTTAAAACTCCGTCCCCTTTTCCGTGGATGAAAACAATTTTTTGTCCCCGACGTAATTTATACTCCTCCAAAGTTTTACGAAATACATCCAACTGATATTCGAGCATATCCTTACTTTCCATACCCGCTGTCGTCTCAAGCAATTGAGAAATATGAAGATCTATTTCAAGCATGTTTCCCACCATTTGTTTTGCAGGTCTCCTTCCCGGCAACTCATCGATTTCTTTTTTGGAGGCCTGCAACAACGGTCTCGCCTCCAAATCGACTCGCTCCGTCATCGAACTATCCCTTTCGAGAGGGCGAACGAAAGCTACCGGTTCAAACCAACGCACGTGCTTATAAGCGCCAGCCTTACACAAAGAAACCGGATTCAGTTTCACAGGCGCATCAATCGCACTTTTGAAAGTAAAATACCCCTTTTGATAAAAAATAGCTTGCACTTGAATGCTTTTCACCCCGTCCAACTCCTTCAAAGAATAATTACCGACAAGATAAGCAGCATCCGGATTACAATTCCCGGCCGTAATCCCATTGTATCTTTTACCATCATAAAAAGCAACGGAACACAAGCATACCAAATCTGTATCGTTGACTAAATAAAGATCGAAACGACTTTCGTTCAAATTATTAAAATTCTCCGGAACAAAAGCCAAATACAACGTGTCCGACGACGACATCTCCACTCCCTTTTGTGCCTGAACCGGCACATCTGTCGCAACAGAAACGGTTGTCGCGTGAAAATCCGAGCGAATGACCACCAGGTCGTTTATCGAAGCCGGGATCTCGAAACCATACTCATCGCAATATACGTTTACGCTGTTCGCATCAATTATTCCGGTAACCTTACCTTCCAGTTTCTCGGAAATAAAGCGAACGATATCACCTATTCTTACATTCATCGTATTCCTTATTTTATTTTGCAAAAATAAGATTTTTCCCGTAGAGGTAATATAAAAGAGAGCTGCAAGTAAAAAAAACGGCATGAATGCGAAAAAAAACATTAGAAATTATTAACTTAGCCCTTGAATTGGATCATAAGTTAAAAATACATAATAATGACATTACAAGAATTTCAAAAATCCATCACGGAGGGTATTCCCGATACATTACCCGCCCCAAAGCCTTACGAGCCTGAAATCAATCATGCCCCGAAGCGGAAAGATATTCTCACGAAAGAAGAAAAGCGATTAGCCATCCGAAATGCATTGCGTTATTTCGATCCCAAGCACCATGCCGTTCTTGCAGCCGAATTTGCAGATGAACTTGAAAAATACGGACGTATTTACATGTATCGTTTTCGTCCGGACTATAAAATGTACGCCCACAACATCAACGATTACCCGCACAAAAGCTTACAGGCTGCCGGCATCATGTTGATGTTAAATAACAACCTGGACATAGCCGTCGCCCAACATCCGCATGAATTAATCACTTACGGGGGAAACGGGGCCGTGTTCCAAAATTGGGCCCAATACCGATTGACCATGAAATACCTGTCCGAAATGACGGACGAACAAACACTCGTCTTGTATTCGGGACATCCCATGGGATTATTTCCGTCACACAAAGACGCACCGAGGGTGGTTGTAACGAACGGAATGGTTATTCCCAACTATTCCAAACCGGATGATTGGGAACGTTTCAATGCCCTGGGAGTCTCTCAATACGGACAGATGACTGCCGGCTCGTTCATGTACATCGGTCCCCAGGGAATTGTTCACGGAACAACCATTACCGTGTTGAATGCAGGACGCAAAATTTCACGGCACGGGGAAGGATTAGCCGGTAAACTCTTTATTACCGCCGGATTAGGCGGTATGTCCGGAGCTCAGCCCAAAGCAGGGAATATCGCCGGATGTATCAGCATTACCGCGGAGATCAATCCGAAAGCCACTCAAACCCGTTACAACCAGGGATGGGTAGATGAAGTCATCGATGATCTGGACAAACTGGTAGAAAGGGTAAAAATAGCCAGAGAGAAAAAAGAAGTTGTTTCCATTGCATTCCAAGGAAATATTGTAGACGTCTGGGAACATTTCGCAAAAGGAGATATCCCCGTTGAATTGGGTTCGGACCAAACCTCGTTGCATAACCCGTGGGCAGGCGGCTATTATCCCGTCGGAATCAGTTTCGAAGAGAGCAAACGCATGATGGCCGAAGAACCGGAGCGATTCAAACAAAAAGTTCAGGAATCTTTACGCCGTCACGTGGCAGCCATCAACAAATGCGTGGAACGGTTCAATACTTATTTCTTCGACTACGGTAACGCCTTCCTATTGGAATCCTCCAGAGCAGGTGCCGATATCGTAAAACCGAACGGAGACTTCAAATACCCTTCGTATGTTCAGGACATCATGGGCCCCATGTGTTTCGATTACGGGTTCGGTCCGTTCCGCTGGGTATGTTCCAGCGGCGACCCGAAAGACCTTGCCAAGACCGATGAGATCGCCGCACAAGTATTGGAAGGGATCATGTCTCACTCTCCCGAAGAAATTCAGCAACAGATGGCCGACAACATCCGTTGGATTAAAGCCGCGGGAGAAAATCATTTAGTGGTAGGTTCTCAGGCACGTATCCTGTATGCAGATGCAGAAGGACGTATAAAAATTGCAGAAGCATTCAATAAAGCCATCGCAAATGGAGAAATATCCGCTCCCGTTATTCTGGGACGGGATCACCACGACGTATCCGGCACGGACTCTCCCTATCGCGAAACGTCTAATATATACGACGGCTCGCGCTTCACCGCCGATATGGCCATTCAAAATGTCATCGGAGACTCTTTCCGCGGAGCAACCTGGGTCTCCATCCACAACGGCGGCGGCGTAGGCTGGGGTGAAGTCATCAATGGCGGGTTCGGAATGATGCTGGACGGAAGTAGCGATAGCGACAGACGCTTAAAGAACATGCTGTTCTGGGATGTCAATAACGGAATTTCCCGTCGCAGCTGGGCCCGTAACGAGGGGGCCATATTTGCGATCAAACGGGCCATGGCAAATAACCCGAATCTGAAAGTCACACTCCCCAATTTAGCTGACGACCAACTCATCGAATCTTTATTTTAATCAATAAATAAAACGTTAAAGGATCGTGCGGATAATTTCTTCCGCACGATTTTTTTTAATTTCATATTGCCGAAATATAAAAAAATCGTATATTTGTTTGGTCAAGGATGTGGTTATGTTGATACGAAAGCACACTACGATTATTTAATGTTTTTATCAATAGATCACGGAACACGCACTGAAGTGATCTTTGTATAATCCTTGACATAGCGGCCTCCCTCCCCGGTGGCCGCTTTTTTTAACGAACAACAATTCTCGTACACACAAATCGGGAACGGTTTTCAAGGATCAAAATGCCACCCAAAAACCGTCCCGGGGGATTATAAAACAAAAAAAGCCATCATTTCTGATGGCTTTCTGAGCTGTTATCGGGATTTGAACCCGAGACCTCTTCCTTACCAAGGAAGTGCTCTACCCCTGAGCTACAACAGCATTTAAATCCCTTATTCTCCTTCTCCGGAGATATTTCCTTCACTTGAGCCTCTTGTCGGATTCGAACCAACGACCCCGAGATTACAAATCACGTGCTCTGGCCAACTGAGCTAAAGAGGCGAATTTCATAAAAACGGGTAAGCTTACTATGTCGCACCGCTACAACCATCTACCCTTGCTGCCTTCCGACCCTGGGGGAGTTCGACAGGAGCTGGTCGCATAGGACTTACCCGGGCACAAAAGTACAAAATTCTTCTTTCGTACCAAACATTTTCAAAGATTTTTCTTACATAGAATTTAACCTTAAGATAAGAATCTGAATATAAAAACCTTAATCTGAAAAAGGATGCGAATAGAATGCAAAAAACAGATTTAACGTAACATGTTCTACCCGAATGAAGTATAAAAGTAAAAACAAAAGTAAAGAATAAAAAATATCGATACAATATATGCAGAACAATATACATTCATCGGATTCGGATTTTCTTTCAGCATTAAGTGTTTTGCTTGCCGCAAATCTGGAATCAGAAAAGAATATTCAACTGGCACTTAAAAAATTGGGAGAACACGAGAAAGCAGACCGAATACATATCATTGATATAAAACACGACATGAGTTTTTCTATCTCTCACGAATGGCTGAGGGAAGGGATGACCTCCATCCAAAACAATATGTCCCAAAACATCTTCTTACTCGATAAAAAATTAGCAAAACAACTTGATGAAGATAATTATATTTACATCAAAAATATAGACGACGTCGCGGATCCGAGTATAAAAAATATCCTGAAAGCGACTCATGTTCGTTGCGCTCTTCTTCTTCCGCTCTTCATCTCCAGTCATCTTCTGTCGTTTTTAAGTCTTAGCAGAGTGGATTGCAAGGACGAATGGCAAGAGGAAGATATCCGCTTTCTAATCCAAGTGGCCAGCGTATTTTCAGGTGCGCTTGAAAAGGAACTTATCCTTTCCAAATTAGTGAAGCACCACACGTTGTACCAAGACTTCATCGAAAACAAAATTGATTTTATCCTCCGTCTCGATCGGAAATTGCATATCAACTATTCCAATAAAAGATTCTACTCCCTTTTCGGAAAAAACCCGGAAAGTGTCCTCGGCTGTAAATTTACAGAACTAATCCCCGCACTGATTCCCTATACCCAAGATATAGAAGATCTTCAGGATAATCAGGAATTAGTCTTGTCTATAAACACTCCATTAAAGAAAGGGGAAGAAACGTTATGGATGAAATGGCATATTTATTCCATTCGACTTGAAAAAAACTCGGTAGAGCTCCATATCATCGGGCACGATATTTCCGAATATTATAAAGAATTTGAATTATTCAAATCGGAATTACGAGCCTTCAATCAAAACATGTACCCGATCTGGCTTGCTATAAAGGAAGGATTGTCCAATTGTAAACTATCGGATTGTAACGGTTCCATGGATAGCATACACGAAAAGGTTTTCGCGTTCAACCATCGTTATGAAGAACTATTGTTAAAAATAGATCCCAAATTCACTACCCATGCACATTGATTACCACGAATACACCATACTTATCGCGGACGATTCAGCCTCAAATCTCGAAAAAACAAAATATATTCTCGAGCAGGAGGCTTTTAATGTAATCACGACTCCCGTGGGTGAAGAAGTTATTCCCATTGTTAAAACAAAATCCCCGGATATCATCATATTAGCTTTAACACACGTAAACGGGGAAGGAATGAAAATTACTCAAACACTGAAATCCGACCCACAAACGAAATTAATCCCAATCATCTACCTGACTACAGGTAATAAACATGAAGAATTTGTCATGGTATCTCAATATGAAGGTGTCGAATTCATTTCCAAGCCACTAAGTAAACAGGAACTGCTCACCAGATTAAATAATCAGTTGTTGCTATTGGAATCTTTACGGATCATTGAACGACAAAATGAAAAACTCCAAAACGTAGTCCGGGCAAAAGATAAACTTTATTCCGTCATTGCCCATGATTTACGGGCACCGATCGGAACTATCAAAATGATCCTGGAAGCAATTGACAATCAAAAAAACAAAATCCCGGATGAAAATATACGCCAATTGCTACGGATGGTAATAGAAACCACGGATGAAGCTTTCTCTCTTCTGGAGAACCTTCTGTTATGGAGCAACAGCCAAAACGGGAGACTGGAAGCGAACCCGCGGGAGTTCAATTTAACTGCCACGATCCAACAGGTTATCGCCCTCTTGGATAACGTCGCCAAAGCAAAAGGGATCACGATCTTTAACGAGGTAAAACAACATTTTGAAGCTTATGCCGATACGAATATGATAAATACGGTCATTCGCAACCTGCTCTCCAATGCCATAAAATTCACCTATCCCGACGGAGAGATACATGTTGACTGCCGACAGAACGAGAATAAATTGATTATATCCGTAAAGGACAACGGACAAGGCATCAAACGGGAAGACCAACGTAAACTATTGGATAAAGGGAGCTATATTACTTCATTCGGGACCCAGAAAGAGAAGGGCAGCGGATTAGGTCTTCAACTCAGCCAAGAATTCGTAAAATTGAATCACGGGAAACTATGGTTCGAATCAACGGAAGGGAAAGGAACGACTTTCTATTTCTCTGTTCCCATAAAACCTTTGCGATCAATAAAGTAAGATATTTTGCTTCTCTCCGGAACGTAAAGCCTCGTACATTCTCAAAGCCCCCCAAGCGTCCGTTGCCGCGTAACGTATTTGTGCGGTCGTTAACACGGGAGCTTCCCAATTCGATGTTCTTTGCCGTTTTGAAATCTTCACGCCAAAGACGATAGACATCAATTTAGAAAACGACATCTCTTCAATACCAAAGGCTTTTACAAACAACTGCAAGTCCACAAAAGAAGCCGGTAAAAAATCAGCCATTTTACGTAATGCCCGAATATCATCCCGGATTCCCACCCCGACCTTCAAAACATCCTCGTTCACCAATAATTCCCGTAAAGAGTAAGGTAAACCGCATTTATTCAACCGAAACAAATAAACCCGTTCCTTCGACGCCAATTGCAATAACCCCACTTGATGAACAACCCCTTTCTTAAAAGAAGGCTTGGTTTCCGTATCGAAACCTAAAACAGCATTATCTCTTAAATCTGCAACAGCAGCAGCCACCTGTTCCGGTCTATCCACCACGATAATTTCTCCCCTATATAAAAAAACAGGAAACTCTTCAACCTCATCGGGCTCTATCTTCCTTTTATATTCTTGCATGACAATTTTCCCCATGAATCACTCAACCTCATTATCCATTATTCGAAAAACGGCTACATGAACAGCTCTTAAAACACTTGCACATGCCCGTCCCCAGTAAAGTTCAAAACTATTATTCAATTGCCACAAGGCCTCCTCTATCACATCTGTCATTCCATGCCTGTAAGCCGATATAAAATTCTTCAGGTCTTGATAAACATCACAAACTTTCTCCGCTATAGAATTAACAATCGGAGTCTCGCTATATTGCATATTATCATCAAATACCTCCAGGTATTCATCCTGTTCCCCCATCAATTGATGAAGCGCGGCATACAAAGCATTATAATCTTCTTCGGTTACCGTATCCTCCAACAGTCCCAACTCGTCACTCTCGCAACGAGGCAATAAACTCCCCTTCAAATAGATCAAAGGAATAAATTTTTGCAATCTGGAAAGAAAAAGCTCTCGCCCTCCACCCGCGGCAGCTTCAACAAAATCACAAAATTCCTTTGCCACAGCCACGAACTCGATTACCTCTTTACTATAACCGACATGCTGAAAATCGTCCATATTCATTTTATTAAATTCACCACAAATTTACCAAATATATCAGACTATGTATATAGACCGATTCAAAAGTTTCAAAGAAAAGTGCGGTTCACTTCATCACGAAGAAAACCGCACCGAGACTAGCAACAATCTACATTCACGTGTAATCCCAAGATTGTATACCAGGGATTCTCTCCTACCCTAATGCTAGTAGTCTCTTTTCCAATCCCCATATCATATCTCCCCACTAAATTGTACTATTGATACGCCTTCCATTTCATTTTCGTTGTTGATTTTCCGTTAAAAATCGATAAGAATGGAGTTGTTAATAGAAAATTATTTCTATATTTGCCTCCGCATCCGGAGAGATGCAGGAGTGGCTGAACTGGCACGCCTGGAAAGCGTGTATACCCCTAAAGGGTATCCGGGGTTCGAATCCCCGTCTCTCCGCTTAAGTAGCTAAAAATAAAAGAGAATTGGCAATAAACCGATTCTCTTTTTTTACATTAAAGGGATTCGAACGAAGCGCAAGACGGGGGTCGTAACGAGTTCTCGAGGGAGCACAACTCCCGAGTCATCCCCGTCTCTCCGCTTAAGTAGCTAAAAATAAAAGAGAATTGGCAATAAACCGATTCTCTTTTTTTTACATTAAAGGGATTCGAACGAAGCGCAAGACGGGGGTCGTAACGAGTTCTCGAGGGAGTACAACTCCCGAGTCATCCCCGTCTCTCCGCTTAAGTAGCTAAAAATAAAAGAGAATTGGCAATAAACCGATTCTCTTTTTTTTACATTAAAGGGATTCGAACGAAGCGCAAGACGGGGGTCGTAACGAGTTCTCGAGGGAGTATCTCCCGACTCATCCCCGCCTCCACGTGTTCGATTTTGATTTACAACTTACAAGCAACGGAAGCGGTCAATCGTTTAACCTCCTAATTACAAGATCATCGAATCCCTAAACTGTCTTTATCACTTAATTATCTAAGCAAAGTTCTCTTGGGAATGCTGAAGTTTTTATCGGCGAAGAGTTCAGCCAAACCGGAGATCTGTTTCAATCGTAACAACTCGTCTTTATCCATACCAATATTTTTAAGGATCCACTCATCCGACATACCGGCTTTTGTCAATTCGGAAACAATCTCCGTCATCAGCTCGATGCTATGCGATCCTCTTGCCCTATTATGCCGTATCGTGGAAGCCATCCGGTTCGACAAGTCTTTTTCAATCACGACAATCGGCAACAAACCCTTTTCCCGTTCGTAAATACGTTTTGAGTTTTTCAATACCTGATAACGGTGATACCCGTCCACCAGCTCATACACATCTTTTTCGGCAAGGTAATAACATACGCAGGGCATCGTATAACCATCCTCCCAGATAGAAAGTTCCAATAACTTCATTTCAGGAGGTGCGACGATATTCGGATTGTAATTATTGGCACACACTTTTTCAACCGGCACGGCTATCACTTTATATACGGGACTTATGTAATCACTCATAGTGTAACAACGATTGATATTTTTCCATTATGCGTTTTTTACGCTCCTTTTCGCTTTTATTCAATGCAAATCCCATGTATTTACATGCATGATCATTTTTCAAAATACAGATACAGACCCGCTTAAACGTGGGTAAATCTTTAAACTCCGGCAGATCAATATCATCAAGGTATTCCATGCGAACCGGCTTTTTGAATGTTTTATAGTTACTCTTTTCTCCTACTTCTATCGTTATTCCGGCTTCACGCAATTTCTCTATCGTTTTATCTGCCAAACAACCACCCCTTTTCCTCCAAAAATCGATACTCACGGACAACTTTTCCAAGTAATTCTGTCGAGTCTCTTCCGGTAAGGTTTGCAACAGAAATTCCATATAGCTCACCCACGTATGTCCCTGAGGTAATTTCACGGACTGCCAACCGACAGCAGAAGTTCCGCCATATATCCCGACGAAATTTATTCCGTTCACCCGATTCACCATTTTCCCCCAGGTATTGGGATCCAGTACCCTGTACAATTTCAGGCTGGTTTGAGCCGGAGAGATAAACGGACTCGACACCCGTTGCTTCTCAATGGGTATTCCGGCCTGATAATAGAGATCGTACAACCTATTATAGTCCCAATGAAACTTACCATTTGCAGTCCACACATCCGTGGTCAACCAATCGTATATGGGATAAGCATTATAAACATAATCATACAGCTTACGCGTCCATCTCATTCCCCGATAAGTATAATATTTCTTCTCCCCGTGTATCGAACGCCATCGATTTAAGCTCTCTTGCGTCCGGATTCCCACCAAACAACAGGTTCTTTCCGCTTTCTTATACTCATGAAACCACCGAGCGAATTGCATCTGGAAATCATAATCCCATAACTCTTCCGTATAAAAAGAAAAATCTTTTCGGGTATAACTTCCCCGAGGTAAATTCCGCACCCAAATAGCTCGACTCTCTTCATCCCAAGGACGCCAAAAATTCTGATACATCGAAGTACAAGTCGGTACTTTAAACGGCACGCAAACATGATATACCTCCAAGATATCGGCATTGGAACTTAACATCCGTTCCACGTAACGGGTAGTCTCTTCATATTGTACCTCGTAATCCATATGAAAAACCCCCAATTTACGATTCAACTTGTTTCGCCGAATAAAATCGATACAAAGATTGAGCAAGACGCCACTGTCCTTGCCTCCCGAAAAAGAGACGTAAACATTATCAAAGTCAGCAAAGATCTTACTCAAACGAATCAAAACCGCCTCATAAACGTTTCTTGCCATCTTCATTACTTTTTTCCATTTTTACATATTGCTTCCACTCCCGCACGGAACGAAAACCATTTTCTTTAAACACGGAAACATGGCGGGACAGCGTCACGGATGTAATTTTACACTCCCGGTCGAATGCTTTTAAGACCTCCTTAATCAAAGAAGAAAGCAAAAGCGTGTCATCACCTCTTACATAATAATTATTAATAATGGCTTGTTGTGTTCGGAGTTCTACCGGAACGAAACCGTACACCCACCGCTCGTCACACGCGATAAACCAAACATGATTTCGAGAAGTTTTAAAAGGATAGTTGTTATTTTGACGCAATACATTGGGACTCATCACCAAAGGTGCAACCAGTTCATACAATCGGGATTCCGTACCTGTCAATTTCTCAATTTTCATAATTCTCTCATGATAAAAAGTTTATTTTATACCTGGAATCCGGCACGTATGACCCATGATAAACATCTACCGCACAACGATTAAAACGCCCATTCTTCCACCCCTTCGGAATATTATACTACCACACTTTTGATCACATGTTCCAATATATACCCATTCCCTGGACCATGAGTAATAATCAATCTACTTGTTTTATAATCCCATCCCCCCTTATTCTATACAACCCACTTAAACTTTACAAAGATATAAAAATTATGACAAATAAAAACAAAGAAAAGCACAAACATTCAGCCTTATAGCAGTAAGCGTTATACATAAAAAAACGGAAGATCATTGATCTTCCGTCCATTCCAAGATTTTTCGACATCTATTTTTCATTACCTAACGGAGGCAATTTACTTATCAACAACTCTGCCGTATTAATCAATTGAGATATTTGTTGGTCTTTCTCCCGGATACTATCCGTATGTTTTTCCAACAAATTCAAAAGCCTATTAACCGTATTCTCGTCTTCTTCCGGTTTCCCGTCTTCCGCCACTAAACGTTCCTTTTCCCCCTCCCCGGAAATCAACCATTTTCTGTTTACGCCAAGATAACGACTGATGACTTCCAATTTTGTAATATCAGGCTTAGTGCGCTCGTTCAAATAATTGGAAAGCGTGGTAGCTGATAGATTCAACTCCTTAGCGACACGATAGTTCGTGTAGCCTTTCTCATCCATAACTTCTTTTAATCTCTCTGAAAATCCCATAATAGTTTATTTAGAATCATTTAAAATTTTACTTACAGCTTACAAATAATCCAATTTTATTTGCGCGACTATTAAAATTGTATTATATTTGTGATCTGTCTACTACAAATATAACAATTTATTGATAACATTGCCAATATTCCCATGGTAATGTTATAGATTGGTGGTGTCTACATAGAAAAGAGGTACGTTATTGAATTAACGTACCTCTTCCGTCAGAACGGATAACCAATGGCCAAATGAAAAGCCAACCCGTCTTTAAATTTAGAAATGTTATAATACCCGCGTTTATCCGGATTTTTATACGGAGTATGAAGTGCAATACCTAAATCCGCCCTTAAAACAATGTAACTGATATCGTATCGCAAACCGAATCCGGTACCTAACGCAATCTCTTTCCATAATCCTTTCAATTTAAATTCTCCGCCGGGACGCTTCGGATCGTTTCGAAGCAACCAAACGTTTCCCGCATCCAAAAAGATAGCCCCGTTCAAACGATAACCGATCTTAAAGCGATATTCGATATTTCCCTCCAATTTAATATCTCCGGTCTGGTCCAAATAGGCCGTCGAATTACGACTCTCCTGATGATAGCTGCCGGGACCGATAGAACGAATCGTAAACGCCCGGATGCTATTGGCTCCCCCGATATAAAATTGCTCGCTATAAGGCATCACCTCCGAATTTCCGTAAGCATATCCTATTCCCCCCAATAAACGCATAGCCAATAACGATTTTTCCGTCATTCGACGATACACGACAATTTCCGATGTCAATTTCAAAAACTGAGAGTAAGGATTACCGAATATGGTTTTACCGCTCCCCTGACGATTACCTGTCAAGAATAAAATTCCGGACAAAACATTTCCGGCGGACATCAACGTACTCTGCCACATAAATCGATTCGGATTCCGAGAAGTAGCCGCACGGTCATAAGTGTAAGAATAAGACATAGACGGAATAAACTGGTTCTTAAAACTCAACGCGATGGCCGGATTATTCGTCATTGTCGAGTCAAATGCAGAAGAGGTCCGAAGCAGATAAGTATAATTGATTTTTAAAGGCGTAATCGTATGGTATTTCCTCAAAGATGACTGGAAATTATAATTAGCAGCCCCGGTAAAAGAGATCATCCGGAAAAAGGTATGGCGATTTAAAAAATCCACTCCTAACTGAAAATGTGTCCTCTCCGCAAAATCCCTCTCTCGTTTCATAAAGCCGGGAACCAACAGACGAGGAACGGATAAATCGGCATTCAAGCCGATTTCATAAGAATTAATCAGGCCCGAAGTCGATTTTCCCTGTTTTTTTCCCGTTTGCCATTCATAAGCTCCATTCAAGCGGAATGATAGATTTTCTCCGCCGCGGAATAAATTTTTATTCGTAACGCTTAAAATCAAACCTGGTCCCAGTAAATTATTGGATTTCGAAGAGACATCAACCTCTATTTCAGTTTCTATCGGCAAATCATAAGCTGCCGTAATCCTTACATCCAATTTTCCGAAAGAATCCCTGACCAAAGTATCAGCCGGAGTTACGGCCAAATTCGCGTATTTAAAAATCCCCAGACGAATCAAATTAGCCTGCGTCCTATTTTGCCGGGCGGCGGAATACACCTCCCCCGGCAACAAACGAATAGAGGAAGCTATGATTTTAGGTTTTATTCGCAAAGGCTTCGCGTAATCTATATTAAACCCGTGAAAATAAAAAGAATCCCGAACCACACCCGTGAAAGAATCCTCCAGTAGCAAATCGACCTGATTGATCTTGTAAGGTCGGAGAGCGTTTTGAGGAACGCCCCTTTTTAAAGCAACCCGAATATCAACGACTCCTCTCTCCTGCGTCGTATCGGCCAATATCTCTATATAATCCGGGCGAAAATAATAATATCCCCTATTGCGTAAAACGGTCGCCACCCGTTCCCTCTCATCCTCCAACGTGGTAAGATCGTATTCGTTTCCTTTGACCAACAAACTTCTTCCCCACGTATTTTGAAGAATACGCGACATCCGCCCTTCCCATCCCCACAAATGAATATCCCCCAACACATAAGCTTTAGGGATATATACATGATAGCTGATTTTCGCCTTTTTGGGATTACGCTTATTATAGATCAATCGATAATCGGATTTCACTCCAAAATAACCGTAATCTTTAGCCGCATAATCGACAACCTTAAGCCGTAAATCCGGTTGAACATCCGAAATCAAGACAGGCTTTTTCGCTAATTGTTTATACAACCAATATTTAAAACCTTTTTTCTTCTTAATATTCCAGTTATACACCCACAAACCTATCGGAAAAGGAGTCCGCACGTAAGGTGAATACAAAGGATTGTTCGGAGGATAAGACAAAGGACCCGTAATAGCGGAACTTTTCGGACCTTCCAATCGGACACCCTTTTCGGTTTCGATTTTCATCTTTTTTACCCCGGTATACAATACCTGCCCTTCCGTCAGCTTCTTCGTAGTAGAACATCCTCCTAAAAACAGAACCCCTGCACAAATACCAAAGAATAACACCTCCCGGAATAGATTTACTCCGTAATACCTATGTTTATTCCCTTTCGCGGCAGGCCAATAAATTTCTTCCCTCATGCTACTTTTCTTTTTCTGTTTTTAAAGTTCCGTTTCTAAGTTCTCTTACACTCTTTTTCCGGAACAAATCTAAGAATTTCTGAAATTTCTTTCTTAAAACGACACCAATACCGGTTTGAGTCACCTCTCCTTCCAATACGCTTTCATATCCGGTATGCCTGAATATTTTTAAGAAAAAATTCGGATTCTTTCCAAACAAATATTCCACGGAAATATCGTCTATCAAATTCTCTTCAAGGCCACCACCTCCCTCCGCCGGATCATTGTCCGTGGAAATGCGCCCCCCGACTTTTACTCGCACCTTATTGTTAAACAGTCGTTTAGAAAACTGATACGAATAATCCGTTTTCTGTGTTTCCCCCGACTCTGTTGTCTGATTATAAGTGTTTATACCAAAACTTAAATCCATCCCTTTCAGGTATCTGCGAGACCATTGGTTCAGCTCCTTTTCAATCAATCCGTTCAACGCATTATTGGACGCGTTCGATTTTGCCACCGTCCCCGGACCGTTATAAGAACCGTATATCATCAGATTCATGGCTTCTTTAGACCGCTCTTCCGGAGTCATGGCAGCCAACTGGTTTTGTATGGTCATATCTCCGGTTGCCGACAAATCAAACGTTATATCCGGATGCTGCAAGGTATTGGTAATCCGTATCAATGCTTTGAAATTTACCATCCTTGAATTTTGATTATCATCGGAAACATTAGCCGAGATATTTTCCGCCGCCGTGATATTCAACATCGGATTAGCCATATCCCCGGTCCACTCTACAAAATTTCCATCCTGAATCGTGAAAACCTTTTCTCCAATTACGGGGATACTATAATTCACAGAGCCGCCCGTCAAAACGTACTTACCCACCAAACGACTTTCATTCAAAGGGCTCAAAGAATAAGTCAGTTCTCCGCCGCCATTAATAACGACCCGATTCTGTCCGTTATCAGAAAGCAAAACGTTCAGATTAACTAAAGGAGAAATATTCAATAGCAATAAAATATCCAAACTACTATTTTGTATTGTTCCGATACGATCATCCAATTCCGCCAGGGTCGTATCCCTGAAAGAAACAAAACGCACGATATTAGAGCTTTTATCATTTACTTCCAAAGGCGATGATTTCAAAACATAGTTTATTACGCTATTATCCAACAGGCCTACATTACCCCTTATAAATAAAGCATTCAAAGCTCCTTTAACCTGAACGTCCAGATCAATAAAAGCTTTACCGTAAACCATGGTTGTATCATTCGGGTTTACCTTGATCACTTGAAAATTTTTAGCGTTTACAGTCGTATTCATTCGAATATCCGAAAACGAAGCAAAATTTACATCTCCCTGCAATTCCATCCGTTGGCGATTGGGTGCTATCAGACCGAAACCATTAAACGACAAACGATTATCTGCAATTGAGATTCGATTCGAATCGATTTGAAATAATGTGCCGACAGGTAGAACTGTTACGCGGCCTTGCTGAAATAATATTCCTCCGTTAATCAGGGGATGCTCCGGATCTCCCCGAAAAGCTATCGTCCCACGCAGATCTCCTTGCAGATCGACAAGACCGGAAGGAATAAAAGCGTTTACCACACGCAAAGGGAACTTGGGAATATCTATATCTATAGACATGTTCTTATCCTGATTCCCCGTCAATACCTTTCCTTTGGCCAAAACGGTTTTCTCTCCATCCAAATGCAAGGCAAAATCCATTTCATGAAGCTGCTCCCGCGTCAAGCGATATCCTGCATCCAACTCCAGGTTGCCGACCCTCCGGTGTTCATAAAAAAATTGATCAAGCCGGATATTCCCGGTCACATCCAATACATGTCCCTGGTTTTTCAACTCCAAGCCGGCAGAAAAGATTCCCGCCATATTCGGAATAAAAGGGAGCATCTCCGAAATCAATCCCACCTCGATACCCTGAATATCAACACTCAAAGTTTCTCCCGACCTCTCTGGTTCCTGAAAGGACAACAGCTTAAATCTCTTTTGCCCGCTTGTCAATTGCAAATCAGCCGACAATCTCTTTTCCGGAGATAAACGAAGATAATTATCCTGGTTTACTTGCCAGGGAAGGTAACCGAAAATCAAAGAATCGGAAGCAATATTAAAGGTAAATACACTATCGCGCAACGTAAAATTCATTCCCACGTTAACCGCCGTCTTTCCTGACAAGGTATTTCCTTTCAATCGAGCATACAATTGATCAAAAACGGCTCCTCCGCTTAAAGAAATCCGGGAAAAATTGGCTTGTATATCCTTCGAGTTGTAAAGAGTCAGCCCGTATTTCAATACAGCTCCTTCCTGCCATACTCGCACCAATAAGCTGTCCGCCCTCATTTTCTCCATAACGATTCCCCGTACCTCTGTTGTGATATCCAACTCTTTTCCCTGAGGAACCCTCATATCTACATCTAAACTTTTAAAGAGGATACCGTTCATTTTTAAATACTGATTCAACAGATTGTCGGTTCCGGCAGTAAGGTACAATCGGAAATCCGGCAAACTTCCCCGAATGGAGTCCATATCCAAGGCGTACTCTTTTATCTGTTGAACCATTCGCTCGCCCGTAGCCGTAAATTGACGGATCAGTTCTTCTCTTCCCTCGCAGCTTTTAAAAGAAAACCTCAAATCACCCGTTTCCATGTTCACATCCGTATGGCCTACTCCACTGGAAGCGGACAGATCGAATTTGCCCAGATTCAATTTTCGCCCCTTTTGGTTTAATTTGATCTCAGAGAGTTGCAGCTGCAGGGAAGACTCTCCATCCGTTTTTAATGACGCATCCAAATGGACGCTCGATGCAAAAGCCAACTCGTCCGGCATAAAATGCAATTCCCGCAAATCGACCCGGTGAACTTCTCCGTCTAAAACGGCACGATAATCCCCGCGATCAGAATCTAACCCGAAATTCAAATCCAAAGACATATCTTCAACCGGACTTTGCAGTTTGCCTTCTAATTTTCCGGCCTCAAGAGAAGCGTTCAGAGTAATATTCTCATACAAATATCCCCGATAAACCAACGATTGCAATTCCATGGCTGAAGTAGCTACCGCCCTTTCCCAATCCCATCCTCGTCCGGATGCGGAAAAATTCATCGAGACCATCCCCAAGGAATCTCCAGGAAAGAATTCAGCAAGATCCACCTGTTCGATATTCACATCAAGCCGGTACGAATCCGTTTTCAATCCATAATTACCGTTCAATTCGACCGCCCCCTTACCGGGAGTTACTCCCAATTTAAAACTAATATCCCCATGGGATGCCACCACCCCTCCATCCATTTCAATCGGACTGGGGAGTCGAAACCCGGAGGTGGAATCACTCATCAAAAAAGGAGATAAAAAACTGCTATCTTCAATTTCCGCGATAAAATCAAATGTACCTGTCAACCGTTCCGGATCATTCCAAAAAGCAACCGTTCCGTTCCCGTCAACAGAAAAATAAGCATCCGAATGTACCCGCAAATATTCCAAATTGACCCGTTCTCGTGTTCCCTCCGCCTTTACGCCCCAATCTATGGATTTACCGTATAATTCATTCTTCAATTGATTATTACTATCCGGAACAAACAAGGCAATATCTCGACCGGAAACACTCCCCCGCGCCAATACTTCCATCGGAGTAGAAGAGTTCACTCCTGACAAGCCGCTTCCCACTTTTGCCTGTAAAGAAAAATGACTATACGGCGTTTCTACGGCCAAATCGGATATTATCATTACCTGCTCTCCCATTTTCACGCGTCCCGACAGATTACGAATATCCAATCCGTTCTTTTCTTTCAATCGGATACTCTTAATCACAGTGGCTATCTCCGTCCCGCGATTATAAATGCTATCCATCGCAACGGCTAAAGAATTGATATCGATCACCTCCGGGAATGCCATGCTATTTTCGTGCTCAGGCCCCATCTTAAAACGTCCGTCCTTCAGATCCAGCTCATCCATTTTTACTTCCCAAGCCGCTGTATCCGCCGCGTTCTCCCGGACGACAGAAACCGCGTTGCCCGTTTTCTCTTCCTGTTCAGTGGTCCGAAGTTCACAATAAGCCCCTTTTAATTCCAATCGCCTGATCGCAACAGACTGACGTCCCATATCGACCAGACCGGCATCCAACGTCCCACTTCCCACTCCTGACCGAAGCTTTCCCATGGGTAATCCCATCATCTCGTAATTTACGTTCTCCAAAGAGATTTTATCCAATAAGAATCGCCATGCCAAAGGAGTAGTAGCCGTATCGGCAACATCTGCCAGCCTTTCACCCGCCCGAAATTCAACCTTTCCATCCGTTAACGACAATGAATTTATCTCCGCATCCTGCCGACTTAAATCGGCTCTACCCGACTGCAAACGCAATTGTCCCAAAACGACGTCTAATTTCATTCCCGACAAGCTGTCGGATAAACGGACGACCACCTTTTCCAGTAGCAATCGACGAACCTCGACCTCTTTTTTCAACAACTTTAGCAAAGAAACATTGACCTGAATCTGGCCAGCAGCCAGTAATGTATCTCCCTTTACCTGCTCGACATAAACCTTCTCCACGTAAAGATCCAGGGGAAACTTCAACAATACTCTTTTCACCGATAAATTCACTCCGAGATTTACCGCCGCATAACTTTCGACTTTTGTCTTTACATAATCCTGAACTGCAGGGATATACAAAAGCAGCACGAGTAGTACGATGACTCCCCATAAAAACAATACGCCTCTCAATATATATTTCAGAACCTTACGTAAGACTTTCATTTTCTTTTACAGTCAAAAATCTCAACAAAACTACAACTATTTCTTTTTAAATCCCTACCTGCAACACCTTAAATCTCTCTTCGGCCGCCACTCCCGCAAGAACCCTCCCTGTTCTCGGTTCAGAAAGAATAATCCTTAGATTTACTTCAACGAATAACCCGAAATACAAGTTACGAAAACCCGTTCATTTGCTCTTCTCAAAAAACAGCGAATAAGCATTTAAGTATCAAATCATTATATCAAATCTCGATTCAAGCAGTTTTTTTCCTCGTTTTTTTTTCGTAATCTTGCAAGCTGGTAGATGTGTTTTTTCTAAAAAAGAATGACACATTATTTATTAACCAAAATGTAAAATATGTCACTTAAAAGAAATGTTCTTGATTTAAGAAAGAGAAAAGAGATTGTTCTTCAAGGAGGTGGCGAAGAGGCGATTAAGAAGCAAGTTGCCATGGGAAAACTGACAGCTCGCGAACGAATTGAAGCCATTCTCGACAAAGATTCTTTCCACGAATACGACATGTTCGTAGAGCATCAGGCAAAAGATTTTGACATGGATAAAAAGGTTCTTCACGGGGACGGTGTAATCATCGGTACCGGTACCATTTATGGTGAACCTGTATGTATTTATGCACAAGATTTTACGGTAGCAGGAGGTTCCTTAGGACTTATGCATGCCCGCAAAATCACCAAAATCATGGACCATGCCTTAAAAATGCGTATGCCTTTAATCGGTATCAATGATTCCGGTGGAGCGCGTATTCAAGAAGGAGTCGACTCTTTAGCCGGATACGGAGAAATTTTTTTCCGTAATACCCAAGCATCCGGAGTAATCCCCCAACTATCTGTTATTTTAGGTCCTTGTGCAGGAGGAGCTGTTTATTCTCCAGCTTTGACAGACTTCGTTTTCGTGGTAGATAATATCTCTAAAATGTTTATTACTGGACCCGAAGTCGTGAAAACAGTTTTGGGAGAAGAGATTTCCATGGAAGAGTTAGGCGGTGCAAAAGTACATAGCCAGGTCAGTGGAAACGCCCATTTCTTCGCATCAACCGAGCACGAATGTTTTGAGCAAATCAAAAAGCTATTAACCTTCATTCCGTGGAGTAATCAGGCGAAAGCAAAGCCATTCCCTCCTAAACCTCCCAAACCGGAATATAAAATCGAAAAAATAGTTCCATCAGATCCGACTCAACCTTATGACGTGAGAGACGTCATCAGGGCTGTTGCCGATGACTCGGATTTCTTGGAAGTTCAACAAGAATTTGCACAGAATATCGTTGTAGGTTTCGGTCGTATCGACGGAGAAACAATCGGTTTCGTCGCCAACCAGCCTTGTGTATTGGCAGGTGTACTGGACTGCGATTCCTCTGATAAAGCCGGAAGATTTATCCGTTTCTGCGACGCTTTCAATATTCCATTGGTAACTTTCGAAGATATGCCGGGATATTTACCGGGGACCGAACAAGAACACATGGGAGTTATTCGTCATGGGGCAAAAGTTTTATATGCCTATAGCGAAGCTACCGTACCCAAAGTAACCGTTATCTTGAGAAAAGCCTATGGTGGAGGTTACATTGCCATGAACTCGCGCCATTTGAAAGCAGACTTCATGTTCGCTTGGCCAACGGCAGAAATTGCGGTAATGGGTCCTGAAGGTGCTGCCAACATTATTTTTAGAAAAGAGATCATGTCGGCCGAGAATCCGGAAGAGATGCGCAAAATCAAGGTAGCCGAATACCGGGAAAAATTTGCAAATCCTTATGTTGCCGCATCTAAAGGATACATAGACTCTGTTATCGAACCGGAAGAAACCAGGAAAATATTAAAACACTCCATCGAGGTATCCAGCAATAAATCGGTAATGACTCCTGCTAAAAAACACGGGATTCCTCCATTTTAATTTTAAAACATACCACGATGAGTAATTGTAAATACGATAGCCTGGAAATCGACGGGTTAAAATACAAGACCCATCTGACGACAAAATTCACGAATCGCCAGAAATGGGAAAAGCCAAATCCGGGAAATGTTACAACTTACATTCCGGGATCTATTATTGATATCTACGTTCAAGAGGGGCAAGAGGTCGAAGCAGGTGATTTGTTATGCCTGCTGGAAGCCATGAAGATGCACAATAAAGTGCTTGCTCCGATTTCCGGACATGTGAAAAAAATCCATGTGAAAAAAGGAGACAAACTTCCTAAAAACACGTCAATGTTCGAGATAGAATAACGAAGCCGCCCCGAAGGGCGGCTTTAAACCAACCTTACATCATGAGTTTCTTTAAAGCGATAGACATCGTTAAAACTTATACCCAACACGTAGCTTTAGACCATGTTTCCATTGACATTCCGGAAGGTTCAATTTACGGTCTGTTAGGTCCCAATGGAGCAGGAAAAACCTCTTTAATCCGAATCATCAACCAAATCACCGCTCCTGATTCCGGAGAATTGTTATTCAAAGGTAATCCCCTACAACGGTCAGACGTCAACCATATCGGTTATTTGCCGGAAGAACGGGGATTGTACAAAAAAATGAAAGTCGGGGAACAAGCCGTATACCTTGCTCGCCTTAAGGGAATAAGCAAAAAAGAAGCGATAGACCGATTAAAAATGTGGTTTGAAAAATTTGAAATCGGAAATTGGTGGGATAAAAAAGTGGAAGAATTATCAAAAGGCATGGCACAGAAGGTTCAATTCATCACCACAGTCCTCCACGAACCGGAATTGTTAATCTTCGACGAACCTTTCAGCGGATTTGACCCCATCAATGTAGAGCTATTGAAAAAAGAAATCCTGGAGTTACGACGTAAAGGGACAACCATCATTTTCTCTACTCATAATATGGCGTCTGTCGAAGAAATTTGCAGCCATATCGCTTTGATTAACAAATCCCGGAAGATTATAGAGGGGCCCATTAACCGAATCCGGGAAAAATACGCGAACAACACCTATAAATTAACCTGTAGGTACAATCCTTCATTTTTTCCGGAACAAATCCTCGGAAACGAATTTGAAATCATATCTCAACGGGTAGAAGGAGACATCCAGGAAATCGTCCTGCAACAAACCCGGCCTTGTACTTCGAATATCTTATTAAACAGAGTATTACCCGAAACAGAAGTCATTTCATTCCAAAAAATCATTCCCGGAATGAATGATATTTTTATTAAATTGGTAAAAGAGCAATAAGATCAAACTATTATGAACAAGATTTTAATTATTATCAACCGGGAGTTCACGACAAGAGTTCGTAAAAAAACATTCCTGATCGTCACCATCTTCGTTCCGATTCTTTTTGCTTTATTTTACGCCTTCTTAATGTGGATGTTATTAAGAAACGACCAGCAAAAACGAGACGTCGCCGTCATCAACCACTCTTCTATCGAACAACCGTTCGAGCAGATTAACAATACCAGTTTCACCTATTTGGACCAGGATATTCCGGAAAGTGATTTCGCCCGATATTTGAAACAAAACAATTTTTACGCCATCACAATCATTCCGAAAGAGGTCATGCGTGACGGCGAATTTTCTATTTACTCTTTCTCACAGGTCCCCATGGAGCTAAAGAACGAGTTTTCGGCCCAATTGCGTCAGAAAATTGAAAATATCAAACGTTCTCGAGTCATCGCGGAAAGCCAAATTCCCGATTTAGAAGAAAAATTACAAAACACGCGAACACCGGTATTGGTTCGCACGATGGTCGTATCGGAAAAAGGTGACGCCAAAGAAAGTTCCTCCGAAATTGCCTCGATCATAGGACTTGTTCCGGGCATAATCATCTACTTCTTTATTTTCATGTATGCCTCCCAAGTTTTAAAAGGTGTTATTGAAGAAAAAACGAACCGGATTATAGAAGTGCTCGTCTCTTCCGTAAAACCTTTCCAATTTCTCCTGGGTAAGATCATCGGGGTTGCCGCTGTCGGTCTTTTGCAGTTCCTGATCTGGATCGTAATATGCTTGCTCGTAATCATTATCGTACAGATCGTTTTCATGCCTAATATAGATATAGAAGCTCTGAAGAATGCGACCGATTTAGGAATAATGGCCCAAGACTCAACCTTCAACCCGCAGCAACTTGCCGTTATTCAAAGCCTCGTGAAGACGATAGACCCGTCATTTATCCTCAAATTCATCGGAGCCTTTCTTTTCTATTTCATGGGAGGATACCTATTATACGCTTCTCTGTTTGCAGCCATAGGCGCCGCCGTCGATAACGAAACGGACTCTCAACAATTTATGACGCCTCTGTCCATTATCTTAGTCGTTGCTTTCTATATTGGTATCGCTGCCATGAAAAATCCGGACTCGTCGATCGCATTCTGGGGTTCGTTGATTCCGTTTACCTCTCCCGTTGTCATGCTTGTCCGAATTCCTTTCGGAGTTCCCACGTGGGAAATTATAACCTCCATGCTCTTGTTGGTGGCCGCCTTCCTGTTCTTCACCTGGTTATCCGGCAAGATCTACCGCATCGGAATTCTAATGTACGGCAAAAAGGTCACCTGGAAAGAATTGTACAAATGGTTAAAATATTAAACGAAACCGGGTAGGGTCACTACCCGGTCAACAACACCACCTCTGTCACCAACATGAACACTTATCTCTCAACCGCATCTTTAAATTCCTATAGAGAAATGTAGTCTTTCCTGCCTCCCGGTAACCCTATGCTACATATCACGTATACTCTAAGCGATCTTTTTTCGAACTAAAACCAGTTCTTATTTTGTATATCCTATCTGTTTCTGTTACTTTTGCTCGTACAAAAAAAGAGCAGGGTTCCTCACTTTGCCAAAGTATACACGGATAAATACACGTGCGAGGAATTCCCTGCTCTTATATAATAAGACGGACACCATCTACTGCGGTATTTACCCGATAAATATACTTTGGCAAAACAAAGGTACAAAATTGTCTAAATTAATAAAGCTTCAAGACATAAAAAAAGCGGCCCGAAGGCCGCTATAATCAGATTTTATGAATTACCATTCCGGAACGAAGCTTCGGTTCAAACCAAGTAGTCTTCGGCGGCATAATATTACCCGTATCTGCAATGTTAATCAATTGCTCCATAGAAACGGGATAAAGGGCAAAAGCCACTTTCATTTCACCGTTATCGACACGACGTTTTAACTCACCCAAACCGCGGATTCCACCGACAAAATCTATACGAGTAGAACGACGCAAATCCTGGATATCAAGAATATCCGCCAACACATGATTGGACAGGATCGTCACATCCAATACTCCGATAGGATCATTATCATCGTAGCTTCCCGCTTTAGCTGTCAGTTTATACCACTTGCCACCCAAATACATGCTGAATTCATGCAATTTAGCCGGATGGTATATTTCAGTTCCCATACACTCCACGGTAAAATGATCGGCTAATTTAGCCAATAACTCCTCCTCCGTCAACCCGTTCAAATCCCTCACAACCCGGTTGTAATCGATAATTTTCAACTGAGTATCCGGGAAATGCACGGCCATGAAGAAATTGTACTCCTCTGTTCCGTTATGGTCCGGATTCTTAGATTTGAACTCGGCTCCGATACGGGCAGCAGCAGCTGTTCTGTGGTGTCCGTCGGCTACATAAGTATAAGGAACTTTTGTCGCGAACAACTCTTCCAAACGTTTATTGGTTTCCGGACAGTTGATAGCCCAAAAATGATGTCCGAAACCGTCTTCGGCCACAAAATCATAATCGGCTTTCCGGTTTTTCACGATATCATCCACGATAGCGTCAATCTCAGGAACAGCCTTATAGGCAAAAAATACGGGTTCCAGATTGGCCTTCACGTAACGGGTTAAGATCATACGATCCTCTTCCTTATCCGGACGAGTCAATTCATGTTTCTTAATGATTCCGTTCATGTAGTCTTCGCAAGCGGCACAACCCACGATACCGTATTGAGTTCTTCCCTCCATCGTCTGAGCGTAAATATAAAACTTAGGTTCGGCATCCTGTATTAACCAACCTTTGTCCTGAAACATTTTAAAGTTCTCTACACTCTTGTTATAAACGGTTTCCGAATGAATATCCGTACCCGGAGCACAATCGATCTCCGCACGGGTAACATGCAATAAAGAACGAGGCTTTCCGGCAGCCATCTGAGCGGCTTCCTCCGAATTCATCACATCATAAGGCAGACACGCCAACTCTTCGCAAACCTCTTGGGTTGGTGGACGTAATCCTTTAAATGGTTTTACTATAGCCATATTTCATTTTGATTTAGCAGTTTACGACTTAACTATACGAAAAATTAGTAATTGGGCGATTATCTAAACTCTATATTCAACCTTCGAATCACCTATTTCCCGAATCCTCTTCATCGTAAACCCAAAATTTACAATTTATTTGTTTACTTTAAATTTTTGATCGCCTTTCTCGAAGAAATTAACAATTTGATGCGCTGCAGCCAAACCTGCATTCACGTTAGCCTCTTCTGTCTGAGCTCCCATTTTTTTAGGAGTGGCAAAGAAGCGACCTTCGAATTTACTGAAACAATCACATACCGGAGCAATATCGGTAATATAGTGGAAATCGTTTCTCTCTTCCATCAATTTAGCCAACCCTTCTTCGTCGATTACTTCCTGACGGGCTGTATTTACCAGAACGGCTCCCTTCGGCATGTCTTTCAACAAATTGTAATTGATCGATTTTTTAGTTTGTTCCGTTGCCGGGATATGCAACGAGATGTATTGACATTTTTTATACATCTCCTCAGCAGAGTGCAACGGAGTAGCACCAGCAGCTTTGATCTGCTCGTCCGTCATGAAAGGGTCAAAAGCGTATACTTCCATACCGAATCCCCGGGCGATACGTCCAACATTCTGCCCTACATTTCCATAAGCATGAATACCGATCGTCTTGTCTTTCAACTCGGAACCCGATTTTCCGTTATAGAAATTACGGGCCATGTAAATCATCATACCGAAAGCTAATTCGGCAACGGCATTTGAATTTTGTCCCGGAGTATTCATGGCAACAATGCCACGTGCAGTACAAGCGGCCAAATCGATATTGTCGTATCCGGCTCCCGCACGAACGATTACTTTCAAATTCTTGGCAGCATCGATCACTTCCTTGGTTGCTTTATCAGAACGGATAATCATAGCATCCACATCAGCAACAGCTGCAAGCAACTCGGCCTGTGAAGTATATTTTTCTAATAGGACGAACTCATATCCCTGAGCTTCAACAATCTCTTTAATTCCTTTCACTGCAACAGCAGCAAACGGTTTTTCTGTTGCGACTAAAACTTTCTTTGCCATCTCGATAAATTTTAAATCACGAGTCTCCTGAATCGGAATACATCGTATGTTTTAAATAATAAAAAAAAGATTTACGATTCCGGATCACAGTCGGCCCGCCCCAAGCAAACCGAATGTAGATCTGAAATCGTAAACCTATAATCGTTAAATGTGTTTTGCTTCAAATTCTTGCATAGCGGCGACCAAAGCTTTTACATCTTCAATCGTACATGCGTTATAAGTAGAAGCACGGAAACCACCTACTGAACGGTGACCTTTAAGACCTACCAAATTCTTGGATTTTGCGAAATCAAGGAATTCTTTCTCCAAAGACTCGTATCCTTCTCTCAACAAGAACGGAATGTTCATTCTGGAGCGAGAACCTTCTTTAACGACCGGACGGAAAACTTTACTTCTCTCCAATTCAGCGTAAACCATATCGGCTCTTTCGATAGCCAACTTCTCCATGGCTTTCACTCCACCCATCGCTTTAACCCATTTCAACGTCTCTTTTACGCCAAAGATGTTGATACAAGGAGGTGTATTGTACATCGATTCTTTGTCTACATGAGTCTGATATCTCAACATCGTCGGAATCATTCTGTCTTTTACCACGTTATTCAAAAAGTCATTCTTAATGATCACGAAAGTAACACCGGCAGGTCCGAGATTCTTTTGGCAACCGCCATAGATCATTGCATATTTAGCCACATCAACCGGACGACTGCAGATATCAGAAGACATGTCGGCAATCAAAGGTACCGGAGAAGTCGGATCTTCAAAAATTTCAGTACCGCGAATGGTATTGTTTGAGGTAATGTGCATATAATCCACGTCAGAAGGGATAGTAAATTTCGGATAGTAAGTAAATCCGTCAGCTTCAGAAGAAGCCACGATTTCCACCTCACCCCACATTTTAGCCTCCTTAATGGCAGCCGTAGACCAAGTTCCGGTATTCACGTAAGCAGCTTTTTTGTTTAAAAAGTTGTACGGAATCATACAAAACTGCATGCTGGCTCCACCTCCCAAGAAAAGTACAGAATAACCTTCCGGAATGTTCAACACCTCTTTGAACAAGGCAACGGCTTCATCGTAAACAGCTTGAAAATCTGCAGAACGGTGAGATACCTCCATAATAGATTGCCCCGTGTTTCCGAACTCAAGAACAGCCTTTGATACATTTTCCAATGTAGAATCCGGTAATTTACAAGGACCGGCATTAAAAATATGTTTTCTCATCACTAAAATTATTTAATAGATTTAATACGAAAATCTTATTTATAAAAACACTACAAATATGCGAAATAAGTCTGTATAAAAAACCTTTTTACCGTTTTTTTATTCGTTTTTCTTATTAACTGAAAATCAAACAACTTGCCTCCTTACCAAAGTCCTTTACAGACCTACTTTGTATTTTAAAAAAAGAGGAAGCATCCGTCTCCGGATGCCTCTCTGATTATACGACTCCGTGCATCCGATTAAAAGAACGGCGTCTTTACAATCTTTGCCTTAAGAGCTTTATTTCTTACCCGAATATAAATCTCAGTATCCAATTTATGGAAACCGCTCTTCACGTATCCGGTTCCGATAGATTTTCCAGTCCAAGGGGAAACAGTCCCGGAACAAACGACTCCGATCTCGTTTCCTTCGGCATCTTCGATCACATATCCCTGACGAGCGATACCTTTATCCAATAATTCGAACGGTTTCATGTAACGGGAAGGTTTATCCGCTTTCAACTTCTCGTGATAAGCCCGGTTGATAAAATCATTTCCCGGAACAAATTTGGTAATCCAACCCAAGCCTGCTTCTATCGGAGAATGAGTATCGTCAATTTCATGTCCGTATAAACAGAAGCCCGCCTCTAAACGTAAAGTATCCCGGGCTCCCAATCCTGCCGGCTTTATTCCGAATTCGGCCCCGGCTTCGAATACAGCGTTCCAAATCTTATCGGCATCTTTATTATAAGCATAAATTTCACATCCTCCCGCCCCGGTATAACCCGTGGTGGAAAATATCACTTTGTCCACTCCTGCAAAAGGAATTTCCTGGAACGTATAATACTCCATATCCTCAACATTTGCCGTAGTCAATTTTTGCATCGCTTTCAATGCCAAAGGTCCCTGAACTGCTAACTGACAAATATTATCCGATGCATTTTCCAAATCCGTATCGACATTCATTCCCAACTCTTTGGCCCACTTTGTGCACCACTCCCAATCCTTGTCGATATTGGCGGCATTTACCACCAACAAATACTTTTCCGCGCTGAAACGATATACCAAAAGATCATCCACTATTCCACCCGTCTCGTTGGGGAAGCAACTATATTGAACTTTTCCGTCCGTTAGCGCGGCTACATCATTGGACGTTAATTTCTGAACCAATTCAAAAGCCTTGGGGCCCTTCACCCAAAATTCGCCCATATGGGAAACATCAAATACCCCGATCTTTTCCCGAACCGTATTGTGTTCTTCCTTGATGCCAGTATATTCTATCGGCATGTTATAACCGGCAAACGGAGCCATTCTCGCTCCAAGCGCTTCATGAAAATGTGTAAAAACGGTAGTTTTCATTTTATCTGTTATTTTTATATTTATATTATTTTCCGCACGTTGTGTCAAACGTTCCGCAAAGTTAAAATTTTTATTTATCCTTGCCATCCTTTCTGTAAAAATATTATCTTTCGGAATTATTCTGCTTTTTATTCCAATAAAAAATGATTACTTTTGTAACATAGTACCCGGATAAAGGGAAAAAACAATACCTTTTCGAATGAAAAAACATAAACTACGATAAATATTAATCCTTAATAAACCAATTAACAATGATTCTCAATGTAACAGAACAAAACGGAATTACTCTTGTCGAGTTTGTGGATGTAACCCGATTTACATTATCCATCGCCGACGAAGTAAAACAACAACTCAGACCACTTTTAAACAACAAGGAGTGTAAAATGGTTTTCGATCTCCATGGAATTGATTTTATCGATAGTAGTGGTATCGGTTGTATCATTGCTCTATTCAAGACTGCTAAAAGTATCGGATCTACTTTGAAATTATGCAATCTTACCCCAGAGGTATTAGAGATTTTCAAATTACTGCACTTGCAAGTAATCTTCGATATTACCGGAACCAGAGAAACTTGTTTACAATCGATGTAAATAAAAAAAAAGCGGGTTTCAACCCGCTTTTCTTGTTATTGTATCTTGCATTAGTCACCTAAAGTAGCAACCATAACAGCTTTGATCGTATGCATACGGTTTTCGGCTTCATCGAATACGATTGAATTTTCAGATTCGAATACCTCTTCGGTCACTTCGATTCCATCCATCCCGAATTGTTTGTTCACGTCGCGCCCTACCTGAGTTTCCAGATTGTGATATGCCGGTAAACAATGCATAAATTTACAATTCTTGTTTCCTGTCATCTCCATCACTTTCTTATTCACCTGATACGGGGTCAAAAGTTTGATTCTCTCCGCCCAAACCTCTGCAGGCTCGCCCATAGACACCCATACGTCCGTGTACAAGAAATCGCACCCCTTCACTCCAGCTTCAACATTATCCGTAATCGTAACTTTGGCTCCGGTTTCCTTGGCGATCTCCTGACATGTGGCTACTAATTCCGCATCGGGCTGCAATCCCTTCGGTGCAACAATACGTACGTCCATTCCCATCTTAGCACCACCGACCATCAACGAATTGCCCATGTTAAAACGAGCATCCCCGAGATAAGCAAAAGTAACCTGATTCAACGGTTTGTCCGAATGCTCCATCATTGTCAGGAAGTCAGCCAGGATTTGGGTCGGATGAAACTCGTTCGTCAATCCGTTCCACACGGGTACACCAGCATACTCGGCCAACTCTTCAACTGTTTTCTGAGCAAATCCGCGATACTCTATTCCGTCGTACATGCGTCCCAGAACACGAGCCGTATCCTTCATCGACTCCTTCACGCCGATCTGAGATCCGGAAGGACCGAGATAAGTCACGTGAGCTCCTTGATCATAAGCGGCTACCTCAAAAGCACAACGCGTACGAGTAGATGTTTTCTCGAATATCAAAGCGATATTTTTCCCTTTCAAACGAGGTTGTTCTGTTCCGGCATACTTCGCTTTTTTCAAATCAGCAGCCAAATCCAACATGTATTTAATCTCTTTCGGAGTGAAGTCCAATAACTTCAAAAAATTCCTGTTTCTTAAATTAAAAGCCATACTAATATAATTTTAAATTTATGATTCCCTATTTCATATTGAAAAGGACAATATTCTTTCCGTTATAAAATTCCGTCAAATTTACAATATAGAAGCGAGAATAGAAAGTGAAAAATCATCTTCTGTCGTCCTCGTACTCCATGGTGATTTTCGAACCGTATTTTTTATCTTCCAACTTCGTGGCCTCCGTAATCACGGCTTTTTGCCCCCCATTCTTTACAAAGCGCAGACAGGCCCTGATTTTAGGTGCCATACTCCCTTCCGCAAACGTACCATCCTCCAAATATTTTACCGTATCGGCATAATCCAAAAACTCCAACACCTTTTGAGTCGGTTTTTTATAATCCTTATAGATATAAGGTACGTCCGTCAATATATAAAATTCGTCCGCTTTCACCCGACTACCCACCATGGAAGAAGCTAAATCCTTATCGATTACACCTTCCAGCGGTTTAATTTCTCCTTGTTCGTCCAGATACACGGGAATTCCTCCCCCCCCCGTGGTAATAACGATATTGCCTTCCCGGGCCAAGCGTTCTACCAACTCGGCATTCATAAAATCAATAGGCTCGGGAGAAGGGACAACCCGTCTCCAACCTCCTTCCACTTTTATCTCCTCCTTAAATACCCATCCCTTCTCTTTTGCCAAGCGGTCGGCCTCCTCTTTCATGTATATCTTTCCGACACGTTTCGTCGGATTGCTCATGGCGGGATCATTCTTATCCACGATTACCTGAGAAACCATAGAGATTACATTCCGTTTAATTCCATGCTTTTTCAGAATATTACGCAGATTCCGTTCAATCATATACCCGATTTGTCCCTGAGTATAAGCGACACAAACATCTAAAGGCATTGCCGCATTTCCGAATTTCTCCACACCGGCAGCATTATCCATCAAAACATTTCCCACCTGCGGACCATTCCCGTGAGAAATGATCAGATTATATCCGTCTTTCAATAAAAAGACCAAATTTTCCAAAGTATCAACCGTATTCGCATTTTGCTCCTCGATTGTTCCTTTTTGATTTCCTCTCAGCAAAGCGTTACCTCCCAAGGCAACCACAGCCAGTTTCTTTTCCATACAACAACTTTTATAATTATTTTTCTAACTCTTTTCAATGTTTCATTTTCGTCCACAAAGCTAACGAAATAAGTCATACGAAAAATAGGTAAATTCCATTTTTATATTTACATAAATCACTGATTATAAGTTATATGTATAAATATTCCCTTCGTTTTTATAAATATGCAGCGCAAAATCGATCTTTTCCCGTAAAAAATTTCCACCAGAACTTTCGTTTAACTTTCTCTTTTTTGCATATCGGATGTCGTTGGCAGATATTTGTTTGACTACAATAAGCTTACAAGAGTTTATCGAGAAAGAAGGCTACAACAAAGCATTAGATACACTTTGATTTACACCATTAAACGACTCAAATACCTGAACTACATTCTACTCCATTTAAGAGAATTTTCAATCCCCTTCTGACTTTTCGCCGATAGTCGCGCAAACCAAAAATACAAAGGGCTGTCCAAGTTTTTCGGACACATTCTTTTAATCTTCCCAAAAGTGAAATACTGGCATTCCATCAGGGGATATATTCTTAGTCAAACCCTGCAAATTTGCAATCTCGTCTTTGTTTAAACATTTAAATCAGTTTTATACGACGCAAAAATATTCTTGTTATACTCGCAAGTTACAGCTGGCCTCAAAACCACGTTCCCCTCTTGCGGAATACCGCCCCCTTTACAAGAATGTCCTACTAATTAAAAGGCTTAAACTCCAATTTTTCGGTAACAGGAAAACCTCATCCCTATTTGAGATAGGGATAATTGAACTCTTATCAGCACCGCAGCTATTGAAAAAAGAAATACGGATCAATAGCAATAAAAGCTAAAATTTCTCTTCATGAATAAATTTTATTAAAAGAATAATGATAATTATTTTCAATATTAGATCATATTATTTCTTTTAAAACTTAATTACACTATAAACATCAAAATTAAGAAAACTATTAAAAAGAACATTTTGAAACTATTCTTGTTTGTCAGTTTGGGCTTGATCACGACACTTGTATTTACGAGTGCAAACCTACATATTGATGCTCTTGGTCCTCCGGGACGGCCCGTTATTACTGATATAAACAGACATGGATGTACTATAACATGGACACCACCCCGATATGACGGGGGGGCACCAGTGACACACTATCAGGTGGAGTATAGATAGGTAACGTCGGAGAGTAGGTGGAAAAGATTCGAAGCTGATCCGCCTATTACTGCTATTACATATACCGCCACAAATATGGTTGAAGGAACTCAGGTGGAATTTCGAGTGTATGCTTTTAATGCAGCAGGACCGAGTAAGCCATCATTAGTTAGCGATCCTATCACATTTATGGATCCATACGCAACATACTAAAAATGAAAACTCCCGGGAAATCATGATATGAATTGCCCGGGAGTTAAACGAACAATGATTGAAATAACATGACGGCCCTAAAAACCGCAACCTTTTACGTGAGCAAACTGGTAAGAAGAAACTGGTTGTTTTACTTCTTTATTCTCGGGATACTGGGATACACGATAGGTGTATTGATCCCGCCGGATACGAATCGCGTTCTAGGGTCGAATATCGCATTCGCGTCATCCATTCCCTTACGCGGGATTTACTTTTTGAACCTGTTTCAATCGTTAATCATTACTTTCATCGTTTGCGACACCCGGAGAAAGCAAAAAAAAAGCGGATACCCGGGAAGTGCTTTCCACGCGACCTGTCGGCAACGGGCAATCCTATTTATGGGAATTTTCAGGTGTTCTTCTTCCGTTCCTTGCAGTAGATGTCATTTTCATGATTGCTTGCGTGTTTATCAATATATTCGTGCCGGATTCACCGGTTAACCCCTTGATAAATCTATTTTACCTTCTCACGCGCATACTGCCCTCGCTCGTTTTCATCACCGGGTTATCCTTGCTTGTCAACAGGTTGGTCAAACGCCCTTTTTTAAATTGGCTTATCCTGACCGTTTTTCTCTACTTGGCGTACGCTTACCTGACAACACCCCTTCACGGGATACTGGATTTCCGCGGCAATTGGTTGCCAGACTCTTTTTCCACGATAGCCGGCTTTATGCATCTCGAGGATTACCTGCTCCAGCGCATCGCTTTTTTATTGTTAGGAACCAGTTTTCTTTGTTTTGCCGTTCCACTCGCGAAGAGATTACCCGGAGTCCCCGGACAAAAGCCTTATTTTATAGTTTCCGCCTCCCTGCTTCTGGTATTTTCCTCGTGCCTGGGGTACATTTACGTCGAGAAGTTTCAAACCCGCTTGAAGAATAGAATCGCCTATCGCGAAGCGTTTCTCGAATACAATAAATACCCCACCTCACGCATGCTCACCCACGACATCACGTATCAACCCAAAGGGAGTCAGTTTTCGGCAACAAGCCGGATGAAGGTCCAAAACCAGAAAAAAGTAAAAATGGACCGGCTCTTACTCTTTTTAAACCCGGGACTCGAGATCGACAAGATTGAATCCGACGGGCAAAACCTTCCCTTTCACAGGGATCGCCAGATTGTCGTCATCGAACATTCCCTGGCTCCCGGCGAGAAGATCGAACTGGAGATCGAATACGGGGGAAGTATCGACGAGGATATTTATCAGGTAAATATCCCCGACGAGGATTTCTTCGCACCCGTCGTCTACACCTCCTTCCATGAAAATTACGGTAAACGCTCGGCTTTCGTTTCAGATAAATTCACGTTGCTTGTACCGGAAGTGATGTGGTACCCGACAGCGGTTCCACCGGTCGAAATGCAGGCATCCAAAGAGGTTAATTTCACAGCCTATACCCTTCGTGTTAAAAAACCGGGCGAGATGACCGTCTCGACCATGCACATAGGTAGAACGGTAGTTCATAAGCGTGTTCTTCTCTGTGTCCACGCCTGCACGCTTTTGAGATTTTCAACCAATTACTTAGCTATTTTCGTCCAGGTTTTGCATATTTTCCGCGAATTCTTCGTATCTTTGTCATATGCAAGGTGAAAAAAAACAACCTATCCGGTACTTTTTTCAACGATTCGCAAACAAGTACACGTTTGTTACTCTGGTATTTGTTATTTGGATCGTTTTATTCGATAAATACAGTTTTATCGACAAGATCCAATTACAATCCAAAATTCTCAAACTGGAAAACGAAAAGCGGTATTACAAGAAAAAGATTGAAGAAGACAACCGGAAAAAAGAGGAGTTATTGAGTAACCGGGATAATCTCGAAAAATTCGCGAGAGAGCAGTATTTAATGAAAAATGAAAATGAAGATATTTTCATTGTGATAAAAAAGTAAACGTATTGGGAAGAATTGTTGCTATCGATTACGGGAAAAAACGGGTGGGAGTTGCCGCAACAGATCCTTGTCGTATTATTGCCAACGGTATCGCAACGGTCGGATCACATGAAATTTTACAATTTTTGGAAGTTTATACTTCTAAAGAAACGGTTGATCTGTTTGTCGTGGGCTACCCGAAGCAATTGAATAACACGGATTCCGAGAGTATGGTTTATATTAAACCTTTCCTCACGGCACTAAAACGAAAATTTCCGACCATTCCCGTGGAAATGTACGATGAACGTTTTACCTCCGTATTAGCTCATAAGGCCCTGTTGGAAGGAGGAGCTAAAAAAAAACAAAGGCAGAATAAAGCGATCGTCGACACGATCAGCGCAACTATCATCCTACAGTCTTATATGGAAAAACAACGGAATTTAAACATTTAACTATGCTTTTACCTATTTATATCTACGGACATCCGATCCTTCGAAAAATATCGGAAGATATCACACCCGATTACGAAGGACTACCCAAATTATTGGAAGATATGTGGCAAACCATGTACGAATCGGATGGCGTAGGACTCGCCGCACCCCAAATTGGAAAAAACATCCGTATCTTCGTGATAGACGGAACTCCGTTTGAAGAATACGATCCCCGGTGTAAAGATTTTAAAAAGACCTTTATCAACGCGCACATCATAGAACGGACAGGAGAGAATGTATTACAAAACGAAGGATGTCTCAGTATCCCCGGGATCCACGAAGATGTTCTCAGAAAAGACAAGATAAAAATTGCCTATAAAGACGAAAATTGGGAAGATCACGTGGAAGAATTCGAGGGGATGCGTGCCCGTATCATACAACACGAATACGATCATTTGGACGGGATAGTATTCACGGATCATCTTTCCGTATTGAAAAAAAGACTATTAAAGAGCAAGTTAAACAATATTAGCGCCGGTAAATTTAAAATAGACTACAGGGTCGTATTGCCGAAATAATCCGGCCGTCCAAAAACATACGCCGTAGTTTATTCATTATAAACGAATCGCGTATGTTTGCCTTATTCAAACATAAATATCCTTTTATACTGCTATCCTTTCCGGTAACAGGCGGGATTTTATGGAGCAGCCATATAACGGCCTTCACGCTCCAAGGATACACGGTAGGTATACTTCTCTCGCTCGCGTCGATTGCATACACTTTCCTACTATCCCGAAATTTTCTATTTCAAAATCTATCCCTTGTCCTGTTCCTCTTTTTCCTCGCCGCGTATAGAAATTATTCCCCTGAAGTTCCTATTCCCCTGAACGGGAAAAACTATGCCATAACAGGAGAATACACCGGTCAATTCTCCCCCGATCACTACATCATAAAAAACAAAGCGTTATGCATACGTTTACAGGTTAAGGATTCTCTCTGCCCGGAAATCGGGGATTGTTTCTATTTCCAGGCCAGGTTATTTCCCCTCTCCTCCCGTTCCAACATTTATGAATTCGATTACAACGATTATCTCCGACAACAGGGAATTCATCTACAAGGGATCGCACTCTCTCCGCTGACTCCCGTCAAACACCGATCTTCTTTTTGGGGACTTTCGCAAAAAATCCGGAAAGCGTTACTTGAAAAATTAAATCACACGGTAAAAGATACGACGACACGCTCTCTCTTACAAGCACTTTGTCTCGGCTACAAATACAATATCCCCCCGGATTATCGAAAAGTATTTCAATCCACCGGAACAGTCCATTTATTAGCGATCTCCGGTCTGCATATGGGAGCCATCTATCTGTTATTAACGTCTGTTTTATCTGTACTTCATCTAAAAAAGGGAGAATGGCTGCTTATTCCTTTATTATGGCTGTTCGCTTTCGTATCGGGACTCTCTCCGTCGGCATGCAGGGCTGCCTCGATCTTAAGCTTTATTGTCATAAGTAAATTATTACATAAAGACCATACCCCTTTAAATGCCGTCGGGGCCTCCGCTTTTTTCACCCTGTTGATAAAACCGGCGCTACTTTATTCCGTAAGCTTCCAGATGTCCTACGCGGCATACACGGGAATCGTACTGCTTTATCCCGTTTTTCGGGTAAAATCCAACCGCCGGCCCGTCGTTATTCAAAAAATATGTTCGCTTTTTTTTCTCAGTTTAGCGGCACAGATCGCCGTCCTCCCCCTGACAGCTTACTATTTTCATTCTTTGACGTTAAACAGCGTTATCATTAATATCGCGGCCATTCCCTTGGCCACGGCTCTATTATACGGGGGTATTTTAATACTTGCATTGCCGGGATGTATCGGCTTGCTTGTCTCTCCTTTTATCGTAGGTATAGAACGATCTCTTTTATTCCTACTACATATTTTTGACCGCTTTTCTCTCGTGCAGGATAATCTTTACCCTACCCCCGTACAACTCGTTTTAATTTACCTCCTCCTCTTGTCTTTTCGGGCCTACACAACCAATCGCAAATCATACATCCGACATATCATATACCTCGTCTCTCTCTCTTTGCTCCTCTTCAACGGTATCTCCCGATACGAAAAACAAAGCAATCAAGAGGTCGTTATCTATCACCGCTATAACAGCTCTATGATTCTTTTGAATTACAAGGGATATTATACCTTTTTAAAGAATACCTATCCCCATTCACGGCATCTTCCCTATATCGAAGCGAACCGTCTGAAAGCCATCCCTCCTCATCACAGCTTCATTGCGGACGAGATACAACGTTTGCATAATCGGCTTATCTCTCCCTCCTTTTCATTATATATTGCCGACTCTTCAACCCGGAACATTCCTCCTACCGACTACCTCGTTATCACCGGCAATATTTTTCCGCACCAGCTCTCCTGTCTTTCCGAAAGCCAATTGAAAAAAATCATCCTCGACGGCTCCAATCGCAGTCGTAGCATTGAAGCCTGGAGGATATGGGCAAAAGAAAAAGGACTTCCCTTGCAGACCACTAATGAAAACGGATCGCTACAACTCAAACTAAAATAGCTCTTTTATTGCAATTTCATTCGGCAAAATTATGGTATTAAAATTATAATTCTTTATTTTGCTGGCTTAAATAACACCTAACTAAAATGAATATCGTTATAGCGGGAGCAGGAGAAGTCGGAACACATCTCGCGAATATGCTCAGCAAGCAAGAGCATAACATCATGTTGATAGACAGCGATCAGGAAAAACTCGAATTACTCGAAAACCAACTGGACGTGTTGTCTATCGTGGGGTCGTGTACCTCTATCGGAGCCTTAAAAGATGCCGGTGTAAACAAATGCGATCTCTTCATTGCGGTAAATCATTTAGAAGACCAGAATATCAACTCAGCCATATTGGCCAAAAAATTAGGGGCAAAACAAACGATCGCCAGAGTAAATAACAGCGAATACTTAGAAAATGAGAACAAAGAGTATTTGAAAATGATCGGGATCGACTCTTTGATCTATCCAGAACGTTTGGCGGCAGAAGAGATTGTCGCCTCTTTAAAGCAAAGCGGGTCAAGACAATTACATGAATTTTCCGACGGGAGGCTTCAGCTGCTGGGTATTAAGCTATGGGAAAATGCCCCGGTTTTGAACCTGACCCTGATCAAAATGGCAGAACGCTATGGAGCACAGAACTTTCGGGTCGTCGCTATCAAAAGGGCAGACAGGACCATTATTCCCAGAGGATTAGATTCATTCATGTACGGGGATTTGGTCTTTATTGTGACAAAGCCGTTTTATGTACCCAATATCTTTGCCCTCTGCGGAAAATCACAATACGAAATTAAAAATGTCGTTATCGTGGGAGGTTCCCGCATCGGAGTGAAAGCAGCCTCCTTGCTGGAAAAAAATTACAATGTAAAAATTATCGAGAAAGACCGGGAAAAATGTATCCTCTTGGCCGACAAATTAAAATCGACTTTGGTTATCAATGGTGACGGAAGAGATCTCGCACTCCTCCGGGAAGAGGGAATAAAGAATACGGATGCATTCATCAGCGTTACGCACTCCTCCGAAACAAATATATTGTCTTGCCTATTAGCCAAGAAATTAGGAGTGAAAAAAAGCGTGGCGGAGGTAGAAAATATCGATTATATCGATCTCGCCGAAAATATAGGTATCGGAACATTAGTCAATACGAAATTAATCGCCGCTTCACACATCTATCGCTATACCATGAATGTAGATGTAAAACACCTGAAGTTCCTGACGTTTTCCGAGGCGGAGGTTTTCGAATTGACAGCAGAAGCAGGCTCCAAGATTACCAAAAAAACATTGGCAGATATAAACTTTCCCCTCAACGCCACAGTCGGAGGGGTCATCCGGGATGGCGAAGCCATTATCGCCAAAGGAGACGTGCAAATTGCAGCCGGAGACAACGTGGTTATTTTCGCTTTGCCCAATGCCGTAAAAAAAGTAATTAAGCTCTTTCAGAAATGATCAACTTCCGATTTATCGTAAACATCATAGGAAAACTTTTATTAGTAGAAAGTGCCTTTCTCGTGCTTTGTATCGTTGTCGCTTTAATTTACGGGGAAAACGATTTACTGGCATTCATCTACTCCGCCGTAATCACCTTGACAGCCGGATCGCTTATGGCATTTACGGTAAAAGTAAAGGACCGGGTTTTAGCAAAGAAAGACGGATATTTTATCGTAACCTCTACCTGGGTCATTTTTACCGTATTCGGTTGTCTACCTTACTTGTTTGGCAATACCATCCCCTCTATTGTCGATGCCGTCTTCGAAACGATGTCCGGATTCACCACGACGGGCTCTTCCATTATTAACAATGTCGAAGCCCTACCGCACGCGACTTTATTCTGGCGCTCCCTGACCCAATGGATGGGAGGTATCGGTATCATCGTATTGCTGCTGGCCATCTTACCCGGTTTCGGAATTGAAGGACGGGATATGTTCGTGGCGGAAGTAACAGGCCCGACCCACGATAAATTCACGGCCACCTTCACCTCAACGGCCCAGCGCATGTGGACTCTATACTTGTCCTTGACCCTTCTGCAAACGGTTTTCCTTCTTTTAGGCGGGATGGATCTTTTCGATTCCATCTGTCATTCATTCACCACCATGGCGACCGGAGGGTATTCAACGAAACAAAATAGCATCGCTTACTGGGACTCAGCCTATATTCAATATGTATTTATTATCTTCATGTTTTTGGCAGGAACCAATTTCGGACTCATGTACTCCGTAATCTTAAAAAAGATACGCAATCCTTTCCGGGATGAAGAATTCAAACTCTATTTTCTTATTGTCGTCGTATCCAGTACGATCATCGCTTTAGGGCTCTATTTTAACGGATATTCCGATTTAGAGAAAAGCATTCGCGATGCCCTGTTCCAAGTCGTTACCATACAAACGACCACCGGCTACGCGACGACCGATTACCTTCTGTGGCCTCCTCTCTTGGGTATAATTATTTTCGTCTTGATGTTTGTCGGAGCCTCGGCGGGTTCCACCTCCGGTGGACTAAAATGCGTTCGCATAAGCCTGTTGTTTAAAAATTCGTTCATCGAGATGAAGCGAATCATACACCCCAACGGCATCATTAACGTGAAATACAATAACAAAAGCGTGCATCCGAACATCATGAGCGGAGTGATGGGATTCGCCATTCTATACATCTTCATATTCGGCATCTCCAGCGTTATCATGTCTTTTTTCACGAAAGATATCGCGACAGCCTGTAGCGCCGTTATTACCTCCCTGAGTAACGTGGGACCGGGATTTGGAGAGATCGGCCCGATGGGTAACTTTTCCATCCTTCCCGGTATTGCAAAAATATTCCTGGCAATCCTAATGTTAGTCGGTCGTCTGGAGGTATTCACCGTACTCGTTTTATTTAGCAGAACTTTCTGGAAAAAATAATTGCGTTCGGAACAAACAATAAAAAACGGCGCCATCTTAAAAGAAAGCGCCGTTATAGCATAAAAGCGGTCTTATAATTCCCCTAATCCCTGACGGATCACGGCTATTTCATCTCCCGTACAATCCAATACGGTAGAAGGAACATTTTTACCGTACCCTCCGTCAATGACCAGATCTACCAATTTTTCATATTTTTCATGAATCAATTCCGGATCCGTAATGTATTCGACCTCTTCATCGGGACCTCCCTTTACGGAAGTCGTCAGCAAAGGCCCGTCCAACTCTTTTACAATGGCCTGCACTATAAAATTATTTGGAATGCGAATCCCTATCGTTTTCCGCTTATTCATCAACACATTCGGTAATTTATTCGTGGCAGGCAACACGAAAGTGTAAGGGCCCGGTATATACTGCTTCATCGTCCGGAACACCTCATTATTCACTTTTGCATAAATGGATATGTTACTCAAATCTTTACATATCATCGAGAAATTCGCCTTTTCCGCTTTCACGCCGCGGATGGCCGATACCCGTTGCACCGCTTTCACGTTATTAATATCGCATCCGATAGCATAGATCGTATCGGTAGGATAAATAATCACGCCTCCGTCGTGTAACAAATCCACAATCTTTCGAATCTCCCTTTCATTGGGATTATCCTCGAATAAGCGTACAAACATAACCCGCTGATTTACGAGTTCACCTTCTTGTAATCAGCCAGAAATGCGGCTAAACCACTATCCGTCAACGGATGTTTCAATAACCCCTTGATAGCATTCAACGGACAGGTCGCTACATCGGCTCCGGCCTCTATACATTGAATAATATGTTGCGTATGACGAATCGAAGCGGCTAACACCTGAGTATTGTATCCGTAATAAGCATACATATCAACAATTTTTTCCACTAATTCAATACCGTCACTACTGATATCATCCAATCTACCAACAAAAGGAGAGACGTAAGTAGCACCAGCTTTAGCAGCCAATAAAGCTTGCCCCGGTGAAAAAACCAAAGTACAATTCGTACGAATTCCTTTTCCAGAGAAATATTTTATCGCTTTAATTCCATCCGCGATGCAAGGTACCTTCACCACGATATTGGGATGTAAAGCAGCTAATTCCTCTCCTTCTCTTATCATTCCTTCATAATCCGTAGCGATCACTTCCGCACTTACATCACCATCTACAATATTGCATATTTCGATATAGTGTTTTTTGCAATTTTCTACTCCCTTTATTCCTTCTTTGGCCATCAACGAAGGATTTGTCGTCACTCCGTCCAATACCCCCAAATCATTAGCTTCCCTAATCTGGTCCAAATTTGCGGTGTCAATAAAAAACTTCATATAATATCATTTTTAGGTTTAACATCATGAACTGCACACAAAAATATAAACAATATCCGAATATTATTAAAAATGAAGAATTAAAAATATCATTCTCAACTCAATACACCAAATAACAGCCAAGCTATCAATAAGGTAAAAAACACATTAAATACCTGGGCTCCCAGAAAAGCATAAGTCGAACGTCTGTTTTCGGAGGTAATCAAACTCCTGAAATCCGTTTCCAAACCGATTGAAGTAAACGCAAGGGCAAACCAGAGACCCTGAATATTTTTCAGAATCGGTTTTGCCTCACTCACAACGGAAGGGTCTATCAGAAAAGAAAATACCAAAGAAGCAGCTACAAAACCCAACACGAACTTCGGGAAACGGGTCCATATCACTTTTAAAGTCGGTTTTTCCTCTACGCCCTCTACCTCCTTTTTGGTATAGGACCAATATATGCTGATTAAAAAAGCGGCAATACCCAACAATACGTTCTGAGAAAATTTCACAATGGTACTGGTCTGTAAAGCGACTTCCCCGTATATAGCGCCTGTTGCGGCCACCGCCCCGGTAGTATCGATAGTTCCCCCGATCCATGCTCCGGCCATATCTTCCGGCAAATCGAGCAATTTAGCCAGGGCCGGCATAAGTATGATCATCGGAACCGCTACTACCAAAACCAACGAAACGACATAGGACAATTTGGTTTTATCCCCTTTGATTGCTCCAGCCGTGGCCACGGCTGCCGATACGCCACAGATGGAAACAGCACTGGATAACATTAAAGCCATCTCTTTATCAATACCCATTCTCTTGCATAACCAGAAACAAAAATTCCACACCACGAAGACAACGATACAAGACTGTATCAACCCCAGCGAACCGGACTTCAGCAAGTCTCCGAACAATACGGTCGTTCCTAATAACACCAATCCGATTTTCACAAAAAGCTCCGAAGAAAGGGACTCTTTCAACCACTTGGGAATAGAAAAAACATTGCTGATGAAAAGGCCGATTAATAAACTGAATATCACCGTCTCCAATCCCCAATCCTTTAAAAATTTATTCCCGCCGACCACCATAGCCAAAAGCGTCAAAAAGAACACGACAGGGAAACTATAGATAACGGATCTAAAACTACGGCCGTTCATTCTTCCGGCAATCAACGCCATAATAAACATAAACCCAAAAACCAAAAGAGCATGCCCCACGTTATCTAAAGCAAATACCTTATTAATCAAGACATCTGCATCCGGCCAGCTAAAGGAAGGCCACTGCGGTTTCAACTGAAAAATTATCAATAAAATAATAAACCACCCCACTATTGCTGAGGTCCAATCTTCGGAAATCTTACATTTACTCATCTGACTAATTCTTAAATTTATTCAGCGACAAAAATAAGATACATTTTTTTTCAATACATCCGCATTTTTACTGATTTTATATCAATACATTTCCAACATCCCCTTTATCGCCCCCCAGTAATACTCTTTCCAGCCTTCCACGATTTCATCATACACCTCGTCCGGAATATGAGTATGCAATAACTCCACGCGAGTCGTCTCTTTTTTCTTCTTCAATTCGATCGTTACTACCGAAGGGTTTTCTGTTTCTCCGAAAAACCACTCCTGCACCACCCTCTTGTAAGGCTCTATCTCTAAGTTCACACCACAGATATCTCCTTCCCAAAGAGAAAAAACAAACCCCTTCTCAGCCTTCATTTGTGCCGGATAACCGCTCCAAAGCTCGATTTGAAAAGGATTGGTCAAAGCTGCAAACACCTCTTCCGGATCGGCAACTATTTCAATCGTATACTTAAAATCCATAAACTTTTTCATATAAAAGAAAAGGCTGATTTATTCAGCCTTTTCTCTTTATTATCTATCCTATTTATTTCTTCTTATATTGTGCATTCAACTGTTTCAATATGTCTTGCGTTATATCAAATCCGTCTTCTGCATAAAAAACAGTTCCACCCAAGGTTGTACTCAAAATTAAATTATAACCTTTTTCCTTGTTGTATTCTTTCAAAAAAGCAATAATAACATCATACAACTTTTTATTGATTTCGTTCTGCTCACGCAGTATACTCTCTTGAGTTTCCTGTTTCAAACGCTCCATATTCTGACTTTCGAGTACGATATCGTAATACTCCTGATTGGCACTCTCCCGGGTCACGAACCCGTTATTCTCCAACTTACGTTGATATTCGTCTTGTCTCTTTACCAGGGATTTCATTTTCACGTTCATGTCCGTCTTATACTTCTCTATCTTTTTCAAAAAAGCCTCATTCAATTCTCTCGACTGAGTGTAATTACTCAATAAGGTATCCATATTGATATAGACGATTTTAGCCTCAGGATTAACAACTTTTACTCCTTCCGATTCATTGCCTGCTTTATTACTTCCTGCAAAATGCAAAATATACAACACGACCACGGCAACTAACAATAACACATTTAATCCTATCGAAAAATTTTTCATAAAATATAACTTTGTTATTAATAAATCGATTAACTGGAAACGGACTTCCCGGTGGAAATAGTTTCAGTTACAAAGATAGTCTTTCTTCTTTTAGTTGGCTCGTTTTTCCCTTTTTTCTACATAAAAAATTTTCTTTAACAGGTCCACTTCATCCTGTCGAATCGGGCGAAACCGTTCATATAATTTCCGAGACATATAAAGCTTACGAATCGTCCTTATCGATTGGACCCCCACTCCAAATCCAACATCCACATGTCCCTTGTTCTCTACCGTATGAGCAAATTTTTCTATCTGCATTTTCCGATTCATCTCCCGGTCCATTTTCGTTACCGGAGAAAAAGCCCCGGCAACAATCCCTTTTTCATTATATAAGGCATTCTCCATACTGCGGTCCGGCTTATAATCTTCCAATACATAACGGGGGATGACCACAACCTCCGCCAATAATACAGTATCCCGAGTCATAAAAATCCCTAACAGATAATCTCTTTGAGTAAGCGTATCGCTAACGACTATTTTCACGGGCACATACCCCACGTGAGAAAAGACCAACGTATCCCCCATCTTTACCTCAAAAGCGAAACGCCCGTCCTCGTCTACTCCCCGGTAAGTACTATCCAATCGGCAGAGAGCGTTCCGGAGCGGAAAAATACTATCCCGATCGCACACTACTCCCGTAACGAACAGATTATCCTGCTTCTCAACCTGTCCGTTAACACTATATATGCCATAAAAGAAAAAAAATAACAGGAAAAACTTAAATCCTCTCATTCTCCCGAGCAATTTCACTATTCTGCAAAATATTCAGCAATAGCTCCCTTGCCCGAAACAACTGAGCTTTAACAGTTCCTAAGGGAATCGCCAACTCCTGAGCAATCTCTTCATAAGAAAATTCGTCAAAGTAACGTAATTCGATCAATTTCCGATAACGTCCTTTCAACATCGCCACTTTTTCACGCATGAATTCTGCGCGTTGATTGCGAATTGTCTCTTCTTCCGGGCTTAATACATCCGCCGGAACACTATTGATATATCCCCGGTCGTCCGGATTGATATCATCTTTATCTAAAGAAACGGTTAAAGCTTTTTTCTTTCGTATAAAATCAATGGTATTATTCGATGCGATCTTAAATAACCACGTACTGAAAGCAAATTGAGGTGAATAATAATTTAAACTCGCAAAAGCCTTTTCAAATGCTTCGAACATCAAATCTTCCGCATCGGTACGGTTATTCACCATCTTCAATATCATGAAATAGACGGAATCTTTATACCTTTTAAACAACTCTGCATAAGCTTTTTCGTCACCCCCAATCGCTCGCTTTACAATTTTATAATCATAAAGCGCTTTTTCTGATAAATTATTCGTTATCTCCATTTCTTTCTGTTAAAAAATGAATATCCATTCCAGTACCATCGATAGGCAAAACCCACTGTACTTACGACTAACGAAGTTAGGAATAATTTTCTTTGTTTTAGATGCTTAGAGTAAATATTTAACAATATAAAATCTAATAAAAATGTTAAAAGAACTAATATTAATAAATATTCCTCAAAAACACCCATAATTATAAAGCAAAATGACAAGCCGTAAAATAAAATACGCACAATCTCATCCCCTTCCACTTGCGCACGCAACGCGATCGGCCATTTGAACTTACTGGCAAAGTAATAAGAAATCTCATCCACTCCACCCTTCTTATCGTTTTCATCTACAATCATATAACTATTCGGGTCTTTTACCACTCGAACCTTTCCAAATTTAGACAATTCCCTAACCATATCGTTATCGTAACCTAAATATGATTGCGAATTTCCCGTGAAACCGCGATTCTTTATGTAATACGATTTTCTATACGCCATGTTACATCCATCACCCAAAATATATTTTTTCGATTTCACAAGAAAACACATTTTCAAAAAACGTAATAACCGAAAACACCGCCGTTTCATTATACCCGGTCCATCCTCGATATAATTGGAGAATCCCAATACGACCGCCGTATCTTTATCAAAATAGGATTGCATCGTTCTTACCCAAAAAGAGGAAGCAGGACGACAATAACTCTCTGAAAACAGCAATATGTCATGTTTCGCCGCCAATATTCCTATATTAATCGCCAGTTTCTTCGTAAAACGAAATTTCGTGTCGGGAAAGATACGCGTATAGCGTAACTGAGGATACGCCTTTTGTATCTCGGCCAAAACATCCTGAGTATCGTCCTCCGAACACTCATCAACCACGATCACTTCGTAGTTTTCATAAAACTGCATTAAAAAACTCGGCAGATTTCTCTTCAGGAATTCGGCATTATTATGGGAAACAATAATAACCGAAACCCCTTCCTTCGAACCTCCCACTCTTTTTTTATCCTTTCGCAAAACGGAGGTACTCTTATATATGACGTAAAACAGGTGAATCCCCCACAAAAAAAGCAGAAAAATCGCCACATACCCGTAAAACCCATACCCTTCCCATATAATCCGAAGATTCTCCATAATAAAAATATTTGTTCCATCGTGCAAAAATCGGACAAATATACATACTTAAACCTTAAATTACCGTATCTATTGAACAATTTTATTTACATTAGAAGAGAATTTACGAACACAAAAATAGCTAAACTATGAAAGGACAAAAAACAAAAGGAATCATTGGAATATTAACGGGAGGAGGAGATGTCCCCGGCCTGAATCCGGCCATCAGAGCCGTAACAATAAGGGCTCTGAGAGAAGGCTATAAAGTAATCGGAATACGGAGAGGTTGGAAAGGACTCATTGACATTATCCGTGATCCCGAGTATGACAATTCGGATAACTTTTTCGAATTGACGGAAGAAATCGTAAACAGAGCAGGACGTACGGGAGGAACTTTTCTCCATACCTCGAGAACACGGGCATCCCATGTACCCAAAGCAAGCGTTCCGGAACATTTACAAGACAAGTACACGGACGATATAAACGATTTAACACCGGAAGTATTGAAGAACTTAGATTTTATAGGAGTAGATTTTCTAATACCCATTGGAGGAGACGATACCCTCAGTTACGCGGTCAGATTGAGCCAAGAAGGGGTAAGAGTTGTCGCCATTCCCAAAACGATGGATAACGATGTGCCCGGAACCGATTACTGTATCGGCTTCAGCACCTGTATTACCAGAACCATCTCCCTTACTCATGATCTAAGGACCTCTGCCGGTTCACACGAGCGTATCCTGGTTTTGGAAGTGTTCGGCCGATACGCCGGATTCACGGCCATGTTACCCACGTTGGCCGGAGCAGCCAATCGATGCGTTATCCCCGAATACCAGTTCGATATAGAGCTGTTGACGGAGTTGCTCTGCGAAGACCGGTTTACCAATCCAAGCAGGTATTCTGTCGTCTTGGTTTCAGAAGGAGCGACTTATTCCGGAGGAGATATGATTTTCCAAAGCGAAGAAAAGGATATGTTCGGGCATAAAAAGTTGGGAGGAATAGGAGACCTGATTTCTCGGCAACTGAAAGAGCTGACCCCCCAATTCAACCGGGGAGAAGCCATTGACACCATTACCCAAAAATTAGGTTATCTCGTGCGTTGCGGAGATCCGGACGCTTTAGATTCTATTGTTCCTATGGCATACGGGAATCTCGCCTTGGATTTAATCAACAAAGGATTACACGGACGATTGGTCATCCTCAGGAACGGTCGCTACGACAACGCTCCCATCGAGATCGTCACCAGCTCGAAAAAATTAGTCGACGTCCAAAAATTCTATAACACGGAACGGCTTCGTCCCAAATACAACAGTTTTGAATTTATGCCCCAAATGATCTTATAAAAAAGCGGTCTCTTTGTGGGTTACCTTTATTTTCGAAATGAATTTTAATTTTGCTTAAAATTCACTGATTGATAACGTGTTAACAAACGATACAAGTACGGATTAAACCGTATAACCACTATTTCGCCGAGAGTCCTACACTTTTCAAATAGGCTTCTATGTAGGTTAATTAAGCTGACTTGATGCCTACCAAGGCGAATTAAAAGTACCATTTAACTAACACGTTATCCTTATTATGTACACGATCAACATCCGGGGCAAACAAAACCCCAAGGACCAGAAAATGGTCAAGCTGGAGATGATATTCTTTAAAACCGGCTATACCCGCGTACCAAGGGTATTAATATATTACCGGTTCATTAGAGGATTGAGACGCCAAATCACAGAGTTTCCGTGTCGGCCGTGCGGAAGCGACTGCCAAGAACAAACTGTTGTTCGATTTGCGTACCAAATACCTGCATATGGCCGACACGCGGGAATCGGAAGAACGCAACAGGTCTCCGGTTCAACATTCACATTGCTTTGACGAAGTGAAACAAACCTAATCGGAGGTCAAGTCGGTTCTTCAGACTATCTCGAATTACGTTTCAAAGAAAAAAAACGCATCAAAAACAACCAAATCGTCGACAGTTCCAACAACGCGAAAAAATACGCCGAGTTACGCAGGACCAATGCCTGTAGGATGCACTTTTTCCTCGGTCTCCTTTTTCAAGGCGAATTCGGTAGATTCCGACCGCTCTTTTTCGCCTTTCCGGTTCCTTTCTTTTTCCCGCAGGTTACGGCGTTCCATAAGTTCGGGGAAATGCCGTTTGATAAATTGTCCCAGCGAGCAGGCGTGCAGTCCGAAACGGCGGGCGATGGATTTCAAGGATTCCGGGGTCGTTTCATACAGGCGTATGGCTTCCGCGTATTTCTCCATGCTTTGAGGCGATACCATTTTACCGTTCTCCGTCTTTTTCATTCCCAAGCTGGCGTGCAGTTCCGGCTCGTGTTCTTTCAGGTATTGTCTAAAGCATTCCGGATGCAGACCGAACTCGGCGGCGACCTTTGCCGTTGTAAGTCCGCCCTCTTTCAACCGGGCTATGGCGTCCGCGTATTTGGCTGCCGTAGCAGGGTTATATCTTCGCACGGATGACCAGTCCACAGGCTTGCCTTCCTCGTAAGGAATGCCTTTTCGCCTGCAAACCAAGTCCTTGTGCCATGTTTGCAAGTATTCGTAAAACCCTTTTATCGACACCCCCGTCTGCTTGGCTATCTTTCTGGCGGACAACGGCGTAGTGCGGTACCAGTGTAGGGCTTCCGCGTATTTCTCAATTGTTTCAGGGGAAGGAGCATGAAGCGTTCCACGCCCCGTTATCTTGCCCTTGCGTTGCTGTCTTACAGCCCGTTCGCGTATCTTGATGCGATTTTCAACCAACTCCTTGTGGTAGAATATCAAGTGTTGTTTCAATCCGGTGTAGGAGACATTGCAACGCTTGGCGGCATCCTGTAGCGTGATATAACGGTCGGCACGCAAAAGTTCCACCGCCTCGGCATACTGTTCTTTGCACCACTGGCGCATACCGCGCGGCAGGTTATCGTTCAAACCCAACTGTTGACGTGTCCGCTCACGAAATTCCAGCACGTCGGGATAATGTGTAATCAACTGTCTGGCAAGGTTCGTACCGTCCAATCCGAATTCACAGGCAATCTGCGATACGTTGCATGCAATATATTCCATGCTGTCACACGCCGCAATAGCCTCCTTGTATTTGGCATGTGTTTCGGGACGCTGTCCGCATCGCTGACTTATTTTAATACTGCCGGCTTCCTCCAGACTGTATTTGATACCCTTTCGTTTCAGCATCAAATGGCGATGATAGGTACGGATATATCGGGAAAATCCGCTGAGAGAAACTCCGCACTGCCGACCTATCTCGACATAGGAAAGATCAGTGGCAGTGTACAACTCCAGTGCTGAACGATATTTCGCTTCCGTCTCCGGCTTGCACCCTCTTACCCGGTTAGACCCGTTCTCTTTTTCAAGGCTGCTCCGATTGATTTTGCTTTTTCTGGTGATGTACAAACCACTTACACCACCGCTAATCGTCAAATCTCCACCGGTGACTGTCAGGTTATGCCCCGTACCATCAAGTGCATATCCATCCGGAATGGTAAGCGTGATGTCTCCTGCTAACCCGAGCTGCAAATCGTTATAGACGCGGATAACCTTGTCCTCGCCGCAATACGCATCCAGCTCTTCCGCGTTGCCGGAGGCGAGGGCCGTAATGAGGTTTTCCAACTCTTCCTGTTCGCGGATTTCTTTCACGGCCATCTTGACAATACGGTACCGTTCCTGCACGGTGCTATAACGAAACTCGGCATCTTGCATAACGACAAACTTTAAGGCGTGTTTATGCCGTGGTTACCGTTGCGGACCGGACGCACGGGGAAGCCGTCACAAGGATAGAAGGTGTTTTTCGGGCGTACATAGCTATTGCTTCCTTCATCCATGCGCGAAAACTCGAAATTGTAAGAGTTGTTGTCGTCATTTTTCACATTTCCCGCTGCCCAGACATAGCCGATCTTGTCCAGATGATAGACATCCGCATAACTATTCCAATCCCGATAACCGGTCTGGGGGAATATGATCGACTGGTATTTATCGGGATTCGTATAAAACTCGTAGAGGTTATCCGAATATATTCCGCACGACTGGGTCGTCTCATCGTAGTCAGCGATGTTCTCAACCCGCACATCGTACCATTCCGGAGAGTAATCGGTGTTGTTACCCGTGGTCGTGAAGCCGGTGAAAGCATTATAATGGGATACCTGATAACCTACCGGACATGGATCATATATGGTCTTAAGAATTTGAGCTGACGGGTCTGTTCCGGGGCGTCCTTCCCACAGATTGGCGTATGTTTTGTTGTCGCTGTCAAAATCATGTCCTCCCGTCCCCGTTGTTCGTGGTGGATTGTGCCATGTATCTGGTTTCTGTATAAGCAAGTGCAGGGCAGCACGTGTGGTCAACTTTGAATCATCGAAGTAACCTGTGAGCAGCGGAGGATTATCGTTGACATCATATCCTATGTAATTCCATCTCTTCTTATTAACCCTGTCTTCTGTTCTTCCACCGAAAGGATCCTTGCGCCCCCACTGGTAATAGGGATTATTGCCACGGGTGAAAGCCATGTGCGATTTTTTGACAATCTTTATCGTCTGTATCTTATTACCGGAAATAAACTGGACCTCACACTCGCGTTCTTTGTAATACTTTATTTCCTCTCCGTCTTCGGAACACCAGCCTAGATTCATCGGCATGAATTCAAACTTGCGATTAGTATCATGGGCGGTGACCTTGATGGTCTTGTCGCTGTCCTCGACATCGAGACGGGTTACCCAGATGTGCCAGCTCCATATAGCATTGGGATAAATAACCCTCCACGTACCATCATTTACTTTTTCAGGTGCCTTGTCGCTTATCGCTATAATGGCATTTCCCTGCTTAATATTCGCACCGACATAGAATCTGATTCCTCCTTTTCCATCGTAAGCATCCGGTAAATATGTCGGGGATTCGTCATGCGGCTCACTTTCCCACGTATAGCTTGGACGCAGAAGATCGTTCACGTCCTGCCATACGAAGTACGCGTTTGTGGGGTTGCAACCTTCGTTTTTTTTGATATAGGGACTTGTAATAGGCTTATTGAGATGGTTCCTGAACACTGACAATATATTATCACCAGTACTTCCGCCGGTATATGTGTAGGAACTTTTATTATCTATCCCGTTGTGAATCGCATTGCCATATACCAAAGGAAAGATATACCATCCCGGAGCATCGACCATGTAGCAGTTGGCCGTGCAGACGATACTGTTAGGTGTACCATTCGGATCTGCAAGATTGTAAGGGGCGTCTTTCGAACCTTTCGAGGGAGCGGATTGCAGTTTGGCATTTATGTTTATTTTTTCATCGGGTTGCAGTCTCTCTTCTTTGACTTTGAACCCCACCTTTTTCTCGTATGGGACATCGCCATCTTCAATAACGCATTCGAGCCACTCGGAAGCATCGGAAAAATCCGCCTTACCGGAGTCACGGTACTTTATCGAGAAATCCATCTTTATTTTCTCGTTCTCCTCTATATAGCTCGTAACTGTTACAGTGTTTTTGTCACTGAACTTATGCCCGCGGTTGGGCAATGAATTGTCAGGGACGAAGACCTTTCCCTGGTAATTCATCACTTTAGGCTCTGTCACCTCAAGGACCTGTTCCTTGTATTCTATGTGCCAGTCATAATCATTGGCGAAATTGTTGAATTTCAGGGTCAGTTTGTAGTGATGGTTACGTTCTGCGTTGTAGTCCCTGTATATGTCTTTGCCGAGCATGAAGCGATAAGTTATGATTCCGTTTCCGGGGCGCTCGGTATTCGTCGATTGGTATATCGCCTTGACCTCGATATAAGTGCCGTAAGGTTTGTTGTCTTTCCAGCCGGAACCCTCGACATCTTTATCCGGATTGGGATAGCCTATGGCATGGTCATTGCCGTTGTTATTTCCCGGTCCGGGGGCCGTCTGCGTCTTGTCCTTACCTTCGCCCTGCATATTCTCGTAGAAGAAGAGAGCATCAGCCGTTTCCGAATGATCCGACCCGTATGTCGGCGTTTGGTTAGTGATAACGGCCTTATAATGGTCTTTGAAACCGTCCACATCGGGTTGGATATCGCCCTCGAAATATTTTATAATACCTCCGTCATGTACGAGTAAATCATTGTGGGCAGGTGTATTAGGCATTCCCAGCGGACATGATCTGGGTATGTCCTTTATGGAGGCAGCCATAATATAGATGGATACATCTTTTTTGAGGTTCGAGCCGTCATAAGCGATGGTCACTTTGGAAGCCGCACGGCGCACCCACGCGTGGAGTTTTACGCTTTTTTCATTCACTACAAGAGACTCGTCGTCCGCTGATAGAGCGGGAACAGATTTTTTTGTAAAAAAGCCTATCATCTGGCCATTGTTAGCTATGTTTTCGGAGTCCCATGCGAGGGGAATATTCTTGAGGTCTTCCACTGTTTTTATGGCTTCAGAGTACTTCGAGTTTGTAAGTAAGTCGGGGATGTTCGCAACGGCATACATATAATACTTGCCGAATTCGATTTCTTCCGGCAGCTTGAAAGTGGCGCGTCTCGTTTTTTCTTCCGCGCTGTGCCCGTTTTCCGCATCCGTGTTTTTACGGTCTTCATCGGACATGGTGTATCCTTTTATCTCCCAGCTCTTTTTCAGTGCCTTTGTTTCGTAATCATACAACAATACATGCAGAGAGCTGATATCCTTTAGGGCATCCCCGGCAGTCCGTGCACGGGCTAGCGCCGAGGACATGGGTTTGAAGTCCAATGTGGCGGAAACCATCGCGTGACCTTCGCCTATGGTTTCTTCCTTCAGAAATTCGTCCTGACAACCGGCAACGATAAAACTCATCAGGAAGACAATCATATATTGTGTAAAACTCTTCTTCATATACTTCTTTCCATTTATTTTTTTACAATCCAAATGCTGGATAAAGGAATTTTTCGCTATATGGAATCACATCAACTACGATTTCATTACTATTATACAATGTTATGTCCACCACGACATGGGTGTTACGAAAAAGTGCCTTCAAGTTGGGCAGCGTGTAGACAAAAGGTTCACTCCTTCCGTCTATATTAATTGTCAGGGTGTACTCCTGCTCGCCATCCGTTGTACCCGCCTTGGGGTTCATGCTCTCGGGCAGGTAGAAAACGGGAACATTCTCTGCTACACCCGGTTTTGAGTTATCAGGGTTTTCCATATCAACTGCCGGTACTCCTAAAGTAACCGTCCCGTGGGTATAGGTCTTTGTCTTATCCGCTTGTGTAGGTAATTGGTAGTCCTTCAACCAGCCGGCGGCTTCCGTGGTGGCGTAATCGTCATTTTCGGACGAAGCGTCGGAAACCTCCTTCAACCAATTTATCCAAGTTTTCCCATTGAATAATTGTCGGTTCTGTTCGGTGTCATCGACATGCGCCATCAGAAAGTTCTTGTCGGCATGGCTCGCTATGGTGAAATTGTTCACAGTCACTTTCTCGCCACGCCAGTTCATAAAGTTCACCGTGAACTTGGTGGCGACACGTACCACGTAGAACGTCCCATAGAAACTTCCTTTTTCAGGGAAATCTATTTCGTACATGGAGGACATCGGGATGGATTTTCCGCCCGAGTAGTCCGGAGCGAAATAGAGCCCGTTCACCGCAGCTTCAAAGCCGGACGTACTCTCTGCATAATTGTCGAAGAAACCGGTCAGCGTTTGGTTTGGCCCCGCTACGCCTTCTACAGTCGATACGCTCTCTTCATTGGCGAAGAGGAATATCTTTTTCTTTTCGTTGGGTTTTACCTTAAGTAATATGTATTTTCGCTCTACCGCACCGCCCAACCGATAAAATTCGTTATGTTCCACCGTCCCATCAGCATGCAGGATCACGACGCGCACACTTTTCATCTTCTCGTTGTCAGGCAGTTCTGCCAGTTCCGACCTCGTCTGTACAATCGGCTCTATATTCAAACAAAGAGCAGCTTCCATAGTGTCCTCCGGTAAGGATTCTTCCCGACTGCTGCACGCCACCATAAAAGGCAGTGCGAATGCCGCCAGGCAGACTGCAATGCTATGTATAATGTTCGGTTTCATCAGTCCAATCCTTCTTCCTAATTATTCAACATCAACGTTACTCAGCACCACCCGCCAAGATTGAATCAGTATGTAGCTGCTAATCCACTTGTTGTTCTCGTCGAGGAAGAAGGTCATCACATAGTCGTCCTCGCGGTCCAGAAACTCCTGATCGGTCATCGTGCGATTGTACTCCTCCTCGTAATAGTCTTTCGCCAGCAGAGCATGGTCGATCACCGGGATGCGGGCCACAATCCCGCCCTCTCGGTTGGTGATGGTAAGGAACATCTTTTCACGATGGGTTTCCATCATGCGTCCTACAGTCAGGTCAGCGATAGCACCCTTTACATGGATGATGGCACGGGAATCGGCTTTCCCCAGGCCGGCCTCGCCGTTCTGCATTTTCCAAGGACGGTAAGTGATGTTCTCGTCTTCCAGCAACTCGTTGTCATGAGCCATCAACCCGTTCTCGTCCTCTATGCGGAAGGTGAATTGATTGACATCCACATCCTCTCCCGATAGATGATGCAGTATGATGCGGATATGGTTGGTGTTCTTGGTCAGGTACATGGTATAGTCGTAACTGCCTCCGTCGTCGTTAGAAGGCAGCGATACATCCAAAGTGCCGTGAAAGAGTCGATAAAGCCTTTCTTTGCTGTAGGCACCTGACTCGTCATGCTGGCGGTTCAACGCACATTGCAACTGCTCCATCCGGGTCTCGCCGACACGGGCTTCAGGTACGGAGAAGGACTCTTCATGCCCGCCGTCGTTCCTGAGACCGCACCATGCCAACAGCCGATAGTCGCCGGCAGGCAGGTCGAGCGATATCGAATAGTTCTCCGCCGTAGACGGATCTATCTGTTCTTCCCGCTGCCATGTCAGTATGCCCGACGTGTCGAAGGCATACAGATGCACCGATGAAACCTCGTTTGCAAAAGCATCCGCCCACTTCAGGTTCCTGTCGTAACGGAATTTGAGCCGGTAATACACCGAACAATCGCCTTCTTCTTCATTGAGCCAGTTGTTACTGCATGACGGAAGAACCAACAGGCAGACCGACGCCACGCCGACCTTCACTACCACATTCCTTATCAATGCCTGTATATCCATATCGTATACTCTTTTGTATAGTTTATACCAGTGTTACTTATATATGTATGATGTGCGGAACTTCCGCATCCGGATTTCCTCGTCAAGTGGGATACCTGTTTTATGTACAGGTTTCCGATGCCGCACCTCCCTTGTGTGCCGGTGGGCGGGTACTGTGTTTATTTATTTGATTATTGTATGATGCGTGGGAGACGGTAGCCGTTTCCCACTCATCATAAGTATCAGGAACGCCTTCGGGCGGTCAGGTTCATTACCAATCCAAAGTATAGTCATTATTGACAATGCGCCAGGACAGAATCTTGACTTCAGCCGCAATGTAGTGATCATTGGGGTCGGGCTTCTCGGGATAAATCACCTGCTCAGGATCGTAGACAGGGGTGCCGAAGCCAGCTATCCCTGTCACGTTTGTCTTATACACGTGGTTGCGGACTACGCCCTTAGTAGCATTTTCACCTTCACCATTATGAATAATCTCGTAATAATAGTAGGTCATACCGGATTTCCAAACCAAAGCCCAGTCAATTATATTCTTGTTCTTAAGTTTCTCGTTAATCGTATCTGCTTTAATAGTCTCTGTTACAGTTTGATCCGCAGAATTGTACCATGTTTTCTTTTTTGCGACTTCTGTCAGTTGGGCATATACATAACAGTTGTTCGTACTGTTCTCTTCTTCCAGCTGTTTAGCAATTACAATCTGAAGATCGTCGGTACCAATCTGTGTACGCGTTGTACTGTTTCCATAATAGTAGTTATAGCCGTTGGCTTTCAGCTGGGCAAGGATACTTGCCTTCAGGAGGGGGAGGTTTTCAGACGGTATCTCGGAATATGTATCGGCATAGTGGGAACCCATGTGTCTTACCAAAGTCAAGCGAGAGCCGTCTTCATTGCAGAGGAACCCCTTTAGGATAACCTTGGTTTTGGCCAGTTCGGCAACATCACTACCATCAGCCTTAGCGGCGTTCTCATTGGTGTACAATACAGTGTCAATAGCATTAGGGATATCGGCGTACTTATTATACTTGTTCTTTGCATTAGAAGAATTCATGGCCCAGAAACTGCGGTGTGTGCCGTTCCACCAATCACTTGGCCACGTGGGATTAATTTTCTTGACAAGTCTGCTGTTATCGGTTTCTGCGGTCAGGGCCCAGCCTTCAAGTGTTAGGTAAACCTGCTTTCCGTCAGCTGTGAGTGCATTCCCTTTCTTATCTTTCAGTGGCAGTTTGTCAGTGCCAGCGAGTTTTACTGCACCACCCAAACTGACCGTAACTTTGGCCACACTGCGCTCAACATATATGGTGACGGGATGTAATTTGGCCTCAGACTCTTCCTTACACAGGTTTTCAGCCTTTACGGGAACAGCGCAGACCTCTGCACCCTTATTTCCATATACGGAGTTGAACATAACGAACGAGCCCTCTTTGGTGAAGTCGTCGGAAGCGTAATCTTTGGAAATCGCCTTTAGGTCATCAAGACTCTTTGACTCGTTGCCCAAATTAGTGGTGGGATTCAGCACAGCCGCCATCATCTGGGGAAGTTTGTCTCCGGACTTGGTGCTGATGACAATAGTGGCCTTAAGTTTACTTTCAATATCATCCGTGTCAATTGTACCACCTATCTGCTCCACGTTCGGCCAGTCGTAGTAATTTACATAAGTGGAGCCCTGAAGTTTGACATCAGTGGCGGCACCGTTCTCGGTGAAGAAATAGAAACGAACTTTGGTAACTTTGTTTTCATAATCTTCTCCATCCTGGTAACCGGAAGCGGCACGTGCACGTGTAACATCTGAAGACACCAGGTTTACGGCAATGTAGCTGGTATTAGCCTTACCGTTGCCTACATCCTCCTCGTTCGGAGCAATCTCATCCCGTGAGCATCCCGCGATAAACAGGGATACCAATACAGATATAAATAAAAAGTTCTTTTTCATATCGTTAAATTAAATTGTTTGAAAATATGTTTCTTCTCTTTTGATTTATATTATTGATTTGATGTCATTTCTGCCTTTCGTTCAGTTCGTCAAGCGTCCTGCCGGCCTGTTCAAGTCCCATCTCTTTCGCCTTGCCGAGGTAGCGGCGTGCCGTGTCGTAATCTCCCTCCCGCACGGCAAGCGCTCCACGTGCATAGACAGCCTCGGCGGAGTCGCCGGCCTTGTCGAGATACTTGCGTGCCGTCCCGAAATCATCACGGCGGATGGCGGCGTTGGCGGCGTTCAGGTTGGCTGTTTCATCGTTCGGGAACATGCGCACCGCCGTTTGAAAGACATCCGTGAACTCGTCCGTGCCGGGTTCATACTTTCCGGCAACGAGGTAAAACTCGTCCAAGCTCAATTTCTGCGGCTGCTCCGCCATGATGCGTTTTATTTCATCCACTTCGCTGAACGTGCGGATGTTGTAGTCTATGCGGTAGTCGGTATGGCGCAACGCGGGATAGAAATTTTGCAGCATGAAGCGATACTCGTTGGGGTAAGTGCGCTTAATTTTCGACTCTTTGGCATCCGGTTCCATATCGCTGTCTATCAAAGCCAGAATCTCCGCACGGTGGTCGATATTCGATTGTTCCACGTAACGGCGCAATCCAGTCCAGTCCTCAGGCTCGTAATCGGTTTGGATGACGCTATCCGCAAAACGGTATAGTTGTCCTATGTGCTTTTTGAGTGCGGCGGTACGTCCGATGGCAAGTTCCGTGTTGTGTTTGTAGGGGCTCTCCGGCGAGGCGTACCCTTTTAACCATACGGAAGTGATGGTGACATCCTTGTCATTGCGCACGGAGTCGATGGTCGCCTGTATCTTGCCTAACTCGACCGTATTCCGACGGTAGTCGGGATAAATCACCGTTTGATCCACCGGGAAGTCGATGTATGCCGAACCGGATAACGAACGGCTTTTCATGATTTCTGCCTTGGGCTGCACGAATACCAGTTCGGGGAAAAACGCCTCATGGTGGCTTCCCAGATCGCCTTCGTATTCCGCCAGTATTTCCTGACAACATCCCCAGTCGCTACGATGTAGCTTGAGCGTGGCTCCGTTCATCCAATCTTCGTAGAGAATAGGGTTGTTATACTCCAGTTGTTCCGGTTTTTTCGATACTTGAAATGACTTCTCCGACCCGCCCGAAATGGTGCTTATACCATTTCGTACATAATAATAATACCGACGGCGTCCGTAAATACCTATCGACGGCAAGTCCAGAGAATCCGCCCCGTTGACCAATCGAGGGGTAAGCAGTACGGTGCGGTTGGCGTCCACGTCGAGTGCGGTCAAATCGACATCCATCTCTACAGTAAGGTATTTGCCGTTACGATTCATATTGAAATTCTCGATGGAAACACCGGGTAGAATGTTTTTTGTGTCTTGCGCCATCGCTCCCGACATATTTCCCATGCCCAGCAAGGTTGCCAGTATGAATATCGTCTTTTTCATGTTCGTTGCAATTTAGAATAGATAAACCAGGTTAATGGCCGCCTTGGTGGGTCCCACGTAGTGGTGCGGCTTGTTCGTTTCTATCTTTTTCCCACATCCTGCACACCGGAACTTATCGTAACGGGTATAGGAATAACCGAAACCGATTTCCGCCTCCAAGTTCCAATAGTGACCGAGAATCCATGCATAGCCGTATGCCACGCCCGCACCTACAAACCAGCCTTGATAACGAGAATCCTTCAGTTTCCGGGCATCCGTCCCCAAAATGTTGATTTTGCCATCGAAACCGCCGATGTTGTACTGTCCCCCATGTAAATGCGCACCGAAAAAATGTGCGCCGAAACGATCACACAGCCAATAACGGACCTCGGGCTGCACGGCCCAGTGTTTCCAGCGACGGTCGTGCGAGAGAGTCCACGCGTTGAATTGTCCCGTAATGTCCAAAGTCCATTTCGGAGCAAGCCCCACCTCGATACCGAGGTTCGGGTTGAAAAAGCCATCGGCGAGCAGGTTCGTCTTCAATGCTACATCCTGCGCCTTGACACTCGAAAAAAGTGTCAGCATGACAGCGATGACAGTTAATTTCAGTCTCATATCCATTATATGTTACATATGTTGTTTTATATATCCTTCTATGGCAATCATTTGCAATACATGTATAATGCGTATGCAAATACAAGAAAATTAACACGACACGGCATTTCTTGATATACATACAACTTTTTCTAACCACTTCTCTTTTTAAGAGAAAGACAGAAATAATATTGCCTTATTTTTAGGGAGTTATAGTTAAAGGATGGCAGAATTGTACAACAAATTCCGGTATTCACTTAACATCCGACCAGATTCATTTTTGAAAACCGATTTTTTTTTATCGGTTTTCATTGTCGTTTTCAGCGTTTTCACTAATTTTGCGTCTGTATGCTATTTCTCTTAAAAAGAATTTTACGGGTTACAAAGCAGACTTACGCTATTTTTAATTTGTGCAGGCATTTTTTTTTTTTTTTATCTGTCCGAGATTTAATGTTTGCCACGTTTTCACTAATTTTGCAACTGCGTACTATTTCTCTTAAAAAGAGAACTTTACTATTGTCCGACAAACTCCGGCGACCTCATCACTTACAAAGATTTCAATATCTGGCTGTTGGCCTTATCCACAGCGGACGTATCCAGTGAAGCCAGATAGATTCGCGTAGTTTTCTCGGAATCGTGCCCCATCGCCTCACTGATGGTTGCCAGCGGCACGTTCTTGCTTTTGGCGATGGAAGCCCACGCATGGCGGGCCACATAACTCGTCAAGGGCATGGCCAGTCCCAGTTTTTCACCGAGCCGTTTAAGCTTACTATTGACCAGATGCGCGGCATTCTTGTACTGCCAGCGTTCATCCGCATTCACGTTCTTTATAATCGGCAGCAGATAGGGACTCCCGCCCGTATCGTACTTGTCGATGATCTCCTGCATCGGTCTTTCCCATTTGATGAAAAGTAGCTGACCCGTCTTTTGCCTGCGGTATGATAGTATACCGTTTTGCAGGTCCTTCTTTTTCAGGTAGGCCATATCCACAAACGACATTCCGCGTGTGTAGAACGAGAACATGAAAATGTCCCGGGCGAAGTCCATGGCCGGAAACAATGTCAGGTCGAGTTTCCTTATCTGCCGGATGATTTTCAAGGGCACGGCACGTTTGACGGTCTTGTCGATTCCTGTATAGACGTGCTTGAAAGGGCTGCGCTGTATGGTCAGTTCCTTTTCGACGGCACGGTTGTAGATGGCCCGTAATCCCCGCATATAGTAGGATGAGGTATTCGGACACGCATCATTCGCATGCAGAAAGATTTCATACTCGACCATCAGGTGGGAGTCCACCTCGTCCAGAGGAACGTCCTTCTCCCCGAGAAACCTTCCGAAACTGTTCAGGACGGTCGTATAACGCTCGGCGGTACGCATTTTGCAGATTTGTTTCAACTGCCGCACAAGTTCACGGCCGAACGACATGAACCCTCCGCTGTCCGCCGAGACAAGGAAGCGTTCCGCCACCTCTTCGGCCGTATAGTCCCGGGCCGCCCGTTCGAAGCGGGTGATGATGCCTTTGAAACGTCTGACATCTTCCGCCAAAGCGCTTTTCAAGGAAACAAGATAATTCCGGCGACCGCTTTCTATACCCGGAGGAAAGACGATTTCCGCGTTTGCCGTATCCCATTCATCCGGGTAGAGTTTGTAACCGGGATTGACTTGTCGTACCACACGGTTATGAATCACTTGATAAAATACTGTGCCTTCCTTCGTCGGGATGGTAGAAGCACGAAATTTCACTTTTACTGTTGCCATACGATTTGTTTTTGATTTCAGCCAATAAAAAAGCCTTCATTAAAAAAATGAAGGCTCCTATTTTTATTTTTACGTATTCCTATACATTCGGAATACCTGATTCCGCATACGGATTGTCACCCGAAATCGTTTGATAGACCGCCTTCACCCGACTCCAAAACCACCAACCTCGGTATTCTATCCATACAGCCTGATGCAACGTCACCGCTACCCGCATCTTACCATGCGGCCGGTTATCCTCGATAATACCGGCCAACCGGATGTACGGCGTAATCATCTACACTTTCCGTCTCAGAACCGAAACCGTATCCCGCCCTACGACCGTATCGCGGATAGCCGCATCAATGGGACCTGCAACCTCCAACTCATGCCGTGTCACTGCTTCAAGGTTTTTAATTTCACCCGGAGCCGCTTGAGGGATGCGGCATCTTCCGCCCTGAACCGCTTATATGCGCCGAGAGTCAACCGCAATGTCTCGGAAGCAAGCGCCATCGTCACCGAATCAACCTGCATGCGCTTTACCTCAGAAAGCAGCGCCGTACTATTTGATTGGTAACGGTACCGTTCCGTCCTCAGCCGCACGGCATGTCGGTGTCGTAACCATATGACTCCGCCGAGAACCACGAAAGCCGCCATCTGGAATATCCAGCGGAAGCTGCCCCCATAAACCAAGCGATTCTGCCCCTTTGTGCCAAATAAACATCCCCCTTGATACCAACATAAAAATGCCCCTGCCGAACGTTGTCTGACAGAGGTGTTTTCGTAGATTTGATTCCCGTCTTGACCGGTGGGATAAAATCATTCTACTATGCAACAAAGATAGCAAACATTCTCCAATGTCATGCATTGGGGATGGGAATAAAGCAGATAAGCACGAGCTTTAAACTGTCCCGCAACACGTTGACGGTCGAACCGATGAACCATATGAAACTCCGCGGCATGACTACCGCCTCCACTGAAAGCCTAACCTCTACTATGGCCGAGACAATGACAATCGACTCCTTTCTGCACATGTTGCTTGCCAGGGAATGGGATTACCGCACCGATGCGGCCATCCAACGCCTTATACGCGGGGCATCGTTCCGCTAAAGGCATGGAACACATTCTCGAACACGAGCACATAGGCTTGCTCGTCAAACCCGTTTCAAGGAGATATTCCTGATTCGGCAAGTGGACAATACCGAACTCCGACTGCAACCAATAGCAATGGAGAGTACGTAACATCAACCAATATAGACGAATAATAATCAGCGGAATAAGTAAGCGGCGCATGTACGGTAAAATTGCCCCCCTACACACGTCGCTTTGTTTTGTATACGCATTCCGGTAAAAGAGACTCTCTTTCTGTGTTTCAATCCAAAAATTTCATATACCTTTGTATTCGCAATTAGTTGGCTGTCCATGCCATCTATGTATACTTACAAAGACAGATGCGCAATTCTCAGCAAAACCAGTACTGATAATCAATCAGTCAAAAACCAAAAGAGTAGTCCAAATAGAGACCGCCTCTTTTCCTTACTTCGTAGGTTTGGTTTGCTTCGCCGGAGCCGTTGTATCGGGGGCGATGCTATCCGTTACGATAAGAACCTCCGATTCTTCGACAACAACATCCGTAGAATCAGGTACCGATTGAGATTGCGTTACCGACTTTTGATTCGCATTTTGATTTTTTTGCTTATTTCCACAAGCAACAAACGTTAAAGCCGCAACGACCATTAACAAATTAATCCATCCTATTCTTCTACAAGTTTTCATTTTTTTCCCAGTTTAAATTAACAAGTTGTTCCAACACTTTCCCTTACGGATGTATACATAAAAAGTTTCACCCGAAGCCTTCTCTTTCCCCTATTCTTTTCCCCGAAAATGAAAAGTGCCGATGAAATGAATCATCGACACCCTGCACACTTTATAAATACTGTCTGGTTGCATGACAGTCTCTTTTAAATAATCTACCACTCTAATTATGGTAATTATCCATATTTATCATTAAATTATAAACGATATTTAGGACAAAAGTATTGATTTTGTGAATAAATATGTATGGGAATCAATACATGTATTGAAATTTAGAATCGTTCTATCATGGATATGACAATAAATCAAAGACTTGACGATTTCTTAGAAGAAAAACATATTAGTCAAGAGGAATTGCGCTCACAATTAGGTTTGAAAACCCGTCAACAAGTCAGTAATTGGATCAATTGCAGAGAAAAAATTTCAGAAAAGCATATCATTCGAATTGTTGAACTTTATCCGGAATTAAATGCCAATTGGCTCATAACCAATGCCGGTAATATGTTTAATGATCAAAAAATCGTCCGCCATATTAACCGGAATGCTTACGGATTTTGTGAAGAATGCATCAAAAAAGAACAAAAAATAGAATATTTACAGGAACTTATTCACCAAAGGGATCAAGAGATCAAGTTGCTAAACCGGGAGATCGGGAAATTGGAAGACCGATTGACACGTCGCGTAGAGAATAAAGAACTCTAATAAATCTAAATAACCGGAGAAAGAGTTGTATCGAAAAAAAGAATATTCTATATTAGCACCCACAAATAGAATACGAAACATGACAAGGAAACGATACATAACCTTAAATTGGTGGTGGCACCTATTTAAACTTCGTAGTAAACGATGAGGTTATGTAATTGTATTGCATAAAGATTTCAGGCGAGCCTATTGTTTACTACAGTAGGCTCGCTTCTTTTTTTATTCACTTACAAATTTCATACTATGAAAAAGACTAAAAAAATTCTGCTTTCAGAAAAAGAGATGCCGACGCAATGGTATAACATCGTGGCCGATATGCCGAACAAACCGCTACCGGCCCTCCACCCGGGAACAAAACTTCCCTTAAAAAAAGAGGATCTTGTTCCCTTGTTCGCTCGAGAACTCATAAACCAGGAGTTCGCAACGGAACCCTATATCGAGATTCCCGATGAAGTACAAGAGTTGTATAAAATATGGAGAGCAACCCCTCTCGTGAGAGCTTATGCGTTAGAAAAGGCCTTGGATACTCCTGCTAAAATCTATTTTAAAAACGAAGGGACGAGCCCGGCCGGATCGCATAAACCCAACACGGCGATTCCACAAGCTTACTACAACTATAAACAAGGTATCAAACGAATGACGACAGAAACCGGAGGAGGCCAATGGGGAACCGCTCTCAGTTTCGCCTGCCAGCATTTCGGAATCGATCTGAAAGTATTTATGGTAAAAGTCAGTTACGGTCAAAAACCTTATCGAAAACTAATGATGAATACCTGGGGTGCCGATGTAATTCCCTCCCCCAGTACACTTACCGAGGCCGGAAGAAAAATATTACAAGAACATCCCGATTCATCAGGCAGTTTAGGCATTGCCATATCCGAAGCCGTAGAAATGGCAGCCCGCGATCCGTATACAAATTACTCCTTAGGTAGTGTATTGAACCATGTACTGCTCCATCAAACGATTATCGGAGAAGAAGCCATTTTACAAATGCAAAAGGCAGAAGCGGAACCGGATATCATTATCGGTTGTTTTGGAGGCGGTTCTAACTTTTCCGGGATCTCTTTTCCTTTTTTACGCGGAAAGCTAAAAAAGAATAAAAACACCCGGATCATCGCTGTCGAACCTCAATCCTGTCCGAAACTGACCAGAGGACAATTCCATTACGACTTCGGAGATAGCGTAGGTCTAACTCCCTTATTGCCGATGTATACCTTAGGCCACGATTTTCAACCGGCAGATATCCACGCCGGAGGATTACGCTATCACGGGGCAGGCATGATCGTGAGTCAACTTTTGAAAGATCGCTTGATAGAAGCCGCGGCTATCCCGCAACTGGAAACGTTTAAGGCTGGTATTCTATTCGCCCAAACCGAGGGTATCATTCCCGCACCGGAATCAACCCACGCCATAGCACAAACCATACGGGAAGCTCTGATCGCCAAAGAAGAAAGAAAAGAAAAAACCATCCTTTTCAATTTGTCCGGACACGGTATGATCGATTTATTCGCTTATGAACAATACCTAAACGGAAACCTCTCGGATTTTCAAATCCCGGATATTGAAATCAACCGATCTTTAAAAGGATTGGATAAACTCATGTGAAGAGCATAGCTATCTAATTTTTTGCTACTTTTGCAAAAAATTAGATAGCATGTATTACACGGAAGTCAATTTTCACATTACCCCCTATTCCGAAGATATCACGGATGCTCTTATCTCGGAACTCGGCCATTTAGGTTACGACAGCTTCTCCTATACTGACGAAGGATTCAAAGCCTACATCCCCAGCAAACAATACGATAAGAACGCCATTTCGCGGATGGAGATACTCCCGTTTTTCGAGCAAGAATACCAAATCAAATGGGAAACGACTCAAGTCGAGAACCAGGATTGGAATAAAGTGTGGGAAGAAAATTTCACCCCCATCATCGTTAAAGACCGGATTTTGGTCAGAGCCGGATTTCACGCCTCCATTCCCGGCATCGAGCATGAAATAATCATCGATCCGAAGATGAGTTTCGGTACCGGTCACCACGCGACCACAGCCCTCATGCTCGAAACCATATTAGAAATCAAACCGGAAATCAAAAATAAAAAAGTACTGGATATGGGGTGCGGAACAGGAATACTCGCCATTATGGCAGCCCAATCGGGAGCATCTGAAGTAACCGGAATCGATATCGACGAATGGGCATATAATAATGCCGTGGAAAACTTAAAAACAAACCGTATATCCAACGTACGTATTAAAATCGGTGACGCGAATCTATTACGAGCACAACAAAATTACGATATCATTTTAGCTAATATAAACCGCAATATCCTGCTAAATGACATGCATCGCTACACCTCTGTCCTTAATGAAAACGGGTATTTGATTATGAGCGGCTTCTATTTACAGGACCTGCCCAAAATTCAGGAAGAAGCAGAAAACTTAGGACTCAGATTCAAATCTCACAACGTAAAAGAGAATTGGGCTGTTGTAATATTCAACAAATAAATGTGAATTTGTTTAATATTTAACAATCTATTGCAAATCGAAAACAGATGTATAAATTTGCAACGCAAAAAATAAAGAATAATGATATTTACTAACAACTCATACAAACTTATGTGCATGCAAAGATTATTTGCATGCCGATGAACTGTTTTCAGTCAAAACTATGGAAAAAGCCCGTGTAAATTACACGGGCTTTTTTATTTTATATCAAACAACATATACAAACATCATGAACGTATTAAAATTTCGAAGAACATCCGCGGACTCGGCCCGACGCATTCAAAAGGCAGCCGAATTAATTTCGGAGAAGGTCTGGGCATTGATAGTGACTATTCCACAAATCACTTGATACCCGATTTTGCAGCCTGTTTTCAACGACTCAAAACATTTTTCCAAGCACTTCCGAATCAAAAAATCCATTCCGAACCGGGACGTTCATCAGTCGGTCAATGCGGTAACCATATTTCCCGCGTTTTGTACGTGCAAGAAGGCAAAAAATAATAAGTTTATCGTTCTGAGCGCCGGAATGAACGATTTAATCCGTCCCGCCTTGTATCCGGCATCTCATCGAACAGGAGAACCTGATATCGAACGGCCTCCCGCTACGATCCGCGGGATCTTCCCGGTATCCACTTTTCCGAAACATGGAGGAGACAATAAAGACGCCGCCCTGAAACGGCGGCGTCTTTTTCCTGTATAGCCCGAATCGCATCCTTTTACTTGCGGGGAGTTTTTTTATCATTCGGTTTCGCGATGGATTCCCTCATGGTGGTATCGGCCTCTATATTTTTCATCCGATAATAATCCATTACTCCTAAATTTCCGTTTCTGAAAGCTTCCGCCATTGCCCGAGGGACGTCGGCTTCCGCCTCGATCACCTTAGCCCGCATCTGCTGAGCCAATGCTTTCATCTCCTGCTCGGTAGCGACAGCCATAGCTCGACGTTCCTCCGCCTTAGCCTGTGCTATCTTCAAATCGGCATCCGCCTGATCCGTTTGTAACTCCGCTCCTATGTTTTTACCGATATCAATATCAGCAATATCAATAGACAGTATCTCGAAAGCGGTTCCCGAATCCAACCCTTTATTCAAAACTACCTTGGAGATCGAATCGGGATTTTCCAATACCTCCTTATGCGAATTAGCCGATCCGATGGAAGAGACGATCCCTTCACCGACACGAGCTAAAATGGTCTCTTCACCGGCACCCCCGACCAGCTGTCGGATATTGGCCCGCACGGTCACTCTCGCTTTGGCTATCAGCTGAATTCCATCTTTTGCCACCGCCGCCACCGGAGGAGTATTGATCACTTTAGGATTCACACTCATCTGCACGGCCTCAAAAACATCCCGACCTGCCAAATCTACTGCCGTTGCGATTTGAAAAGTCAAATCGATATTTGCTTTAGAAGCTGAAACCAACGCGTGTACAACTTGTGCCACATGGCCTCCCGCTAAATAATGTGCTTCCAATAAATCCCGATAAAGTTCCAAGCCGGCTTTTTTCCCTTCGATCATAGCCCTCACGATGACAGAAGGCGGAACTTTACGCCAACGCATCAATACCAACTGCAAAAGAGATACTTTTACATCCGATACCAAAGCCTGAAACCACAATCCGATAGGTATAAAATAGAGTACGATCCAAAGCAGGAAAAGTCCTCCGGCTATTACAACAATCAATAAAACCATTCCATCCATTCTATTCTGTTTTTAGTTTAACAATAATCTTATTCTTTAAAACCTTTATTACCACGACTTCACTGTTCTCGTTAATATAACCGGATTGAGACTGTCCTTCCACAATATGGTCCCCGACCTTTACCTTTCCCATCGGAGCCAACCTTCCCAGACACAATCCCGTATCTCCCTCCTGTATCGAACGATCGATTCCTTCAACCGTTCCGTCGATCTGGGTATTTAACTGCAAACGTTTCCAAGTCTTAGATCTCAACGTATAATAAGTAATTCCAATACCTCCCGCGGCTGTACCCAGTACCGTAAAATGTCCTTCCCACACTCCCATGCTGCTGTATGCCATATAAATAGCGACTCCGATACAAACAAAACCGATAACCCCGGCAACATTTACCCCGGGAAAAACCAAAAACTCCATAATCAATAGAACAAAACCTATTAGAATCAACATAATAAGCACCAACCACTCCATAATACTTTTGATTTAAATTTTCGTTTAAAGGTATATTTTTTTTATTAAAATCCTATCAATAAAGAGGTAAATTAGCTTCTCCCGTCAGAAATAGAACATTTTATTTCTCATCATCAACCCTAATCTAAAATATTTGTATTTACTTTGCACTTCAATTTGCATAATTGATCGCATAGATCTAATTTCATAAAGAGAAAGAGGAATGATGGACTTTGAAACAGACAACAACAACGAATTCTATCATAAAATAGAATGTTTTAACAAAGAAAGAACTGAAAAACTAAGTTATCACTATAACGAAATTATCAAATTACTCGGAGAAGATCCATGCCGGGAAGGCCTTGTCAAAACACCTTACCGTGTTGCCAAAGCCATGCAGTTCATGACGCAGGGTTACACGCAGGATCCCGAAAAGATATTGCGCTCGGCTCTTTTTAAAGAGGATTACAGACAGATGGTTATAGTAAAAGATATCGAAATATATTCTTTATGCGAACATCATATGCTCCCCTTTATCGGGCGGGCTCATGTAGCGTATATCCCCAACGGATATATTACCGGATTAAGTAAAATTGCACGAGTGGTTGAAGCCTTTGCCAGAAGATTGCAGGTTCAGGAACGTCTGACCCACGACATCAAAACGTGTATTCAAAACACGTTGAACCCGTTGGGCGTTGCCGTTGTCATTGAAGCACAACACATGTGCATGATTCTGCGCGGCGTTCAAAAACAACACTCCGTTACGACGACTTCCGATTTTAGCGGTGCTTTTGAAAAATTAGCGACGAGAGAAGAGTTCATACGGTTAATCAGCAACAAATTTCATTAAAACAGAAACATATGAAAAAAGCATTTGTATTTCCCGGACAGGGAGCCCAATTCGTCGGAATGGGTAAAGATCTATATGAAAATTCGCCGGAAGCAAAAGAATTATTCGAACGTGCGAATGAAATCCTGGGATTCCGTATCACCGATTTAATGTTTAACGGAACGGAGGCGGATTTAAAACAGACCAAAGTAACCCAACCGGCCATCTTTCTTCACTCTGTTATTTTAGCCAAATCATTGAACGAAAAACCGGACATGGTTGCAGGCCACTCCTTAGGAGAATTTTCCGCGTTGGTCGCCAATGGGACTCTATCGTTCGAAGATGGTCTGAAATTGGTACACGCGAGAGCATTAGCCATGCAAAAAGCTTGCGAAGCCAATCCATCAACGATGGCGGCAATATTAGGTTTACCCGACGAAACCGTAGAGGAGGTTCTGCACGGAATCGATGAGGTTGTCGTTACGGCTAATTACAATTGCCCGGGTCAACTTGTGATTTCCGGCAGCAACAAAGGTATCGAAATCGCTTGCGAGAAACTGAAAGCCGCCGGGGCAAAAAGAGTACTACCCTTGAACGTTGGAGGTGCTTTCCACTCTCCTTTAATGGAGCCGGCCCGCAAAGAATTGGCAGAAGCTATCATGAACACCAAATTTTCCCAACCTTCTTGCCCGGTATATCAAAATGTCAACGCCGCTCCCGTGTCGGACCCGGAAGAGATTAAGACAAATCTAATCGCACAATTGACAGCATCCGTACGTTGGACCCAGACGGTTCGCAACATGTTATCGGACGGAGCTTCTTCTTTCCTTGAGATCGGACCCGGAAAAGTCTTACAGGGACTTATTAAAAAAGTGAATCCAGACGCAGAGACAGCAGGTATTCAATAAATGATTTTAAAGCCTCCCGGATGGGGGGCTTTAAAATTTTTTGTATCTTTATTCCCCGATTTAGGGGAGCGTCATTCAATTGAGATCATTATGTCAAACAGTACAAGGAACAACAAACATCGCAGACTACAACATTTTTTCAAAATAGTCATAATCATTATTATTTGTGGTATCATTGTATCCTTATTACCCAAAATAGAAGGATTTAAATATACTTATCAAAAAGGAATGCCCTGGAGATACGGAACCTTAACCTCTCCCATGGATTTTCCCATACATAAAACGTCCCAAGAAAAAATGGCCGAAATTGAAAAAGTCAAGAAAGAGCAATTACCTATTTTCAATTTCAACGAAGCATTAATAACGGGACAACTAAGCAAATTTACTGAAAAGATTAACAGTCTAAAAAATAGAGGTAATAGTAAAGCCATTAACCAAATCATTGCGAAATTAAAAGAAATCTACCAAAAAGGTATCATTCTTTTGCCCGAGAAATTAAGCAAAAGCAATATCAAATCCATTCTCGTCGTAAAAAACAACATCGCTTTTGAGGAAAATTTCGAACAGGTATACACGCTTAAAAAAGCATATGAAACATTAACGGATTTTATTCACAAACTGAATATACCTCAAGAGGCAAAAGAGGAATTAATCGGAATGGATCTGAACAATTATCTCATCCCGAATCTGGAATACGACGCACTAAAAACAGGTTTAGCCTTAGACAACGCGATCAAGAACATCAGTCCGACACAGGGAATGGTGCGGAAAGGTGAGGTTATCATTCTAAAAGACGAGTTGGTCACACCGGAAAAATACAAGATATTGGAATCATTCAAAATCGAACACGAACAAGATCTCGGCTCTTCTGGCGACAGGATAAAAATGATCGTCGCTCAAACAATACTGACACTGATAGCCCTTATCAGTTTCTCTATTTTTCTTTATTTCTCAAGGAAACGACTCTTTTATAACAATAAAGATTTCCTTTTTCTTTACAGCATGTTCCTACTCACGATCCTGTTAGGAAGTCTCTGTTATTTCCGGGATATCAACATCCTGGCGATTCCGGTACTTTTTTGTCCGATCATCGTGAATATTTTATTCGGTCCTCGTCCGGCTTTGTACCTATTAATCGGCACAAGCATGCTGGTATCTTACTATTCGCCGAACAGTTACATGTATCTCTTCATGCAGGTATCCGCCGGTATCGTTGCCATTTTTAGTTTATCCCAATTACAACGCCGCGGGCAACTATTTTTGGCTATCGCATTTATCTTCGTTACTTATACACTCGTTTACGGGGCATTTACCCTCATACAAAACGGGACCCTATTACCTCGTCAGCTTTTCGACATCCTCTTTTTGATGATTAATGTCCTTTTGCTCAGCCTGACTTACCCGGTACTCTACTTAGTAGAGAAACTATTCGGGTACACATCCGAAATCAGCTTGATGGAGTTCTCTAATCCCAATCATCCTGTTTTACGTACATTAACCAGAAAAGCTCCCGGAACCTTTCAGCATTCGTTAATGGTAGCCAATCTGGCGGAAGAAGCCATATACCATATCGGGGGAAGTCCTCTATTAGCCCGGACCGGAGCCCTGTATCACGATATCGGAAAAACCTACGATCCAATCATGTTCATCGAAAACCAATCCGGAGGAATCAGTCCGCACAAAACACTGGACTTCGACGAAAGTGCACAAATCATTATCGGACACGTGACGAAAGGAGTCGAATTAGCCAACAAATACAAATTACCGGAAGCCATCATCAACTTCATCCGAACCCACCACGGTAAAAGTAAAGTCAAATATTTTTATTATTCTTACAAGAATAAACACCCCGATAAGGAGATAGACGAAGAACTCTTCACTTACCCGGGTCCCGACCCTATGAGCAAAGAGTGTACCGTCGTTATGATGGCCGATGCCGTGGAAGCGGCTTCTCGCGCTTTGGAAATAAAAAACGAAGAGAATATCGCCAAACTGGTAAATAATATCATCGACGATCAACTCAAAGAAGGAAGATTTGCCAATGCCGATATTACGTTTAAAGATATCTCGACGGTGAAAAGAGTATACACGGAAATGTTAGTAAACGTATATCACGCCCGTATTGCTTATCCGAAATTAAAACAACAAGATAGTAAACCTACAGATCATGAGTCAAAAACCGATAACGATTAAGGACCTTGCCGAACAGTTGAATATCTCTGTCTCTACCGTTTCCAGGGCACTGAAAGATAATCACGAAATTAGCGAAAAGACCCGGAAAGCCGTGCAAGATCTGGCAAAAAAGGTAGGTTATAAACCCAATCCCATTGCTGTAGCCCTAAAAACACATAAAAGTTACACGATCGGAGTTATCGTACCCCAAATCGTCAGCACCTTTTTCGCAACCGTCGTAAAAACGATTGAGGAGGTCGCTGATAAATACGGATACAACGTGTTAGTCAGCTCCTCCAACGAAAGTTTCGAAAAAGAAATGAAAAGCATCGACATCTTATTGGGAACCCGTGCAGATGGAATTATCTTATCCTTAGCCCACGAAACTCGTACGTTCGACCATATTAAAAATATACAGGAGGCCGGAATTCCTGTTGTTCTATTCGACCGGACAACCGATAAGTTTGAAATATCAAGGGTTGTCACTGACGGACTGACCGCAGCCTTTCAAGCCGTACAACACCTCGTGGAAGTTGGCGCAAAAAAGATCTTTATACTTACAGGACCGAAACAAATCACAATCGGAGGCAACCGGATGAAGGGGTATTTAAAAGCCATGGAAAGTAATCATTTGGAAGTAAAACCTCATTACGTCTGCTATTGTGAGGATTATACGGTCCAAGCGGGCAAAAAAGCCGTTCAGCAAATCATCGCCGCAAAAGATATCCCGGAAGCGATATTCGGAATCAACGACGATTTAATTATCGGGGCAATCGAAGCCTTGAAAGAAGCAGGCTTACGTATACCGGAAGATGTCGCACTGGTCGGTTTCTCCAACACGAAACGATCCAGATACATGTCGCCCACCGTCAGTTCAATCAATCAATTTCCGGAAAAAATAGGGAAAATTGCGGCTGAACTCCTTTTCGAACAAATTCTAAATAACAGGCACGCCAAAATAAGAGAAGAAATCGTGAATTGTGAATTAATCGTTCGGGACTCGTCAAACCGTAAACGACAAATATTACATAATAATTAATCATATTTAAAGTTAGGAGTCTAAAACCTTGTTAATCACATGGTTAAATATTGTTAAACCACCTATAGCCCAAGACTACATCATTAAATTTGTAGAAAACTAATAGCAGCAGCCCAATGGATATCGTCGTTGAAAATTTAACCAAATCTTTTAAACACAAAAAAGCCGTGGAATCGATCTCTTTCACCGCGAGGAAAGGGGAAATTACCGGTTTTTTAGGACCGAATGGAGCTGGCAAAACAACTATCATGAAAATTTTGTCCGGATTCCTTTATCCGGATGAGGGAAATATTTTTTACGGGAATTACTCTATACACAAACACAAGGCAAAAATAAAAAGAACAATCGGTTATCTGGCAGAACATAATCCGTTATATAACGAAATGAATGTCATCGATTTCTTGTTCTTTATTGCCAAACTATATAATATCCCCCGCTATAAAACGACTGCCAGGGTATTGGATATGTTACGACTATGCGGCCTGGAAAATGAAAAACACAAATTAATCAGAGAATTGTCCAAAGGGTATTGTCAACGTCTCGGAATGGCCCAGGCCCTCATTCATGATCCCGATATTCTCATTTTGGACGAACCGACGACAGGTCTTGACCCGAATCAGATCATCGAAATCCGGGATATCATCAAAAAAGTGAAAGAAGATAAGACAATCGTATTAAGTTCACATGTTCTTACCGAAATCGAAACGACTTGCGACCGTGTTATGATCATGAGTCATGGAAAAATAGTAGCAGACGGAACGGCTTCGGAACTTCGTAGAAAATCAGCCTCTGAACACTGTCTTCGATTAGCGATAAAGGGAGGAGAAACCACTCGCATTTATGAAGCTCTCTCTTCATTACCTCAAATAAAAAATATCGATAAATTAAACAAGCAAACATTCGAATTAGAATATACCCCAGGGGAAGAGATCGAAAAGATCCTATTTGACCTATGCCACGACAACAACTGGTATATAACGGAATTGACCCCTATACAAGCGCGTCTGGAAGATATATTTCATAAAGTCACTCAAAATTAGAGGTATGCGTACGGTTAAAACATTAATAAACAAAGAACTGAAAATTACATTTAACTCTATACTCATTTACATCGCTCTCATCGTTTTTTTCGGAGTGACAGGTTTTATATGTTGGTTCTCCTGGTCTAACATATTCTCTATCGGACTCGTACCCCTCAGTTATCTTTTCAACATCTTTTACTGGGCCTTATTTTTTCTGATCCCTTTCCTCACCATGAAAAGTATCGCCGAGGAACGCAAAGTCGGCACTTATGAACTCCTCCTATCCAAACCCATTACAACGTGGCAAATCATCTGGGGAAAATTCTGTGCCATTCTATTACAGGTCGTCCTTTGTTTGGTACTAACACTCTCTTATTATATTACCCTTGCCTACTTAGGGCATATCGATCACGCGGTAGGCATATGCGGTTATATCGGGCTGATTTTAGTAAGCAGTTGCTACATCAGTATCGGTATGTTCGCCTCCTCTCTTACCAGTAACCCTTTATTCGCGTTTTTCATCAGTATCGGAGTGGGACTTTGTTTTCAAAAGTTATTCGAATGGATCGCGGAATTATTCGGGACGGGGCTTCTGACGAATATTTTCCATTACCTTGCCATGGGAGAGCATTTCGATTCTTTCTCGCGCGGAATCATCGATACAAAAGATATCATCTATTTCTTTTCAATTATTATCTTCTTTCTTAACCTGACGAAATACGTCATGAATAAGAGTAGAATTCAACCTAAAAAAAATAACTGATGAGAAACAAAATATTTTATCATCCGGCTTATTTGATCGTCCTATTGATTATAGTGAATATCGTAGCTTATTTCACATTCGTAAGAATCGATATGACCTCGAATAAAAAATACTCGTTAAGTCAGGTAAGTAAATCTTTCATAAAAAAAACAGATAAAGACATTACCATCGATCTTTATATCTCTCAAGATATCAGTCAGGAAAAGAAAAAAGTAGAGAAAGAGTTCAAAAACCTGCTCAAAGAATACAAAAGTCTCAGTAATAAAGGTTTCACCATAAATACGATCAATCCGGACAACGAGGAGAAAAAGCATGCGGCATTGGATGCCGGAATAGAGTATATTCCCCAGGAAATCAATGAGATTTTTACCCAAACTGTTTTTTTCGGCGCAACAATCAGGATAGGGGATCGCAGAACGACCATTCCTTATCTCTCCTCTCACATGTCTATGGAATACGAGATGACCCGAATACTGAAAGAAGCGTGTGATACGTTAAAACCCAGAATCGGATTTTTGCGGGGACACAACGAAATACCGCTAAGTAATATATCCCATGTGATCAACGAACTTTCATCCATGGGACATATCGATTTCATATACATTGACCAGTTTACGAATTTAAATGATTACAAAGTAATCTGCATTGTAGGTCCTGAAGAAAAATTCCTTCCGCAACAGATTCGTCGCTTAGAAGAATACCTGGAACAAGGAGGACGGCTTTATATCGCTTTGAATCATGCAGTAGGGCAAATCGGACACAACCAGAATACCGGATTTATCAATCAGGTCGGCATCGAAGAGATGCTGGAAAATTTCGGTTTAAAAATCGAATACGATTTCATCGTAGACAGAAGTTGTGGTACGATAACCATTAAACAAAACCAATTCAGACATATTACTATTTTCCCTTATATCCCGATTATCCGGAACTTCAGCAAACACATCATTACCAAAGGACTAAATGCCATCGTTCTTCAATTTGCCAGTAGCATTAAGAATGTAAAAACAACCCATCCTTACGTATTCACTTCATTAGCCAAGTCCTCTTCTATTTCAGGCGTCGAAGAAATACCCGTGTTCTTTAACTTGATGAAGACCTGGACAAAACACGATTTTAATCACCCGAACAATACCGTAGCCGCCTTACTTACCAATGAAGACAACAACAGTGCGATTGTCGTGATCACGGATGCCGACTTTATGCAAAATGATATTTACAACTTCCCCAACCATGATAACACCACGTTTGCCGTAAATTCCATCGAATGGTTAGCTGACGATTCCGGATTAATCAATTTGAGAAATAAATTTATTACCCATCAGGTACTACCACCCATCAGTGACGGGACAAAAATATTCTGTAAAAACTTCAATTTCTTTCTTCCTATATTATGCATCCTTGCGCTTGCCTTTTTTATGTACAGAAAGAGCAAGATCAAACGCTTACGACGCTCTCAACCCGGGTATATCGATTGACGATTGTAGATCTAAAGATTTAGGGATTAAATTCGAATCCCTAAATTACAGAATTCTTCTAATTTACAATCAACAAATTAAAATTCACTATGATGAGGAAATCGGGGGAAGAATAGACAATGTAAAGAGGTCGAACCCGGAATAAAAAATACATCCATCCTTACTTTTCATCCGCTTTACCTTTCAGACTGGTTATCCGCTTATTCCAGTCACGCAAATCCTTCTCTTTACAATTCTCTTGAATATATTCCTGAATAACCTGTCCGGAAGCCAACGTTTCGTCAGCTTTAACATTCATCAGCTTGCATGATAGCAAGGAAACACCCTTATGGACCGCATTCAATACCCTCTTGTGCCCGTCATAAATATAAAACTTATTATTGAATACAACTACGTCGATAGGAGCTTGAAGATGCGAACCGGCCTTTTTCAATTCGCTATCGACCCATCGAGCACTTTCCATAGAAATTTCTTCACAGCTTCTCATCGGAATAAGCGTGTAGGGAGACAACCAAACTTCACGGGAAGAGGTTCCATTGCGATAATTTGCAATAATAATATCAGCGATCGTCGATGGAGAAGAGTAACTTGTATCCACCACCAAATCATAATTTGAAAGTTTCTCCAAATCGACGTCGTATTGAACTTTAAATCTATGTACCTCGCTGTTCCGGCGTTGAATGATATTAGCTAAAGCAGTTCCGATATTTTCATGTTTTTCGTTGATTCTTCCCACGTCATTATAAACACGTTCGGCGGCAATTTCATCTTTTACGTATAAATACACTTTAAAAGATTGCGGTATAAAATGCCATGCTAACCTGGAATCGAATATTTTGGGAGTCGGCTTTAGGCCTTCACTTTTGACGAAATTATCCAATTCATGGTCAAATTCAGGATGCGTTTCCATGTACTTGTTGAAATCGTTTGTACTCATTCCGTAATCCTGAGCCATCCTCCTCAAAAGACTTCCGATCGACTCGACTTCCAGCCCCAATCGCTCTTTTAAAATAGAGGAAACCACACTTTTACCACTTCCCAGACTTCCTGTTATCGTAATATGTCTCATGTGTAAACATTGAAATATTAAATACTTATATTATTTTATCTACCTGTTCGTAAAAGGGTATAAATATAGTATTATTTTATTTTTATACGATCTCTAAAATATTTAATTTCAATTTGTATCGAGAGTACCTCTTCAAAAGTCTGGTATTAAGATGAAATAACAGAGTTCTGACCTGAAAACGGGAGTTTATCATACCTGTATAAAATAAAGAAGGAGTGAAAAATCAACGATTTAAGATTTCTCACTCCATTTCGTGAACTCGGCGGGAGTCGAACCCACAACCTCTTGGGCCGTAACCAAGTGCTCTATCCATTAAGCTACGAGTCCTTCTTGTTTTGCGATGCAAAGATAGATAAACTTTGACGAACCTGCAAGTCTTTATTTGATTTTTTTCAAATAGTTTTTTTATTTCTAAAAAGAAGAAAATGGTCCGAATCTTGTTTTAATTATTATTTTTGTATAGGGTTGTTCAATGATTAATATCAAAGTGTATGTTTAAGAAAATATTCAGGAAATGGAAGAGATGGAATTTGAAAGGAAAACAAATGGAGTTCGAGAGAAAACTCTCCTTTCACAATTTCAAAACAGCACGGAGTTGCATGATTTTCTGGGTAGAAAGTGATATCCCATTCGATAAAGTAGAAAGACTGAAGAATCTTTTATCGGAACACATGAATGTGGATGCTCTGGTTTTTCTCGAACCGGGGCGACCGCTGCCTGTCATACCGAAGACATTTTGCGTGAATGAAGACTGCATATCTTACAGTGGAAAGTTTTCAGACAGCAAACTAAAAGGATGTGTGGAGAATGCTTACGATTTATGGATTGATTTATCATTGAAACCGAATGTCCTGCCTGATTATATTGTGAGAAATTCCAGGGCAAAATGCAAGATCGGCATGGGACGCAGTAGTTTCGAAAACGATATCATATTTGAGGATGTGAACGACATCGATACGTTTACAGAGCGTATTTCAAGGTTATTGAGTAAAGTAAATTAGGTTAAAATGAAAAAATTTTCGGGTGTAGGAGTTGCTTTGATTACTCCTTTTACGAATAACGGCCAAGTAGATGAAATTTCATTACGGGGATTAGTTGATCACGTCATAGATAACGGCGTAGATTATTTAGTAGCTTTAGGAACGACTTCCGAGGCTGCAACTTTATCGGCCGAAGAAAAAGAACGAGTAGTAAACATTATCGCGGAACAAAACGGAGGACGGCTTCCTTTAGTTTTGGGAGTCGGCGGGAACAATACACAACAAGTATTACAGGATTTGAATACACTACCTTATGTTCCGCAGGCCGATGCCATTTTAAGCGTAACCCCCTATTATAACAAACCCTCTCAAGAAGGTCTGTACCGCCATTTTAAGATGATAGCAGAAAAATCGTCTCTACCCGTGATATTGTATAATGTACCCGGACGAACCTCCGTCAACATGGCTGCTCAAACAACATTACGACTGGCTCATGACTTCAAGAATATCATAGGTATAAAAGAAGCCTCCGGCAATTTCGAACAAGCAACGGCTATTCTAAAAGACAAGCAGGAAAAGTTTCTTTTCATTTCCGGTGACGATGGAATAACCTTACCCTTAATGTCGATCGGATGTTGCGGGGTTATTTCCGTTATTGCCAATGCTTTTCCCAAGGAATTTACAACCATGGTGCATTTAGCTTCCGAGATGAAATTCGACGGAGCCCGAAAGATCCATTTTGAATTGTCGGAACTATGCAAAGCCCTTTTTGAAGAAGGTAACCCAGCGGGAATAAAGGCTGCTTTACACCTGAAAAAAGTAATCGCATGCAATAAACTAAGAACTCCTCTAACTGAGGTTAGTGAAAAACTTTACCAAAAATTGACTGTTCAAATCAATGAATTATAATCCGCTGAAAAGGGATTGAGAAATTAAAGGATTGACGATTGTAAATTGACGATTGTAGATTTTAAATTGTAGATTGAATTCCGTTTTTAATCTACAATTTAAAATTTAAAATAAAAAAGCCACGATCTCTCGTGGCTTCTCCCTAAATTCGGCATCGACCTACTCTCCCACCTCGCGGCAGTACCATCGGCGCTAACGGGCTTAACTTCTCTGTTCGGAATGGGAAGAGGTGGATCACCGTCGCTGTAGATACCTTTTAATACCTTTTAATACTTTTAAATACCTTTAAAAAAATTCAACGTCTATAGCGTCAAACCTAAAGCTATTTGAATGGAGAGGGACATCGAACGCGGAAATGAAACAACCGACAGAGTTTATCGGGTTATTAGTACCGCTCGGCTGTGTCGTCACCGGCTTTACACCTGCGG
>NZ_QJPL01000006.1:0-272888 GCF_003204205.1 Sanguibacteroides justesenii
CTTCTTCAGTCCTCGATCGTCAAGAATCCAAAATCACCTAATCTCTTTAATCTTTGAATCTACAATTTACAATCGTCCATCTGCAATCGCAAAGGGGATAACTCTTCCGGGACTCGCCATGCTCGGACAATCCGTCGTCCGGTCGCTCCTAAAAGCAAACACGACGCTCGCCGTCCACTATGTATGCCCCTTCGTTTTTATCCCCGCTTCTTCAGTCCTCGATCGTTAAGAATCCGAAATCACCTAATCTCTTTAATCTTTGAATCTACAATTTACAATCGTCAATCTACAATTGTCAATTTACAATTAAAAATCTTATCTTCGTACAAAAATAAACACGTTCAATTATGTTACGACCTATATATTTACAACCGGGAGATAAAGTCGCTTTGATTTCCCCGGCGGGAGTTCCGAAAACAGACAACATTGACTATGCCGTAAACTTATTGCGTTCCTGGGAACTTATTCCGGTTTTAAGCAAGCACATCTACGCCCGAAACGGCCAACTCGCCGGAACGGATCAAGAACGATTAGAAGACTTACAGGTTATGCTCGATGACGACGAGATACGGGCTATCTGGTGTACGACAGGAGGATACGGAACTCTTCGTCTCGTCGAAGAAGCCGATTACTCCACCTTCCAGGGAAATCCCAAATGGATAATCGGGATGGACGACATCACCATTCTTCATGCAAAACTTCATTTTTTAGGAATCGAGAGTCTACACGCCTTTATGCCGGAAGATTACTCGATGACTTCACCGGAGGCGATGACTCAACTGAGAAATTTCCTGTTCGGAATCATTTCTTCATATTCCATCCCAGCTCACCCGTTAAATCGAACCGGATTCGCTGAAACGGAAATGGTCGGAGGCATGTTGAACTGGGTACACAGCTTACATGATACCAGTATAGATCATAATACGAGGGGAACCATTCTTTTCATAGAAGAGAAAGCAGATAATATATACGACATCGACCGCAGCATCCAATGTCTGAAATATGCCGGGCAATTACAACACCTTCAGGGATTAATCGTGGGAGAATTCGCGGAAAACGAAAATCCCGGATTCACAGAAGAGGTTTATCACCTTATTCGAAAGGCAGTGGAAGAGTACAGCTATCCGGTTTGTTTCGGATTTCCCGCAGGACACATTCGGAATAATTTTCCGGTTATATTAGGAGCCGATACCGTACTTTCCGTAACTCCTGAAAATTGCGAGATTCGTTTTACTTAATCATGAAATTAATTTTAGTAATATTGTTCAATCTAATGAATACACCTATCTATCCGGCAAATCTTAAAATTTTAAACGATGCCATCGATAACCGAATTTCAAATAACGATCGTCCTTTGATCGGTATCTCTTCCAACTTCAAGGAAGACAACTCTTGCATTGATAATACCTACGTACACTCCATCCTGCAAGCAGGGGGAATCCCCCTGTTGATTCCCATGCATACGGACATCGATTCCCTGAAGGATATTGTTTCCCGGTTGGACGGACTTATACTAACAGGCGGCGGAGATATAAATCCGCTATATGCCAGCGAGGAACCGATTCCGGCTCTGCAGGAGATGGATGCCGCCAGGGACCAATACGATTTTACACTCGTAAAATTAGCTGCGGACCGAAGAATTCCGGTGTTCGGCATATGCCGCGGACACCAAATCATTAATATCGCCTTGGGGGGCACCAATTACCAGGATATCTATTCCCAGTGCCCCGGAAAACTCCTCAAGCACAGCCAAAGCTTGAACAGGGAGTACGGATCTCATTCCGTAAACATTGAAGAAGGAAGCGTACTCGCCGACATATTCCGCCAAAAAAGCATAATCGTCAACTCCTTTCACCACCAAGCGATAAAAGAGGTGGCTCCCGGATTCAAGGTAACGGCAACCTCCCCGGACGGAATCATCGAGGCCATGGAAGGCATGCCGGAATATCCGATATTCAGCGTACAATGGCATCCGGAAAAAATGGCCCCTCTTCCCAACGAACAAATGCTCGGATTATTCCGCCATTTCATGAAAGAAGCCGACCTGTTCAAGCGGGCAAAAGCGGTACACAAAAGAAGTTTTATCATCGATTCCCATTGCGACACCCCGATGAAATTTACGGATGACTTCGATTTGGGAAAACGTACCTCTTTTACAAAGATCGATCTTCCCAAGATGCAAGAAGGAATGGTTGACGCCGTATTTATGGTCGCTTATCTAAAACAGGAGGATCGGAGCGAAACAGCCTCCCGGGCTGCCACCCAAAAGGCAATCGACATTCTTTACAAAATTGCGGAACAGGTGGAGCGGAACGCCGACCGGATCGGCTTAGCCTATACGTCGGACGATCTGATCCAATTAAAGAATGCAGGCAAGAAAGCCATTTTCTTGGGGATCGAAAACGGTTATGCAATCGGAAAGGAGATACGCAACTTAACACTTTTCAAACAGATGGGAATATCCTATATTACTTTATGTCATAACGGAAGCAACGATATTTGCGATTCTGCCAAAGGCGAGGAGGAACACAACGGATTAAGCGAATTCGGGAAAGAGGTTGTCCGGGAAATGAACCGTTTGGGAATTATGATCGACATTTCCCACGCCAGCGAGAAAACGGTTTACGACGTACTGGAAACAAGTAAAGTTCCCGTCATCGCCTCCCACTCTTCTGCCAAAGCCCTTTGTGATCATCCCCGTAATTTGACGGACGATCAGATCAAAGCGATTGCGGCAAAAGGGGGTGTCGTACAAGTATGTTTATACAATTGGTTTATCGGTAAGCAACCGAATCCGAATATTTCAGACGCCATCGACCATATCAATCACATCGTTCGCCTCGTGGGAATAGACCACGTGGGTATCGGTACGGATTTCGACGGCGACGACACGGAAAAGCTAAAGGGCTGCAAGGCTTCCAACGAATTGATTTCCTTAACGGTAGAATTACTCCGCCAGGGATATACACCTGAAGAGTTGGACAAACTATGGGGAGACAACCTATTGCGGGTTCTGAACCAGGCGCAACAATATCAAGAGTAAAAACACCCGTAAAAAACAGCAGAAAAAAGTGACACTATCCCATATACAAGAAAAATTAGACCAGACCCTTCCCGGCGAAAAAGCACACATTCGCATGGCCCCCTATCCCAAATTTATCGAAGGGGTCGACGGAATACACACGGTTCCCCCGATTAAAAGTGCCGTTATGATATTGTTGGTACCCTATCGGGACGAGTGGGCTATTCCGTTTATCAAACGCGGAGAAGCCGGAAAATACCACGGAGGACAAATGGCCCTCCCCGGGGGAAAAAGCGAACGGGAAGATATCAATAGCCGAAGTACGGCCCTCCGGGAGTGTCAGGAAGAGATCGGCGTACCTCCCGAAGAAGTGACGATCATGGGAAGGTTAAGCGATGTTTATATCCCTTTGAGTAACTTTAATATTACGCCGTTTGTTGGAACCACACCGAAAATACCTAATTTTGTGCTCTCGAAAAATGAAGTGGAAGAAGTGGTTCTCGTCCCGTTAAGCGAGCTATTCGACGACAGGAATAAAACTTCCCTCTCTTTTTTCCGTCACGATTATGAAATCGTCGCTCCCGGTTACAGGGTCAGGGAACATTTCATATGGGGAGCGACAGCCATGATGATCGCCGAATTGGAATATTTGCTAAAAGAGGATGTAAAACCGTTTAGATAAGAATGAAGAATAAGATCTGTTGTTGGATAATATTACTGGGATGCACAGGATGCCATTTAGACCTCTCTTCCTATAAAAGCTACCGCACCTTATCAAAAGAGAGATGGATACGGGATAGTGTCATCGCATTTAAAGCACAGGATCTGGTTCCCGGAGAATACCAACTGAAAATCGGACTGCGGCACACGACAGACTATATGTACGCCAATTTAAGGTGTTTCCTGTCCATCCACCGCAACAATCAACCGATCAAAATAGACACGATCAACCTCATTCTGGCCGATGATAACGGAGATTGGTTAGGAGACGGGATGAAAGGTTTGAAAACAATTATTCAGCCTGTCGGGAAAATTGCCCCGCCGGACTCATGCTGCAGCTATACCTTCTACTTGTGGCACAGCATGCGAAATAAGGAGTTAAAAGGAATAAAAAATATAGGCATCGAGTTAGAGGCTTTCGGCAATACAAAAGAGTAATTTTTCAAATAAGAATACATGGGAAAAAACAAATTAGCCAAATTCGCTGAAATGGAGACGCTGGAAAACGTTTTCCAGCCTACTCACGAAGAGGTTTTTCGTACCGAATACGTGCTTAGAGGAAAATGGAACGAAACGGTATTCGGAAACGACCACCCGATCGTGTTGGAAGTGGGTTGCGGGAAAGGAGAATACACGGTAGGCCTGGCCCGGTTGTATCCCGAAAAAAATTTTATCGGATTGGATATAAAAGGAGCCCGGATGTGGACCGGTGCCAAAGCGGCTCAGGAACAACAACTGAAAAATGCGGCATTTCTCCGCACGCACGCCGAAGTACTGGAATCTATTTTCGCAACGGACGAAATCTCGGAAATCTGGATTACCTTTCCCGATCCGCAAATGGCTAAAGCGAGAAAACGACTGACCGGTACCCGCTTTTTAGCACTATACCAAAAAATATTGAAACCCGACGGAATCATCCATTTAAAAACAGATAGTCCTTTTCTATACCGTTACACGGATGAGGCAATCCGGGTAAATCACCTGCCTTATTTCGTCAACACGGATGATCTGTATCATTCCGGATATAACGATAAGATACTGAATATAAGAACTTTTTACGAACAACAATGGCTTGCACGCGGCAAAACGATAAAATACCTGCAATTCACATTAGAACATGCGACGGAATGGATTGAACCCGATATCGAACTGGAAAAAGACGATTACCACAGCGAAGCCCGGTTTATGAATAAAAAAGTCAACCCGTAACAGAAGGAATGTTCACTTCCTTTCACTAATCAACATCATATGGGAAAAAGAGTTTTAATGGCCATGAGCGGAGGAATAGACAGTACCGTCGGAGCCATGCTGCTGCAAGAACAAGGATACGAGTTGGTCGGAGTAACCTACCGGGTTTACGATCAGATTGCACAAGGATGCCTGGAAAAAGAGAAAGGGTGTTGTAGTGTCAACGCTCTTTTTGAAGCCAAAAACATGGCCCGTCAATTAGGATTCGAACATCATATTTTGGATATCCGAAAAGAGTTCGACGCCTTAGTCATCCGGAATTTCATCGACGAGTACCTGCATGGCCGTACTCCCAACCCCTGTGTTCTTTGCAACTCCACCATAAAATGGGGGAAACTGATGGATATGGCCGATTCCCTCTGTTGTGACTATATCGCCACCGGACATTACGCCCGCATCGGTCAGGAGAACGGACGTTATTTTCTCCGGAAAGGCATAGACGAAAGCAAAGACCAGACCTATTTTCTATGGTCGCTCACGCAGGAAAACTTAGCCCGGACAATTTTTCCGTTAGGAGAACTGACCAAACCCGAGGTGCGTCGGATTGCCCTGGAACGGGGATACGAACAACTCTCCCGAAAAAGCGAAAGCCAGGAGATCTGTTTTATTCCGAACAACGATTACCGCACCTTTCTAAACGAAAAGGTAGAAAATTTTACGGAAAAATACGGCCCGGGGCTTTTCGTCGATACCTCAGGTAAAAAATTAGGAGAACACAAAGGATTCCCGAACTACACCATCGGCCAACGAAAAGGATTGGGTATCGCTTTGGGACACCCCATGTTTGTCGTTTCCATCGACGTTGAAAAAAACGAAGTCGTTTTAGGAACCAAAGAAGAACTTCAAGGAAAAGAGTTTTATATAAAAGAGGCGAACTTAATGAAATATCCCTCGCTTCCCCCGGGCTTCGAGGTCACGGCCAAGATTCGTTACCGCAACCAGGGAGCCCTCGCCTCCGTCTATCCTGAAGGAAAAAAATTCCGGGTGGTTTTCCGCGAAGGCATGGATTCCATCACCCCCGGACAAAGCGCCGTCTTTTACGAAGGAACAGATGTCGTCGGGGGAGGAATCATTCGATTATAGACTAACGGATTCTATGATTTAATGATTCTGCGATTTAGTGATTCGATTTTAATCCCGAAATCGTCAATCACCTAATCTCTCAATCCCTTCATTGTAAATTTTAAATTGTAGATTGTAAATTAACGATTGCAGATTAAAAAAACAATACCCAATTTACAATCTACAATCGTCAATCTTTTCAATCACCGAATCATTAAAGAGTCGTCAATTATTTTCGTGAATATATCCCGTATGGAACCGCCCATAGCACGGACCATCTTGGGAATGAAGCTATTGGAGGTCATACCCGGAGTGGTGTTTACCTCTAACATAAAAATCTCGTTATCCCGCACGATATAATCGACACGAATAATTCCCCTGCAACGCAGGATGTCGTAGACAGCGGAAGATAAGCTTTTTATCCGGTCCGTCAACTCGTCGGGTATCGGAGCGGGAATGATCTCATCGGCCATTTTGGGGTCGTATTTCGCCTCAAAATCGAAAAATTCCTTTTTAGAAATGACCTCTGCAATAGGCATCACCAACTCCATGTCCCTACCCTTCACCACGCCACAGGTAAACTCCGTGCCGTCGATAAAACTTTCGATCAACACCTCATGGCAATGCTCAAAAGCCTTTTTTAAAGCAGCTTTCATCTCTCCGGTCTCTTTTACTTTCGATATACCGAAACTGGAACCGTCGGCATTGGGTTTTACAAAACAGGGAAGACCGACTTCCTCAATAATCTCTTCTACCTCATACTCCATTTTCTGGGTCAACAATACCGAATTAGCCACGTTTACCCCAAAACTTTTCAAATAGGTGTTACAGGTATGCTTGTCGAAAGTCAACGCGGAACAAAGCGTATCGCATCCCCCGTAAGGAACCCCCATCATATCCAAGTACCCTTGCAACATGCCGTTTTCACCGGGATTTCCGTGTATCGTTATATAAGCAAAATCAAAAATTACTTTTTCTCCGTCCTTCGTGAAAGAGAAATCATTCTTATCCACGGGATAATTCTTCTCCCCGATCACCACATGCCAATCCCGCCCTTTCAACAACATCAAATATTTATTATATCGGGTTTCATCGATCATTTCATATACATAACTTCCCGACTTTATCGAGACCACGTACTCGGAGGAATTGCCTCCCGCTATTACCACAACATTTTTCATCCGTCAATAAATTTGTAAACTCACGGACAAAAGTATAAAAAAGAGTTAGACTTTTAGCAAAAGGTTTATACTTTTGCAACTCTAAAAAACGACTATGGCTCAGACAAACGATCTTACTCGGGGAAGTATCAGCAAAGGCATATGGAGCATGGCCATTCCTTTGATTACCGCCTCATTCGTACAGATGGCTTACAGCATGACCGATATGATCTGGCTGGGACACCTGGGTAGTGAGAGTGTCGCCGCCGTCGGGGTTGCCGGATTCTTTACCTGGCTTTGCAATGCGCTCTCTTTTATCAGTAAGATCGGAGCCGAAGTCACCATCGCCCAATCTTTGGGAGCAAAGCAAAGAACCCGGGCCAGAATTTATGCCAACCAAGCCGCTCAATTATCTTCCATTATCGCTTTACTCTACGCCTGCTTTATCTGGTTTGCTGCCGATCTGCTGGTGGGTGTATTCCACCTGGAGTCCGACATCTCCTCCCTATCGGTCACCTACATGCGCATCATCGTCCCCGGTATCTTTTTTACCTTCAACAACAATACCTATAGCGGGCTGTACAACGGGCAGGGAAACAGCAAAACACCGTTGAAGATCGTGGCTACGGGTTTGTTATGCAATATCGTCCTCGATCCGCTTCTGATCTACGGGTACGGATTTATTCCGGCCATGGGTACCGCCGGAGCTGCTATCGCTACCGTATTTTCCCAGCTCGTTGTCTTCTCTATCTTTATCAGGAACCTCTACTTAAAGGAATCTTCCATCGGAAAACTCTATTTTATTACCCGGTTAAGAATCCGTTTTACCAAACGAATTGCCCTATTAGGATTACCGGTCTGTATGCAGAGCGGACTTTTCGCCATGTTCTCGCTCACGTTAGCCACCGTGGCCGCCCAATGGGGACATATCGGGGTCGCCGTACAAAGCGTGGGAGCCCAGATCGAAGCCGTTACCTGGATGACCGCTGCCGGATTCTCCACGGCACTTGCCGCTTTTGTCGGACAAAACTACGGGGCACGCGACTACATCCGGATCAAACAAGGGTATCATTATACCCTTAAATTAGCCGTCAGTATCGCTTTCTTCGCCGGAGCCGCCTTTTTATTCGGCAGCAGAAGTATTTTCAGCGTATTTATCAACGATCCCGCCACCTTAGATGCCGGAAGCGACTACCTGAAGATTTTGGCCATCTCGCAAATATTCTCCGCGATCGAGACCGTCACGGCCGGAGCATTCAACGGATGCGGCCGCACTACTCCTCCGGCTATCGTGGGTATTCTCCTCACGGGAGCCCGGATTCCCATGGCCTATTACCTCATCACCCTCCCCGCTTTGGGACTGAACGGTATCTGGTGGAGTATCTCTTTTTCCAGCGTGCTGAAAGGCGTCGTATTAGCCGTCTGGTATCACTCATTCCAAAAGAATTTACCCCGTATCCGCTTCCATTCCATCGGTATCCTCGGACGCATGCAAGCCGTTGCCACCCGTCTCTGGCAACAATTCAATTGAAATCCTCCCTTGACAGCATTTCCAGAATAACGACCGACTTCTTTCAATTTAACGAAAAGAGAAAAATAGATTCTAAAACAGACGAATAAAACGACTAATTCATACGGTTTCCATCCCTATACTTTTTTTTCAAAACCCCTGTCCCGAGTAAGAAATAATATATCCGACCAAGATATCTCTATTATTACAGAAAAAATTCTGTAATTTTTCGGTATAAAGATTGTTGATGTAAAAAATAAGGTATACATTTGGGTCGGCATTAAAGCTGACACTAAATAAAACAGGATAGTATAACAATAAAAAAATTGCAAAAATGAAAGTTACAGTTGTAGGAGCAGGAAATGTTGGTGCTACTTGCGCCAATTGCATCGCCGAAAAAGACATCGTCGGCGAAGTGGTTCTTTTGGACATCAAAGAAGGTGTTTCAGAAGGAAAATCTTTGGATATGTGGCAAACCGCTCCGATTAATCTTTATGACACCCGTATCAAGGGAGTTACCAACGATTACGAAGCAACCAACAATTCGGATGTAGTAGTCATCACTTCCGGTCTTCCCCGCAAACCGGGTATGAGCCGCGACGACTTGATCTCAACCAACGCCGGTATCGTAAAATCAGTAACCGAAAATATCATCAAGCACTCACCGAAAGCCATCATTATCATCGTTTCCAACCCGTTGGACGTGATGTGTTATTGCGCTTACCTGACTGCCAAAATCGACTCTTCCAGGGTATTCGGTATGGCCGGTATTCTGGACACGGCCCGTTACAGGGCTTTCTTAGCCGAAGCGTTGAATGTTTCTCCGAAAGACATTCAGGCCTTGTTGATGGGTGGTCACGGCGACACCATGGTTCCGCTTCCCCGTTACACGACTGTCGGCGGTATCCCCGTTACCGAATTGATTGAAAAAGAGAAGTTGGATGCCATCATCGAAAGAACAAAAGTGGGCGGTGGCGAACTGGTAAAACTGATGGGAACTTCCGCCTGGTATGCCCCGGGTGCCGCTGCAGCTCAAATGGTCGAAGCCATCATCCGCAACCAAAGACGGGTATTCCCTGTTTGTGCCATGCTGAACGGCGAATACGGCATGAAAAACATCTATTTGGGTGTTCCGGTCATCTTGGGTAAAAACGGTATTGAAAAAATTATCGAAGTTTCCTTGAACAAAGAAGAAAAAGCTTTGTTGGAACAATCGGCTAAAGCCGTGAGATCCGTAATGGATGTTTTGGACAACATGAAAATCTTTAACTAACAATAATACTTCACGATCATTCTGTTAGAACCGTTCCGGGGTACCGGAACGGTTTTTTGTTTACGCAAAACCCATTATTGATCTATAATGATATAATATTTCATACGAATATTGTTTGATATAATATTTTATCTATTATCTTTACACTTAATTTACACCAACAATGATATTATCATCACCAATGATAAAAATTCATATATCATGAAGAAAATCAATTCAATCAAACTGTTTACATTATTATTTACAATTGGATTATTCCATTGCTGTACAATAAAAGAAGAAGGAATTGCCAACGCGACACCCTCTCCATCAGAAATGAAAATAACAAATGGGATATTAATTTTACCTAATCATAAAGTATTAACTTCAATTCTTAATGATAAGATAGAAATATCCACAAATAATTTTGTAACTAAATTTACTTCTCAACAAAATCTATTGGACGAAATTATTGCAGCCGAACGTAAACAAATGGATTATTTAGATCAACTAAGCGGAAAAGCATTGGAACAAGCTCCGAAACATAGTGACACTTATAACGAAGCACTAAAAAAAGGGGTCATAAGAAAAGTATTCTATACCGATGGATCATCTTCCTACGATCTTAACCTTGCTGCTCCATATTATGCAAAAGTAGTCAATAATGAAGGCTTCTTTGCCGTCAATGACACCATATTCCAAGTCACAGCAAATCAATTCAAAATATGGTTTCAAGGTGATATCCAAAACACCAAACTCCTATCTGAATGCAAAATCTCTGATCCTAAAAAAAATATTCTCGTATATGATTATACTTCAAAACCACAAGCTCGTACAATATCTTTCCCTGCATCTCCACCCAATATTACATCTGGACTATCAATCATAAAAGACAATAAACGATATTCTTTTGTTTATTATGACAAAATGGCCTTAGCTCTTCCAGACAACTATATTAGAGAACTGTACATGCGTGCCATTGGACAAGAAAAAATTAACGGAACAAATTCTTATAATTTTAAATCGTTTGCTTTCAAAATAGGCATAAAGTTAACAACTGAGACAAATGGTGTTAGAAGTAATGAAATCATTCTATACTCGTTCAATACAGGGTCAAATGTATGGTTTACCATCTACCCGTCTTATAATTTATTTTTAGACGGAAAGAATCCCGTAACAACAAATGAACCGTATACATATGTTTTAACCGCCTATCCATATTTAGAGTTAACTGATCCGGTAGCTTTTAGCATGCTTGGTTTCACAAGATCTTCCATTTCGGACGTTTTTTTCAGAAATATTGAACGTGGAACCACTTCAACTTATGAAGTTAAAGACTTTACAGAAATACCTAATTAATCATGCCTCAATATTTTTTTTACATGTTTTTCTTCCTCTTTCTTATCGCATGCGATAAAGAAGAGATAAAACCGTCCGTTCCCCAGGGAAACTGGGAAAAAGGAAGAGCGCCCTCGATAGAAGCAAGGAACGAACCTGTTATCTTCACCGTAAACGAGGAGATTTGCCTGGGATTAGGACATTATAATGCCCTTTGGCCACAACACTTCAATCAATTCGTAAATTTCGATCTGAAGTCGGGCTGGAACCCCAACAAACACCTTCCGCCTTTTCCCGGTAAAGGCAGAGGAGAAGCTGTTGCCTTTACCATCGGGCATAAAGCCTACGTGGGTTTAGGCTATACTTTTTACTCGACAGACGATCCTTCGGCAGGATATTTTACGGATTTTTGGGTATACGACAGTCAGGAAAAGACCTGGACACGGTTGCCCTATGATTTTCCGGGAGTTCCCCGCCAACAGGCAGTCGCCTTTAGCCTGAACGGGAAGGGGTACGTGGGGAGCGGACTGTCGGCAGAGCGTAAAATCTTGGGAGATTTTTACGAATTCGATCCCCCAACGGGCTGGAAACGTATTGCCGATATCGACGAAAGACGTTACGGAGCCACCGCATTCGTTGCCAACGGAACGGCATACGTCTGCCTCGGAAAAACAGAGAACGGTTATATCCGTCATGTAACTAAATTCATTCCGGAAACCAAAACCTGGAAAGGCATTTTCACGACGGTTGCCACGGAAGAAGGCCCGATATGCATAAACGCCGCCTCTTTCGTCATCCGGCAAAACGGCACCGACTATCCCTATATCGCGGGAGGGGCAAAAACCGATACTCCGACCGAATACAAACCGTTATCCGACTGCTGGGGCTTAGATCCCAAAATAGAAACTTGGGTAAAGGTCGCCTCATTTCCGCATCCTGTCAGTAAAGGAATAGGGTTTACCAAAGAAGGAATAGGATTTATTCTATCCTTGGAGGAAGACTCCATGCAAACTTGGGAATTTGTCACCCACTAAATTAAATCCGACAATTCCATCTTCGATTTCCGGGTACTCCTCCGTTTTCGTGTCCGGAAATCTATTTCAAAGCCGATACCACGACCAATCATAACGTTAAGGAAGTGAAAAAAGAACCGTATCAAACCGCAAAAGATAAAACACCACAAACTATTTCAAGGATACCTTACCGAAATCATTGCCGCTCTTTTCTTCCCGTACATCATCCGGGAAAATACGAAATACGACAGAATAAACTCGGATATTACTTTATCAGTACAAGACAAAGCGAAGTAGATTCATTACCGTAAGGCAGATAACGGTCATAACGATACGAATTTCACCCTATTTTTTACAACCGTTCTAATTACTATTATTTTACGAATCCGGGAAAGTCAATTATCCTCTTTTATCTTCATAACTATTTCTTTTTGAAATTAACATCTTGATTTTTCGGATTTCGCCGAAAATGTTTATGTTTGCGTTAATGAAAAGATATGAAGTAAAAGTACCGATAGAGGTGGTAGAATTGGAAGAGAACAGCTTTCATATCATCACCGTGTTGCAGATCGGCAGTTTAGAGGGAGATTTTATTATTGATACAGGTGCTTCCGTCTCGGTTATAGACAAATACACCCCTTTCAATTACGAACCGGTAGAAGATGCTTCGGAAATAAATTCCGGAGGAGTAAACGGAGAAATCAACGAGGTTCAGTTGGTAAACATTGCCGCATTGCAAATCGGCGATCATACCCTTGAAAATGTTCATATGGCCCTGATAGACCTGCAATACGTGAATTCTTTATACGAAAAACACCTCCAACGAAGAGTTGCCGGGCTATTAGGTTGCGATTTTTGTGTGAAATACAATGCGGTCATCGATTATGAAAATAAGGTATTAACATTAAAAGTATCTGTCTAAGTGTGCCGATATTTAAAAAAAATGTTATACTTTTGCGCACTAAATAACAGTTAAAAGAATTATTGGAGCTTAAGTAATTATAAAATTATTAAACAAATGCAGAATAAAGGAGCGATCACATTACTCGCTGTTGCCTTGGCATTGGTGAGTCTTTATCAGTTGTTTTTTACTTATAAAACAAACCAGGTAGAGAAGGCGGCAAGAGTATTTGCACAGGGAGACCCGGGCAAAGAAAAAGCCTATTTGGATTCCATTGCGAATCAACCTGTTTACAATTTTCTGGGAATAGCCAAATTCACTTACAAAGAGTGTAAAGAGCTGGAATTAAATTTAGGTTTGGACTTAAAAGGCGGTATGAACGTGACCATGGAAGTCGATGTGGCTGACGTGGTAAGAAGTTTAGCCAACCATAGTGCGGATCCCGCGTTTAATCAGGCTATCAACGAAGCTATTAAGATGAGGGTTTCCAGCCCGAAAGATTTCGTAACTCTTTTCGGTGAGGCTTTCGAAAAAATTGCCCCGGGAGCACAACTGGCTTCTCCGGCTATATTCGGTACGCACGAAATGAAAGAAAAAATCAAAATCGGAGCCACGAATAAAGAGGTGCTGGACATCATCAGAAAAGAAGCGGACGGAGCGATAGATAACACATTCAACATCTTACGTACCCGTATCGACCGTTTCGGCGTAGCTCAACCGAATATTCGGAAAGCCGATATATCCGGAAGAATCGTTATCGAGTTACCGGGTATTAAAGATCCGCAACGGGTAAGGGAGTTATTGCAGGGAACCGCTGCCCTTGAATTTTATGAAACCTATGACAATCCTGAATATTACCAATATTTAGTAGCAGCCAACGACAAATTGCGGGAAGTATTAGAAGCTCAAGGAGCATTGACCGAAAGCGCAACGGCTACCCCGGAAAAAACAGAGGCGGATCAAGCGAAAAGCGAAGACAAGGAATCAGCCATTTTAAGTGCCTTGAAAGAGGGACAAGACTCTTTGGCCAACACGTCAGAAAGCGAATTTTTTAAAAACAATCCTTTGTTCGCCGTTCTTCAACCCAACATCACCCAACAAGGTCCCGGCAACGGATCTACGGTAGGTTATGCCTTAGTAAAAGATACCTCCAAAGTGAACAAATACCTGGCAATGCCGCAGGTAAGAGCCATGTTACCTCGTAATTCCCGACTTTTGTGGGAAATGAAAAGTGTAAACGGAGCGGTCGCCTTGCACGCTATAAAAATCACCACCCGTAACGGAAAAGCCCCGTTGGAAGGTGATGCTATCGTCGATGCCCGCAAAGATTTCGACCAATCGGGAGCTCCCGTTGTCTCCATGAACATGAACGGAGAAGGAACCAAAACCTGGGCCAGACTGACAAAAGAAAACATCGGACATTGTATTGCTATTGTTTTGGACGGTTTAGTAGCTTCCTCTCCTAATGTAAACGACGAAATCAAAGGCGGTAGCTCTCAAATTTCAGGTCGTTTCGACGTAAAAGAAGCGGAAGACTTGGCCAACATTCTAAAATCCGGTAAATTACCCGCTCCTGCCCGGATCATAGCCGATGAAGTAGTCGGACCGTCTTTGGGACAGGAAGCCATCCAATCCGGTATGTGGTCATTCATCATCGCCTTCACACTGGTATTGGCTTACATGTTATTCTTCTACAGCAAGAACGCAGGTTTGGCCGCCGATATCGCTCTATTCGCCAATCTATTCTTCTTGTTCGGTATCTTGGCTTCTATCGGGGCCGTATTAACGTTACCGGGTATTGCCGGTATCGTATTGACGATGGGTATGGCGGTAGATGCCAACGTATTGATATATGAACGCATACAGGAAGAGCTACGTTCGGGCAAGGGATTGAAGTTAGCCATCAAAGAGGGTTACAACAACGCCTACTCTGCCATTATTGACGGTAACCTTACCACTTTGTTGACCGGTTTTATCCTTTATTATTTCGGAGAAGGTCCTATTAAAGGTTTCGCCACGACATTGATCATCGGTATTCTCTCTTCTCTGTTCACAGCTATCTTTATCACCCGTCTGATACTCGAAAGGGCCGCATCAAAGAGCGATAACGTAACCTTCACCACAAGCGCTACGGCCAATTGGTTGAGAGACACGAAATTCCCTTTCCTGAGCAAACGGAAGATCAGCTATACATTATCCGGAATCGTTATCTTAATCTGCTTCATATCTCTGTTCACGAGGGGATTGGACAAGGGTATCGACTTCGTGGGAGGTAGAACTTATACCGTCAGCTTCAATGAAAGCGTACGGGTCGATGATGTCGCTTCCAGCTTAGAGAAAGTATACGGAAGTGCTCCGGAGGTAAAAACATTCGGTACGGCCAATCAGGTAAAGATTACGACCAAATACAAAATCGACGAGAACGGTGCGGATGTAGATGCGGAAGTAGATTCACTTCTATACGTGGGGTTACAGGAATACATACCCGCCGGAACAGACTACCCGACTTTCCGCGATGTCAATTTACAGATGTCACAGAAGATCGGACCGGCCGTTGCCGAAGACATGACAAGAGCCGCTATCTGGTCCGTTCTATTCGCACTGGTCGGAATATTCCTTTACATTATGATCCGGTTCTCTAAATGGCAATATGGTGCAGGAGCTGTCGTCGGCTTGGCACACAATACCATTATCGTTATCGGTATGTTCTCCCTGTTTGCCGGTATTCTTCCCTTCTCGTTGGAGGTAGACCAGGCATTTATTGCGGCAATTCTAACGGTAGTAGGTTATTCCATCAACGACACGGTAGTCGTGTTCGACCGTATCCGCGAATACCGGAAACTATACCCGAAACGGGACGATGAAATCGTGGTTAACGATGCATTGAATTCGACTTTACGTCGTACATTCAGTACCTCATTATCTACCATCGTCGTATTGTTAGCGATTTTCATCTTCGGCGGTGCATCTATTAAAGGATTCATATTCGCCTTGTTAATCGGTATCATTGTCGGAACTTACTCTTCTTTGTTTATCGCCACTCCCATCTCTTTCGATTTGAGCCGGAAGTTCGATAAAAAAGAGATAAAAGGAAAAGAATAAGTACTTATAAACGAAATACAAAAGGTACTGTCCCATGAAAAAGGACAGTACCTTTCCTTTTTAAAAACATCCGGTAATTTTGCCCTTAATTTCTCTTGCGAGGGGAAAAAACTTACAATCTGAAACCAAATCAAGGGAAATCATATTAAAATTACAAGATAATTGGTTTTATTACAAAAAGAATTATACTTTTGTAGCGTGGATGGCATCTATTCGATAATCAAAGTTTTACAATTATGGCAAAGCGTCAAATCAGAATTTGTTTAGGTAGTTCTTGCTTTTCCAGAGGAAACAACACGAACCTGGGAATCATAAAAAAATACCTGAGCGAGAATCATTTGGAGGCAGAAATCGATTTCTGCGGTCATCTCTGTGAAGAACTATGCAGTAAAGGACCGATTATCAGAATAGACGATAAAGTGTATGAAGAGGTTAATCTCTCCCGTTTATATAAAATCTTACAAGAGGAGTTCCCATGCAACTAAGACCTATTTACACCGTACCGGACAACTGTCAGGATTGTTATAAATGTATCCGGGAATGTCCCGTAAAGGCAATCCGCATCGAAGACAATAAAGCTTCTATCATCGAAGACCGTTGTATTTATTGCGGGCATTGTACACAAGTATGCCCGACCGGAGCGAAAAAAGTACGGGACGGACTTACCCGGGCAAAGCTGACATTGGAGAAGTATCCCAAGGTCATTCTGTCCTTGGCCCCGTCATACGTGAGTGAATTTGAAGGTATCGCCGCCAATGTCCTTATTGCCGCCATCAAGCGTTTGGGGTTTACGGCCGTTTCAGAAACCGCTTTGGGAGCTGAAATTGTTTCCGACCGGACGGAAAAATTCTTGGAACAGGCCGAAAACGGTGTTTATATCTCTTCTGCCTGTCCCGTGGTTGTCGAGTACATTCGCAAATACTCTTCCGAGCATGTGCGGAATATCACCCCCATCGTTTCCCCGATGCTGGCCCACGCTAAAATTTTAAAAAAGATATACGGAGAAGATATAAAAATCGTCTTCGCGGGACCCTGTATCTGTAAAAAATTAGAAGCCGACTACTTCAACAACTTAGTGGATGTTGTAATCACATTCAAAGATTTGAAAGAATGGTTGGAGAAAGCGGAAATCAACTTAAAAGATAAGGCTTTAGAGCAATCCGAAGAAAAATTCGTTCCTTACCGTTCCGGTCTCGGAGCCTATTATCCGATTGAAGGAGGTATGTTACAAGGAATGCATAAACCGAAAAAGCCCGTCCACAACATGGCCTTTTCCGATTTATCCACGATAAAAGACGTCCTCAAACATTTGGATTCTCAGCGTAAGGAAGACTCTATCTTTTTGGAATTGTTGGCTTGTAAAGGCGGCTGTATCAACGGACCGGCCAAATTGAGCCATGTGTCTCCCGCTTTAAAACGGTATGAAATCATACATAAAGCCGACTTAGGTAATCCGAAAGAAGACTTCAAAGACATCGACTTACAAATTCTGTTCTGTAAAGACCCTCATATTGTAGAGCACCAATACACGGAAGAAGAGATTAAACAGGCTATGGCCGTCGTGGGGAAGAACGGGCCGGAAGACGAGCTGAATTGCAGCGGTTGCGGTTACGATTCATGCCGGGATTTTGCCATCGCCATGTTGGAAGGACGGGCCGAAGAGAACATGTGTGTCTCCTACATGCGAAAAATCGCCCATGATAAGGCGACAGTGCTTTTACAAAAAATCCCAGCCGGAGTCCTGCTCGTCAACGCGGAGCTGAAAGTGATGGACATGAATCAAAGGTGTGCTACGCTGATGGGGGAAGATATCGCTTCCATTTATGAAGTGGACCCCGGTTTATACGGAGTGGATTTAAAAAATATATGTTCTTTCGAGGATCTGTTCAGAGCTGTTCTCACCACGGGCAAAGAGATCACGGAACGTCAGATCCGGGAGGACGACAAAACCTGGATCTTGTCCATTTACAACATACAGCCTCATCGGTTGGTATTCGGTCTATTGCAAGACTTGAGAGAGCCTGGCGTACAAAAGGAGTGGATGCTGGAAAAGACGCAGGAAGTGATAAAAAAACACATGGAGACCGTGCAGCAAGTGGCCTGCCTGTTAGGAGAAAATGCAGCATTCACGGATGCCACCTTGAGGACAGTCATGGAAGCCTATAAAAAGCAAGATGATCTGACAACCCTTTAAAAAACACTATCCCTTGAGAAACAACGGTAATTTCATAGAGGTCGAGTTCTTTCAAAAGAATAAAGCAGGCAACGTAGTCTGCGGAGATTGTTTTATGTCTCAAAAATTGAAAGGGGAAGGAAGGGTTATCAGCGTATTATCGGACGGATTGGGTAGCGGCATTAAGGCATGTGTTCTTTCGACCATGACAGCCACTATGGCCATGCGTTTTACGGCTATGAACGAAAGTATCCTCAAAACATCTACCTCTATCATGAATACCCTCCCCCGGGATATGGTCCGAAAGATCAGTTACTCCACCTTTTGTATCTGCGACATCGATTGCTTTGGGTATGTCAAAATCATCGAATACGAATCTCCCTCCTTCTATCTATACCGGAAAGGAGTATTTGTAAAGGTCCCCAAACAAAAGATCCCCGTTGAACGAGAAGATCTGGACAATACCTATCTTTGGATTTCGGAATTCAATTTAGAGAAAGAAGACCGGATTATATTCTTCAGCGACGGAGTCAGCCAGTCGGGAATGGGAACCAACAGGATGCCTTTCGGATGGGAAGACGGGGCAAAAGAGTATATTGCCAAATTGGTAGAACAAAAAAACGATATTTCAGCCAAAGAATTGGCTCACAAGATTGTCATTCAAGCCGAAAAAAACGACGGTTACAAATTAAAAGATGACACGAGTTGCTGTGTCATCTACATGAGAAAGCCCCGCAATCTCCTAATTTGTACAGGTCCTCCCTACGACGAAAAGAATGATAAGTACCTGGCCAGCAGAGTACGTGAATTTCAAGGAAAGAAGATCCTTTGCGGGGGGACGACAGCCACCATTGTTTCCAGGGAACTCGGGGCAAAGATGGAAATCGACATGAACATCGTGGACAAGAACCTCCCTCCTATTTCCAGGATGGAAGGAGTGGATTTGGTAACCGAAGGAATATTGACGCTGAGCAAGGTGGAACGCATACTCACCGCGAATGAAAATGAACATCCCAAAGAGTACGGCCCGGCTGAAATGTTAGTAAAATATTTATTGGATAGTGATAAAATCACACTTTTAGTAGGAACAAGAATCAACACGGCACACCAAGACCCCAATCTGCCGGTTGAATTGGAAATCAGAAGAAATGTAGTAAAAAAAATAAAATATTTATTAGAAACAAAATATTTAAAAGACGTGGAGATTATGTATATTTAGCGTGTAAAATCTCTAAATAATCTACAAGGGCTATGAAAAAAATCGATTTGAAAATATGCATGGGTACCATGTGTTACGTAATGGGAGGAGCCGAGTTAAAAGATGCTATCGATTCTCTTCCCCAACACATCAAAGAACATTTAAACATTAGCTATTCTCCATGTCTCGGTTGCTGCACGGAAAGGCAGGAACCGCCGTTTATCGAATTAAACGGGCAAATAATAGCAGGTGTTAGTAAAGTTAATTTGATACAAATAGTTAAAGAAGAAGTAAGAGATGTTGTATGATAATTTTGCAATGCTCACGAAACGTGAGCTGCTGATTAGAATCGTAAAGCTATTAAAAGAAAAAAATTTAGTTGACGGGGTTAAATATATCCCGGTGGAAATGAGACCCAGGAACAAAAAGCCGATCAAATGTTGCGTGCATAAAGACCGGTACATTTTGAAACACAAAGTGATCTCCATTCTCGGTTTCGAAATTACAGACGAAGAGATCGACCTCATTCCATTGAGTGATTTTGCCCAAAAAGCGTTAGACAATAAAAACACGAAAGAGAACATACTCTCGGTAGTACACGAGGCATGCAGTGCTTGTATGCAATCGCAATATTTTGTGACCAACATGTGTCGCGGTTGCGAGGGACGTCCCTGTCTGATGAACTGTCCGAAAGCCGCCATCTCTTTCAAGGGAGGTAAGGCAACCATTACCCAGGAGGATTGCGTGAGTTGCGGACTTTGTTCCAAAGTCTGTCCTTACCACGCTATTGTCTACACTCCGGTTCCCTGCGAGGACGTATGCCCGGTGAAAGCTATCACCAAAGGCCCGGACGGAGTGGAACACATCGATAAGGATAAATGTATTTATTGCGGAAAATGTATGCAGACTTGTCCTTACGGAGCAATTATGGAACGTTCCAAGGTTATCGATGTATACAAGAGCATTTCCAACCCGGAGAAAAAGATCATTGCCATTCCCGCCCCGGCCATATACGGTCAATTCAACGCAAGTCCGGGACAAATACTGAATGCCATCAAACAAATCGGTTTCGATGAGGTTGTTGAAGTTGCGTTAGGAGCAGAAGATACTTCAAACAACGAATCGGCAGAATTTTTGGAACGGATGCACGAGGGTAAGCCTTTCATGACGACCTCTTGCTGTCCGGCCTACGTGGGATGGGTAAACAAACATGCCCCGATGCTGAAACCCTTCGTTTCCGATACCCGCAGTCCTATGGTTTACGCGGCACGCCGGGTAAAGGCTCAATATCCGGATGCTGAAGTGGTATTTATCGGACCGTGTCTGGCCAAACGTTACGAGGCCGAATCCGTACCCGAAGTCGACTACGTGATGAGCTTCGAAGAGCTGGGAGCTTTTATGGTAGCCTACGATATCAACGTGGAAAGTTGTGAAGAATTGCCGCTTAACCCGGAAGTGACTAAATTCAGCCGGGGATACGCACAAGCCGGAGGTGTTCGGGATGCCATCGTAAATGCCGTGGGGAACGGTTACACCACCCTATCTATAGAAGGACTGGACAAAAAGAACCAGACCAGCTTAAAGATGATGGCGAAAAAGCCGGAAGCTCAATTCGTCGAAGTAATGGCTTGCGACGGAGGATGTGTTAACGGACCTTGTTCTTTAGCTCCGCTAACTTTGGCCAAACGTCAGATCAAAAAAGCATTAGAAAAATAAATCCGAATAAAATAATGAAAAGAGCCGTCATTTGATGGCTCTTTTTTAGTATATCAATAGGCCGAAGCCTATTCAAATTGCAAACCAGAAGGATTCCATGATTATCGCTTAAACGGTTGAATGATTCAATTTCAATCACCCCATCATTGAATCACAGAATCACCCAATCACTTAATCCTCCTAATCTACAATTTACAATCGTCAATCTACAATTAAATCATTTATTTTTCTTGAATAACTTTCCCAGAACCTTTCCCATATCTTCCAGATTTTCGAAAGGTTCGGCATGAGGAATACTCTTGAATACTCCCACCTCCTGTTCTCCAACTCCCATTTGCATAGGATAAACCAAAATACAATTATTCTGAAAGAAATATTTATTAAGATAAGTCGGAACCTGTGTCATATTCTTAGCATAAGAAGGATAATTCTTACGGCTCATGACAATCATCAATGCATCGTTATCCCTTATATCCCGGGATATAATCAAAAAATCATCCCAATTATCAAATTCGTTGAAAATAGCATCTATCGGATGTTTCGCATGGGTCTCCTTCAAAACGGAAAGAACGGAAGAAGAAGCGTAAAACACCATTTTATTTCCCGTGTTTTTTCCGATATTCCATATCCTGACCAGCCAATAAGGGAAACCGATCTCCCGTTCCGCATGAAAAGGTATAACAACAATACAACGTTTCAAGGTTGAGAAGGGTTGGGAAGGACGATAGACAAAAGTCGTCGTCGCACATTTACTCAACACCCGATCCGTCAGATTACCTAAAAAAGTATCTGAGATCTGTCCCTCCTTACGGAGTCCTAATACAATATCCGTAATTTTATGTTCCTTCACGGCATTTTTAATACCGTTGGCCACATCATAATCATACCGCAATAAGGTTGTCAACAAATTATCGGTCGCCGCGGCGGTTTTCGTGGCTTTTTCCAATAATAGATTCGATCGCTTTTCAGCCGAGGAATCCGCATTATCCGATTGAATAATACTCAAAGCCGTCAAAGAGGCTTTTCCTTTTTTCGATTTTACGGTAACTCCCAGATTGATCAACTCCTCCACGTTCTCGATATTACTCAAAGGAATCAAAATACGATCTTCCGTATCATCACTATCCACAATCTCCTCTTCCGCCAAATCCGCCAAAGCCACTTCCTGTGCGCCTTTTTGGGTAGCGAAGGAAGCAATGATACAAGTTACCAATATCATTACAATCGTACCGTTTAACACGCTTTCGTTCAATAAACGAATCGGATCCCCGTTCGCATCCGTCCCTATGATAACCTGATAGCCTACTAATACCGCAGCTAACGTTGCCGCTGCCTGGGCATTCGTTAACCCGAACATCAAGACAAACTCCGATTTGGTATAACGAAAACTTTTATAGGCAAGCCAAGCAGACACGTATTTCGCAAGTGTTGCCACCACAACCATAACGGCGGCAACCCAAACTGTCGTCCAATCTGCTACGAACACATGAAAATCGACCAACATTCCCACTCCGATCAAGAAAATAGGAATAAAAAAAGCATTCCCCACAAATTCAATTCGATTCATCAGGGCAGAAGTGTTAGGGATCAGATTATTCAACGCCAACCCGGCTAAAAATGCCCCGATAATTGCCTCCAATCCGGCAGCCTCTGCCAAAAACGAAGCAAGAAAAACCAATCCTAAAATAAAAATATATTGCCCGATCTTATCATCATAACGCTTAAAAAACCAACGTCCTACAATAGGAAAAATAAAAATTACGACAGCAGCAAAGAGTATAGTAGAAACACTTAACCGAATCCAGAATTCATGAGAAAGAACTCCGTTGGACATTCCGACGATAACAGCCAGTACCAGCAATGCCAAAATACAAGTAACGATAGTCGCTCCGATCGTCACGTTTACAGCCCGGTTTTTCGTCACCCCGTATTTACTCACGATCGGGTAAGTAATCAACGTATGGGAGGCAAACATACTGGCTAACAAAATCGAGGTCGGATAGGAAAAATCCAACAAATAGACGCCGGCAGCCGTACCCATTAACATGGGAATCAAAAAAGTATATAAACCGAAAGTCAAGCCACGGACGCTGTTTTTCTTAAAATCAGCCATATCGATCTCCAATCCGGCCATAAACATGATATATAACAACCCCACCGTTCCGAAAAGAATAATACTGCTGTCCCTATCCATGATATGAAGTCCGTTGGGACCGATCAAAGCCCCGGCAAGAATCAAACCGATCAGATCAGGAATCTTTAACCGATGCAACAAAATAGGAGCCAGCAAAATAATAAACAAAATGACAGAAAAAATCAGCACCGGATTATTCAACGGCAAAGTAATCCCCAACAATATCTGAATCAGCATAATTATTATATTAATTAAATGGAATTCCGTTTTTCTCAACAAAATTACTAATTTCTACTGAAAAATTAGAACATCACCGGACAAAAAGGGAAATCAACTGAAGAAATTGACACCCAAATAAGGAGAGGAGCCAATTGTAATCGACAGTTCGGAAGAGGAGCGGATGAAGGGATTGAGAGATATAATGATTAAGAGATTGACGATTGTAGATTATAGATTAAAAATTACGTCCAATTTAAAATTTACAATAGAAAAATTGACGGTTAAAGGATTAAATTCGAATCACAGAATCACTAAATCACAGAATCACTAAATCACAGAATCACTAAATCATAAAAGATCTATAATTAATTAAAGCCATTTTTTTCGTTTGAAAAAAAGAAGCATGACAATAGTGACAGCAATCATGATACCCCAAAGGATGAAATAGGCGTAACGGTGATGTAGTTCCGGCATGTATTCGAAATTCATTCCGTAGATTCCGGCAATAAAGGTAAGAGGGATAAAGATGGCCGAAAATATGGTCAATATTTTCATGACGTCGTTTACCCTGTTGCTGATGCTTGTTTGATAAAGGTTTAGCTGGTCGGAAGTCATGGTATAGTATATTTCGATGGCTTCTTGTACTTGTACGACCAGATCGTCCAGATCGTGAAGGTAGGAGTAAGTGCGTTTGTCTATCAAAGGAGAATCGCAGCCGGTAAAACGGTTCATCAGTTCTTTTACGGGACGTACGTTTTTTCGTATGTAGGAGAGTTCGGTTCTGAAATGATAGATCTCTTCCACGTTTTCGATTTCCGAAGAGAAGATTCTTTTTTCCTGCTCTTCAATAGCGACTCCAAGTCTTTCGATATTGATGATATAATTGTCTACCAAGGTATCCAACAAAGCGTAACAGAGATAGTCCGGACCGAAATTTCGTATCTTACTTTGAGAATCATACAACCGTTTTTTTACGGCTTTGAAGTAATCGGTTTCCGTCTCTTGTATGGTGAGTAGGTAATGGTCTCCCACGATCATGGAAATTTGTTCCATATGTACGGCCTGGTCTTCCGTTCCGATATAGAACGATTTGATGATAACATAGAGATGATCTGTTTCTTCGCTGAAACGAGGACGTTGGTCCGTGTTCAGGATATCCTCCAGAATCAAAGGAGAGATCGTAAATACTTTTCCCAAGTCGGCGATCAACTGGGTGTTGTGCAGGCCGCTGATTCCGATCCAGGTCATGTGATCGTTGGATATGCTCTCTTTGATTTTCTCTATATTTTCAGGAAAATACTCTTTTAATCCTTCGGGAGTGTATTGTAATACCTGAATGGAATTTCGATCCATTTTCTGTTTTCCGATAAAAATCAGAGAGCCCGGGGCTGCCCCTTGCGCCTTTTTACGATCTTTGAGGAAACGTGCCATTTTGTTAGAGTTAAGAAGTTAATTACACAAAGATACGTAAAAAACGTTAGATAGGGTTACGTGGAAGAGGGAGTCATAGCGGTAATTCAGAAGAAATGGGAACGTGACAAACAAGAAGGTAACTCAAGATTACCTTCCTGAAAGCGGCAGTTATTTATTCCTCGGGTCCCATGCCGGATGCGCCGGATCCTCAGCTATCATCGCTTCGTCGAAAGAGATTCCGAGAGCTTTGGCTACGCCGCGACCATACCTTTCGTCAGCATAAGAGCAGTTACGTACGTGGCGTTGTTTAATGAACAGTTCCGCATCTCCCATTGCCCGAGCCGTATTTTCGAATAAAACCAGTTGTTGCTCCGGTGTCATCAACCTGAACAGCAATCCGGGCTGAGTGAAATAGTCGTCGTCGTATTCGCGTTCGTCGTAGTTAAATATGTCTCCTGTCAATTTCAGGGGCGGTTCCTTTTTGGTGGGATCGTCCTGCCACTCGCCGTAACTATTGGGTTCATAACCTTTCGCACCGCCATAATTGCCGTCCGTCCGCATCATGCCGTCGCGGTGGAAAGCATGGAAAGGACAACGCGGCTTATTCACAGGAATTTCGTTATAATTTACACCCAAACGATAACGTTGGGCATCTCCGTAAGAGAACAGACGTCCCTGTAGCATTTTGTCCGGAGAGAAACCGATACCCTCTACTATATTCATCGGATTGAACGCCGATTGCTCTACTTCGGCGTAATAATTTTCCGGATTGCGGTTTAGCTCCAGAATGCCCACGTCATGTAAAGGAAAATCTTTGTGATACCACACCTTTGTCAGGTCAAACGGATTGATCGCATAGGTATTTGCTTCTTCTTCGGTCATCAGCTGTACCTGCATTTTCCAGCGCGGGAAACGACCCTGTTCGATAGCCTCGAACAGATCTCTCTGATGCGATTCCCTGTCTTTAGCTACGATAGCCTCTGCTTCCGCATCGGTCAAGTTTTTTATACCCTGTAATGTTTGCAGGTGAAATTTTACCCATGTTCGTTTGTTATTTTTGTCGTAAAAACTATAGGTATGACTGCTGAAACCATGCATGTGACGGTAGGAGGCGGGAATACCTCGGTCACTCATGGTGATCGTTACCTGATGTAACGCTTCGGGTAATAGGGTCCAGAAATCCCAATTATTGTTGACACTGCGCATGTTGGTGCGCGGGTCCCGTTTAATGGCGTGGTTCAGGTCGGGAAATTTTAACGGATCGCGCATAAAAAAGACGGGCGTATTGTTTCCGACCAAATCCCAGTTGCCTTCGTCCGTGTAAAATTTCATGGCAAATCCCCGGAGATCTCGTTCTGCATCGGCCGCACCCCGTTCGCCGGCTACGGTTGAGAACCGGACGAAGCAATCTGTTTTTTTACCTATTTCGGCAAAGATCGAGGCTCGGGTATACCGGGTAATATCGTGCGTAACGGTAAAAGTTCCGTACGCTCCGGAACCTTTTGCATGCATTCGCCGTTCGGGAATTACCTCGCGGTCGAAGTGTGCTAGTTTTTCAATGTACCATGGATCCTGTAACATAACCGGACCCCGCGGGCCGGCAGTTTGAATGTTTTGGTTATCCGCTATCGGACGACCGTTTTCTGACGTCAATCTTTTCTTTTCCATTTTTGCTTAATTTTAATTTAGTGATTATATGTCCTGGATAAAGGCTTTCTCTTTTTGCAAAGATCCGTCATGACGAAATTCTTGTATCACTTCGCGAACGTGTAGACGTTGAAGCGTTGCCTTTTGTTTTATAGCTTTTATTTTATCACTTGTCTCCATTTCTCAACAATCGTTTTCAAGTTAAAGGATACGGATTTCTATCCGTAACGGATTATCATTTGATTTAACCCGTGTCTTCAGAATTGGCATAGTGTATCCGGTCCGGATAACGAGACACTGGATTTTATTTATACTGTTCAAGGGATGTATTTGTTTTATATTGTAAGAACAAAGGGGGGCGAAAATGTTTAATCGAAACAAGAAACGATAGGAAAAATGACGTGAAAGCTGTCCTTGTTTAGATTGTTTTTATTTTATTTCTGCTGAAAAACATGTTTTTCAACAAGTTTATAATTGATTGTCAATATCATATCTCACGAGAAAAAAATCCTGATACAAACTTGTTTAGATATAAGTATTGGCTACCTTTACGCATGTTTTACAACATAAAATGTGGAGTTAAACGTGTATTTTTTTAATGTAATAAATAAATATAAGTAACTAAGTCATGGGTGAAAAGACAAAAGTTATCGAAAAGAGTAATATTGTCATTCGTTTCTCCGGAGATTCGGGAGACGGGATGCAATTAACTGGCCAGCAATTCTCAGATGCTGCCGCTTTATTTGGAAACGGTGTATCGACGTTTCCTGATTATCCAGCTGAAATTCGCGCTCCGCAAGGAACTGTTGGAGGAGTTTCCGGCTTTCAGGTACATATCGGAGATAATCCGGTAAAGACTCCCGGGGATTTTGCCGATGTGTTGGTTGCCATGAATCCGGCCGCCTTGAAAGCCAATTTACGCTGGGCTAAAAAAGGAGCCACGATCATCGTGAATTTGGATGCGTTTAACGAAAAGAACATCGAGAAGGCGGGTTACCAGATAAATCCGTTGGAAGATGCTCTTTTACAAGATTATAATGTTGTTCCGGTCAAGGTAACCACCCTGACCGAAGAGACGCTGAAAGATAGCGGCTTAGATCAGAAATCTATCGTGAAATGTAAAAACATGTTTGCGTTGGGTATGATCTATTGGATGTTCGACCGTTCCGTGGAACATACGGTTGCTTTTATTAACCAGAAGTTCGGTAAAAAACCGGAAATTGCCGCTGCCAATAAAAAAGTATTGGAAGCCGGATTCAATTATGCCGGAAACGTACATGCTTTGGCAACTCATTTTAACGTGGCTCCCGCCGAGATTGAAAAAGGCCGTTATCGGACAATTACCGGTAATAAGGCAACAGCTTGGGGACTTTTAGCTGCAGCAGAAAAAGCCGGACTTCCGTTGTTCTGTGGCTCTTATCCTATCACTCCGGCTACCGATATCCTTCAGGAGTTGGCATTAAGAAGGGATTTAGGCGCTAAAACATATCAGGCAGAGGATGAGATCGCCGGTATTTGTACGTCAATCGGAGCGAGTTACGTCGGGAATTTTGCCGTGACGACGACCTCCGGTCCCGGTTTGGCTTTAAAAAGTGAGGCTGCCGGTTTGGCCGTGATGGCTGAATTACCTTTGGTTATTGTTGATGTACAGCGAGGAGGTCCTTCTACGGGTCTGCCCACGAAGACGGAACAATCCGATTTATTGCAAGCTCTTTACGGAAGAAACGGGGAAAGTCCCATGCCTGTTGTAGCTGCCAGTACTCCTGGAAATTGTTTTGATTTTGCTTTCATGGCAGGTAAAATAGCTATTGAACATATGACTCCAGTCGTTCTGTTAACGGACGGTTATTTGGGAAATGGCGCTCAGCCATGGAGAATTCCAGACCTGAACACCTATCCTTCGATCACCCCGAGATTGGCCAAGGAAGGTGACGACTACAAGCCGTACGCGCGCGATCCGGAAACTTTGGCCAGGACATGGGCTGTTCCGGGAACAAAAGGATTGGAACACCGAATCGGCGGTTTGGAAAAAGTAAATATAACCGGAGAGATCAGTTACGTTCCGGAGAACCATCAGGTAATGACGGATTTACGTGCTGCCAAAGTAGCTAAAATTGCCGATTATATTCCTAATCAAGAGATTATTGGAAACCAAAACGGGGGAGAATTGTTGATTGTCGGTTGGGGTGGAACATACGGACACCTCTTGTCCACGGTCAACGAGTTAAGAAAAGAGGGTAAGGACGTCAGTTTGGCTCATTTCAATTACATCAATCCGCTTCCTAAAAACACGGAAGAGGTATTGTCCAAGTTTAAGAAAATATTGGTTTGTGAATTGAACTTGGGACAGTTCGCACAATATTTACGGGGTAAATATCCTCACTTTACCTATTACCAATACAATAAAGTAGCCGGATTACCCTTTACAGTGACAGAGTTAAAAGAAAAAGTATTTGAATTATTATCGAAATAATCATGGCACAATATACAGCAAAAGATTTTAAGAGTAATCAGGAAATCCGGTGGTGTCCGGGTTGTGGTGACCACGGAATTATTAATGCCGTGCAAAAGGCGATGGCAGAATTGGGATATCCGAAAGAATCGTGGGCTGTCATATCCGGTATCGGTTGTTCTTCCCGTTTTCCCTATTATATGAATACGTTCGGGTTCCATACGATTCATGGACGTGCAGCTGCTATTGCTTCAGGTGCAAAAAGTGCTAATCCGAACGTTAATATCCTGCAAGTCTCCGGTGACGGTGATGCGTTGGCTATCGGAGGTAATCACTTTATCCATTCTATTCGTAGAAATATCGATATTACCACGTTGGTTTTTAACAATGAAATTTACGGATTGACCAAAGGTCAGTATTCTCCGACCACCAAATTGGGAACAAAAACCAAGACCTCTCCTTATGGAACGATCGAAACCCCGTTTAATCCGGGAGAGTTGGTTATTGGTGCACAAGGCAAGTTCTTTGCCCGTTCGTTGGATATGAATATCAATTTGACGGCAGAGGTAATCGAAGCCGGAGTTCGGCATAAGGGTACTTCTGTTATCGAGGTACTGCAAAACTGCGTGATTTTTGCTGATGGAGCTCATGCTGCTATCACCGATAAGGAGAACAAAGAAGATCGTCAGTTGATTTTAAGACATGGCGAGCCGATGATCTTCGGTAAAAACCGGGACAAGGGACTTATGTTGACTAACACCGGATTGAAGGTGGTCGAGATCGGTAAGAACGGGATCACAGAGGCTGATATTCTGGTTCATGATGCCCATTCCTTGAATCCTTCTATTCATTGGATGCTGGTACATATGAAGGCTCCTGAATATCCTGTCGCTTTAGGTGTTATCCGGGATGTGGAAGGAGATACGTATAACGATGCCTTGGAGGCTCAGATTGAAGAGGTAAAAGCCAAATCCAATATTCGTTCGGTTACCGATTTACTGAATAGCGGCGATACTTGGGAAGTAAAATAATCGAAATAAAACCGTTTTAAAAAGCGCTGCCGATTTTTTCAGCAGCGCTTTTTAGTTGAATTATTGAATTCGGATCTTGTTCTCTTTTAATCTCCGTGATTTAATTCGAATCTCCTAATTGTAAATTGAACGCATTTTCTTAAATCTACAATCGTCAATCTTTTTAATCCCTTAATCATTATATCTCTCAATCACCTAATCCTTTAATCTCTCAATCTACAATCTTCAATTATTAATCGCTTCTATTTCAAAAAGTTTATCAAAATCAAGCTCAAAAACAGCAAAAGCTTTTTCCGCGGGAGAGAACGACTCCGGAATATGCTTTTTCATGTAATCCCGGTTCGATTCTTTGAGTTTTATCCTCCATCCTTTCCCGGATTCATCCCTCAAATAAAAACACATATCGTTTTTATCTCCCGTTCGGAAACGGCGTGTTCCCGGCGTGCAACCCGTGACAAACATAAATCCATCAACCAAACAATTCTCCATCCCGGCCGTCAATGTATAACGAACTGTATCCTGCTGCCTATCATATAACTGCTGCATGATTCTCGCGGCCCCCATAACCCCGAGGGCTAATCCGGGACAGATATGTCCATGTAATTGGGCCGATTGCAAAAGCAATTCCTTTAAATTATTACTCATAATGTTACGAACGATATCAATGCGGGGAGAATCAACCCGTATGGTTTTATGTATATTTTCCTGATCATAGACAGAAGTATCACAAGATTTGATGTCAACCACGGGAGAACCGTTTAAAGCATCTATTCCTTCTATATACAGCCTATTCCCTTCACGTTTCATAAGTTTTACTGTCGTTATTCCCAGATGGTTCGGACGATTAGGCGAACGACTGGCAAATACTCCCTTTGTTTCTCCCGTCCGGATTTTACCCGTTAGATGAATATCATGATTCTGATGAAAGTAAAAAACGATATCTAAGTAACGGCAAGTTTCAATTTTATCTAACCCATCCCCGTATTCCGGAAGAATCTCGATGACGGAAGCCTCCTGTTTTATTTGCTCAGGAACCTGATCCGTCGTGCATTTATTGGACACGTAACCAATCGGTTGTAACACAATCATAAGTATAAACATTAATAAATTCGACATAATTAACTATTTTGCGGTATAATACAAATACAATCTTTATGATGGAGTACTTCAACCTGAATATCATACAGATTCTCAATGTTCTTCGGCGTATACACGGATTTTGGACCAAAAGCGAACACAGTCCCCCGTTTCAACATCAACGCTTTATTACAAAAACGAGCGGCCATATTCACATCGTGAATGGTAATGACAACTGTTATTCCTTCTGCCGAGAGTTGTTGCAAAAGATTCATCACTTTCATCTGGTGATTAATATCCAGATTGGCGATCGGTTCATCCAGCAACAAAATGGAAGGCTGTTGTGCCAAGGCTCTGGCAATGAATACACGTTGTTGCTGTCCGCCGCTCAACGTATCCATATTTCTCATCGCTATCGGTTCCAGTTCCAAACGGGAAAGCAGACCGGCAACGATCTCCAGATCACCGGAAGAGGGTCTTCCCTTGATATAAGGTTTCCTACCCAACAATACGGTATCAAAAACATTTATTCCCATGGTGATCTCTTCGGACTGAGGAATATAGGCCATCAGTCGGGACAATTCACGAGAAGAGATCCGAGCTAAAGACCGCCCTCCTATCTCTATCTTGCCCTCATCCACTTTTAATATTCCATTCAGGCATTTCAGCAAAGTACTCTTGCCCGAACCGTTCTGACCTATAATAGCAATCATATCTCCCGAATCCACGTCGAAAGTCACATTCCTCAAAGCCCGTACGCCATTATAATGAAACGATATATTCTTTGTTTCTATTCGCATGACGTTCTCCTCCGGATTAATAGAAATAAAAACAAAGGAACCCCCAGAAATGAAGTCAATATCCCGACCGGTAAAATAACAGGAGAAATGATCGTACGGGCGACCGTGTCACACAACAATAGAAATACACCTCCGAATACGGCAGAACCGGTGATCAGAAACTCCTCGTTATTGCCTATGCACTTTCTCACGATATGGGGGACGACAAGGCCCACGAAAGCAATAACACCGAAAAACGAAACAGCGACAGCCGTACATAGAGACGTGACCACTAATCCGACAATCCGGATTTTTTGGGGCTGCACCCCCATACTTCGGGCATAATCATCCCCTGATCTCAAAACTTTGTAATCCCATCGCTTTAAATAAAAGTAAAGAAGGGCAGGAATCAAAGCCGCTGTCATGAAAATCAGTTTATACCAATCCCCCCGTCCTAAATCTCCAAAACTCCAAAAAACGATAGAAGCCAGTTGAACATTATTCGCCAAATATTGCATCACGGCGATACCTGCTCCGAACAGAGAGTTGATAATGACCCCCGAAAGAATAATGGTCTCTACGGAAGCCCTTTTTATTTGGGCCAAAAGTAATATAATGGCTAAACCCAAAAGGCTTCCTAAAAAAGCCGAAAAAGTAATCGTGTAAGGATTGCTAATCAAAAACAGATCCGAAGAACGGGCAATTTCACTACCTGCCTCTAAAAAAACGATTCCGAAAGAGGCTCCAAAAGCTGCCGCATTCGATATTCCCAAAGTATAAGGGGATGCCAACGGATTCCTCAGTAAAATCTGCATGATCGCTCCCGACATAGAAAGTATAATCCCGGTAATCACAGCAGCCAAAATTCTCGGTAAACGGATATTAATCAAAATTTGCCGATTAAGCGAAGTCCCTTCCCCCCGTAGTAAAGCTACAATATCTTCCCAACCTATCCGATGAGCCCCGGCAATCATAGATATTCCCCCGATGAGAATCAGTAAAATAAACAGGAAAAAGATAAATTTCTTATTCCTGTTCCGGTATCCTTTATATTGCTTCAAAACATTTGGATTCATCGCTCTTTATCGAATATATTCTGATAATCTCCCCAATGTTTACGCAAAACGGTACCCACAGGTTTTCCCACGAAACGGGTTAAAATCTCATTTGCCTTGCCGGAAATGGAAATATCTTTAAACCGGTCGGGAAAAAGCACCTTTCCAGCATACCAGGCATTAATCAACATCACTTCAAAATTAGTATGGTTATTATTATAAGGCCACAACATATAGATCCGTTTCTCCTTATATGCCGTAAGCAGCTCATTCAATTCTTTCCGACGGTTAAAATCTTCCCGTACTAAAGGCCAACCCGATACATCCAGAAATATCACTTCAGGATCCCACTCCGCCAGTTGTTCCCAATCGATGTAGGTTCCGGTAATGGGAGAGGTATATGCCGAATCAATCCGGGAGGCGACATTATCAACTCCTAAGAATTCAAACGCGGCATAATAGGGATCCGTCGAGGTAATCCCCTTTTGTCCCTTGTAAGAAATAGCTCCCACGTATACGCGCTTAGATTTATCTGTCTCTTTTGTTCTTCTTCCGAGTTCTTCAATCTGCCGATCTACAAAACGTATCAACGAATCGACCTGGTTTTCCGTCCGGAGGACCTTACCGATCAACCGAAGAGAATGATAAAAAACATCCCGCCTTTTTCCTATATCCCCGTACTCGATGGTAAATACGGGTATTCCGGTACGTCTTTGTAAATCGTCGGCATCCCCGGCAGTAGTGGTAGACATAAAGATCACATCCGGTTGAACCCCCATTATTAATTCGGGGTCCCCGCCCATGGAGGGACCGATGATCGCTTTTTCTCTCAATTCCGGATGAGCGAAAAGATGAGTGAATTCATTGTCTCTGGTCTCCTGCTCTTCGACTCCACAAATAAAAGGCACTCCGCCCGCATAGGTCACCAAACGTATAGCGGAAGCCCTAATACAGACGATTTTCCGTACAGTATCCGGTACTTCAACTTCACGCTGCAAAGCATCCGTGAACGAACGGACCGCTTTTTTCCCGCTCTTTTTCGATACTCCTCCACAAGATATTAACAAACAAAAACAGAAAAAATACACAAATCTATTCATCTCATCAGGTTTACAGCAAGTTTAACATTAAAAAGCCTTCCGGCCGAGATATAATCCTTCGTATTCATATGGCGATTGTTGAAAATATTCATAACCTCTCCTCCCACGTAAATCCGACGGTCAAAAAACCATTTCGACAATTGCACGTCCCAAACGGCAAAACCGGGAATAGAAGACAGATTGTCCTCCGTCGTGTATTGCTTGGTTTTATAACGCCCCCGAATCGTTGCGTTTACGATCCGCCCGGTCCACATGACGGTACCCTTAACCTGATGTTCGGGAGCATACGTCAACACCTTGTCATTAAGCTCCGGTTTTTCATCAAATTGTTTTATCTTGGATTCATTATAGGAATAATTTACATTCATTCGCAATCCTATCGGCAGGGAATAATTCAAATCCATCTCCAATCCTTTCACGTGAACCTTGGATATATTCTGACGTTGATAAATATCTCTTTTCCCCCACATTTTTTCTCCGGTAGCGATATAGTATAAAAAATCTTTTCCCCGGGCATAGTAGAACGACGGAGAAAAAGAAAAATTTCCTAAAAAGCGGAATGTTCCCCCGATTTCGTAATTATCCAATTTTTCCGGTCCCAGGTCGGGATTGGCAATTTTCGGACCGACCCACATCCAACCGGAACGGCATAAATCATCGAGGATAGAAGCTCTGAATCCTTTCGAGTAAGAGACATAAGCAGAGAGGTTTTCCATCGGATTATAACGTAAAGCCAAACGAGGAGAAAAATTCTCCCAACGATTGTTTTTCAGATTACCGTTATACGTGTTAAAATCAGCCACGTTATCACCTATCGCTTCAAATCGTCCTTTGTGAAAATAAGCGTTATCGTAACGCAATGCTACCTGCAACCAGAATTTATTGTTAAAAAACTGAAGCTCTTCCTGCACGAAAGCCGAAAGAAAAGTCATGGTACCCCTATTCAGTACCTTATCCGTAGAAGTCACGTAATAATCTCCTCCATCGACACTTCCGTTTTTATATTCCGCACCTATGCTGAAATGATTGTTCTTGCCGGAAAAAGTCACATGCAGGATAGCTCCCCAATCATCCCGGTGCGATTTTACATCAAAGCGCCGGTAGGAATCTTTCGTGATCCGCTCATCCAGCTTAAAATAGTCTTGTCTCTGGAAATACAAAGCCACATTATAGGTGAACGATTTCTCCCCCCCGTAAAATCTCCCTTGAAACCGGTTATGATTAAAGTGGCGATACTCTCCGTCAGGAGCCTTTATTTTTTCCCCTTCCCCACGCTTATCTTTATACAAATCATAGGATACATCCACTTTAAACCATTCGGAAGGAGTATATAAAACCTTACCGTAAAAACCTCCTTCTTTCATAAAGCGAGCTACACTGTAATCAGGATCGGTCCGCAAACTGTCCGGAACGTTATTAAATCCGCTACTTCTATTGTAATACCCAGAGACAAAGAGTGAAAACCGATCATTGATCTTGCTCGATATTCCCAAACGATAAAGCCAGGTTGCCAATGAGCCGTAAGACACGGATGCATTCACTAAAAAAGGACGTTCCGCTTTTTTACTTATAATATTTATCACTCCTCCCATTGCATTATTCCCGTATAAAGAAGAGCCGGGGCCTTTGAACACCTCTATTCTCTCGATATTGTCCACTGGAAGACTATTCCAGTTCACGGACCCCTCGTCAGAAGTATTGATAGGAATTCCGTCAAACAATACCAAAGTCCGTCCCTGTTCATCCCCCGCCAATCCCCGGACACTGACATTCGTGTGCATCGTGCTCATACCGTTCGAACGAGTTGTGTTTACCCCGGAAAGCATAGAAAGAATGTCATCGACACTTAAGGCCGGACTATGCCTCAATACCAACGGCGTAATAACATCAATACGACCCGGACTCTGACTCAATGGACGTTCAGCCCGCGATCCGGTCACAATAACCTCTTGCAAATTCAATACGGTATCCACCTTTTCTTTTTGGGCAAACACGCTTACTACAAACAACAGAAACGGAACGAAAATAAATTTCTTCATGTCACATAATTTTGATTTGACTATCCCTACTCATACGGCATACAAATCCTAAATGTTCGAACAACGATCTCGTAAACCCGAATCATGTTTATAATTATTTCTGATGATATTTGAAACATGACTTTATCCCAAGCGTATATGAACAGTGGAGTTCATTGAGGTATAAACTTCATGAATCAGAGAGTTTTAATCAATTTTATTCACTAAAAGTAAAAGAGTATGCATTTAACGCCAAAAGAAATTGATAAGCTAATGCTATTATCACTTGGAGCTATTGCCGAACGGCGTAAAGAAAAAGGGCTTAAATTGAATTATCCGGAAGCTGTTGCCTACATCAGTTCAGCAGCTTTGGAGGGGGCAAGAGAAGGCAAAACATTAGAGGAAGTAATGACCGACTCCACTAAAGTTTTAACGAAAGACGATGTAATGGAGGGAGTTGCCGATATGATCTCTCTGATACAGGTAGAGGCGGTTTTTACCGACGGTAGCCGTCTGGTTAGTATTCATCAACCTATCAAGTAGAAAATCATGGAGGATAAAAAACAAAAGGGTGCTCCCGCACCTAAAGAGATTACACCGGGATTTACACCTAAACAGTATGTTCCCGTCGGAGGAGAAATCTTATCTACTGACCCCATCGTGTATAATGAAGGCAGATATACGGCAAAATTAATTGTTCGTAATACTGGAGACCGTCCTATTCAAGTGGGCTCTCATTTTCATTTTTTCGAGGTGAACCGTTATCTGGAATTCGACCGGGCCGCTGCATTCGGATGCCATTTGAATATTCCTGCCACGACTGCCATTCGTTTCGAACCGGGAGACGAAAAAGAGGTAGAAGTCGTTGCTTACTCCGGTAAACAATACGTGATAGGCTTTAACGGACTCGTGCAAGGATATACCGGAAGTGAAGATGCTCCTACTTATTACCCGAGGAGAATGCAGGCGACAGAAAATGTCAGAAGGTTAGGCTTCAAAGTTATAGATGAAACGACCGCCGAAGCAAATCTAAAAAAACAACCCAAAAAATAACGTAATATGGCACAGATAACGAGACAACAATATAATGATCTTTACGGCCCGACCGTAGGGGATAAAATCCGTTTAGGCGATACAGATCTCTACGTGGAAATCGAAAAAGACCTCTGCGTATACGGGGACGAAGTGATCTACGGGGGAGGAAAAACCTTGCGCGACGGCATGGGACTGGCAAATACCTTAACTTCCGAAGGAGGAACCCTTGATCTTGTCATCACCAATGTAACGATTATCGATCCGAAATTAGGAGTCATCAAAGCCGACGTCGGCATCAAAGACGGAAAAATCGCCGGAATCGGCAAAGCCGGGAATCCGAATATCATGCAAGGGGTAACCCCGGAATTGGTTACAGGAGCCGCCACGGACGCCATTTCGGGAGAGCACCTTATTTTGACAGCCGCTGCTATTGACGGGCACGTACACATGATCGCTCCGCAGCAAGCTTACCATTGTTTGAGCAATGGAGTTACGACCCTCGTCGGCGGTGGTGTCGGTCCGACAGACGGAACGAACGGGACAACCATAACTTCCGGTACCTGGAATATGAAAAGGATGCTACAGGCCATTGACGGGCTCCCCGTAAACTACGGGTTCCTCGGGAAAGGCAACTGTTCGGTACGTCGTCCATTAGTCGAACAGATGTTAGCTGGAGCATGCGGTTTCAAGATTCACGAAGATTGGGGAAGTACACCCGCCGCCATTCGGGAGACCATGGGAGTAGCTGACGAGTTCGACGTACAAGTCGCGATTCATACCGATACCTTAAACGAAAGCGGCTTCGTTGAAGACACGATCGCTGCTATCGACGGTAGAACTATCCATACCTATCACACGGAAGGAGCCGGAGGAGGACATGCTCCGGACTTGCTGAAAGTAGCTTCCTTAGCCAACGTGTTACCCTCTTCAACAAACCCGACACTACCGTTCGGTATCAACTCACAGGCCGAATTGTTCGATATGATCATGGTATGTCATAATCTGAACCCCAAGATTCCGTCTGACGTATCTTTTGCGGAAAGCCGTGTTCGTCCGGAAACACAAGCAGCCGAAAACGTGCTGCACGATTTGGGCGTAATCTCCATGATCTCTTCCGATTCGCAAGCAATGGGACGTGTAGGAGAAAATTTCATGAGAGCCTTCCAGATGGCAAGCTACATGAAACAGGTAAGAGGTAAACTCAGCGAAGATTCCGCAGAGAATGACAACTTCCGGGTATTACGTTATTTAGCCAAGCTGACCATCAATCCGGCTATCACATACGGATTCTCAGATATTTTAGGATCTATCGAGAAAGGAAAAATGGCCGACCTCGTACTGTGGGAGCCTCAATTCTTCGGTACCAAACCCAAATTAGTTCTCAAGGGAGGTATGATTAACTGGGCAATTATGGGAGATCCGAATGCCTCGTTACCGACTCCTCAACCGGTGTATTACCGACCGATGTACGGAAGTTTCGGTTCAGCTATGCCCAATAGCTGCATCTCATTCGTTTCACGAGCTTCCCACGATGCGGGTATCAAGGAAAAATACGGACTCCAAAGAATCGTATACCCCGTGCACGGTTGCCGGCAAATCGGCAAACCCCATATGGTACTCAACGGGAACATGCCTAAAATCGATATCAATCCGGAAACGTTCGAGGTACTTGTGGACGGTAAAAGTGCTTACATCCCAACCGCCAAGAAATTCCCGCTGGCACAATTATATTGGTTTAGTTAACATTTAAATTCATCGATAGGTTGCCTTTAAGTCTTCCGTCCGAAAACTCGTAAGGCAACCTTCTTTACTAATTATATTCGTATGCAAATATTCTCTGAAGTTATCGGAAACATGATATCCGACCCTACTTGGGCGGAAAAACTCAAAAATAGCGCAATAACCTACCTCGATTTGGACCAATGGACAGCTCAAAAAAGTCGTTTTATCGCTAAAAGCGACCATGCCGAATATGCAGTCGCCCTGAAACGTCACTCCCAAATTGAAAACGGGGATGTTCTGGAGTACAACCCGGAAAGCAATAGCGCTGTCGTAATTCGAATCGACCTCAAACCTGTCCTTGTCATAGAATTGAAAAAAATAGCACAGAAAAAACCGGAAGAAATCATACGTAAATGTATCGAAATAGGACACGCCATCGGTAACCAACACTGGCCGGCCATTGTCAAAAAAGATAAATTATACGTACCGTTAACGGTAGACAAAAAAGTAATGACCAGTGTTATGGATACCCATCATTTCGAAGACATCACCTATGAATTCCAACCGGGTAAAGAGGTGATTCCATTCCTCGCACCTCACGAAATTCGCCAACTTTTCGGAGGAAGTACACAAGAAATACCACATCATCATCACGAACACGGACAAACAGGTCATTCGCATGAAGTTTTACATTGAAAATTCAATACTATGATTGACGAAATTACCAGGTTGATGCGACTTCTCGAATTTTCGGACTCCGCATTTCCCGTCGGTACCTTCTCTTTTTCCAACGGACTGGAAACAGCTGCCTTTGAAAATATCGTATCAGATGCTTACAGTCTCGAACAATATACGCGCACGGCTGTCCAACAAACCATATATAGCGATGCCATCGCTGCACTCATCGCCTTTCGGGCAACCGCCGAAAACGACTACGCACTCGTAAAAGAGGCGGATCAACAGATCATGTGGTGCAAAATGAATGAAGAAGCTCGCTTAATGCTTACCCGAATGGGGAAAAAAATGGCGGAAATAAGTATTCAGATCGCCGAAACTCCTCTCATGAATCAATGGTTAAAAGACATATTTGATCAAAAGGTTCCCGGCACCTATCCGATTGCACAAGCCATCTTTTTCCAGCAAAACGGATTGCATGAAAAGGATCTCTTCGTCTCTATCGAGTACGGCATCATAAATATGATACTGAATGCGGCTTTACGATGTGTAAAAGTATCCCATTACGAAACACAATCCATTCTATACCGGCTTTGTTCCATGGCCGCTTCGGATTATGAGAATATAAAAGAGATGACTTTCGACGATATGAGAACATTTGCTCCGGAAATGGACATCATGGCTTCATTACATGAAAAAGGAAAAATGAGAATGTTTATGAATTAACGAATAAAAATAAACCCATATGAGTAACACATGCAGAATCGGTGTCGGTGGTCCCGTAGGATCTGGGAAAACGGCACTTATAGAGGCACTAACCCCCCATTTATTAAAATTAGGCTTACAAGTTTTAATCATTACCAACGACATCGTTACAACAGAAGATGCTAAACATGTCCGCAAAATGCTTAAAGGATATTTAGCGGAAGACCGTATAATCGGCGTTGAGACAGGAGCTTGCCCTCATACCGCCGTACGCGAGGACCCCTCCATGAATATTGCAGCCGTGGAGGAGATGGAAGCGAAATTTCCGGATAGCGATATCGTTTTGATCGAATCGGGAGGCGACAACCTGACTTTAACCTTTAGTCCGGCATTGGTAGACTTTTTCATTTACGTCATCGATGTGGCTGCCGGAGATAAAATTCCGCGAAAAGACGGGCCGGGAATAACCTATTCCGACATTTTAGTCATCAACAAAACCGATCTCGCCCCTTATGTCCACGCCGACTTGGAAGTAATGAGACGGGACTCCGAAATCATGCGCCCCGGAAAACCATTTGTTTTTACCAATTGCATGACGGGAGAAGGAATCAAAGAGTTAATCGGATTAATACGGAATATGGCTCTGTTCGACCGCGTTTCACAAAAAGAGGTGGAGGATATGAAAATATGAAAGAGTTTTCACAAAACCGGGAGCTACGCCCTTATCTGGCAGAACCCCGGGCAATGCATGTCGGAGCTCCGGGAAAATGCGGGCTTTTGGATCTCGTTTTTGAGCTGGACAAAAACGGAAAATCCATCATGCGTCATTGGGACAGACGCGCTCCTCTGATCGTACAGCAAGAACTCTATTTCGACGAAGGAATGCCGGAAATGCCTTGTGTATACATTCTTTCTTCAGGCGGCCCTAATATCGACGGAGACCGCTATGTAAACAAATTCAAGGTATGTAAAAACGCATACGCCCACCTATCTACCGGAGCGGCAACAAAAATTGCCGAAATGGTTTATAATTTTTCCGGTTTAAAACAATCTTTTGTGCTGGAAGAAAACGCATACCTGGAATACATCCCGGAACCGACTATTCCATGCAGAAATAGCCGCTACATTACAGATACGGATATTGTAATTGATGCTACCGCCACTCTATTTTATTCGGAGATATACACGGGCGGACGCAAGTATTACGGTGAGGGCGAATCATTTGAATACGATCTATTATCCGTCTGTACCCGGGCTCATCGACCGGACGGCACTCCTCTTTTTCGAGAAAAATTAGTTGCGACCCCGAAAGAAAACCCCCTTTGTCGTATCGGCATAATGCACGACTACGACGTATTTGCCAACGTTCTGGTATTAACTCCGGAAAAAGATGCCGAACAAATCTATAAAAACACCGGGGCTTTTTTGGATAAACATCGAAAACTTGCCGCAGGTATAACTCATTTGCCGGAGAAGTGCGGATTAATTTTAAAAGTATTAGGTAAAGAAACACAACCCGTAAAACGTTTCATCCGGGAATTTTGTTCCGTCGTCCGTATGCAGATAAAAAATAAACCCGTACCGGTCGAATTTGTATGGAGATAACTAAACTTCGAATATATTATGGAAACAGAAATTACTATGCCAAGAATTTTTTCTTTTGGTTTCATTAAAGTGGTACTAAAAGGAGCCGGACAAGTCATGTTCCAAGGCAACGCCTGGACGGGGCTGTTTTTTCTGGCCGGAATATTTTACGGATCTTATGCAACAGGGAATCCGGCCGTAGCCTGGGGGGCTATCGTAGGGACCGTCGTATCCACCCTCACCGGATATCTGTTGAAGTATCCCGCTGAAAAAGGATCGATCGGCCTGTGGGGATTTAACGGAATACTGGTAGGATGTGCTCTGCCTACATTTCTGGGAAACGTTCCTTTGATGTGGTTAGCCTTAATCATCTTTTCGTCCATGACCACCTGGGTCATGGTAGGCCTGAACCATCTATTGGTCCCATACAAGGTCAGTTCTTTCACGTTTCCCTTTGTCTTGATTACCTGGTTCGTTTTATTAGCGGCCCGAATCATGCACGGATTACCGGATTCTGGTTTAAGTGCACCCGAATTACCGGGTAATTTCTCTTCGACATTCGACACCGGCTTTTCCCATCTCGTAATTTATTGGTTGACAGGGATCAGTCAGGTATTTTTGATCAATTCATGGGTAACTGGTATACTCTTCTTAATCGGATTGGCGATCAGTAACAAATGGGCAGCTATCTGGGCGGCCATCGCCTCGGCTCTATCATTAGCGACAGCCATCCTATATCAATGCAACGGCGCCGATATCGCAAACGGATTATTCGGTTTCAGCCCCGTATTGACAGGTATCGCCTTAGGCATCACGTTTTATCAGGTCAATTGGCGAACTGTCATATGGAGTCTCGTCGGCATTTTCGCCACCGTGTTTATTCAAGCCGGTATGGATACCCTATTTACCCCTTTCGGATTACCCACGCTTACAGGTCCGTTCTGCGTGGCCACCTGGTTATTCCTCTGGCCTCATCTCAACCTGGATAAGAAAATACTACAAGCAGGATAACCTATTACACAATTTTCATACACTCTCTGTTGTCTCGATTGTTTCGGGGACGACAGAGAGGATGTTAACCCGATTGAAACTTAATGATAAACGATATGACAGGAAACAGGACACCAGATAAAATGGTAAATATGGATACGATGCCCCTGCGATGGGGACATATTCGTATACTTGTAATAGCATCGGCCGGACAATTTTTCGGAGGAGTATTAGCCGTTCTCATCGGAGTAATCGCTCCGCTCATAGCAATTACCCATCATCCGGAACTCTCCTCTTGGCTACAAGGTCTTGTTTTCTCATCAGGCTTAACAGGTATCACCGTAGGATCTCTATTTTTCGGTCATTTCAGCGACCGGTACGGCTACCTCTTTTTTTTCCGACTATGCCCGTTACTCATTTTATTTGCCTCTTTATGGATTTTTTTCTCTCAATCCATACTTGTTCTGACGATATGTTTACTGATCATCGGATTCGGAATCGGAGGAGGTTACGCTCTCGATCCTTCTTATGTATCGGAAACAATGCCCAAGAAATGGAAAAGACAAATGTTAGGAATATCCAAGGCTACCTCGGCTCTCGGTAACATAATAATGATTATCGTCGCTTACTTCGTACTGAAAAACACCGCCAATCCCGAAATTTGGAACAAACTTTTTCTATTCATCTCTATTTTTGCAGCAATTACTTTTCTTTCCCGCATTCATTTTGCCGAAAGCCCCGAATGGTTAGCTATTCACGGTAAAATTCAGGAAGCAGAAAAAAGTGTCCGTTTCTTTTTGGGGAACGATGTCTACATCGGAGAATTAGCGAACAAATCTAAAATAAGGCATCAGCCTCAAAGCTCATGGAAGGAACTTTTCGTCCGGGGAAATATCAAAAAAATTATTTTAAGCGGAATTCCCTGGGGATGCGAGGGAATGGGCGTATACGGAATCGGAATATTCACTCCGATCCTGTTGCTTTCCCTGGGATTCATTCCCCCGGAAACACTTCCCTTCGACCGGGTAACAGATGCACTGAAAATCACGCTATATATTAACTTTGCCGTTATTTCCGGCTTTATACTGGGTATCAGCTTTATCAACAAGATTAACCCGATCAGAGACCAGTCCTTAGGATTTTTTGTAAGTGCCATCGGATTATTCATTGTTCTCTTAGGCTATATATACCATTCATCCGCCTGGGTTATCCTTGTCGGGTTTATGCTTTTCGAAATAGCCTTAAATGCCGGGCCACACATGATGACCTTCATACTACCCAGCCGAATTTACGATCTTCAGACGAGAGCCAGCGGCGAAGGGGTAGCCTCTGCCCTGGGCAAACTCGGAGCCATCATTGCCACCTTTATTATACCCCTTCTCCTGAACTTAGGAGGAGGAAAATTAGTGTTGATGGTTGCCATCGGAACCCTAATATTGGGAGGAGTAATTACCGCAATTGTCGGTCCGATGGTTTTCAAACAACTTCCGAAATAAATATGGAAATATGTCTAACAATTAAAATTAGGAAAACTATGTTCAAAGCGATGATTATTGCAGGAATAGGAGGCTTTATCGGTACCTGCCTGCGTTTCTTAGTAGGGAAATTATGTCATTTTGTTACAACTTCACCTTTTCCGTGGGGTACGTTTGCAGTAAACATTATCGGCAGTTTCGTAATCGGTATTTTCTTCGGGTTAGCAGAAAAAAACCACCTGATTTCAACCAACATGAATGTCTTCTTAATCACAGGTTTCTGTGGGGGATTTACCACGTTCTCCTCCTTTGCCGACGATATGTTTTTACTGATCCAGAATAGACATTGGCTCTATTTCTCCCTTTATCTCGGCTTAAGTATTATTTTAGGTATTATTCTGGTTTGGCTGGGACGCAGTCTTATCAAGGCAGCATAACAAAAAAATTATTCAGAAAGTCGCGTACTTTCTGAATAACCCGTTGCACCCGTCACCGGATGTTATTTACAATCTTCCGGCCACCAAAACCGTTTAATTGTAAATTGGATCAAATTCAATTCCGATCTTGTCATCTCAAAATCATCAATCAAAAATCCGAAATCCCCAATCACAGAATCACAAAATCCTTTAATCAATAATTAAGCTTGTCCTTTCGGTTCCACATCCATGGGAAACATCGGCCCCATGGGCTCTCCTTCCGGAATATTTATACGGCCATACCCCTGCTCGAATTTCCGGATATTATCCTGAAGCGCCAACATCAAGCGTTTCGCGTGTTCAGGAGTAAGAATAATCCTACTTTTCACATCCGCTTTCGGCACTCCCGGCATAATCCGGATAAAATCCACGATAAACTCCGAACTCGAATGGGAAATAATCGCCAAATTAGCATAAGTTCCCTGAGCCACTTCATGACTTAATTCTATATCCAACTGATTTTTTTTCTCTTCCATAACTTTTCGTTTGCGTTTAAGTTCGAAAACAAAGATAATGATTAACAGAAATTACAATCTCAGAACTACTAAAAACTTATCGCAATCATCGCCTTGCCGAATCGAACAAAAAAAGACCACCGGAAAACCGATGGTCCTTTTTCTTTTATTTATTCTCTATTTTTTCGAAGTCCGCTTTCGAACCGACGATCAAACTTCTGAACTCCTTCATTCCGGTTCCTACCGGTATCAAGTGACCGCAAATCACGTTCTCTTTCAATCCCTCCAAAGGATCTACTTTTCCGTGAATAGCCGCCTCGTTCAATACCTTGGTCGTCTCCTGGAAAGAAGCAGCCGAAATGAAGCTGGCAGTCTGTAGAGCAGCTCTCGTGATTCCTTGAAGCACCTGTGCAGATGTTGCAGGTACGGCATCACGGGCCTCCACGACTTTCATATCACGACGTTTCAATTGGGAATTAATATCCCGAAGCATACGCACGGTAATAATCTGTCCCGCTTTCACCCGGTCAGAATCACCCGGATCCAGAACGACTTTCTTACCGTACATGGCGTCGTTCTCTTCCATAAATTCGGATTTATCCACGATTTGGCTCTCCAAGAATTTGGTATCACCGGCATCCTGAATCAATACCTTACGCATCATCTGATGAACAATGATCTCAAAATGCTTATCATTGATCTTCACTCCCTGCATCCGGTATACATCCTGCACCTCATTTACGATATATTCCTGTACCTTTATCGGTCCCTCGATATTCAATATATCGGTCGGAGTAATCGCTCCGTCGGATAACGGGGTTCCCGCGCGCACATAATCGTTTTCCTGAACCAATATCTGCTTAGACAAAGAAACCAAATATTTCTTCACCTCTCCGGCCTTAGAAGTAACGATGATCTCTCGATTACCGCGTTTGATCTTACCATAGGTCACCTCTCCGTCAATTTCCGACACAACCGCCGGATTCGACGGATTACGGGCTTCGAATAGCTCGGTAACACGCGGAAGACCTCCCGTGATATCACCGGCCTTACCGACAGCTCTCGGAATTTTGGCAATCGTGCTACCGGCTGTTACCTGTGCCCCCTCTTTCACCACGATGTGAGCACCTACCGGTAAGTTATAACTCTTCACGACATTATCTCCCGCCTCTTTAATACATAAAGCAGGAGCTTTCGTTTTATCCCGGAATTCAATGATGATCATCTCCCGGAATCCGGTAGTCTCATCCGACTCCTCCTTATAAGTCTCTCCTTCGATCAGATTTTCCAATCCTATCGTTCCGGAATATTCGGTGATAATCAATGCATTGAACGGGTCCCACTCACAAAGTAAATCACCCTTGTTCACTTCCTGACCGTCCTTTACGAACAGCTTCGCTCCGTAAGGAATTGCATGAGAAACCAATATAATATTGGTATTCTTATCGACAATGCGTAATTCTGTCAAACGTCCTACCACAACATCGCACACGGTACCGTTGTCCAAAGTATGTTCCACGGAACGTAACTCTTCAAACTCCACATAACCTTCGTATTTTGCCTTCAGAGAGTTCTCGCTGGAAATATTTCCGGCAGTACCTCCCACGTGGAACGTTCTCAAGGTCAACTGCGTACCAGGCTCTCCAATGGATTGTGCCGCGATAACTCCGACAGCTTCACCTTTCTCCACCATCCGGCTCGTGGCCAAATTACGTCCGTAACATTTGGCACAAACTCCTTTTTTCGCCTCACAAGTCAACACGGAACGAACCTCTACGCGTTCGATCGGTGATTTTTCGATAATATCGGCAATGACTTCCGTAATTTCCTCCCCGGAAGCAACGATCAACTCACCCGTATTCGGATGATAAATATCATGTACGGAAACACGTCCAAGGATTCGCTCGGACAAAGAAGCAACCACCTCTTCGTTATTCTTAATCGCCGAAATGGTAATACCGCGCAACGTACCGCAATCCTCTTCCGTAATCGTAATATCATTGGCCACATCGACCAAACGACGAGTCAAGTAACCGGCATCTGCCGTTTTCAACGCCGTATCGGCCAAACCTTTACGAGCACCGTGAGTTGAAATAAAGTACTCCAACACGGACAATCCCTCTTTAAAGTTAGCTAAAATCGGGTTTTCAATAATCTGTCCGCCGGTTGCGCCTGATTTCTGGGGTTTAGCCATCAATCCACGCATACCTCCCAACTGACGGATCTGTTCGCGAGAACCGCGGGCTCCCGAATCCAACATCATATAGATGGAATTGAATCCCTGATCATCGGAAGCCAACTGCTTCATCAAAGTAGCCGTCAAATTAGCATTCACGTGCGTCCAAATATCGATAATCTGATTGTAACGTTCGTTATTGGTAATGAATCCCATGTTATAGTTCGACATTACCTCGTCTACCTGATTGTAACCTTCTTCCAACAGAGATTGTTTCTCTTCCGGAATGATAACGTCTCCCAAATTAAAGGACAAACCACCCTCAAACGCTTTCCGATATCCCAAATCCTTAATATCGTCCAAGAACTTGGCCGTTACATCCACGCCGCAACGCTTGAACACGTCCCCGATGATGTCACGTAAAGCTTTTTTCGTAATCAACGTATTGATATACGGGTAGTTCTTCGGAGTATATTGATTCAATAATACCCGACCGACGGTCGTATCTATCGTGTGACGGATAGGGTTCCCTTCTTGATCCACGTCGTCGATCTTCACTTTGATCTCTGCATGTAAATCAACCGCCCTTTCGTTAAAGGCAATAATAACCTCCTCCGGAGAATAAAATTTCAATCCTTCTCCCCGGGCGCCTTTTCTGGGTTTAGTGATATAATACAACCCCAATACCATATCCTGAGAAGGAACCGTAATAGGGGCTCCGTTAGCAGGATTCAATATATTGTGGGAACACAACATCAGAATCTGAGCTTCCAAAATAGCTTCATTACCCAAAGGCAAATGAACTGCCATCTGGTCACCGTCGAAGTCGGCATTAAATCCGGTACAAGCCAAGGGATGCAAACGGATAGCTTTTCCTTCGATCAATTTCGGCTGGAATGCCTGAATACCTAAACGGTGCAGGGTCGGAGCACGGTTTAACAAAACCGGATGACCTTTCAACACGTTTTCCAGGATATCCCACACGATCGGATCACGGCGATCCACGATCTTTTTGGCACTCTTCACCGTCTTCACGATACCCCGTTCAATCAATTTCCGGATGATAAACGGCATATAAAGTTCTGCCGCCATATCCTTGGGAAGACCGCATTCGTGCATCTTCAAATCGGGTCCCACGACAATAACCGAACGAGCCGAATAATCGACACGCTTTCCTAACAAATTCTGACGGAAACGTCCTTGCTTACCCTTCAAACTGTCGGAAAGAGACTTCAACGGCCGGTTGTTTTCGATTTTCACCGCATTGGATTTACGGGAATTGTCGAACAACGAGTCAACAGCTTCCTGCAACATACGTTTTTCATTCCGCAAAATCACATCCGGAGCCTTAATCTCAATCAAACGTTTCAAACGATTGTTACGGATAATTACCCTCCGGTACAGATCGTTCAAATCGGACGTGGCAAAACGACCACCATCCAACGGAACCAACGGACGCAATTCGGGAGGGATCACGGAAACCACCTTCACGATCATCCATTCCGGTTTATTGATATCTTTACTTTCCCGGAAAGCCTCAACCACCTGAAGACGTTTTAAAGCTTCATTTTTCCGCTGTTGAGACGTCTCGGTATTGGCTTTATTTCTCAATTCGTAAGACAAATCATCCAAATCCAAACGTTCCAACAACATGGAGATAGCTTCAGCACCCATCTTGGCGATGAACTTATTGGGATCATCGTCATCCAAATACTGATTCTCGTTCGGAAGCTTATCTAAAATATCAAGGTACTCCTCCTCCGTAAGGAAATCCAGTGTTTTAATTCCGGACTCGGCCATAACTCCCGGGTTTACCACGACATATCTCTCGTAATAAATGACCGCATCCAATTTTTTGGAAGGCAATCCCAACAAATAACCGATTTTATTCGGTAGGGATTTGAAATACCAAATGTGTGCCACGGGAACAACCAATTGAATATGTCCCATCCGCTCACGACGAACCTTTTTCTCCGTCACCTCAACACCGCATCGGTCACACACAATCCCTTTATAGCGAATACGTTTGTATTTACCGCAATGACATTCGTAATCTTTCACCGGCCCGAAGATTCGTTCACAGAACAAACCATCCCGTTCAGGTTTATAGGTACGATAGTTTATGGTCTCCGGTTTTAACACCACACCACTGGAACGCTCCAGAATCTCTTCCGGAGAAGCCAAACCAATAGCAATCTTTGTAAAACTAGTTTTTGTTTTATTCTCTTTTCTGAATGCCATATTTATGAATTTTAGATTTCAGATTTTAGACCCCGGCAATGCAACCCGTCCCAAATCCGAAATCGTAAATCAAAAATTATATCAAGTTAACGCTCAATCCCAAACCTCTCAACTCATGTAACAATACATTGAAGGATTCCGGTATACCCGGTGTAGGTAACGGTTCTCCCTTCACGATGTGTTCATACGTCTTGGTTCTACCCATTACATCGTCCGACTTCACGGTCAGAATCTCCTGTAAGATATGAGAAGCCCCGAAAGCTTCCAATGCCCAAACCTCCATCTCTCCGAAACGTTGTCCTCCGAACTGAGCCTTACCTCCAAGAGGTTGCTGAGTAATCAAAGAATACGGTCCGATAGAACGGGCATGCATCTTGTCATCTACCATGTGACCCAACTTCAACATATAGATCACTCCCACGGTGGCAGGCTGGTCGAAACGCTCTCCGGTTCCCCCGTCATACAGGTAGGTAGTACCGTTTCTCGGCAATCCGGCCTTATCCGTATACCCGTTTATCTCCTCCAAGGTAGCCCCGTCAAAAATCGGAGTCGCAAATTTTACTCCCAATTTTTTCCCGGCCCAACCCAGTACGGTTTCGAATACCTGTCCCAGGTTCATACGGGAAGGTACACCTAACGGATTCAAACAAATATCCACCGGAGTTCCGTCTTCCAGGAAGGGCATATCCTCCACTCTTACTACGCGGGATACGATACCTTTGTTACCGTGACGTCCCGCCATCTTATCCCCGATCTGCAATTTACGTTTTTTAGCCACGTATACCTTTGCCATCTTGATAATTCCGGAAGGTAACTCGTCACCGACGGTAGCATTATATTTCTTACGTTTGATTTGACCTTCGATCTCTTTGTACTTGATGATGTAATTATGCAACAAGTCGCGGATCATATCGTTTTTCTGCTTATCGGTCGTCCATTTGTTCGGGTTGATCTGCAAGAAATCCATATTCTGGAGCATCTTGTAAGAGAATTTCACCCCTTTCGGAACAATATCCTCGTTCAGATAATTTTTCACGCCCTGAGAGGTCTTCCCGTTCACTAACTCGAACAGTTTGTCGATCAACAGAGAGGTCAAATCACCCACTTTACGTTGGAATTGTTCGTCAAATTCTGCCAACAGATTCTTTCCTGCAGCTTTGGATTTGCGATCCCCTACCGTGCGTTGGTACAACTTCTTGTCGATAATAACTCCGCTCAACGAAGGAGAAGCTTTCAACGAAGCATCTTTCACGTCTCCGGCCTTATCTCCGAAAATAGCCCGTAACAATTTCTCCTCCGGACTCGGATCCGATTCTCCTTTCGGGGTAATCTTACCGATCATGATATCGCCCGGTTTAATACGGGCTCCTATGCGGATAATACCGTTTTCATCCAGATCGCGGGTAGCTTCCTCGCTAACGTTCGGAATATCGGCGGTCAACTCTTCCAAACCGCGCTTGGTTTCCCGCACTTCCAACGAATACTCATCCACGTGCACGGAAGTAAACACGTCGTTGCGCACGATATTCTCCGAAATAACGATGGCATCCTCGTAGTTATAACCCTTCCACGGCATGAAAGCCACTTTCAAGTTACGTCCCAAAGCTAACTCTCCCTTCTCGGAAGAATAGCCCTCCGTCAATATCTGGCCTTCTTCCACCCGATCGCCTTTTCTCACGATAGGTTTCAAGGTCATGGTCGTACTCTGGTTCGTACGTTTATATTTAGGCAGATAATACTCTTTCGTATCATTGTCAAAGCTCACATAAGCCTCCTCCTCCGTACGATCGTATTTGATCACGATCTTACGACCGTCCACATAATCCACGACTCCCGGTCCTTCCGCAACGATCTGCGTTCTGGAATCCTTGATCAGGTTTGCCTCCAAACCGGTACCCACGATCGGAGACTCCGGACAAATTATAGGCACAGCCTGACGCATCATGTTGGATCCCATCAAAGCGCGGTTAGCATCATCATGTTCCAAGAAAGGAATCAAAGAAGCGGCAATAGAGGCAATTTGATTCGGCGCCACATCGATCAGATCCACGCTCTCTCCCTCTGCCATCGGAAAATCCGCATCTTGTCTGGCTTTTACCCGTTTATCCAGGAATAAACCTTCGTCGTTTATCGGAGAACTGGCTTGTGCTATAACCAATCCCTCTTCCTCCTCTGCCGAATAATACCTCACCCCCTCGTCGGACAAATCCACCACCCCGTCATTTACCTTCCGGTAAGGAGTCTCGATAAATCCGAGGTCATTGATTTTAGCATAAACGCAAAGAGAAGAGATCAAACCGATATTCGGACCTTCCGGGGTTTCGATGGGACACAAACGGCCATAATGCGTGTAGTGCACATCCCGAACCTCAAATCCGGCACGATCCCTGGACAAACCTCCGGGTCCCAAAGCAGACATACGTCTTTTGTGCGTGATCTCGGCCAACGGATTCGTTTGATCCATAAACTGAGATAAAGCATTGGTTCCGAAGAAAGAGTTGATCACGGAAGACAAAATCTTCGAATTGATCAAATCCACCGGAGTAAACACCTCGTTGTCCCGAACATTCATCCGTTCCCGGATCGTACGGGCCATACGGGCAAGTCCCACTCCGAACTGATTATATAATTGTTCGCCTACCGTACGAACGCGACGGTTACTCAAATGGTCGATATCATCCACATCCGTACGGGCGTTCAGCAAACGAATCAAATACTTGATAATCTCGATAATATCCTCTTTCGTTAAAACCCGAATATCCGGATCCGTGGAAAGATTCAACTTCTTGTTTAATTTGTAACGCCCCACGTCACCCAAATCGTAACGTTTATCCGAGAAGAAAAGCTTATCGATTACATCGCGGGCAGTTGCTTCGTCTGGTGGTTCCGAACTACGCAATTGCCTGTAAATATGCATAACGGCCTCTTTCTCCGAATTACAGGGGTCTTTCTGTAACGTATTATATATAATGGCATAATCCGCCAAATTTTGAATCTCCTTGTGAAGAAGGATCGTTTTCGCACCCGATTCAACGATCGCATCTATATGCTCAGGTTCCAATACAGTTTCCCGATCCACGATAATCTCGTTACGTTCGATGGAAACGACTTCTCCGGTATCTTCATCCACGAAATCTTCTACCCAAGATTTCAAAACACGAGCAGCTAAACGACGACCAATGACTTTCTTCAATCCCGTACGGGAAACATTCACTTCATCTGCCAACCCGAAAATTTCGAGAATATCTTTATCCGTTTCAAAACCGATGGCTCTCAACAGGGTTGTCACGGGCAATTTCTTTTTACGGTCGATGTACGCGTACATCACGTTATTGATATCCGTGGCAAATTCGATCCAGGACCCCTTAAACGGAATAATTCTGGCTGAATAAAGCTTCGTACCATTCGCGTGAATACTCTGTCCGAAGAATACACCGGGAGACCTGTGTAACTGAGAAACGACGACACGCTCTGCTCCATTGATCACGAAAGTACCTTTCGGAGTCATATAAGGAACATTCCCTAAATACACATCCTCAATAACCGTATCAAAATCTTCATGTTCCGGATCAGTACAGTATAACTTTAACTTCGCTTTCAGCGGAGCTCCGTACGTCAATCCCTGACTTAAACACTCGTCAATGGTATAGCGCGGCGGATCTATAAAGTAGTCCAAAAATTCTAAAACAAAGTTATTACGTGTATCTGTTATAGGAAAATTCTCCTTGAAAACCGTGTAAAGGCCTTCATTTTTTCTGTTCTCAGGCGTGGTACCTAATTGAAAAAAGTCTTTGAACGACTTTAATTGCACCTCCAAAAAATCAGGATAATCCAATTGATTTTTTATCGACGCAAAGCTTATTCTATTGTTTGAATTATATGAAGACATCTATTAATTTTTTTGAACCTAAACAATCATAACAACAAAATGGTTAAGAGTCCACATGAGACTCTTAACCCCCAAAACCTACCGGTTTTATTCTTTATTTAAGTTCAACTTCAGCTCCTGCTTCTTCAAGTTGAGTTTTTAAGCTGTTAGCTTCTTCTTTAGACACTTTCTCTTTCAATGGAGCCGGAGCTTTGTCAACTAATTCTTTAGCTTCTTTCAAACCAAGACCGGTCAACTCTTTTACCAACTTAACAACAGCCAATTTAGAGGCACCAGCTGATTTAAGAACTACATCGAATTCCGTTTGCTCAGCAGCAGCGGCACCGGCGCCACCAGCAGCAGGAGCAGCCACAGCCACAGCAGCAGCTGCAGGTTCAATTCCGTACTCTTCTTTTAAAATATCAGCTAATTCTTTTACGTCTTTTACGGTAAGGTTTACTAGCTCTTCTGCAAGTTTTTTCAAATCTGCCATTTCTATACTAATTTAAAATTGTTTGTTACTTAACTTAAAAAATTATTCTTTTTCAGACAGTGTCTTAACAACACCGGCGATCGTATTTTGTCCGGATTGCAAAGCAGAAATAACGTTCTGCATCGGAGACTGAAGCATCAGGATGATATCTCCAATCAACTCTTCCTTAGACTTAATATTGATCAACGCGTCTAATTGATTTTCGCCTACATAAGCGCATTCCTCAACAAAAGCGGCTTTAAATGCAGGTTTATCCTTATCTTTACGGAACTCTTTGATCAATTTGGCAGGCGCATTACCTGTCTCGCACAACATTACGGCACTACTTCCTTTCAAAGAAACGAAGATCTCCTCGTAATTGTTGTTTGCGTTCTCAAGAGCCTTTTTCAACAAGGTATTTTTAACCTGTATAAGCTTTATGTTAGCATCGAAACAAGCCCTACGCAACGCCTGAGTGGCGACTGCATCCAGACCCGCAATATCGGTTACATAAAGATGCTTATATTCGTTAACCTGCTCCGTCAAGCTGTCTATAATGACTTTTTTCTCTTCTTTTTTCATACTACTGAGGTCCTTTTTAAGGTTACAAAATTAATCAAGTAATGACTTTGGTTCTACTTGAATACCGGGACTCATCGTACTTGACAGATACACACTCTTAACATAGGTTCCTTTCGCGGCTGCCGGTTTCAATTTGTTGATCACGTTCAAGAATTCTCTCGCGTTTTCTAAAATCTTAACGGCATCAAATGATACCTTACCTATAGAGGCGTGAATAATACCAAATTTGTCAACCTTAAAGTCGATCTTACCTTGCTTTACTTCAGTAACAGCTTTTCCGATTTCCGGAGTTACCGTACCGCTTTTCGGGTTAGGCATCAATCCACGAGGACCCAATATTCTACCAAGAGCACCCACTTTACCCATTACGGAAGGCATCGTAATGATGATATCTATATCGGTCCAACCGCCTTTGATCTTCTCGATATAATCATCCAATCCCACGTAATCCGCACCGGCAGCCTTAGCTTCATCCTCCTTGTCAGGCGTACACAAAACCAACACTTTTACTTCTTTTCCGGTACCATGAGGTAAAGTACATACACCGCGAACCATTTGATTGGCTTTACGCGGATCCACTCCTAATCGAACGTCCAGGTCTACTGACGCATCAAACTTGGTAAAAGTAATCTCTTTTACAAGTTGTGCAGCCTCGTCGATAGAATACACTTTTCCACCTTCGATCTTTTCTAAAGCTAACTTCTTATTTTTTGTCAGTCTACTCATTACGTTTGAAGTATTACAAATTCATTAAAAAGGTCTTTCACCATCAACGGTGATACCCATACTTCTGGCAGTACCAGCTACCATACTCATCGCTTTTTCTACTTCAAAAGCATTCAAATCTTTCATCTTAGACTCTGCGATCTCTTTTACTTGAGCCCAAGTAATAGAAGCCACCTTTTTACGGTTAGGCTCAGCAGATCCGGATTTCAATTTGGCTACTTCCAAAAGCTGAACCGCAACAGGAGGTTGTTTCGTGATAAAATCAAATGACTTATCACCGTACACCTGAATAATCACCGGGATAATCTTTCCTGCCTGATCCTGAGTTCTTGCGTTGAATTGCTTGCAGAAGTCCATGATATTGACCCCTTTTGAACCTAACGCAGGACCTACTGGAGGAGAAGGATTTGCTGCTCCGGCTTTAATTTGTAGCTTGATAATTGCTTCAACTTCTTTTGCCATGATTTTTTTTAATCAATAATTGTTATTCTTTTTCTACCTGCATGAAACTTAGTTCAAGTGGCGTTTTCCGTCCGAAGATCTTAACAATTACTTTTAATCTCTTCTTATCCGAATTCACCTCCTCTATCACGCCGGTAAAACCGTTAAAAGGCCCGTCGGTCACTTTAACCGACTCGCCCACGAAATAAGGGACACTTATTTCTTCTGGTTGTTCCGCGAGTTCATCCACCGTACCTAAAATCCGGTTTACCTCCGCTTGACGCATCGGCACAGGATCTCCACCCTTGGTCTCCCCCAGGAAGCCAATCACGTTCGTAATATCACGAAGCATGTGGGGAATTTCACCAACGAGAGCAGCCTCTATCAATACATAACCCGGGTATAGATTCCGTTCACTACTGAATTTTTTCCCGTTACGTACTTGATAAACCTTCTCGGCCGGCACCAAAACCTGTGAAACATAGTCCTGAAGCCCTAAACTGGCAATTTCATTTTCGATGTACTCCTTTACCTTTTTCTCCTTGCCTCCAATTGTTCGAAGTACATACCATCTTTTTTTTATTTCAGCCATGTGTCAGACCTCCAAGATTTTTAATAAAACAAACTATATATACCTGTCATTATGTGTCTGAACGAGAAGTCCATCGCAAATATACAAAGAGCTATGATAACGGAAGCAATCATCACAATCGTTGCACTGCTCTGGAGTTCAGACCATGTGGGCCAGGATACTTTATTTACCAGTTCGTTGTAAACGTCTGATATATAACTCTTAATTCTCATCTGTTTCTTTCTTTTTAAATTGCACGGGAGGAGAGGTTCGAACTCCCGACCCTCGGTTTTGGAGACCGATGCTCTACCAACTGAGCCACTCCCGTATGTGGAGTTGACCGAAGTCAACTCCATTTATCTTGGATTCACGACCGAGCGATTCCAGAGCGAATCGACCAAATCATAAACCTGCAATCATCTTAGCCTAAGATTTCGGTAATCTGTCCGGCACCCACGGTTCTACCACCCTCACGGATAGCGAAACGCAAACCTAACGAACAAGCAACCGGGGTGATCAAATCAACCGTGATGGTCAAGTTATCACCAGGCATTACCATCTCGCGTCCTTCCGGTAAAGTGATCTCTCCGGTAACGTCCAATGTACGGATATAGAATTGCGGTCTGTATCTGTTGTGGAACGGAGTGTGACGACCACCTTCTTCTTTTTTCAGGATATAAACCTCGGCTTTGAATTTCGTATGCGGGGTTACTGATTTCGGTTTTGCCAAAACCATACCACGCTTGATTTCGTTTTTATCGACACCGCGAAGCAACAAACCTACGTTATCACCGGCCTCTCCGTCATCCAGAATCTTACGGAACATCTCAACTCCGGTACAAACGGTCTTTTTCCCGTCAGCACCCAAACCGATCATTTCCAACTCATCACCCACGTGAACGGTACCCGTCTCAATACGACCGGTAGCAACAGTACCACGACCGGTAATAGAGAATACGTCCTCAACAGGCATCAGGAACGGTTTGTCTACAGCACGTTCCGGAAGTTCAATCCAAGAATCCACTGCATCCATCAACTCCATTACTTTCTCTTCCCATTTCGGTTCTCCGTTTAAAGCACCGAGGGCAGAACCTAAAATAATAGGAGTATTGTCTCCATCGTATCCGTAGAAAGACAACAACTCTCTCATCTCCATCTCAACCAATTCCAACATTTCAGGGTCATCCACCATATCCACTTTGTTCAAGAAAACGACCATTCTCGGTACGTTTACCTGACGAGCCAAAAGGATGTGCTCACGTGTTTGGGGCATCGGACCGTCTGTAGCGGCACAAACCAGAATAGCACCGTCCATCTGAGCGGCACCGGTAACCATGTTCTTTACATAGTCGGCGTGTCCCGGACAGTCAACGTGCGCATAGTGGCGATTTGCAGTTTCATATTCTACGTGCGAAGTATTGATGGTAATACCTCTCTCTTTCTCTTCCGGAGCGTTATCGATAGAATCGAATGAACGCAATTCAGAAAGACCTTTTTTTGCCAAAACTGTCGTAATCGCAGCAGTCAAGGTTGTTTTACCGTGGTCAACGTGACCAATAGTACCAATATTTACGTGTGGTTTTGACCTGTCAAAATGTTCTTTAGCCATAACTCTAAAACAATTTTATTATTAAACAATTTATCACAAAAACTCTATAACATACCATAGAAAATCCTCTGAACGACTGAATGTTAACCAGTCCAAACGAGAAAAATCCATTTAATTTGGCTTGCAAATGTACAAATTAAAAATCATATCTCACAATAAATGAGATCATTTTTTTAATTTTCTCTCTTTTCCTTCGCCTTCGTCAACTGACGCTTCAACACGTCATACAACTCATCCACCGTCTCCTCAAAAGTTTTAGCATTCTTCTTTACGAAAACATCCTGTCCCTTCACGTCAACGTTCACCTCCATCAATTTGTTTTCAAGATTGTCATCCTTTTCCAATTTCAACGTCACCACAATCGCGATAATGCCGTCGTGATACCTTTCCAGTTTCGAGAATTTTTTATTGATCAACTCTTCCAAAACCGGATTTACTGAAAAACCTACAGGATTAATTCTAATTTCCATACCGTTTCCTCCTATAATTTATGCTCGTGGGTGAGCTTGTTTAAAAATCTTCAACATACTCTCTACCGAGTTGTGCGTGTAGACCTGGGTGGCAGCTAAACTCGAATGCCCTAAAAGCTCCCGGATCCCCTCTATGGACGCCCCGTTATTCAACAAATGAGTCGCAAAAGAGTGACGCAACACATGCGGACTTCTCTTGGACAAAGTGGTATCATTCGACAACTTTGCGGTAACCAGCCGATAAACAAATTTATCGTAAATAGGCAACCCCTTGTCAGTCACGAAAAAAAAACCGTGTTCCTGAATAACGACCTCCCGCCTCCTCTCCAAATAATGCGCCATCGCTTTCTCCAACTCGTTCACGACCGGAATCTCCCGTTGCTTGTTCCCTTTTCCCGTCACCCGAATACACCGCCGGGAAAAATCGACATCCGACACCTTCAACCCTACTATTTCCGAACGCCTCATCCCCGTGTCATAGGCCATCAACAAAATCAACCAATCGCGCAGGCAAGGAAAATCCTCCTTTTCCACATTCAACACTGCGGCCATCTCCTCCTCCTTCACGAAAACAGGCAACCGCTTAGCCGTTTTAGGACCGCTAATTCCCTCCGCCGGATTCACCTCCAACACTCCCTCTTTCAGTAAAAAACGAAAAAAAGCTTTTAAGCTGCTCAACTTTCGCTTCCCGGAAGTGCCCTTCAGTTTCTCCCCGGTCTCTACTTTCCGCATACTCCCGCTCATCTCCGCCATAAGCCATCCCCTCACTAACTTGGTAGTTATTTTTAAAATATCCTCCTCCGAATCGCTCAACTTACAATAATCAAAAAATTGACGCAAATCCATTTGGTATGCTTTTATCGTGCGAGGAGAATATCTTTTTACACGACCGAGATAATTCAAAAAAGCCTGAAGTTGCATCATTTTCAAAATTTTAAAGACGTAACTAAATTACGCTTTTTGTTTTTGAAAAACAACATTATGTAAGTCTTTTATTCTTCTGCTTGCTGTAAAGATTGACGGTAAGCAGCTTTCATGCGAGCCATCCGATTTCTCACTGAAGGTTTGGTAAAAGCCTGACGGTCTCTCAACTCTTTAATAACACCGGTTTTTTCGAACTTTCTTTTGAATTTTTTCAACGCTCTTTCAATATTCTCGCCTTCTTTTAATGGAACTATAATCATGATCTTTTATTTTTAAAAATGAATAATTTAATTACTAAAAAAATAACCGACGACACCATCGCGTGTCCTCTTTCCTATTGAATATTATATCATTTATTTATCTCGAAAATAATCGACCACCCCCTTTCAAGCGGATTGAAACGTAAATTTAACAATTCGAAAACTGCCGCAAAGGTAAATGAATTAATCGAGAATTACAACGCACGAAATAAAAATCTACTTTAAGAGCCTGTCTTTACCCATTTTACCGTATCCGTGTTATCCCCTCCCTGTTTTTTTTTCACGCGACACAATCAGGGATTCAACAGATCCTTGCAATAATAATCCAAAATACCGTTGATCATGTTCACGTAAGTACGAGCTTTACCGTTATCCGGGTTCAAACGCAACACCGCATTGAAATAGTTCAAAGCCCGAGTAAAATCAGCCTTGCCGTTATAAATAATTCCCAACTCCATCAATATCTCTTCCGGCCCCTCTTTTTCTCCGACCACCTGTTCTTCCAATAAGGCAACAGCCTCTTCCGTTTTCTTCTCTTTTGCCAGCTCCCTGGCTTTTGCTATTATCGTATGCATATCATATACTTTTTATAACTAATACTCCTATTTTACAATATGGGTTTCAAAGGTAGCAACATTTCCCACACCATCCGTCACCTTTAACACGAGCCTGTTTTTCCCCTTCGTAAAAGCAGGCTCGCTTAAACGCCCCTCCAGCATATTCTTTTTGGCATCATAAGAGAACAGACACCATTTCCCGTTCACCTCAACCCGGTAAGAAGCAATACCCGTCAATTCATCCTTTATTTTAAAACGCACGCTTTTCCCGGCAACCTTTCCCAAATAATCGATTTGAGGAGCTACCGTATCCCGGCTCACCGTATAACGTCCCAACACGCGGGGATAAGCCCAAAGCCCCGTTTCCGACCGCCAAGTTTTCATCGGCAATAACTTATTCCCTTTTCCTACCATACATAGCACGCTTTTCTCCGGAAATGGACCCGTCACCTGCAATTTTCCTTTCTTTAACAAAGGCCACTCCTCTCTTGCCAAACAAAACACCTCCATCGTTTCTGTGCTGTCTTTATGCCAAGAAACGAGTTGCGGTTTACCCGATATCGGATACTGTAACGCATCCGGTTCCAACTCCAGCACATAATTTTCACAAACCATCCGATGTCCTTTTCGGTTATCCCAAATCACGTTCTCCGAACTTTCAACCTCACGTTCCCTCTCTCTTCCGATCAACTCAAAGGAGAGCCGGGAAACATTACCGTTCATATCCCGCAACTCCAAACGGATTTGCCGGATAGTATCCGGATACAACGTAATAAACCCGCGAGCGAGCGAGGTAAAAACTCCCGGTAATTCATCCCGGTAATTTCCAAACGTCGTGTAGACGACCTTATTCTCCCTATAAAGTTGAAAATCCTTTACCTCATTCACCAAAACGTTTTGATCGAAAGAGGTGGTATCCATCTTCATTCGGGATATCAACCGCCCTCCGACCCACAACTTCAACTCGTACAATCCCAATTTATTCCATGATCCGTTCATGTAATCATCACCCTGTATGCCGATACCGACTTTTCCGGCAGGAAACCGTACCCTCCCGGCACTGTAATTCCTGTTTCCCGTATTCTTTACCGCAACGCGACTACGCCCCGACAACACCCCCTCCTCTGTAAACCCATAAAGATAAAGAGCCCGAAGAGTCGGTCCCATGGTATCCTCTATTCTCAGGAAGAGCAACGGATTCAACGGGCGTTCGTCCCGAGAACTTCTCACCTCGAAATGCAAATGAGGTCCCATGGAAGAACCGCTGTTTCCACTATAAGCAATAGTATCCCCCGCTTTGAAAACAATCGCTTCCGCTTCAAAATTTTCGTCGATAGCGAATGACTCTTTCGCGTATTGCATATCCCGAACGATCTCCTCCACCCGGGGGACAAAACGTTGCAGGTGCCCGTAAACCGTCGTGTATCCGTCAGCATGTTCGATATACAATGCATTTCCGTAACCCGTCGCTGAAACCTTAACCCGGGCCAACACCCCGTCTTTCACGCATATTACCGGCAATCCTTCCCGGCCCTCCGTTTTATAATCCAATCCGGAATGAAAATGCGAATCTCTCAATTCTCCGAAATTACCACTCAACAAGGGCTTGACGCGTAAAGGATTTAGCCACCCGGACGATTGTCCCCAAGCGACTGACGTTAAAAGGAGTAAAACTCCCGCAATCATGACCGTTCCTTTTTTCATAATATTATATCGGCTACTAAAAATGACAAAACCGTTGCAAAAATAACAACACTCTTGGTATTTAAAAGAAATTGTCCTATCTTTGTGGTGTAAAGTTTAGGTTATGACAGAAAAAGAAGAAAACATAATAAAAGAGCTAAACTTAAAAATTGAACAACTAATAAAACGATATATATCCTCGCTGGACAAAAACAAAAATCTGGAAGCGGAGATCCAAGCTCTCAGAAACCGGATTGAGCAGCTGAAAGGCGAGAACAGCAGATTAAACGAGAACATAAAAGCTTTGAAAGTGGCTAATGCTATTTCGACCGGAGATGGAAGCTCTGAGGCCAAAATAAGAATCAGCCAACTGGTGCGGGAGATTGACAAATGTATTGCTCTTTTGAATAACTAAATATGAATGATAAACTTACGATTAATGTGAACATTGCAGGACGGATTTGCACGTTGACGATAGAGAGAGAGGAAGAGGAGCAAATCAGAAAAGCGGCACAGTTGATTAATGGTAAGATTTCTCAATATAGGGAAAAATATTCAAATATTGACCCCATGGATTTTTTAGTCGCCACGGCCCTGCAATTTACAGCCAAAATGTTGGAAGCCGAGCAACGGAATGATGTCGAACCGATATTGAATGAAATAGAAAAAGCGAACAAAAGGTTAGACGAATTCGTAAAAGAGTGAAAAAGCGTTCTTTGAAAAGAAATAGATATACCCGCATTATTTCGTATTTAACTGGAAAACTCAACACTTAACCAATTAGAGCAAAGCTTAGTTGGCACAAGATAGGCCTCAACTCTTCGGAGTTCCTTCGGGACGGTGGACATCTGAATCCGACGGCAGCTCTACCCGTGTCTAACAGGGGTTTTTTAAAGAGAAATAGTGCGGGTTTTTTATTATGAAAATAGAAAACCAATCAATATATAATTAACATCAAATCTAATTATCGGAATATGATAACAACAATAGTTACGGGTGTTATTGCTTTGTTGGTCGGATTGGCGATCGGATATTTACTGATCAACATGACCCTTAAATACAGAAGCAAGAATATCATCAAAGAAGCAGAAGCGGAAGCGGAAGTGATCAAAAAGGATAAAATCCTTCAAGCCAAAGAAAAATTCTTACAAATAAAAGCGGAACACGAAAAGCAAGTCAACGCCAGAAACAGCAAAATTTTACTTGCCGAGAACAAACTCAAACAACGGGATGCCGAATTAGCTCGTAAGATAGAGGAGTGTCAACGGAAAATCAAAGAGGCCGAAACCCAACAGGAGACTCTCGAAGGACAAAAAGAGTTGTGGGAAAAGAAACATGCCGAGTTAGAAAAATTAAAGAAACAACAGATAGAGCAGCTTGAAGCCATATCCGGAATGTCTGCCGATCAGGCCAAGGAAAAATTAATCAACTCCCTGAAAGAGGAAGCTGAAACGGAAGCTATCTCTTACGTGAATGAAATCATGGAAGAGGCTAAAATGACAGCCAACATGGAGGCTAAAAAAGTAGTCATCAAAACCATTCAACGGGTCGCGACAGAAACGGCAACGGAAAATGCAGTTTCCATCTTCCACATCGACTCGGACGAAATAAAAGGACGAATCATCGGTCGCGAGGGTCGGAACATTCGGGCATTGGAAGCTGCGACGGGAGTAGAAATCATCGTAGACGATACTCCGGAAGCCATCGTATTATCCGGTTTCGATCCGGTACGCCGCGAAATCGCACGTCTCTCCCTACACCAATTGGTAACGGACGGACGCATTCACCCGGCACGCATCGAAGAGGTCGTTAACAAAGTAAAAAAACAGATCGAAGAGGAGATCATAGAAACCGGGAAACGTACCACCATAGACTTGGGTATTCACGGCTTGCATCCGGAATTGATCCGTTTGGTAGGTAAGATGAAATACCGTTCTTCTTACGGACAGAACTTATTGCAACATGCCCGTGAAACAGCCAATCTATGTGCGATCATGGCTGCAGAACTGGGACTCAACGTGAAGAAAGCCAAACGGGCCGGACTCTTGCACGATATCGGTAAGGTACCCGATGATGAACCGGAACTGCCGCATGCTATATTGGGAATGCGATTAGCGGAGAAATACAAGGAAAAACCGGATATTTGCAATGCTATCGGCGCTCACCACGAAGAGGTAGAGATGACAACCCTTATCGCGCCGATCGTACAAGCCTGCGATGCTATTTCAGGTGCACGTCCGGGAGCCAGAAGAGAGGTTGTGGAATCCTATATCAAACGCTTGAAAGAGATGGAAGATTTGGCTCTCTCCTACAACGGAGTTGTTAAGACCTATGCCATCCAGGCCGGACGCGAACTTCGGGTAGTCGTGGGTAGCGAAAAAATTTCAGACACGGAAGCAGAAAAGATCTCTTACGATATCGCCAAACGCATCCAGGACGAGATGACCTACCCCGGACAGGTAAAAGTAACCGTTATCCGGGAAACCCGGGCCATCAACTACGCGAAATAACCGATCTGTCCAAAACAGATCCAAGCATAAATCACTCTAAAACGAACCGGAAATTCCGGTTCGTTTTTTTATAACCGCAGATTAATCGTTTTTATTTTACTTTTTGCCGGAGCTTTATTGGTTTATACCATGAATATCACTATTTTTGGTAGCTCAAAATTAAGGTTATGAATGCTATTAAATCATCGGAACTCATCACGAACGAAGACGGAACGATTTTCCATCTTCACCTGCACGCTGAAGATTTAGCGGATAACGTGGTACTTGTCGGCGATCCTTCTCGGGTAGAGATGATCGCTTCCCGTTTTGACTCGATCGAACTGACACGCGGGAATCGGGAATTTCATACGATTACCGGGACCTACCGCCAAAAACGCTTCTCCGTTATTTCAACGGGAATCGGTACGGACAATATTGATATTGTAGTGAACGAATTGGACGCTTTAGCCAACATAGATCTGGAAACCAAACAAATCAAACCGGAGAAAAAAGCATTGAATATAGTACGGATCGGCACTTCCGGTTCCGTACAGGCAGATGTTCCCGTACACGCCTTCGTTATCTCGGAAATGAGCGTGGGTATTGACGGGGTTCTGCGTTTTTATCAGGATAACGAAAAAATATGCGACGCGGCATTCGAAGACGCATTCGTCAATCAATGCCAATGGGCCCCGCAAGCCGCCCGCCCGTATGCCGTAAACTCATCTCCGGAGATGGTCAACAAATTACACTCGGAAGGCACGACCGTAAAGGGAGTAACATTGACGGCCAACGGATTTTACGGTCCCCAGGGACGCGTACTCCGTTTGCCGCTGCAAATGTCGGGAATAAACGACCGAATCGCCCGTTTTCGTTACAACGGTCGTAAAATCGTAAACTACGAGATGGAGAGCGCTGCTATTGCCGGCCTGTCTGCCCTCATGGGACACCATGCGGCCACCATCTGCCTGATCATTGCCAACCGGGCCACCGGCGACGCCTCTCCCGACTATAAACCTTACATGGAAAAATTAGTAAACTACACTTTAGATAAACTGACACGTTAATATTAATCAGCCATTTGATATGATACAAAGAATTCAATCCGTATACCTGTTTGTAATAGGCATTTTGATGGTATTGCCCCTATGTGTTCCCATCGCCCGGGTCGTGGTTCCCAACGATACGAATTACGACTTTTTCGCGTACGGTATAGTAGAAAAAAGCGCAGAAACTTCCTTCGTAAGTTATTACTGGGCGTTGTTCATTTTAAGTCTGTTCACCATTTTATTGCCTTTGATCACGATCTTTCTGTATAAAAAACGCTTTTTACAAGTAAGGCTTTGCATCGTAGAGATCGTTCTGTTGATCGGGTCCGGCATTCTGATGTGGTATCACATCCGGCAATTCGGAGCTGATGCAACGGTATTGTATAAATTCAGCTTTATTCTTCCTGTCGTATGCATCATTTTCACATACATGGCCATACGAGGCATCGTAAAAGATATAAAGCTTTTAAAATCTTACGATCGGATCCGTTAATTCTTTCACAAAATAAATAAAACGAATATGAGAAAAATTCACCTACTTGTCACGTTAGTATTTTTATGCTGCACGTCATACACTATGGCTTGTACGAACTTTCTATTCACGAAAGGAGCTACCAAAGACGGTTCAACCATGATCACTTATTCCGCCGACTCACACGTATTGTACGGAGAGCTCTACCATTGGCCCGCTCAAGATTGGCCCGCCGGTAGCATGGTGGACGTTTACGAGTGGGATACCGGCAAATTTTTGGGAAAAATTCCCCAGGTAGCCCATACTTATAATGTCGTAGGTAACATGAACGAACACCAGTTGGCTATCTCCGAAACGACTTTCGGAGGACGTAAAGAGTTAGAGACCCAAAGCGGAGCTATCATCGACTACGGCAGTGCCATCTATCTGACCCTCCAACGAGCCAAAACCGCACGCGAAGCTATCGTGGTTATGACCGACCTTTTCACCCGATACGGTTGGGCCAGTTCCGGAGAATCCATCTCTATCAGCGATCCCAATGAAGTCTGGATTTTAGAGATTATCGGCAAAGGGGAAGGAGAAAAAGGTGCCGTTTGGGTAGCCCGGATGGTTCCGGACGGATACGTATCCGCTCATGCTAATCAAGCTCGTATTACCACTTTCCCGTTAGAAGGGAAAACATCCATCTCTTCCGATAAAATGAATAAGATTTACAATCCGGAAGTAACTACCGTCTATTCAAAAGACGTAATCTCTTTTGCCAAAGAAAAAGGATTTTACCCCAAAGATGCTAAAAATTCCGATTTCAGTTTTTCCGACAGTTACGCTCCGGTGGATTTCGGTGCCGCCCGTTTCTGTGAAATCCGGGTATGGGCCTTCTTCAATGCCGTAAGCTCGGACATGGCCCAATACTGGGACTACGCTACCGGAAGAAACATCATGAAAGACTCCAAAGGTTACGCAACCAACCGCATGCCGTTATGGATTAAGCCTAATCGCAAATTAGACGTTCTGGATGCCATGGATTTCATGCGTGACCATTTGGAAGGCACGGAATTGGATATGAGCAAGGATTTGGGTGCCGGTCCTTACGGGTGTCCTTACAGATGGCGTCCCATGCAGTGGAAAGTAGACGGAAAAGAGTATGTACACGAGAGAACGACAGCTACTCAACAAACCGGATTCACGTTCGTAACCCAAAGCCGTAGCTGGTTACCGGACGAAATCGGAGGCATACTCTGGTTTGCCGTGGACGATGCGGCCAATACCGTTTATTTCCCGATGTACTCCTCTTCTACAGCCGTTCCGGAAGCCTATGCCGTAGGAAACGGGAGCATGATGGAGTTCACGAACGAAGCAGCCTTTTGGGTATTCAGTCAGGTCAGCAATTTTGCCTACACACGCTACGACCTGATTCATCCTGAAATCCGGGAAAAACAAAAAGGCTTGGAAATGCAATATCAAAACTTTGTTCAGATCGCGGATGCGGGAGCCAAAGAGATGTTGGCCAAAGACAAAGCGACAGCAGTCCAATTCCTGACGGACTTCTCCTGCAACACGGGAAACAGTTTAGTCGACCAATGGAGAAAATTCTACGGTTATCTGTTCTGCAAATACATGGATGGTAACATTAAAACAGCCGTTCCGGGAGAAAAAAATCCCAAAGTGGAAAACAAACCTCTTCCGGATTGGTTCTTGCGCATGTTGATCAAACAGACCGGAAACAAACTGGAAGTGATTGAATAAAATTATAAATCGGAGCTTGAATTGTTTTACGAAGGATAAACCTCGAATTATTTGCAGAGTTTATTTTTTTCCTTACATTTGCAGCTCGAATTAAAAACGTACGTAGTCTCTTACAAAAAAGACTCTGGTCGTAATACTGCGTTCGATAAATGAACTTTATAAAATTAAAACGATGAATTTAATTAAAATTGCAGAGGAAGCTTTTGCAAATGAAAACAGAGTAGAAATTCCTTCATTCAACACAGGTGATACCATCAGCGTACACTATAAAATTATCGAAGGAAACAAAGAGCGTGTACAGGTATTCAAAGGAATCGTTATCCAAATCAGCGGAACGGGTTCCACGAAAACTTTTACCGTGAGAAAAATGTCCGGTAACGTCGGAGTTGAACGTATTATCCCTCTGAACTCTCCTTATATCAAAGAGATTGAAGTAAACAAGAGAGGTGCCGTAAGACAGTCCAGAATATTCTATTTCCGTAAACTTACCGGTAAGAAAGCAAAAATTAAAGAAAAGAGATTTTAATTCATGCTTACGGAATAAAAAAGGCCTTGCAATGCAAGGCCTTTTTTATTAACGCAAAATATCATAACTTTGTTATCTGAACCAAAAACAATGACGATATGAACAACAAGGATATCATAAAAACGGCAAAAGAAAAAGCAGAAAAATGGTTGGACCGAAACTACGACGAAACGACTCGCACCGAAGTTTCCCGCATGCTAAACGATACAAATCCCGCCGAACTGATCGATTCGTTTTACAACGACTTGGAATTCGGAACCGGAGGATTGCGAGGAATTATGGGGGTCGGAAGTAACCGGATGAACATATATACCGTCGGTGCCGCCACCCAGGGATTTGCCAACTACATCAATCAGGCTTTCCCGAACGAGGAAAAATCGGTATGTATCGGACACGATTGCCGCCACAACTCCCGCTATTTCGCAGAAACCGTCGCCCATATTTTTTCGGCCAACGGTATTTACGTCTATCTTTTCGAAGACCTGCGCCCCACACCCGAAATATCGTTCGCCATACGCGAGTTAGGATGCAAAGGGGGAGTCATCATTACCGCATCTCACAACCCCAAAGAGTACAACGGGTACAAAGCATACTGGAACGATGGTTCCCAATTAGTTCCTCCCCACGACAAAAACGTGATTCGAGAAGTCCAAAAAGTAAAGGTCGGTGACATCAAATTCGATAAAGTCACCGAAAAGATTAAAATACTCGGCGAAGATTTCGACCGTATTTACCTGGACAAGGTAAAAACTTTAAGTCTTTCACCGGAAGCCATCCGGAAAGAACACGATTTGAAGATCGTTTTTACCCCTCTCCACGGAACCACTTACAAATTAGTACCGGAATCTCTCCGGAACTGGGGATTTACCAACATCCACCCCGTACCCGAGCAAAGCATTCCGAACGGAGATTTTCCGACTGTAGCCTCCGCTAACCCGGAAGAACCCGCCGCCTTTAAAATGGCTCTTGATTTAGCAAGAAAAGTCGATGCCGATCTGGCTATGGCCTGCGATCCGGACGGAGACCGTATCGGTATTGCCGTAAAAAATGATCGGGAAGAGTGGATCTTGTTAAACGGGAACCAGACCAATATCATTTTCACGGAATACATCATCCGTCGAAAAAGAGAATCAGGGCTTCTGAAAGGAGGAGAATATACTATCAAAACGATCGTAAGCACGGAATTGATCAAAGAAATTGCCGAAAGAAACGACATCGAGTGTTACGATGTATATACCGGGTTCAAATGGATTGCCGATATGATCCGGAAAAAAGATGCCGGAAAATTCATCGGAGGCGGAGAAGAGTCTTTCGGATTTATGCCGGGTTCGTTCACCAGAGACAAAGACGGCGTTTCCGCAACCTCTCTTATGGCAGAAATCGCCGCCTGGACGAAAATGAACGGATTATCTCTCTACGCTTTCCTGAAAGAGATTTACGCGAAATACGGTTTCTCACAGGAAAAAATGATTTACATCGTTCGCAAAGGATTATCCGGAGCTCAAGAGATCCAAGCTATGATGGAAAAGTTGCGTCATCATACCCCGAAACAAATCGCGGGTAGCGATATCGTGATTAAAAAAGATTACCTTACCTTAGAAGCAACTGATCTCCGTAGCGGGGAAAAAACACACCTGGATTTCAGCACGACGAGCGACGTCCTCCAATTCTTTTTAGCCGACGGTAGTAAAATTTCAGTCCGTCCCTCAGGTACCGAACCCAAAATCAAGTTCTATTTTGAAGCGAAAGTACAGATGAAGGATATTCACGATTTCGAGAAAGCACAGCAACAGGCAAACGCAAGAATAGACGAGATCGCAAAAGAACTGACAAAGAACGATTGACAAGCTACAATGGTCAACGAAAAGATGAGGAGATTGAATTTAATGGAATCATTCAATCTCCTTATTTTGTTATTACAAATTTAGCAACCGAAAAAGCGTCTGTTTCCGATTTCAATTCACCCCCATTTATCCTCTTGTCTCGAACCAATCGTCCCTAAAATTGATCAGGAAAACTTTTTGCCTTGCCCTCGTGATAGCCGTATAGAGCCAGCGCCAATACTCGTCGTCGGGCAATTCGTCCGTTATCCACCCCGGATCGACAAACACGGCATCCCATTGCCCTCCTTGCGCTTTGTGCCCTGTCACCGCATAGGCGAATTTAATTTGCAAGGCATTAAAAAATTCATTTTCACGAATCTTCTTAAAACGTTTTTGCTTGGAAGGGATATCATTCATATAATCTTCTTCTATCGCCGCGTATAACCGTTTATGCTCTTCATAACTCAAGGCAGGCTGTTCCGAAGTCAACGTATCCAGCATAACCCATGCCGTAATCTCCTCCTCGTACCCGTAAATACTCAAACGAGCCTCCGCAAAATGAAAACCATACAACTCCTTGTGTTTACCGATTCGTTCCACGGTGGCAATATCGCCGTTAGCAATAAAATCGACATGATCGTACTCCGCACCCCAAAAATAGTTATTCTTCACGATCATGATCTTGTCCCCCCCGGTAAAAGCTTCCTCTCGATAAAGGATGCGGGCTCTGATTCCCTCGTTAAACCGGTTGGCTCTTTTGTTGGAACGGCAAATAACCATCGTCTCATCCACCCCGTAACGACCGTAACAGCTATCCAGCTCCTCCAACAGATTCCCCCCGCTTATTCGAATGACATCCGGGAATCCGCCGACCTTCAGCAAAAAAAATTTTCCCGCAGCACCTATCATCTCCCGGACTCGCGTTGCGTTATACAATATTCCGGATGCTTCAGATTGCCGCATGATATCGGTCAATCGAGCCTCATATACATTCACCCCGTACTGACGGCCCAGCAGTTCCGCTTCCAAGGCGGGACTGACACTCGAACCGATCGGGGGCAACTGTGCCGTATCACCTATCAAAACCAAGCGATTATTCCGACCGTTATACACGTACTCGAACAAATCATCCAACAAGGAACCCGAACCGAAATTACTGTCCGAAGAAGCGGTAGAGATCATAGAAGCCTCATCCACAAAAAAAAGAGTATTGGCATTCGGGTTAAATCCCAAATTAAAATACCCGATTCCTTCCTGGGCTGATTTTTGCCGGTAAATCTTTTTATGGATCGTAAAAGCAGGCTGCCCCGAATAACTCGAAAACACCTTTGCCGCCCTTCCGGTCGGGGCCAACAAAACCACCTGACACTTCAACTGCAATAACGTATTCACGATCGCGGCAACCAATGACGTTTTCCCGGTACCGGCAAATCCCTTCAGCAAAAACAAATTCTCTTCTTCCCGAGAAAAGAAAAAAGAGAGAAAACAGTCCATCGCCTGCTGTTGAGTCGGGGAAAAATCAAACCCAAACTTCTCTAATACAATGTTTTCAAAATGTTTTGCAATCATAGCAAAATTTCAATGTATAAAAATGGGCTACGAATCTTTTTTTTCTTATATTTGCGGACACTACCGCATTCATCGTGTAGGTGTTGTGCCGTTTTTAACTATGCAAAGATAGATAAAAACGTCATCATAAACAGAAAGAACTAACTTGTTTAACGTATTAATAATATACTGACGAAAAAAAATGAAAAAGATTATTATTCAAGTCATTTTAGCTCTTGTAGCGATTTTTTTAGCATACAAATGCTACGAAAGCGTAAACAATCCTTTGGAATTCCAAAAGTTAAAAGACCAGAGATATAGTAGAATCATTCAACGTCTGAAAGATATCAGAACCGCTCAGGAATCTTATAAGAATCTTTACGGTAGATATACAGGTAGTTTCGATACCCTCATTTATTTTGTGAAACACGACTCCCTGAAGACTGTTCGCGCTATCGGCGAACTGACAGACGATCAGCTTGAAGCAGGAATAACCGAACAAGAGGCGTTGAAAAAAGGCCTTATTATCCGTGATACCATCAGAGTAGCCGCCTTACAGGAGCTCTTCGGAGAAAATTATCCTATCGACGACATTCGTTACGTTCCCTTCACCAACAGAAAATATGAATTTTCTCTAAAAGCGGATATCATTCCGACAGAAGCAGGCGTGGATGTCCCTGTTTTTGAAGCCAGTACTTCCAACATGACTATTTTTGACGACAAAATGGAAGATTTCAGAGATGCAGTTTTAGAAGAAAACGGTGAAAGAATCAGATTACATAAATACCCCGGATTAAAAGTAGGAAGTGTAAAAGAGGCTAACAATAACGTAGGGAATTGGGAGTAATCCGTAAAATCTTAATTCCATGCAAGGAGTTTATTATACAGACAAAAATTATATTTACGAATCTTCTGTAAAATCGATATTATCCATCCGTTATGCAACGGATGGATTTTCATTTTGCGTTCATGACGAAAAAGACCAGTTGGTTGTTTTCGCTCACCAGCCTTTTCAAGTCGATTCTTCGGACGCAGTCCTGGCAAAAGTGGAAAACTACATAGTCAACGACCGCATTCTAAATTTAAAATTCAAACAGGTTTATGTCATTCCTTGCAGCAAAGCCAAAAATCTGATCCCTTCCGATTTTTTCCAAACAGATGCACTAAGTTTACTCTACCGGATCCAACAGGAAACGAACCCGGAAGAAGAGCTTATATATCATCATATCGAACGTATCGATGCTTACTTGGTAGAGGGTATCCCGTACAAGTTTCATCAATTTCTTCGAGAACATTATCCCGCAATAGAGATAGCCAATAGCGCCTATAATCTCATAAGACAGGCGAGTGCCAAAACTCTTCGCCAGATGGAGCAACTATTCGTTGACATTCAGGACCGCTATTTCGACCTCCTTTTGTTTCGCGATACCCGATTGCTGCTCTTCAATTCGTTTCATTACCAGCACCAAACAGATATCGTTTACTTTATCCTGAATGTGCTTAGAGAATCCGGTGCGGAAAAAGACAACGTACACCTCTCCATTTCAGGTTTACCCGTAAAGGATCAAAAATTCAGAGGGGTACTCGAAAGTTATATCCCGCATATCTATTACCCGCAGGAGCCGATCTTAAACACTCTTCTCCAGGATAAGGAATTCAATAACTCTTATTTCATTCATTTGTTAAACTTTCATAGATGCGGATTATAAGCGGTACACACAAAGGGAAACAACTATTCCCGGATAAAAACTTTAAGGCCAGACCGACCACGGACTTCGCTAAAGAGAATTTGTTTAACGTGCTCAACAACTACATCGATATTGAAAACATTCGAGCCTTAGACCTATTTTCCGGAACCGGCAGCATCAGCTACGAATTAGCTTCCCGCGGTGCTGAAAAGATCGTTTCTGTAGAAGCAAATTACAATCACTTCTCTTTCATTAAAAGAACAGCCCTACAATTAGGATTCAAAAATATCGCCATATATAAAACAGACGCATTTATAGCTTGCAAAAAATTGAAAGGACAACATTTCGGACTTATTTTTGCCGATCCCCCCTATGATCTACCCAATATCACAGAGATCCCCGCGGCTATTTTCGATAACGACCTACTTTCCCCCGACGGCATTGCTGTCATAGAACACCCCGCAACGGTGGACTTTTCTTCTTTCCCGCATTTCCTCGAACATAGGCAATACGGTAGTGTAAATTTTTCCCTTTTCAGAAAATAACCATCCTTAACAATTTCGTCACTAAACGTTAATATTCAAGAAACCTTTTCAGTCTACTTTCGCTTTCGAAAAAAAGAACCTTAAAATTAGACAAAATGAAAAGGATTTTATTTATTATCGTTTTAACTGCTTTATCTATCGGCAGTTTTGCACAAGAAGAAAAAAAAGAAAACAAATTAAAAATCACGGGTTCACCGATTGTTACCGTTTTTGCAAACTATCATGTGGGCTTAGGGCGTGCGAACAAGGAATCCGGATTCGCACTGGACCGTTCCTATCTCGGCTACCAATTCAACTTATCTCCGAAATTAAGCGGGAAATTGGTATTCGATATCGGATCGACTAAAGTTTCGGGTTCAGATCTGGAAAGAGTCGCTTACGTGAAGAATGCGATGTTAAGCTGGAAAACCGGAGACCTCACTCTCGATTTCGGTCTGATCGGCCTCGAACAATTCAATGTTCAGGAGAAATTTTGGGGATACCGTTACATTATGAAATCTTTCCAGGACGAGTACAAGTTCGGATCCAGTGCAGACATGGGAATCATCGGAAAATACAAATTTACCGACTGGCTCCGGGCCGACATTACCTTTATCAACGGAGAGGGGTACAAGAAACTGAACAACGACAATAAGTACCGCTATGGCTTGGGGGTCACTCTCAATCCGGTCAAATCATTAACGATCAGAGGATATTTTGACATATCTAACAAAAACATCGATGGCGAAGGGACCAAAGATCAACAGAACTTAGCTCTTTTCGCCGGTTATAAACACGAGCATTTTTCCTTAGGAGCCGAATACAACAAAATGTATAACACGAAATTTAAGAAAGACCGGGACCAATCCGGTTATTCCATCTATACCTCTGTTAAATTGGCCTCCAAATTCAACCTCTTCGGAAGATACGACAATCTGACATCCAAAGACGACTGGAGCAATGCCGACGGCCAAAGAATACTTGCCGGCATTCAGTATTCCCCGATCAAATATTTAAAGATCGCTCCCAATTTCACGTCATGGAATCCTTATTCCGGAAAATCAACGGCCTTCGGCTATTTGAATATCGAATTTAAACTATAACGACTCCTCCGTTCAGGCTTAACAAAAATGTAACAAACGCGTAACAAACGTGTCATAACATCAACGTAATATTGTAAAGTCTAAAAAAGTACAGAATGTGTTAAACATAATTTGAAAAACATGAAAAATCTATTACTCATCAGTATTCTTATCATTTCCACGATGCTCTCCGGCAATGCAACCCCCGCAGATGCCGCATCAAACAAAAAAGAAAAGGTTACGGGAGCCGGAGCCACCTTCCCTCTTCCGTTTTATAACCTGGCATTTAAAACTTATCAGCAAAAAAACGGGACGACTGTCACCTACGGAGGAATCGGCAGCGGAGGAGGAATCAGAAGTCTAAAAGATAGAATCGTAGATTTCGGCGGGACAGATGCTTTTCTTTCCGAAAAAGAGCTGAAAGAGATGCCTTATGAAACGATTCATATTCCTACCTGTATGGGAGCCGTGGTAATGGCTTATAACCTACCGGAAGTAAAAGATTTGAAACTTACGGGTGAAATCATTGCCGATATCTACTTAGGAAAAATCAAGAAATGGAACGACCGTCGGATACAAGCCGCTAACCCGGGAGTCGCTCTTCCCGACAAAGAGCTCACCCCGGTGTATCGTTCCGACGGTAGCGGTACTACATTCGTATTCAGCGATTACCTGACAAAAATCAGTAATGACTGGAAAGAACAAGTAGGAACCGGCAAATCGTTGAAATGGCCGGCAGGCATTGCCGCCAAGGGAAATCCCGGAGTAGCCGGAGTGATCATTCAAACAGCAGGGTCTATCGGTTACGTGGGATCGGAGTATGCTTTCTCTCTTAAAATCCCCATGGCCCAATTACAAAACAAGGCCGGCAATTACGTCAGTCCGACAACGGAAAGCATTTCCGCGGCCGCTTCCGGAGATATACCTGCCGACACCCGTACTATGATCACCAACTCTCCCGCCGTCGATGCCTATCCTATCAGTTGTTTCACCTGGATTATTCTCTATAAAGAACAATCTTACAACGACAGGAAAATAGAACAAGCACAAGCCACCGTCGATCTGTTGAGCTGGATGCTAAGCGACGAGGCCCAGGCCTTAACCACAAAAGTACACTACTCTCCCCTTCCTGCATCTGCCGTTAAAAATGCACAAGCCCTTTTAAAATCCGTCACGTTCAACGGAAAAACAATGAAGTAATACTAAAATCTTGTGGCGATGTATTATCGCCACAAGACTTACATTAAACATAATGATATGTCGGACTATCTATTCAAACGTCTACTAATCATCTGCTGTATTTTCATACTTTTAATATGTGCGGGAATGGTCTATTCCCTCGTTAGCGGAGCCTTCCCTGCTTTTCATCATTACGGATTCCTCAACTTTATCGGTACGGCCGACTGGAATCCTCATCCAGACAACGAAACTTACGGAGCTTTATCCTTTATAATAGGAACCTTGCTTACTTCATTTTTAGCGTTACTGTTCTGCATCCCGTTTTCATTGCCCGTGGCCCTTTTTACCGGAGAATATTTCAAAGGCAAAAGAATAGCCGTCTTCATCAGCTCCACCATTGATCTATTAGCGGGGATTCCTTCCATCGTCTACGGTCTATGGGGATTTTATACCCTTCGTCCGCTGATGGTAGAATGGGGGATCAATTCACAGGGATTCGGTATCCTCACCTCTTCCATCGTATTAGCGATCATGATCATTCCCTACGCCTCTTCCCTCAGCGGGGAATTTATTGCTATGGTCCCCAACGAACTGAAAGAAGCGGCATACAGTTTAGGAGCGACACGCTATGACGTTATCCGGACAGTCACGTTCCCGGCTGCCGGTTCCGGTATTTTCGCAAGCTACATTTTAGCACTCGGAAGAGCCCTCGGAGAGACCATGGCCGTGACCATGCTGATCGGAAATACCAACAACGTTCCCCTTTCGTTGGGAGACACGGGAAACACGATGGCGAGTATCATCGCCAATCAATTCGGGGAGGCCGACGGAATCAAACTCAGCTCCCTCATTGCCATCGGCTTATTACTATTCTTAATTACCGCTATCATCAACATGATAGCCAAACTCATCATCAAAAAACTTCATTAATAAGATGGCATCCATAAGATACAGAACGATCAAAGACAGGATATTTTTCTATACCATCTGTTCATTAGCCTCCCTGACCGTCATCCCCCTATTTATGATCATCGGGGAATTGATAAAAAAAGGATACAAACAGATCAACTGGAATTTCTTTACCGAAACAGCCCCCAGCACCTTAGACGCCATGCTCGCCAAAGGCACGGGAGAAATCATTCCCGGGGGTATCGCCAACGGAATCACCGGAACCTTACTCATGGTAGGAATGGCTACCGTTATTGCCATACCGGTTGGTATTATGGCCGGAATTCATCTTTCGGAAAAACCCAGAACCCTATTTTCAAACACTACCCGCTTCTTTACCGACCTGATTCAAGGAAGTCCCTCTATCGTTATCGGTATTATCGCTTACAGTTGGATCGTAAAGCCGCTGAGCAGCTACTCTGCCTTAGCAGGCAGCGTCGCTTTAAGCATCATGATGCTCCCCCTGATCATAAGATCCACCGAAGAGACATTAAAAATGCTACCGGGTTCGTTAAAAGAAGCCGGACTCGCACTCGGAGCCTCTTATACGAGCGTAATTTTAAAACTACTACTCCCGTCTGCTTTCGGAGGTTTGTTCACAGGTATATTGTTAGCAGTTTCCCGTGTAATGGGAGAAACAGCTCCATTGATGCTGACAGCCCTCGGAAGCACGGTCATCAATTGGGATGTCACAGCTCCGACCAGTGCCGTTCCCCTTTTAATTTGGGAGTTTTATAACGATCCCAACCTGATCGATATGATCTGGAGTTCCTCGCTTTTCCTCCTATTACTCATATTATCGCTCAATCTAATAGCCAAACATATAGCCAATAAATGGAGAAATCAATAATATAATCAATAACGACCTATGGTATCTACAGCAAATCCCATATTACAACTACAAGAGGTTTCGATCTCCTACACCCCCGGCAAAAACGCCGTCAATCGCGTGAATGCCCGTATCGAAGAAAAAAAGATTACGGCCATTATGGGGCCCTCCGGCTGCGGGAAAAGTACTCTTTTACGAGCCATAAACCGAATGCACGAACTCTATCCGGATATCCGCATTACGGGTGAAATCCTTTTAAACGGGAAAAACATATTAAAGACGAACCCCATGGAAGTCAGGCGCATGGCCGGTATGGTCTTTCAAAGGCCCAATCCATTTCCGACCATGAGCATATATGATAATGTCATTGCCGGTTATAAACTAAACGGAATTCGTTTACCTCGTAAAGAAAAAGATCAGATCGTCGAACAAAGCCTGCAAAATGTCGGATTATGGGAAGAGGTCAAAGACGCTCTCTATAAAAAAGGAACCTTCCTTTCCGGCGGACAGCAACAACGCCTGTGTATCGCCAGGGCGTTGGCTTTAAAACCGCAAATTTTGTTAATGGACGAACCGACTTCCGCATTGGATCCCATCGCCACCAACCGGATTGAAGAGTTACTTTTGGAACTTAAAAAAGAATTTACGATCCTGATCGTTACTCACAATATGTCGCAGGCTGCCCGAATTTCCGATTACTCCATGTTTATGTATTTGGGGGAATTAATCGAGTACGATGAAACTCAAAAGATGTTCACCGCCCCGCAAGACAAACGGACCGAAGAATATCTCACCGGGCAATTCGGTTAATCAATCAGAAGAGTCAGACCATTTAATCATTACGACATGAATACCATCAGAGAAAACTATTTAGAAAAAATAAGAGAAGATTTTGAAGTACTCTCCAAAATCGTATTCCTTCAAATGGATTATATCAACCAACTAACGGTAGATAATAAAAATCCCGAAATACACGCGGAAATAGAACATAACGAAACGATCATCGACGGCATGGAAATAAAAATCAGAGATGAAGTGATTCGTTCTATCGTCCTTTATTCCCCGAGAGCTACCGATTCCCGAAAGATCATGTCCTACCACGATATGACAGCCTATCTGGAACGAATCGGAGATCTCATTCTCAACATTGCCGATTTTTTAAAAGAGACCGATCGAAACGGCAAATGTTTCCTGACCCATGAAAAAATAATACGGGAACAACTCGCCATAGTAAAAAAAATGACACAAAATGCTATCTTTGCTTTCACCTGTGAAGACACCGAACTGGCAAAAGAAGTCATTCAAACGGATGACAGGGTGGATTTCCATCACAAAGAAATCATCCACGGTATTCCGGTTTGCTTTGTCGGTAAGACGATCAACGAACAGGATATGTTAGATGCTCTTTCCATAAGCGGTATGTCCTATAATATAGAAAGGATAGGAGATAACGCGACGAATATCGCAGAAGCGGCAATCTATTTAATGGAAGGGAAGAATGCAAAACATTTACATAAAAACGAAGATACTCCGGAACTCCCAATCGAATAAAACTATGGAAAAGAAACGAATTTTAGTCGTCGACGACGAAGCGGACTTACGAGAAATCCTGCAATTCAACTTGGAAAACGAGGGTTATATGGTCGATACGGCCGAATCAGCGGAACAGGCCTTAAAAATATTAACGAAAGAACACGAATTGATCTTGTTAGATGTCATGATGACGGGAATCTCCGGATTTAAAATGGCGGAAAGGCTTCGTAAAGAACTTCACAACACGACACCTATCATTTTCCTTACAGCCAAGGATACGGAAAATGACATGCTTACCGGGTTCAGTATCGGCGGAGACGATTACATTGCAAAACCATTTTCCATCAAAGAGGTATGCGCACGGGTAAAAGCCGTTCTGAAGCGGGTGGCCGCTACCCCGGAACAACAGATAGAGATCGGCGAGATTCTTATCAACGCGGTGACCAAACAAGTTATTGTCAACAAGCAATCTGTTCCACTTACCAAAAAAGAGTTCGAAATATTGTATATGTTAGCCAAAGCCCCCGGACGAATCTTTTCGAGGGAAGCTATCCTCCGTAACGTATGGGCCGATGACGGTTATGTTTTAGAGCGCACGGTAGATGTACACATCACCCGCCTGAGAAAAAAACTCGGGGAACAAGGACACTATATCGTGAACCGTTCCGGTTATGGGTATTGTATTGAAATTTAAATCATTAAAAACATCATTCGATGAAACTCTCTTATAAACAAAAATTATTTTTATATTTCTTTGTCGTATTTTCCATTTTCACGATAGGAATTATTTTTTTCCAACAAAAAAGAGAAAAAGCGTATAAAACAGAAAATTTACGCACGACACTCAACGACTACGCGACGATTCTTGCCCAATATGTCGATACGAAGCAGCTGGTACGGGATCATCGTATCGATTCCATCCAGAATATATTACAAATTCTTCCCCATAATCTACGGGTAACCTTGCTTAATCGTACGGGAAAAGTATTATTCGACAATAGCATAGAGCAGGATAAAGAGATCGAAAACCATTTGCAACGTCCCGAGATCCAGGCTGCGTTAATACACTCCACGGGAGCAGCCGTTCGCCACTCGACCACCTTGGGCATAGAATACTACTACTATGCAAAAGCGTATCCTCATTTTTTTATTCGCGTCGCACTACCCTATGATATTGAAGTTCAGAATTTTCTAAAAACAGATAATATTTTTCTGTATTTCATCACGTTACTGTTTTTCATCGCCCTGATATCCCTCATTTACCTATCGGACAGATTTGGAAAAGCCATCTCCGGTTTAAAGGATTTCATCGTTTCGGCAGACCATCACAAGGTGGATTACAACCATATCCATTTCCCCCATACGGAACTCGGAGAGATCGGAAATAAAATCATTCGCAACTACCAATTGCTTGAAGAGAGTAACCGCCAAATTAATGTCGAACGGGATAAACTGCTGCGCCATTTCCATTACTCGGATGAAGGGATCGCCATATTCGCTGCTAACGGAGAAAAAATATACGCCAATACCCACTTTATTCAATACCTGAACACCTTATTGGACGAACCTACATTCCGCCTCGAAGGGATTCTGGAGCAACCCGATTTCATAAAACTGAACGAATTCTTAAAGAACAACACACCTGTCAATCCGAACGCACATACCATACCCGTGTTTCAATGCAAACTTTCCAAAGGAGGAAAACATTTTGCCCTCAAATTACTTTTGTTTACGGATAACAGTTACGAGATTACCCTGAACAACATCTCCGACAATGAAAAAAACAGATTACTCAAACAGGAGATGACAAATAATATCGCACACGAACTGAAAACTCCCGTAAGCAGCATTCGGGGCTATATCGAAACCCTATTGGAACAACCGGACATTACTCCCGACAAACAACATTTCTTCCTGGAGCGAACCTATTCCCAAGTCGTCAGGCTTTCCGACCTGATCCGGGATATCGCTTTAATCACCAAAACGGAAGAAGCTTCGGAGCTTTTCCAAAAAGAAGAAGTTAACGTATACACGACCGTACAAGAGGTTATCGCAGACCTGAACGATGCACTTACCTCCCATAGTATCACCGTACAAAACCATATCAAAGAAGATTTGTTTATCGAAGGAAACAAAACCTTGATTTACGCCATATTCCGTAACTTAATGGACAACTCCATCAACTACGCGGGAGATCACATTATCATTGTTATCGATAACTATACAAACGATCAGGAATTTTGTTATTTCTCTTATTATGACACAGGACAAGGAGTCGACGAAATGCACTTGCACAGACTCTTCGAACGTTTCTACCGCGTATGCGAAGGAAGAAGCCGCCAAACGGGAGGATCGGGCTTAGGACTTTCTATCGTAAAGAACGCCGTGTTATTCCATAAAGGAGAAATATCCGCCAAAAACAGAAAAGAAGGAGGTTTGGAATTCCTCTTCTCCTTACGGAAAAAACTCTTCTGAATCCCACGTATGCGCCTCGAAGCAAAAAGGAAGTTTTGATTTTTCAGACTTCCTTTTTATAATTTAAGATTTTCACACGCAACCTTTTATTTCCCCACTCATCTATTAAACAGAAAACAGAATAAACCGACAAGTAAACAGGATATGAAAATCGAAAGAATATTACGTCTGACCGTACTATTTATCATTGCCGTTCTCGTCGTTGCTTCTTGTGATGACGATGGGTACAGCCTGAGCAAGTTTTCGATTAGTTATGGAGTTATCCATAAATCAGCCGAGGATAGCTATACCGTAAAATTGGATAACGGTTCTGTTATATATCCGTCCTACTCCGATGTTCCGACCCAAAACTTACAGGACAGCACGCGTTTATTGGTTGATTTCACTATTCTTCAGGATGCGATACCCGGCAGCAAATTTGATTATTATGTAAGGATCAATGGAATTGAACGGATTTTAACCAAAAATATACTTCCCTATTCGGAAGAGATTTTAGATAGCTTAGGAAATGATCCCGTTATCGTGAACGATTATTGGATCGCTCAAGATTTTCTCACGATCGAATTTTTCTTCGCCGGAGGGCTTGTGCAACACCTGATCAACTTAACGCAACATCAGGGATTGACGGAAGACGGGAAAGTACTGTTAGAATTTCATCACAATGCCAATAACGATCCGGATTGTTATAAACTCAATAGCGCCGTTGCATTTCCCTTAAACAAGATTTTCAACGAGACGGGCGACTCCGTCCAGCTTCGCGTACGGTATAAAGGTTTTGACGGAGAAGAACATTTCGATATAACCTATCGTCCCCGAAAATAAACTCATAATTGACGAAAAGGTGCATACGCCGTCCGACATTCCGGGCGGCTCTTCTATTCTCCTCTACAATAAATAACATGACATCCCGACATTTACAAGCCCCGTAAAACCATCCATTCGGAAACATTTCATGATCGTCCATTTGTAATTTTTCCTTTTATTCATTTGGATTATCCGAAAAACTACTTATCTTTGTACCCGCTAACGACAAGCAAACGTTCTTTGAACAAGGGCAGTTACCAGAGTGGCCAAATGGGGCTGACTGTAACTCAGCTGGCTTAGCCTTCGGTGGTTCGAATCCATCACTGCCCACGAATTTTTAATAGCGGATGCTGAAAGCATCCGTGATTGAAAAAAGTTTACCGTCAAAAGTCCGCTTTTGGAAGGTTAAATATTTTTCAATCAACATGAAAAGCATAGCTTTTCGCTATTAAAAATTAGTAAGGTCCCCCCTCTCAGGATCGCCGAACGAAGTGAGGCCATTCACACGGGACAGGAACTTATATTTGCGGAAATAGCTCAGTCGATAGAGCACTAGCCTTCCAAGCTGGGGGTCGCGGGTTTGAGTCCCGTTTTCCGCTCCACGAAAAAGCACTTACAAAAGTAAGTGCTTTTTTTATTTTTAATCATTTAGGATCTAATCATCTATTTAAAACGTGTCTCTTCCGTCTCCTCCAACGTACGTTTTTCAGAAGTAATCAATCCTCCCTTGTAACGTACTTTCCAGGTATGACCGCATTGCCGGCATTTGTAATTAAAAGCATATATTTGGTATTGGCGACGGAACCATTGATTGCGATCTACCCTTTCTTCTACAAGGGTATCCCCTTCCCAATAATGGGTAGTTACACTGTCGGATTGATGATCGTACTCCCATTTGGTCCCGTCTTTAGTCATTCCGAGAAAACTCAAATCATTGTAAATATTACATTTGGCACACCTTCTTTGAAGACGGGACTCCGTATGATAAAGGGCAGCAAAAAAAAGCAACACACAGATGACAACCAACACAAAGGCCAGGAATCCGTCGGCAAGTATCCACAGACATTCTCCCGCTATATACATCAATACCCCCGATCCTATCATCATTGCCCCACTAATGGAAACATTACTTTTGGAACGATCAAATAAATAACGTCGAAGAACCCGCACATTCAAATAGTAGAAACCGACAATACAAACAATAATGATAAAACCCAACACGATACCGATCATTATTCTCCGAATATCCCACGACGTACCGGCAACGTTTTTCTTAGCGGCAGTAAGTTCCTTGTAATATTTCTTATGATGCTCCCGAATGGTTTTTACCATCTCTTTCGGCACTGTAAATTTTACGGTCGATCCCGCCTCCGTGGGAACCAACGCTTCTTTATCGATCTTTCCCAAAAAAGCGTAAGATTTATCCGCGGGCGAAACACTAAAATAATTGGCATAATAATCCGGATAGGCTCGATTCAATCGTATGACATCTCCTTTATAAAAGGTTTGGGAAACAGACAACGGAAGACCTTCATACCAACTGCCATAAACAACTTCCACCGTCCCCACGACAGAATCGAGTACAACTTCATAATTACGCACTCCCTCCAAATAGGTTCCCAGGACAGATACGGGAATAAAGCCTCCAAGGGAACCACTTCTTTTAGGTACAATAAGCCATTTACTATCGTAAGAAAGCCTTAGATCAATCACACGACCTTTACCCACGATATACGTTACAACACGAGAGCCGATTTTTTTATCTTCATAAACGGGGACACTATCCTGTTGAGCATACCAGACTCTCTTTTTATACCATGTTTGGGCCTCTAGCTCGCTGACGGACAAAAACACAGTAACCGACAGCAACATAACACGCCCCACGAATAATCTAAAATCTCTACTCCTTTTCCTTGAAAAAACACTCATATCAATTTCCATTAACAAACATGCATCAAAGTTAAAAATTATATCCGAATTTCAATACATTCAAATGGAAATACCAATTATCACCTCTTATAGAGTCAACAAATCCTGAAAATATATGCAATTAAGCATTACATTATATACAACTTATATATCTATAAAAATAATAGAAAAATCGCCTGTACATTTGAAGAAACACTCTCTTTTTTACAAAAGATTTGCAAAAAATCGTCCTATAATCAATAAAAACGCGTAAAAAAAAGGGAATAAACCATCGTTTTTCAATAAAAAAAGCAGCCACATTTACATGCAACTGCCTGTTTTTCAACTGTCGGGGTGACAGGATTCGAACCTGCGACCCTCTGCTCCCAAAGCAGATGCGCTACCGGACTGCGCTACGCCCCGAATCAATTTTGGGTAGCCCCTAAATAAAATCCCCTGAGGATTGTTCCCTAACCTTTCCGGATAGAAACCTTAATTACTTAAGATTCGATTTCAAAATCAGTGGCGGAGAGAGGGGGATTCGAACCCCCGGTACAGTAATCCCGTACGACAGTTTAGCAAACTGTTGGTTTCAGCCACTCACCCATCTCTCCATTTGCGGAGACAAAAGTAGCGTTTTTTACCGTTCCCGCAAGTTTTTACGGGACTTTTTTATATATTTTTCGATTTAATCGCTAAATATTTCACTTCATAGTCGTTTTTTCCGGTTTATTCCCCGGACATTTTCCCAACTTTTTCCACAACTGACGATGGAATTTCCGCTCTGCTTCCATCATTAACCACAATTTACGGGCAGATAGCTCTTTTACGATTTTCTGATAATAGTCCCTTTTAAGGCTTTGCATTCGCTCTTCCGCTTTCAAGATCGTTTCGATATTGGTTTGTGCCTCTTTTTCCGTTATGTCCCCGGAAAACTTCGTTGCCAAATCACGAATGACATTTCCCGCTTCTCGAATTTTCTTTTGCATCTCGTTATACAAAGGCCAAAACTTAACGGCCTCTTCCGGAGTCAGGTTCATCTCTTGAGTAAAAAAAGCCACTTTCTGAGCCTCGAACTCCTTTCTTTTCTCCTCACTTAATTTTCCTTGCGCAAAAAGTGAGAACGTAATTCCCAACATTCCTATAATCAAACCTACTTTTTTCATAAACATTCTCTTTAGTTACTCAATCTGATACCGTCAAAAAAATATTTACCCATATCCACCTCTTGTGCCAAATACTCTATAATTTCTTCCTGGGTCGGATTAAAATCTTCGTCCAATTCGGTTTCGTGCAAACCGCTTTCATCGGTCTTTACAATGCTGTTCCCCTCCCTCAGCAACCTTTTATTTTCATCCACAAAACGAGGAAAAATCCATTGGACAACGAAAATGGCAAACAGGAATGTTGCCGTCAACCCCAAGTAGGGTTTTACCATCTGTATATAACTCGTTTTCACCGGATGCTTCGCTTCCTCCACCCGATCCATGATCCGGGATTCCAACGAATCGAAGTATCCCTCCGGAACCGCAAAAGGATTCTTTTTCTTATATTTATCATTCAAATCATCCATGATCGTTCATTTTAAGTCGTTTCAATATTCAAATTCCTGCAATGTATCTGAAATTTTCAGACTCTCTTCTATTTTCTTTACCGCCATATGGTAGGTCGCTTTCAATGTCCCGACAGCAACATTCAAAATCTCTGCCATGTCTTCATACTTCATATCATCATAATATTTCATATTAAAGATCATGCGCTGGCGTTCCGACAACCTTAAAACGGCTTTCTGCAATTCCCGTTGTATATTATCTCCGTCAAAATAAGGATCGCTTTCCAACCGATTTTCCAGCATTACTGTTATCTCTTCGGAATTCCCGTAAGGCTTTCTTCGTTTTTCATTTAAAAAATTAATCGCTTCATTGGTAGCCACCTTATACATCCATGTAAATAATTTAGCTTCGTAACGAAATTCCTCAATCCCTTTCCAGATTTTCACAAAAACATTTTGCAAAATATCATTGCTATCCTCATGGTTGATCACGATTTTCCGGATATGCCAATACAGTCTTTCCCCGTACTCTTTTATCAGCATCCGAAATGCCTGATCCTCTCCACGTTCGGAATGGAACAATTCTATTATCTCTTCATCACTCATTAATCTACACTATATTATCTATATGCTTTTTTATTTGAGACAACAGATACCTTCGAAGGTTTATTATATCTCCCGATTATTTTAATCTCAAATCCGAAAATTTCTTTTTCCCGAACAAGAAGTAGCCTATCACGATACTTTTCCCGTATACGCCTTTACAAACTACATTTTTTCCTTCCGGAACATATTTCGATTTTAGTCCATAGTAAGCGATATAAGCCCGATACACCGACCGGGCATTGGCGAATTCTCCTTTTAATAAAAAAAGAAAAGCAGCCAATAGATCGAACAGAAAACGAACGGTAAAAACCTTTAATCTATGCCCGCTTCCCAGATTCTTATACAGCATTAATAAATTATTGCGGTAATTCAGGAACAATTTCCGGGGATGATTCATAGGTAAGGACCCTCCGCCTAAATGAAAAACGACAGAATCTGGAATCACTTTCAACTGATATCCTTTGTTTTTCAAACGCCAGCAAAGATCGATCTCTTCCATATGGGCAAAGAACGTTTCGTCCAATCCGCCTGCATCCAAATACTCTTGCCGCCGAATGCACAAAGCGGCACCCGTGGCCCAAAAAACCTCCATTACCTCATCGTATTGTCCGGTATCAGCTTCTACACTATCCAATATACGGCCCCGACAAAACGGAAACCCTAACCAATCGATAAAACCGCCACAAGCCCCGGCATATTCAAACCGATTTTTTTGGCGATAGGAACGAATTTTCGGTTGAACACCGACCACATTCGGTTCTTTATCCAACAAGTCAATCAAAGGCTCTAACCATCCTTCTGTAACCGCCACGTCACTATTCAATAGAACGACGTATTCCGACTCTACCTTTTCGATGACCCGGTTATATCCCCCAGCGAAACCATAATTACGATCCAACAAAATCCGTTTCACCCGAGGGAACTCCCGTTTCAAGAACTCCACGGAAGCGTCGGTCGAACAATTATCCGCAACGATGATCTCTCCCAGCGCCACGTCAGTATTACGAATAACGGAAGGAAGAAATTCCCGCAATAATTTTTCCCCGTTCCAGTTCAATATGATAACTGCGACCTTATACATCCGACATGTTTTAAAATCCATTGATCTTCATCCGTTATTAACGCATCCGTCCCGAATCCCGTTTGTCTTCCCCCGTACCTTCAGGCCTCGTATGCTTCCATCTCCTATGCGACCAAAGCCAATACTCAGGTGTCTCCCGAATAAAAGATTCCAACAAACGAGTATGCATCTCGGTCAATTCACCGGGAGCCAAATTCGCCGGATGACTACACAAATCGACAAAATCGACCTCGTAATATCCCCGTTTAATCTTCCTCATATGCACGGAAACAACCGGAAAATCATACTTTCGGGCAATCTTTTCCGTCCCTAATAAAATAGGAGTATCCTGATTTAAAAAGTTCATCCAAAAATTCAAATTACGTCGATTAGGCGTCTGATCACCTATAAAACCAGCCAAAAACAGACGTTTCTCCGAACGATAACGATTAATTACCCGCAAAACGTCCTCTCTGGGAATCGGCTTGGCGCCAAAATGAGAACGGATCCGAAGGGTCATTTTGTTCATGATCGGATCATGAATCGGTTTATACAAAGGCAAAAAATCGACGCCATCACTCCATAAACTATACGAGGACATCCACTCCCAATTTCCGTAATGTCCCAAAACACCGATAACACTACGACCTTCCTGAAAATACTTCCGAGGAACAGAGGTATGGCGAAATACACACCGTTTCCGGATCGTTTTTTCCGACATATGCCATAATTTATACAACTCTATGGACAGGTCCGACAAGTGTCTATAAAATTTCCGTTCTATCTGTCTGATCTCTTTTTCGGTTTTCTCCGGAAAAGAACGACAAAGGTTTTTCCTGACCACGGAACGCCTGTAATGAAAAACATAATAAAGCAATCCGTAATTCATATCCGCAATCAGATACAAAATAGGAAAAGGTAAAAAACTCATGATCCAAAGGATACCATACAGGATATATGAAAACATGGCTGCATTTTATTACTTGCCAAAGATAAATCCTTTCGACATGAATTCCAAAAAAGAATTTATGATGCGTCCCTATTTCGGAAATACCTTATCCTGCATTCAAATCTTACCCTATTTTTAAACTTCTCACGTTCAATTTTCAATTATTAATTGTGATTCTCAGAATTAATAATTATTTTCGTGAGTTGAATGCGTTAAAAACACGAATAGATATGGAGCAAGATAACTTACAACAATCCGAGGAATTAAACGTTAACAATAACGTATCCCCGGAAACTTCGAACATCGAAACAGAAAACGAGGTTTCAGTTCAGGGGCAACCCGCACCGATAGAGAAAATCACCGTAAAGGAACCGCCGGTATGGGATTTTTCCAGTTTTAACACCGAAGAGATCATTTCCCATGCCAAAGAACTGATCACGAACTTTCCCGTATACCAGTTGAAAGTTTTAGAAACTCTTCCCCAGATATTCGAAACGCAATACGAAAAAGAGCAAGAAAAAGCTCGGAATGAATTTGTTCAGGCAGGACATCCCGTCGAAGAATTCAATTACCCGAATGACTCTAAAGAACGTTTCTACGGTGTATACCGACAATACCGGGAAAAGAAAACGGCATACTACAAAAAAACGGAAGAGGAGAAAGAGGAGAATCTGAAAATCAAACTTCAAATCATTGAAGAATTAAAGGAATTGGTCCAAAAAGAAGAGTCATTGAATAAAACATTTCAAGAATTCAGATCTTTACAGGAAAAATGGAGAAACACGGGGATGGTCCCTCAAGCCAATGTAAATGACTTATTGGAGACCTATCATCTGCACGTGGAGAATTTCTACAACTACATAAAAATCAACAAAGAACTCAGGGATCTGGATCTCAAAAAGAACTTGGACAGCAAGATCAATTTATGCGAACAAGCAGAGAAGTTGCTCGAAGAGAATAATATAGGAAACGCATTCAAACAATTACAACAGCTCCACCAGCAATGGAAGGAAATAGGTCCCGTCCCCAATGATCAAAAAGAGACCATCTGGGATCGATTCAAAGAGGCTACCAATAAAATAAACGATGCCTATCACAACTTTTTCGAGTCTTTAAAGAAAGAACAGGAAAACAACCTGAAAATCAAAGAGGAAATATGTATCAAGGCTGAAAATATTTCAATGGGAGAATACAATAATTTATCCTCTTGGAATGATGCGACGAAAGCAATTCTCGAATTGCAAGAGGAGTGGAGACATTCGGGAACCATTCCTCAAAAAGAGAGAAACAAAATCTATAAACGTTTCAGAACAGCTTGTGATGCCTTTTTTGAAAAGAAACGCAGATTTTATCAACAGACCCAGGAAGTTCAACAGAAGAATCTGGAACTAAAAATCGCTCTGTGCGAAAAAGTCGAAGCTATCCAGGACAGCACGGAATGGAGGACTACAACCGATAAAATCATTGCTTATCAACGGGAATGGAAAAAAATAGGTCCCGCACCCAAGAAATACTCGAACAAAGTATGGAATCGCTTCAGAACGGCCTGCGACTTTTTCTTCAACAATAAAAACGCTCATTTAAAGAATTTAGACTCCGACCAGCAAAAAAATCTGGAGATGAAAAAAGCGTTGATAGAAGAAGTTCGCAACTTCACGTTAAGTGACAATAATGAAGCAAATATCGAAACCCTTAAAAATTTCCAGGCCCGTTGGGTGGAAATCGGCTTCGTTCCCATAAAAGAGAAAGATGCCATACAGGCTGAATTCAGAAATTTGCTGAATTCTCATTTCGATCAACTTGATATTAATGAATTTGATAAAAACCTGGAGAAATTCAAGTCGAAAGTCAATACGTTCGACAACAGCGAAGATAAAGACACTAAAATCATCCAGGAAAGAGAAAAATTGGTGAACAAAATCAAACAGCTCGAAACGGATCTGCACGTTTGGGAAAACAACATCGGTTTCTTCTCCAAATCAAGCAACTCGGATACATTAATCAAAGAATTTTCTAATAAAATAGAAGCTGCCCGTCATAAGTTATCCCTGATGTACGAGAAGTTGAAAGTAATAGACAGCATGATCTGACATGCACGCAAATGATATAGAGGCGCTGTAAAAAGCGCCTCTTTTTATGCGATACATTATATTTTTTCTTACTTTTGCGTCTAAGTTTTAATTTGTCGGGGAAATTTTTGTTTAGTTCTGTGTAACAATGATTTTCGGTATTTGTAATAAAGAATAAAAATAATTATAAAACTATACATATCGTGTCAACAAAATATGTTTTCGTTACGGGAGGAGTGGCCTCCTCTTTAGGAAAAGGTATTATTGCTTCTTCTTTAGCAAAGCTTTTACAAGCGAGAGGTTATAAAGTGGCGAATCAAAAACTCGATCCGTACATTAATATCGATCCGGGTACTCTTAACCCGTATGAACACGGAGAATGTTATGTAACAAACGATGGAGCCGAAACGGACCTCGATCTGGGACATTACGAGCGTTTCACCAACTGTCCGACCTCTCAAGCCAATAACATAACCACCGGAAGAATATATCAAAATGTTATTAATAAAGAACGCCGGGGGGATTATTTAGGGAAAACGGTCCAAATCATTCCTCATATTACGGATGAGATCAAGCGTAATATCAAATTGCTGGGAGCAGAAGGCGATTACGACGTAGTTATTACCGAAATAGGAGGAACGGTAGGAGACATCGAATCTCTCCCGTTTATCGAGGCCGTTCGCCAACTTCGTTGGGAATTAGGAGAAAAATCCGTTTTCATTCACTTGACATTAGTTCCATACTTAACGGCATCCGGCGAATTAAAGACCAAACCGACTCAGCACTCCGTAAAATCGTTATTGGAAATAGGAGTACAACCCGATATCTTGGTATTACGCACGGAACACGAGTTAAGTAGCGATCTCAGGAGAAAAGTGGCTCTTTTCTGTAACGTAGACCCGAAAGCCGTCATTCAATCCATAGATGTAGACACGATATACGAGGTGCCCATCAAAATGAGAGACGAAAAATTAGATGAAATCGTATTATCTCAACTGGGATTACCACTGAAACACGAACCGGATCTCGAATCTTGGGAGCGTTTTCTATATAAATTCAAAAACTACAATCACCAGATTACCGTCGCTTTGGTAGGGAAATACGTTGAACTGCACGATGCTTACAAATCTATCGTGGAATCTTTTATACATGCGGGAGCGGTCAATGACTGTAAAGTCAACGTAAAATGGGTACATAGTGAAAATTTAACCAAAGAAAACATAGAAGAGACCATGAAAGGGGTAGACGGCATTTTGGTCGCCCCCGGTTTCGGTAACAGGGGTATTACAGGAAAATTAATAGCCATTGAATATGCCCGGACCAACAATATCCCGTTCTTCGGCATATGTTTGGGAATGCAAATGGCAGTTATAGAATACGCCCGTAATGTTCTCCATTTGGAAGGAGCGGACTCTGTCGAAATGTCTCCCAAAACCAAATACCCCGTAATCGACCTGATGGAATCTCAAAAAGAGATTACAAACAAAGGGGGAACCATGCGTTTAGGAGCTTACAAATGCGTATTGAAAGAAAACTCGAAAGCATTTGAGGCATATGGAGTGAAAGAGATAGAGGAGAGACATAGACACCGATACGAATTCAACGGACAATTTACCGAACAGTTCGAAAAAGCCGGCATGATCACCACAGGCATAAACCCGGAAACAGGACTTACGGAGATCATCGAGATCCCGTCCCTGAAATGGTTCGTGGGAACTCAATTCCATCCGGAATACAAGAGTACGGTAACCAATCCCCATCCTCTATTCGTGGCATTCATTAAAGCTTGTTTATCTTAATATAAATAACCTGGAAATATCAATTTGAAATCGAAATTAAAATTAAAATCACCCTATGGATAAAAATTCAATCTCAGGTTTAATTATCATTGCCTTAATATTAGTTGGGTATTCCTATTTTATGAGCCCGTCAAAAGAGGAGTTACGGGAAATGCATATCCGGGATTCCATTGCAAGGGTTGAAGCTCAAAGGTTAGCAGCTATTGAAAAACAGCAGAAAGAAGACTTCGCTCTCTCCCAGCAGGACAGCAGTTCAAAAACTGAAACCCCATTTTCTTTATTCAAACAGGATTCTCTGACTCCGGAAGAATTTACCCTGGAAAATAATAAAATCAAACTCCACATCGATAGTAAAGGAGGACGAATCACTTACGTCGATTTAAAAGGATATCGCACACACGATTCTTTACCTCTGGTCTTATGGCAGGCACAAACCAGCTCGTTGGGGCTAAATTTCTATATAAAAAATCATCAGATCAACACGGAAGAGCTGATCTTCACTCCCAACACGGATCAAAAGAAATTGGTTGCCGACCGACAAGAGCAAGTATTAAGCATGAGGGCTTACATCGACGATAACAAATACCTCGAGTTTGTTTACAAATTAGCCCCGGATACTTACATGGTGAATTTCAACATCAACACGCACAACTTAAATGAAGTTATCGCGCAAAATACATCATTTCTGACTCTATACTGGGGTGTTGATATGCCTCAATTAGAAAAAAGTAAAGATTTCGAGAACAGGTATACGGGAGTTTATTACAACTTCTCCGACGACGACGTGGAACACCTTTCTCCCTCGAGTGACGAAAAAACGGAATTGCCGACCAAAATCAAATGGGTCGCTTACAAGCAACAGTTCTTTTCATCGGTACTTATTGCTGACGATGCGTTCGCTAACGTAATGTTATCCTCCAACATCAACAACACACCCGGATATCTTAAAACAGCTTACGCGGAGATTCCTCTCCCCTATTCCGGCAAGGCTATCGAAGCATACGACATGCGTTTCTTCTTCGGCCCCAACTCTTATCCTATTTTAAGGGAATACGGAAAAGAGATCGACTTACCCGAATTAGTAGACTTGGGCTGGAAATGGATCGCTTGGTTCAACCGTTACGTGGTAATTCCTATTTTCAACTTTTTGGAAACACACGTAACCCTCAATTACGGATTAATTATCTTTTTACTGACTCTTATCATCAAATTGGTTCTTTTCCCGTTGACCTATAAATCCTATATGTCACAAGCCAAGATGAGGGTATTGAAACCCCAAATCGACGAGATCAATAAAAAGATTCCGGCAGACAAGGCTATGGAACGGCAACAGGCCATGATGAAATTATATAAACGGGCGGGAGTGAATCCTATGGGAGGATGTTTACCCATGTTATTACAAATGCCTATTTTGATCGCTCTTTTCTATTTCTTCCCCGGCGCAATCGAGTTGAGACAAAAAAGCTTTTTATGGGCTACGGACTTAGCTTCCTATGATTCCATCGCAACATTACCTTTTAACATTCCCTTCTACGGGAATCACGTCAGCTTGTTTTGTTTGCTGATGACTGTCACAAACATCATCTATATGGTCATGAATCAAAAAAACCAGCCCCAAAACGATCAAATGAAAGGTATGCAGGTGATGATGTACATTATGCCCGTTATGTTCCTTTTTATCTTTAACAGCTACTCCTCCGGATTGAGTTACTATTACTTCATAGCGACCTTGATCACCATTGTTCAAACGTGGGTTATCCGCAAATTCGTCAATGACGAGAAGCTTTTAAAACAAATCGAAATGGCCAAAGCAAAACCTGTGAAAAAATCCAGGTTCCAACAAAAATTAGAAGAAATGCAGCGGCAGCAAGAACAACACAGGAGGCAAAACAAAAAATAAAAGATTACAGTACCCTTTTAAAAAAAGGCTTTCTATGCTAAAAAGTTGTTTCTGTTATCAGGAACAACTTTTTTTGTAGAAAATAGTAAAAAACGTTAACCCCTTAACCTATCTTATCGTATGTCTACAAAAAAGATATGAATAGAATAGCAGTTACAATGAAAGGAAAACCGATTACTTTAATCGGCAAAACAACCCGAAAAGGGGAAGAAGCATTGAGGTTTTACGGAATGGGCCGCCAATTGGAAACCATTAGTTTAGAAGATTTTAAAAACAAAAACGTCCTTATTACCTCTTTCCTGTCGGTTGATATTCCTGCATGTGCTGCTCAGTTACATCGATTGGATAACATAGCGAAAAGCTTAGGCAAAGATCTCATGATCGTGGCGATCTCCTGCGATCTCCCGTATGCACAGGAACGCTTTTGTGAAATAGAGGGAATCCGTAATATCACCATGTTATCCGATTACAGAGACATTGATTTCGGCTTGAAATACGGTTTTCTCATTGACGAATTACGTTTACTTACCCAGGGGATCGTTATCATAAGTAAAGAGAGGAAAATAAAATACGTTGAATACGTTCCGGAGGTCACACAGGAACTCTCTTACGACAAACTATTGGCAGCCCTCGAATTTTTAGAGTGATTCGCTTTCCTTATAAACAATAGGGTTTGAAACGATTTTCTCTTTTCAAACCCTATTGTCTTAAAATCTTCGATAGCTTACAGTTGCTTTAATAAATTGATCATTTCAATAGCTGTTGTCATAGCTTCAAAACCTTTATTTCCCGCTTTCGTTCCGGCCCGTTCAACGGCTTGTTCTATCGAGTCGGTCGTTAAAACTCCGAAAATAACAGGTACTCCCGTTTGAAGTCCCACGTTAGCAATACCTTTGGTCGCTTCATTGGCAACCATATCAAAATGCGGTGTAGCTCCGCGTATGACGGCTCCAATACATACAACGGCATCGTATCGGTGAGTTTCAGCCATTTTTTTAGCTACTAACGGAATCTCAAACGCCCCGGGGACCCAAGCCAAATCGATATTCTTCTCATCACCGCCATGACGATTAAAAGCATCAATCGCACCACCGAGCAATTTACTGGTGATAAACTCATTAAAACGTCCGGCCACGATACCGATACGTTGTCCTTCTGCCAATAATTTTCCTTCCAATAAGTTCATTGTCTCTATTTTTTATTATTTATTATTTGTTTACTTCGTTTTCCTTTTCCTGTATCAATTTCTCGACCTCTTCACGTCCGCGGACATGAAGTATATGTCCCATCTTCTTGTACTTCGTGTACATGTAAAATTCATTTTTCTCGTTACAAGTCATCTCAATAGGCTCGCGTCCGACGATCTCAATGCCATATCCTTCCAGTCCGCTAATTTTCTGCGGATTATTGGTCATTAATATCATTTTTTTCACACCTAAATCGGCCAAAATCTCCGCTCCTGTACCATACTCCCGTAAATCGGCCTTGAAACCGAGTGCCAGATTTGCTTCTACCGTATCCATTCCCTCATCCTGCAGATGGTAGGCTCTCAATTTATTGATCAAACCTATACCCCTTCCTTCTTGTCGCATATATAATAAAACTCCGCGTCCATTCTCGGCTATTCTTCTCATAGCTTCAGCCAACTGATCTCCACAATCACAACGCAGAGAACCGAAAACGTCTCCCGTCAAACACTCCGAATGTACTCGGCACAACACGGGTTCGCCATCCGTCACGTCTCCCTTAACCAAGGCGACATGATGTTCTCCATTGATTTTATTCACGTAACCGTATGCCTTAAAGTAACCGTATTTTGTGGGCATTTCCGCTTCCGTTACCCGTTCTACCAAAATTTCAGTCCGGCGGCGATAGGTAATCAAATCCGATACCGTAATCATTTTCATATCATGCCTGCGGGCAAATTCTTTTAATTCGGGAGTCCGCATCATAGTCCCGTCTTCCCGCATAATCTCGCAACACAATCCACACTCTTTCAATCCGGCGATACGCATCAGATCGACTGTCGCTTCCGTGTGTCCCATACGTTCCAACACTCCTCCGGGTTTTGCCTCCAAAGGGAACATATGGCCGGGACGACGGAAATCAGTCGGTTTCGCCCCCTCCTCCACACATTTCATCGCCGTCACGGAACGCTCCAAAGCAGAAATTCCCGTTGTTGTAGAAACATGATCTATCGAAACAGTAAAAGCCGTACAGTGATTGTCCGTGTTCGTAGCCACCATCTGCTCTAACCCCAGTTTGGTCGTTAATTCACGACTCATCGGCATACATATCAGCCCCTTGGCATAGGAAGCCATAAAATTTACATTTTCCAACGTAGCATGTTCAGCCGCACATATCAAATCCCCTTCGTTTTCCCGATCGGGATCATCAACAGCAATAATCATCTTTCCGGCTCTTAGGTCTGCGACAGCCTCTTCAATCGTACTAAATTCAAATTCTTTCATATCTTTATCTGTAAATAAACTACACCTCTAAAAACCATTAGCCAACAAAAAGTCCAATGTCAACCCCGGCTTCCTTTCATCCGAGGGAGAGGTCGACTTTAACAATTTCTCAATATATTTCGCAACAATATCATTTTCTAAATTAACAACCTCGCCTATTGCCTTTTTGACCAAAGTAGTCTCATCCCGCGTATGAGGAATGATCGACACTTGAAAACGGTCTTCAAACACACCGGCAACCGTCAAGCTGATCCCATCTATCGTTATCGAACCTTTATCCACGACATATCGCAACAAAGCCGCGGAAGCCTCTATCGTTATCCAGATCGCATTCTCATCCTTCTCCCGGTTTACAATCTTTCCGGTACCATCTATGTGTCCGGATACAATATGCCCTCCCAAACGACCGTTCAAGCACAATGCCCGCTCCAGATTTACCCGGTCTCCGGCCCGTAAACACCCCAGATTACTCCTCGTAACGGTCTCCGGCATAACATCTGCAAAAAAACGATCTCCCTTTATGGCAGCCACAGTCAAGCAAACTCCGTTCGTGGCGATACTATCCCCGATTTTTACATCCTCCAATATCTTCCGCGCCTCCACCTCGAGTACGACGCTACGATCTCCTCTTTTCACCCCTTTTATCGTGCCTATTTCTTCTATAATTCCAGTAAACATAGCAGTTTCAATTTATATTTAGCACCTTAGATGCATCATAACCACCTTTACAATTATCTATCTTATTTTCCCGTTTATTCTCAATTTGAAAAGCACATCCTGCCCCACATGCTGCACATCGGTTATCTTCAAATCGATCGCATCGGCCATCTTGGGAACTCCCTCTCCTTCAACCCCTGTTTTGGCATTCATTCCTCCTATCATTTTCGGAGCGATAAAAGCATAAACCTCATCTACAAACCCCTCGTCTAAAAAAGAAAAATTCAACGAACCGCCTCCTTCCAACAGAACAGAGTCAATGCCTGATTTTCCCAATTTTCTACATAAATCCCCTATCCGTACCAATCCTTTCTCCTCGTCACACAACAAAGTCTCCACACCACACGCTCTCAATTGCCGCAATCGTTCTTCCTTTGCAAATCGGGTATGAGCCACGACAGTCCGATAAACCGTTGCCGTCCGTACAATCTTACTACTCAATGGAACACGGGCATTACTATCCACGATAATCCGGACGGGTTGCCGCACTTCCCGGTCGACGATCCGGCAATTTAGCATGGGGTCATCCGCCAAAACCGTACCGATACCTACCACAACTGCCATCAGGCAAGCCCGCATCTCCTGCACTTTCGCCCGGGACTCCTCCCCCGTGATCCACTTTGAATCTCCCGTATAGGTAGCAATCTTCCCGTCTAAAGTCGATGCCGTCTTTAAAACGACCCAAGGCATTCCTGTTTCAATATATTTCAAAAATATCCGGTTCTGTTCCCGAATACGTTCCTCCTCCACACCACAAACGACCTCGATACCGGCTTCTCGGAGAAGCGCCATTCCCTTTCCCGCAACCAAAGGATTGGGATCGGCAATGCCCACAACAACTTTGGCAATCTTATGTTCTATGATCGCTTCCGTACAAGGAGGAGTTTTCCCATAATGACAACAGGGCTCAAGTGTTACATACATCGTTGCTCCCGTCGTGTCTTCTTCGGCTGCATGCAGTGCATTTCGTTCGGCATGCCATTGTCCGAATCGCTCATGCCATCCTTCTCCTATCACTTTTCCGTTTTTTACAATGACAGCACCTACCAACGGGTTCGGATTCACAAATCCGCATCCCCGATCCGCAAGCTCAATTGCCCGCCTCATATAAATCAAATCCTCTTTTCCCATCATACAAAAACCCCGAATATCGTATATTCGGGGCATATATTATTATTACTATAATTTATTATAATCCTAATCTACATTTCTTCTATCATCCGGACTTTAACCGTCGGTTTTGGAATCGCACCAAATCAGTCTCCTAAAGGAGAGTCGCGGACTATTACCGCCGGTAGGGGATTGCACCCTGCCCCGAAGAAACATTTACTTTACAAAAGTACAGATTATTCTGAAAAATAACAAACTTACCGGATGTAATTAATGATTTTTTTCTGCAATTTCAACAACATCCAAATTATCCCTCTCCTCCTGCCTCAATCGTTTATAGTATTGCCAGCAGCCTAAAATCTGCTCGACCTTCACCAATGACCCCGGCCATACAATAAACTCGCTTATTCCATAACGATCGGCAGAACGATTCCAATCATACGTATATCCCATCTGCGTCCAAGGATAAGGAGGATTACCCGTATAAGAACGAAGCCTATTTTGCTCGAACCATTCCCTGTAATTTTTATCGGCACGAATCGTATAATCCAAAGAAGCCACGGTATCGTCAATCTCAGGATCCCGGGAAGGTCGGCGAAGTCCCTCCTTTTTTACCCAAAAGAATACCAGCATGTCATACGAACGGGTCGGTGGCAACCCCAAAAGTTGAAGCATTCGCATCCGAACCTCCAAAGAATCTTTTAGTAACCGAGCCCCCATTCTCTGCTTTAATTCAAAAGGCAATACGACCCAGCTAACATGAGACGAAGTCTTAAATTCATCCCCCTCGGGCCAGTACTTCAATTCGTTCTTCCCCATCATAGATACGACCAGTAACATCTGATTCGTATCCAGATCCCGCCATTGAATCCGAGAGTCACCCTGTTTTCTTATAATAGGAACCAAACCATTCCACAATTTTGTAGAATCAACCATCCGGGCATCTTCAACTGCTTTCAAATACTCCTTCTCTAATCTTTTCAGATCCGCGTATCCGGTTTCCCCGATTCGATATTGTTCGTAAGAGATTAATAATCCTATAACCTCCGAATAATTCTTTACCCCGCTTTGAACTCGATTTCCCTTTAAAAAAAGATTATACAGATATTCCTGCGCATTTCCGATCCGAGCACTATACCGTGAACGCCAATAAGCACTCTCCTCTTTGTATAAAGCGACAATACCGGGATTCAATTGCTTTACCACTTTTTGAAATTCTGATTCAGGTAATAGATTCCGGGCATTCTGCATTACATAACCCAATAGAGAGAAATACCCGCTAAAACGAACTATCGGGGAAGATGAACGTATGCAGATCATATAAGCATATAAATTTGCTTCCGCTTCACTCGAGATTCCCAATCGATGGGCCAATTCATGAGCATAACACGAAGGGTACTGTATAAAAGGCAATTCGGTGTTCAGGTTAAATTCCGAGAAAAAAGGTCCCATATACCCCAGAATCGACATCTTTGACATGGAACGGCTAAACAACATCGGTTTAGGTAACATTTCCTCTCGAGGAGAAAGTAACCCGAAGCAAGAATCCACCTCGCTATAGCCCTTCTTTATCTCTGCCGCAACCTCCTGCAACTCTATCGTCGGATAAAAAAGAGTCACCGTATCTCCGGCCGACTCATAGGCCGCATTCAAACCCGTCAGGTAGTTTTCCAAAAACTGTTGAAAATTCGCAGGATTATAACGCACTTGCCCTACACCCGATCGAGTATAAAAATCCTCACGAAAATAATTCATTCCCCATGCCATATAAAACCACACGTATATCCACCCCGCCCCCTCAAGTAAGCGCACAAACATAAGTTTTACAGACCTGCCTTTCCATAAACCGTATACCGCATAACCGACTCCTCCCGAAACAATCAGCAAAATAAAAAGATCCCCCAAAGAAAACGGGACCCATGAAGAAAAGAAAGAGAAAAAAGCCGAAACAACAGGATATAAATGAAGAGCATACCACTCCCCCCAAGAAGAATTTCCGCGTACCAATCCGATTCCGGCAATAAGCAAAACCAATACGGACCATCTAATAATCCGTTTTTTATTCACACTTTTTTTTATCATACGATATTAAATACGCCGCTGTATTTTCATCCAGGTATCCGTAATCAAAAAACTCTCATCCATCTGATCGATCATCTCCATAAACTTGTTCATCGGAATAGCTAACGAAAGCAAATCGGCATCCATACATTTTCGAGCCGAAGGATCAAACATTCCGATCACGGCCCGTTTACGCCCTTCTATCTGTTCCCGATACGGGTGATATATTATGGAAGTACACCCGGCTCCGAAAGGAGCAATGACAGCATCTGACACCGTACTATCAAAGTTAACCCAGGTAAAAAGCCCCGAAATCACATCCGGATTACCCATAAAAACAACGACTTCCGGACAATCTTCCTCTTCCAATCTATCCCATCGCTTAAACACAATAAAATCTCCTTCCCGAGGAAGCAAGGGTAATTCTTTCATGATTGCCTCGACTTGCCCCGGAGTACGCTTATAGCGCTCTCCACATTCCCAATCCTCTCCATGGGACAAAAAATAATTAAACCGTCCATTTACAACTTCCTTATATCCCAAATAATGTTTTCCCCCGCCACAGCCGATAGAAGACTCCGAGAAACAGAGCGATTCTCCCCGACGGACTTTCAACAACTGGGCAATGATACACGTGTGTCCTTTTGCCTCCCGCACTAAGGGTATCCGGCAATTATCCTTCGAATAATAAAAAGTAATCGGTAACTCCGCATCATTAAAAAAACGACGCCAAAGAGCTATAAATCGGTCTCGCTTAACAACATCCATAGGTCAACTTCTACTCCATTTTTCCGAAAGTTACAGATTATTTCGATTAAACCAATAGCACAGGTGAAATGATTTTGAGATTAAGAGATTAAAGGGATTGACGATTGTAGATTGTAAATTGTAAATTAAAAAACTACGTCCAATTTAAAATCTACAATTTAAAATTTACAATAGAAAGATTGACGATTGCAGGATTAAAATTGAATCATGGAATCGCGGAATCCTATTGACCCGCCATTTACAGCAAAAAGGGCTATCCTCGAAATCGACGGACAGCCCTTTTATGACAATACAACTCTTTTTTACCAAATAGAAGCCCGTTTTTCTACCGGAATGAACAAAGGATCTCCCTCTTTCACATTAAAAGCCTCGTACCAGGCTGAGATATGAGGAAGAGCCCCATTCACTCTCCAGCGACCCAAAGAATGAGGATCAGATTTTGTCTGCAAACGAACCTGCTCGTCGCGGATATTACCCGCCCAAACATTTGCGTAAGACAGGAAGAAACGTTGCGCCGGAGTAAAACCATACGCATCTACTCCAAGAGGGTCGGTTTTCATCGCTTTTTGTAAAGCCGCATAGGCCACTTGTAGCCCTCCGTGATCGGCAATATTTTCTCCTAACGTCAATTTCCCGTTACCTTTCAAATCGGGTAATACTTGGATACCATCGAAATAATCCACTAAAACCTGAGCACGCTCTTCAAAGTTTTTAGCATCCTCTTCCGTCCACCAATCTTTTAGATTTCCATCTTTATCAAACTGACGTCCCTGATCATCAAACCCATGCGTCATTTCATGACCGATAACCACACCGATAGCTCCATAATTGCAGGCATCGTCAGCATTCATGTCAAAGAAAGGATATTGAAGAATCCCGGCTGGAAAGCATATCTCATTCGTCGTCGGATTGTAATAGGCATTTACCGTTTGAGGGGTCATATGCCATTCGTCCTTGTCGACCGGTTTCCCAGCTTTCGCAAGCAGGTAATCGTAATCAAAATTATTGGAACGTACAATATTATCCCAATAGGAATCATTCTTAATCTCCAAACCGGAATAATCCCTCCACTTGTCGGGATAACCGACTTTCACGTATATGGTAGATAATTTTTCCAAGGCCTTCGTTTTTGTTTCATCACTCATCCATGACAGATTTTGAATCCGTTCTCCTAAAGCACTTTGCAAGTTGGAAATCAGCTTCAACATACGTTCTTTAGCCTCTGCCGGAAAATATTTTTCCACGTACATTTGTCCCACGGCTTCTCCCAGTACGCCATTGACCGCACTTACCGCACTCTTCCAACGAGGTTGCATCTCTTTTTTACCGGAAAGCGTTTTCCCGTAAAATTCAAAGTTCTGGGCCACAAAATCGTCACTCAAATAAGCTGCCGCCGCATCAATCACCTTCCATTCCAAATAAGACTTCAATACATTCATATCCATCTCGTTCATCAGATCGGCACTCTCCTTAACCGCAGCCATTTGCGCCACATTCAGCTCCTCCACCTCCTTCAGTCCCAATGTCGAGAAATAAAGATCCCATTGAATACCGGGAATCTCTCTTTTCAAATCCGCTAACGACATCTTATTATAATTGGCATGCGGATCGCGCAATTCGACAGCACTCTTGGCACTCTCGGCCAAGCGTGTTTCCACGGTCATAACGTCGGAAGCCGCCTTATTCGCCTCCGATGCAGAAAAACCGGCTAACTGAAACATCTTGGCAACGTGCTGCCGATACTTTTCCCGTATCTCTTTCGTGTGATCGTCATCATCCAAATAATACTCGCGTTCTCCCAAACTGATACCGCTTTGATACAGGATAATCAAATTCATGGCACTGTTCATATCGTCGGAACCCACGTAAAGTCCGAAAAAGGGATCAAAACCGTCACGACGCATTTCGGCAATCGTTTTCGATAACTCTCCCCTGTCCTTAATAGCAGCGATTCTTTCCAATTCGGCTTTAATCGGTTTCATTCCGTCTGCATTCCGCCGCGTACTATCCATCGCCATATTGTATAAATCGCCTATCTTTTGGGCTATGCTTCCGGGAGCGGATTTCTGTACAGCCAACTCTTCAATCAGACCTTTTATCTGCTGTCTGTTATTCTCCGCCAAAAGGTCAAAAGAACCGAATCTGGCGTATTCGTCGGTCAAAGGATGATTTTTCATCCAGCCGCCACATGCATACTGATAAAAATCAGCATTAGGCGTTGCTGCCGTATCAAGATTGGCGATAACGATACCTCCTTTTTGTACGGTCTCTTTTTTACTATTGCAACCTGTAATCATCAATGCTAAAGCAATAAAAGATAAATAACATTTTGTTCTCATACGTAATATATCAATTCTTTAAAATAACTCACTCCCGTCGAACTCCATTCGCACGAAGACCGGCAAAATTAATATTTTACCCCTTATATAAAACGTAAATAGGAAATATCTTTTTCAAACGAATACGAATCTGTCTTTTACTCCTATGCTTATGCCCATCCATACCAGGCGTCCCTCAGTTCACCTATCGTAAAGCCGTAAATATCGGAGCTTTTAGCCTCCAACCAACTCTTTACAGCATGGTATTCCTCCAAGGTAACACTACCTTTTTCCCTCGTAACAAATCCGCCGCAGACTTCCGCATTCCACCCGCCGCCCATTTCCAGATGATGGCTGCGCAACAATTCGATAAACTCCTTCAAAAAAGTTTTTGCATCTTCTCCCTTCTCTTTAAATCTTATCTCAAACGAAAATCCTAACTCTTGAAATTCTGCTTTATGCAATTTTTTCCGCAATCTCTTTTTCATCTCTTTATCATTACAATTTAATCCATGCTGATCCATACATCCTGTAATCCCATATCGCAATTCCGGTTTTCCGGTTTAAGCAACCTGAGTTCACAAAAGTGCACCTCCCTCGGTAACAGGGGAAGCGGCTTCAATCGAAGCTGATAAACTATTTGAGGAACATCCGGGTTAACTCCATATTCCATGGTTTCCCCACTCCGATTATAATACCTCACGATTAACTGATTATCACCCTTATCCAAAGGTAACATCACTATTTCCCGCTCCTTGAATTTATCCCCCACAGAAATTTGTTTACGAAGCGTTTTTCCATTTAACACGACCTGTAATCCTTCCGGGTTAGACAATTCAACCAAAATCGACTGAGCGGTATCGCTCTCAATCGAACACAACAAATAAAGAGATTGTTTCGGAGTCATCGCGACAACATAATGAGTACCGAAACCGAAACGAGGTATTTTTTTCCAAATCACCCCATTCTCTTCCCGGGCAGGATCAACACGATGATTTTCTCCCAAACAAAAACTCCCGAAACGATCATCGGAAATTTTGGTTTGATAAACGGATTCCCAGCGTACCGAACCCGGCTGAACTTGTAAATGTTTTACCTCTCCTCCTTGCAAAAGGAGCTCTTGCTCTATATTGTCGATCGTTAATTTTATCGTCTTATATCGATCGTTATCGGTATAAACGACAACCGGTTCTGCGTATGGTTTATCAAACAGAAATCCCCATGATCTTCCGACAATACATCTGAAACTGGAATAATAATCCATGCTGGAATACCCGTACGCGGGAACGGCATTCGAGGCGATTAAACGCTCTGCAGGGACCATACGGACAGGAAGAACCTGAAACGGTTCTGCAAATGCGATTTCGGCCACAATCATATGCCGGTCGGGATATACCGTCTCCGGAATATAAAGAGTTATGTCATTCCCGTGCTGATCCAATCGCAACGGATCTTCCCTTCCGACAAGAACAGCCCTAACGGCCTCTCCCTGAATTCCGGACAAACGAATCAAACGATCGTCCGGCATTCGTTCGATGAATAAATAGAGCCTGTTTCCTTTCATCGTCATATCTCCCCACTCTCCGGCATGTTCAAAAGGATTGGCTCGCGTATTGTAAATAGCTCTACCGTATCTATTCAACCATCTTCCCATCTTCAACAAAGCATCCCGCTCGTACTCCACGATAGAGCCATCCCCCCGGGGACCGATATTTAACAAATAATTTCCTCCCCGGCTGACCACCTTTACCAATCCGAGTAATTTTTCATTTATCTTTTGCTCCAGATCTCCCCTCTCCTGCCAGGAACGGTATCCCCATGTTTCCGGAAAGAAAGATGCGGGAGTTTGCCAGGGGATCCCGATTTTATAATCCGGATACTGATTATCTCCCATCACGCAGAAATCACCTTGATTATTTCCCAAACGTCCGCTAACCATACATTCCGGTTGTAAACGGTTGACCAAATCGTATAACTCCTTACTCTGTTCCGGTGTCAAGGATCCCATATCGAACCAAAGCTCCGAGACGGGGCCGTAGTTGGTCAGAATCTCTTCCACTTGCTTCATATTGAAAGCATGGTGCTCCGGTGAAACCGGATCCGCGTTATGCGAAGTTATTTTCGTACCGGGAAAATGCCAATCTATCAATGAAAAATACACACCGAACTTTATCCCGAATTTCCTACAAGCTTCAGACAACTCCTTCATGACATCCCGATTGAAAGGAGTGGCATCTACCACGTTATAGTCCGTATAATTCGAATGATACATGCAAAATCCGTCATGATGCTTCGAAGTAAAAATAACAGACTTCATTCCGGCCAACCGGGCTAACCGCACAACAGCCTCCGCATCCCATTTTTCAGGATTAAAACGAGCGGCGACAGCTTCGTATTCATCCGCCGGAATAGAGGCGAAAGATTGGATTTGCTCGCTATATCCGGTCATGATCGGCTTCTCCTTCCACACGCCTCCCAGTTCAGAATACAATCCCCAGTGAATAAACATGGAAAATTTCTGATTCAACCATTCAGCATTCGGCTTCTCTTGCGCACAAACAACCTGAAAACCAAATAATAACAACAACAGACATCTATACATAATCCCCCAAATATTTACAACATTTTTAAGCATATAAATATACAGGATATAAATCGATTGTACAAATTATTTTTATTGACGTCTATGGGTATACAACTAAAGACAAAACGAAGAATCTTTTCGATTTCTCCTGTCTATGCAATTTAGAATCGCCGATTTACCTGTATTCCAAAGCTTTTTTTAACTTCCCTATCGTCTTTCACAACGATAGTCGCATGTATAAACGGTACACTCAGGTATCTGTTCCGCCCATATCCTACTTTGAGATTTTCAGCACGCCGCAATCTTCTGAATGGATTTATCCATCCTCGTTCAATAATAGTTTTTCAAGAAAAACTTTCATTTTTATTTGGTATAATTCGAACAAACTTCTATATTTGCATCGCTTTTGAAAAATTCCTTAGTAGCTCAGTTGGTTAGAGCGGCGGACTGTTAATCCGTAGGTCGTAGGTTCAAGTCCTACCTGAGGAGCTCCCAAGCCTTACAGCAGAGCTGTAAGGCTTTTTTATTTCATCGGTAAATAACGTCTGGTGGTCGACAAAACCGTCCCGTTTGTCTAATTCAGTTGTTTCCTTTTCCGGACATACCTAAATTCGTCTCAGAAATAAACAATTAAGGTATGAATAACATGAATTACATACGATTATTTACCACTTTTTTCATAGTCATTTCATCCACGGCCGGCTTTACCCAAGAAAGGCCGGCCCTTTGGACTCTCCGGGAATGCATTGACTATGCCAGAAAAAATAATATTCAGGTGCAATCATCCCGCATCAACAATCAAACAGGAGTTGTCAACTTGTTAGAGTCCAAAGCCCAATTATTCCCGTCATTGGTTTTTTCCAGCACACAAGGTTGGTCCCATCAAAAAACACAAGACACCGGTAATAAATTCACTTCTCGAAGTGCTTATACCGGAAGCTATTCGTTAAATGCCGGTATGACCCTGTATAACGGAAGTAAACTGACTCGTTCCGTGAAAAAACAAAAGATTGCGGCAGAAGCATTGGAATATGAAACTTCCGTTGCCGAAAACGATATTGAAATTTCCGTAACCGAAGATTATTTACAGATTTTATATGCTAACGAGGCTCTCAAAACCAACAGACAGACACTCGAGACGTCCAAGGCACAGTTAGACCGAGCCGAAGAATTATACAAGGCAGGCTCTATCGCTGTCAGTGACCGCTCTCAGATCAGGGCTCAATACAGTAACGATCAATACCAAGTCACGTTAGCGGAAAACACGTTAGCATTAGCGAAATTACAATTAAAACAATTACTGGAATTAGAATTGGACGAATCTTTTGAAATCCATTTTCCGGAGCTGTCCGATGCCGATGTTCTTACACTCGTTCCCTCTTTGAAAGAGGTGTACGAAACGGCTTTGAAAGTTATGCCGGAAATGAAAAGCAGCAAATTAAAGGTTGATGCGGCTTATCTGGATGAAAAGATCGCGGCGGCCGACCGCCTGCCCAGCATCACGTTTAATGCTTCGGTAGGAACCGACCACGATTCCGACTCGGATTACTCTTTCAGGAAACAGCTGAATAACCGATTAAATGAAAATATCGGAATCAACATCAGCATTCCGATTGCGCAAAACCGACAGGTAAAATCAGCCGTAGAAAAAGCAAAACTCCAAACAGAAACGGTCCAGTTAGAGGAGATAAATACCCGTAAGACACTACTGAAAACCATCGAAACTTTATACCAAAATGCTATTTCGGCACAAAGCCGGTACATAGCGGCAACGAATAGCGTAAAATCAGCTTCTGAAAGTTACCGTCTGGTACAAGCACAATTCGATGCAGGAATGAAAAATACCGTTGAATTATTAACGGAAAAAAATAATTTCTTATCAGCAATACAAGAACAAATACAGGCTAAATACGATGCGATATTATCCATCAAATTACTGAATTTCTACCAAAATCAACCGATTGAATTATAACGTAAAACCGAAATAGAATGAAAAAAATAGCGATCATCATCATTGTCTTGGCTGTTATCGCGGGCCTTTTCTTTATCTTCCGTTCAGGAGAGAATAAAACAGTCACATACGAAACGACCACGATAAAAAAGGGTTCCATCAACACGACAGTAACGGCTACCGGAACCATCGAACCCATTACGAAAGTAGATGTAGGTACGCAGGTATCCGGCACGATTTCCCGCCTTTACGTGGATTATAATTCCGTCGTAAAAAAAGGACAACTGATTGCAGAGCTCGATCGTACGTTACTGGAAGCGGCCATGGCTTCCGACTCGGCCAACATGGAATCCAGCAAGAGCGAATACGAATACCAGAAAAAGAATTTCGCCAGACTATCCGGTTTGCATGAAAAGAGATTGATCAGTGATACGGAATTCGAAACAGCCCAGTACGAGTATGAAAAAGCAAAACTATCCTACGAGAAAGCCATCGCCGATCTTGTCAAAGCAAAATCCAACTTAAGTTATGCAACCATCTATTCCCCGATCGACGGCGTCGTTCTTTCCAGAGAAGTAGAAGAAGGACAAACCGTTGCCGCAAGTTTCGAAACACCCACCATGTTTACCATTGCCAACGATCTACGCAAGATGCAAGTGATCGCGGATGTAGATGAAGCCGATATCGGCCAGGTCGAAGAGGGGCAACGCGTAACTTTTACCGTAGATGCCTTTCCGGACGATATATTCGAAGGGGACGTCACCCAGGTCCGGCTACAATCTACCACGACCAACAACGTTGTTACCTACGAAGTCGTTATCGATGCGCCGAATCCGGATTTAAAACTGAAACCGGGCCTAACAGCCAATATTACGGTCTACACGATGGAGAAACACGATGTTATGCTCGTCCCTTTAAAAGCCTTCCGTTTTACTCCCGAGACGGCTAACCCGGCCGCTGCCGCCCCGGCTGTAGCCATTGGAGGAGAAAAAAAGGTATGGATACAAACGGCCGGAGGGATCATTCCCAAAGTCGTTAAAACCGGTGTTTCGGATGGCATCAACATGGAAATCAAAGAGGGTATACAAGAGGGCGATAAAGTAATTGTCGAAATAACCCGAGACAAAACCGCCATGGGTGCACCCGGGGATAACTCTTCCAATCCGTTCATGCCACAACGCCCAGGCAGTAAAAAGAAATAAATACAACAAAATAGGATCTCATGAATACAATAATAAAAATAGAAGACCTGAGGAGGGATTTTAAAGTAGGATCGGAAACGGTACACGCTTTACGGGGAATTTCATTTTCCATCCAGGAAGGGGAATTCGTCACGATAATGGGAACGAGCGGTTCGGGGAAATCCACTCTACTCAATATCTTGGGATGCCTCGACACTCCCACCTCGGGAAACTATTTTTTAGACGGCATATCTGCTCGCGAAATGGGCAAAAACGAACGGGCCACATTACGAAACCGTAAAATCGGATTCGTTTTTCAATCTTACAACTTATTACCCAAAACCACGGCATTGGAAAACGTGGAACTTCCGCTCCTGTACAATCCGGCCGTATCCTCTAAAGCGCGTAAGGAAAAAGCGATCAAAGCATTGGAAGACGTAGGATTGTCGGATCGTCTCAATCACCGTTCCAATCAAATGTCCGGAGGTCAGCAACAACGTGTCGCCATCGCACGCGCCATCGTAAACGATCCGGTCATTTTGCTGGCCGACGAAGCGACCGGAAATTTGGACAGCAGGACTTCTTACGAGATATTGACCCTGTTTCAACGACTCCACTCGGAAGGGAGAACGATCATCTTCGTTACCCACAACCCCGAGATTGCCCAATTCAGCAGTAGAAACATCGTATTGCGTGACGGTCATATCATCGAAGACAAAACAAACCGACATGTTGCTTCCGCCAAAGAAGCATTGGAAGCTCTTCCTAAAGAAAACGACTAATTTAATAACAGCTCACAATGAATTACGGTAATCTGATACAAATTGCCCTCCGAGCTCTGAATAACAACAAATTCAGAGGATTCTTAACCATGTTGGGAATCATCATCGGGGTTGCCTCGGTGATCTCCATGCTGGCCATCGGCCAAGGTTCCAAACGCAGTATCCGCGCCCAAATATCCGAAATGGGCTCCAACATGATCATGATTCATCCGGGTAACGGAAAATTCGGAGGTGTACGCCAAAGTGCCAGCGATATGCAAACCTTAAAGCTGGAAGACTATCAAAGCATCGTAAGAGACGTCGATCTCATCAACAAATGTACTCCTACGGTCAATACCGGCGGACAAGTTATCTACGGTGCGAACAATGCACCGACAACCATATACGGGGTCAACCAGGACTATTTAGATATCCGGAAATTTTCTATCGGTGAAGGAGAGATGTTTACCGACCATGACATTAAAACCTCGGCAAAAGTATGTATCGTAGGAAAAACGGTCGTCAATAATCTTTTCACGAAAGGAGAAGACCCGTTAGGCAAGACCATCCGTTTCAATAAAACACCGTTCAGGATCATCGGAGTATTGACACCCAAAGGTTATAACTCCATGGGACAAGACCAGGACGACATGATTATAGCCCCCTATACCACCATTCAAAAACGACTGTTGGCCATTACATACATACACGGTATATTCGCCTCCGCACTTACGGAAGAAGACTCGGAAGAAGCCATAGAAGAGATCTCGGCAGTTCTCCGTCAAAATCACAAGATTCCTGCCGGAGAAGAGGAGGATTTTCATGTCCGTTCACAGGAAGAACTCAGCTCCATGCTTAGCACGACGACCGATTTAATGACCGTACTTCTGGCCTGTATCGCGGGAATATCCCTGTTAGTGGGAGGTATCGGCATTATGAATATCATGTACGTCTCCGTTACCGAACGCACGCGGGAGATCGGTCTCCGGATGTCCATAGGGGCCAAAGGACGACATATCCTTTTCCAATTCCTCATAGAAGCAGTTATCATTAGCGTTACCGGAGGAATTATCGGTGTCATCCTTGGTATCGGCTCTTCCATGGTCATTAAATACGTTATCGGATGGCCCGTTTACATTCAAATCTATTCGGTCGTCTTATCCTTTTTGGTTTGTACGGCCACCGGAATATTTTTCGGATGGTATCCGGCAGAGAAAGCTTCTAACTTGGATCCCATAGATGCCATCCGATACGAATAATAAGGGCAAAACGAAAGTTTTTAACCGTAAATAGCAAAACATATAGCGTAAAATCAGTAGCTTTGCTTATGTTCAATAAAGACGATATGCAGAAAATCGGTAATCGGAAGCATTTATTAGCAGCCATTCACGTGATCGGCTGGGGAATCTTCTTCGCTTTTCCCTTATTCTTTACCAGAAACGATCATCAGTTCATCGTCACGTTAAGATGGTATTTAGGATATTTTCTTTTACCGCTATCCTGCATGATCGTTTTCTATACCAACTATTTCTACTTTATCGATAATATTCTTTTCCCTAAAAAGATTTTCCGTTTTATCGTGATCAACCTGTTAGTTATCATACTACTCGGACTACTTTTACATTTTTGGCAAGAGTTTTATCGTACCTACATCAGCCCTCCCGAACCGGAAGAAGTGGTAGCCTTACGAAAAGTACTCCCCAAACCACCCCGTTTCCTCTTTTTAAGTCGGGACATGCTATTAATGGGGCTCACGGTTGCCCTAAGCATGGCCATCAAAATGACCAGTAACTGGTATAAAACGGAGGGTGAAAAAAGAGAGTTGGAAAAAGCAAAGGCAGAAGCGGAATTAAAAAACCTGAAGAGTCAATTAAATCCTCATTTTTTATTCAATACGCTTAATAACATCTACTCGTTGATTGCCATCGACCCGGAACGGGCCCAGCTCGCGGTTCACGATCTGAGCCGATTGTTACGTCACGTGTTGTATGATAACAACCAAAATCTCGTCTCCATAGACCGGGAATTCATATTCATGAAAAGCTATATCGAACTGATGAGCCTGCGCCTCCCCAAACACACCCGACTGGAAGTAAACATACCGGAAGAGGGGAAAGGCGTCATGATTGCCCCGTTACTTTTTATCACATTGATCGAGAATGCCTTCAAACACGGGATAAGCAATACTCAAGATTCTTTTATCCGTATACGAATGGAATTGCAGGAGTCACAAAGAGTAAGCTGCATCGTGGAAAACAGTTATTTTCCTAAAAATGACGAAGACAGAAGCGGTTCCGGAATCGGAATCCAAAATTTACAACGACGTTTGCAACTACTCTATCCGGGAAAATACATTTTAAAAATCGAAAGGGCAGACGACCGTTTCATGGCCCGACTCATTATTAACTTCTAATATTCAACTGATATGACATTAAATTGTATTATCGTAGACGATGAACCTTTAGCTTTGGATCTGTTGGAAAGTTATGTCCGGAGAACCCCTTTCCTGCACCTTGTCGGACGATACGATAATGCTTTGGATGTCATCTCTTTACTGGAGAAAGAATCGATAGAAGTAGCCTTTTTGGATATACAGATGCCCGACTTGAACGGCCTGGAACTCTCCCGTATTATCGGAAATAAAACAAAAGTCATTTTCACTACCGCCTTCGAGCAATATGCCATAGAAGGCTTCAAGGTCGACGCGTTGGATTACCTGTTAAAACCTTTCAATTATGCCGAGTTTTTAAAAGCCGCCACGAAAGCATTGCACTGGTATGAAATGACTCGAGGCTCCGTACCCCGCAAAAATCCGGAAAGCATATTTGTAAAAAGCGACTATAAACTCATCCAAATAGAAGTACAACACATTTTGTACATCGAGGGAGTGAAAGACTACATTAAAATACAAACCGACGATTCGGAAAAAGGTATTCTTACCCTGATGAGCATGAAAACAATCGAAGAATATCTTCCCTCCGATACTTTTATCCGGGTACATCGCTCTTATATCGTCAATATAAACAAGATCAAAACAATCGAACGCAATCGGATCGTTTTCGGTAAACTCTATATTCCCGTATCGGATTCATATAAAGACCATTTTACGGAATTATTGGAACGAAGAGCCTTAAATTAAGAGCAATTCCCGGAAGTATCCATCGAGTAAATTCTAAACATAGTTTCGATTATTATTGAAAATTATCCTAACTTTGCAAAAGACAAAAAGATTGTACGCACGTGCAAGTAAGGAGAATTAATTTCCTGATAATAATATCATTAACATCATAAATTATCGATTCTGTCCGTTATGAGAAAAGACGAAAGATACAATAAGAGGGGAGTTTCAGCTTCTAAGGAAGATGTTCATAATGCTATCAAAAACTTGGATAAAGGCCTATTTCCAAAGGCATTCTGTAAAATTGTCCCCGACTATTTAGGCGGTTTAAAAAGCTATTGCAACATCATGCATGCGGACGGAGCCGGTACGAAATCCTCTTTGGCTTACCTCTATTGGAAGGAGACCGGAGATATTTCGGTATGGAAAGGTATCGCGCAGGATGCTTTAATCATGAATATTGATGATCTTCTCTGCGTTGGAGCCGTGGACAATATCTTGTTATCCTCTACCATCGGAAGAAATAAAAACCGGATCCCCGGTGAAGTCATCGCCGCTATCATCAACGGAACGGAAGAATTAATCGAAGAGTATCGAAAATTAGGAGTAAATATTTACTCCACGGGAGGAGAGACCGCCGATGTGGGAGATCTCGTACGGACTATCATCGTGGATTCCACGGTTACCTGCCGGATGAAGAGGAAAGATGTTGTTTCGAATGACCGGATAAAAGCCGGAGATGTCATTATAGGCCTCTCCTCTTACGGCCAAGCGACTTACGAAAGCGAGTACAATGGCGGCATGGGGTCTAACGGACTTACTTCCGCCCGACACGATGTTTTTGCCAAATACCTGGCCGTCAAGTACCCGGAAAGTTATGACAATGCCGTTCCCGAGGAGTTGGTATACGCCGGAAAATGCAAACTAACGGATAAAATAGCAGAGTTAGGAATAGATGCCGGAAAACTGGTATTATCCCCAACGCGGACTTATATTCCGGTCATAAAGCAGGTATTGGATAAATACCGGAAAGAGATACACGGCATGGTGCATTGTTCCGGCGGAGCCCAGACCAAAGTGATGAACTTTGTCGAAAAAATGCATATCGTAAAAGATCATCTTTTCCCCGTTCCGCCTCTATTCAAATTGATACAGGAACAATCCGGCACGCCATGGGAGGAGATGTACAAGGTATTCAACATGGGTCACCGGATGGAAATATATGTAAATGAAGAGATCGCGGATGAAATCATCGCTATTTCCCAAAGCTTCCATATCGACGCACAAATCGTAGGACGTTGCTACGACAGTGAAAAGAATGAGCTCACCATTATCAGTGAATTCGGAAAATTTTACTATGATGGTTTATAAACACGGGGAATAGGACGTGATCTTGTATCATAAAACCGACGCGTAATGATAGAAGATTTTTTGGTCAACTTCGGTTCAAGCATTGCATTTGTTTTTTTGGGAAGCCTTGCTTCCTGGGTATATCGTACGGTCAACACCGTCAGACCCGTTAAAAAACTCTGGCGGATCTCGCATCCGCAAGAGCTGATTATTTGTACGGCAACATCCACCAAAACGAACACGGGAAAATACCTCAGACCGGCGACCGGTATCGGACAAGTCAGGGCATTGGGACACGCTGTCGAATCCTTAAGTAAAGCCTATAACATCAAAATAGACAATATCCTTTTCTCCGACGATCAGGTTCAAAAGAAAATAGAAAAAGACATCATTATCTTAGGCGGTCCCAAAAACAACATGATCTCCAAACTGTTTTTGGATAAGTTCCGGGAGGCAAAAGATATCGTTTATCAAACAGAAAATACGATCTCTTGGAAAACCGATCAGGGAGTAGAGGAATACAACGGTATAGAAGAAGATCAAAAAGTTATCAAAGACTACGGGGTAGTTATCCGGGGTATCAATCCGTTCTCTTCCCCGGCCTCAAAAAGTACCTTCTGCCTGTTCACGGGATGTCATACCTACGGCACAATTGCCGCTGCCAATTATTTTACCGAGATACACGTCAACTCACAAAAAATAATATCGAAAGGCAAAAAAAACATTGTACTTTTAGTCGAATGCGACGTATTGGACGGATTCCCCGTTTGTATTAAAAAGATTAAGGAATATGAGTTTTAAAGTAATCGAAAAATTTATACTTGGGAAATCACGGGATATCTCAAAATGTGAAGACAGAATAGTCGTCACCGATCATTTCGCATGCTTGATCGACGGCGCAACCAGTAAATCCGATATCGATTTCGACTCTAAAACCCAAGGCGTAATTGCCGGAGAATTGATCGAAAAAGTCGTTCGCTCCATGCCGAACGATATCACACTCCCTTCTTTTATTTCTGAAATTAATAAGCAATTTCACTCTTTCTACGCCGGAGTCGGCATGACGGACCACATGGAAAAACATCCGGTAGATAAACTCAACGCCTCCCTCATCATCTATTCGGATCACCATAACGAAGTATGGTCTGTCGGCGATTGTCAGGCCATCATTGATAATGCCTTTTTCAGAAAAACTAAAATCATCGATACGATCCTTTCCGACTTAAGAGCTTTCATAACAGAAAGTTGTATCAGACAAGGCATGAGTACGGAAGAGCTCCTGATTAAAGATATAGGACGCGAAAAGATTCTCGAATACTTAAAAGAGCAAACCCTGTTTCAAAACCATTTCCCCGACAGCATGTATTCTTATGGTGTTCTGGACGGTTCTCCTATTGCTCCCACGCAAGTGGAAAACATCTCTTTGACCGGTTCGAACTCCCCATACTTGGTTTTGGCCACAGACGGCTACCCCAAACTCTTTCCCTCCTTATCCGAATCGGAAGCATACCTGGAATACATCCTGAAAAACGATCCGCTATGCTACCATCTCTTCAAGTCCACCAAAGGACTGAAAAAAGGGAATAATTCCTTCGACGACAGAGCCTTTGTTAAGATTGAAAGACTCCCTTAGCAACTGTTTATTCGTCAGCCGCCCGTTTGACGGATTGTAGCAATTGCCGGATCTGTTTACGCAGGTTAAGTTGCGTACTGTCCACTTTCGCCCTTCGTGAAGGAATAAAAATATCTTTGTATTTCGCTTTCGTAATCCGGAACTTCATCTTTTCCAAAGAACCGGAAATATCGACCCCCGCCCTGAAAGGTATGGGAGATTTCAATAGTGAAACATGATATTTAAAATTCATGTCAATATGATGCTCCCCTCCGACAGCCACCTTATATCGGTCCATCTCTATCATAAAAGGGAATATCTCTATGACCCCGTTCTTAATCAAAAAATCGACCGAAACACTATCGATCATATTCCGATTTTTATTCTTAAACATCAACATTTTGGATATTTCGGCAAAAGTTTCACCATCCAACAACACCAAATCTTTTCCATCCAAATAAGCCGCTGCCCGCAAAGTAGGCAGATCGATCATCATCGTGGAGTCCAAATCCGCTTCCGCCGCGATATGAAAATCTACCATTCCCTCGAAAGATCGCAACATCGGGAATAAGGTATCCAGAGAAGGCATGAAGTTAATCAACGAAGCGACATGAATATCATCCATCCGCAAATCAAAACCGGCATAAGCCCGTTCCGGAGTGGAAGCTTTATACAACATCGTCGTCTTCATATCAGCCGCCATAGAACGCAAACTCAGGTCGGACAATTCAATACACTGATTGCGCATAATCATCTCTCCATGGATACTGTCCAACTCCAATTTACCATACAAAACCTTATTGATCCGCGTTTCGAACTTAAAATCGATACCGGGAGGAACGACAAAAACAGCCATCGTACTATCAGCCACGTAAGTAGAGTCGGCCGAGAGATCCAACTCCTCCAACTCTTCCTCACTCATCTCTTCCTCGTTTATCCCCCAGATTTTAGATCGATTCGCCTCTCCGACCTCCATCGCTTTCATCAATTGATTGCAGTCTATCATTTTTGATCTTACGGCCAGCTCAGCCTTTAATTCACCTTTATGCAAAAAAGCATCGGCAAGATTATAGACGGCTCCTGTCAGCAAAACATCCGAATGTCCTATTCTCAATTTGGCTCCATTCAATTCGATACGACCGGGAGCCAGAGTGATTTTCGTAGCGGGCATCCTCATCCGTAACGGAAACACGGGCGTATACACGCCTAAATTTCGAAAACCGATTATACCGGAAGTCTTCCAAATCCGCTTATCATCTTTATTCATAACGCTCGTCAAATCGAAACCGGCCTTCTCCATCCTCAAGCGATTGCCTAACGCCCGAATTCGCAAACTATCCATCTCCACACTCGCCTTTGCCTGAGGCACCTTTTTATCCGACGGAGAAGGACCTAAAGAGAGCTTCGCCTTGCTGTTACCCATCATCAGGGAAAGCGTATCATCCACCGTAAGTCTGATCCGGCCGAAACGTATGTTCGCAGACATGGAAGCTACCGCCGTCGTATCTCGCAAGGGAGAGGTTTTCACGTGCACGTAAGAAGTATCCATATGAAACACCAACCGCTCTTTCATATTGATGTCCACACTATCAAAGCCGAAGATACCGTTAAGCAGATTTTTTCCCTGCCATATCGTATCGTCTTTCATGTTCGTACCGAAACCCAACCCGATGGATTTCGAACGGAACAGAAAACTATCCCTCTCACTTTTCAACACCACATCCTTCAAGCGACATCCTCCCCGAATATCCATTCTTCCGTAATTTGCGGATTTTATATCCGATAACAGTATATTCACCTTCAATACCGAATTCAATTCTCCTTTCATAGAGACTCCTTCCTCTAACGGAAATATCTGAGTCAAAGAAGTAAAATCAACCACGGCATTCATGTTCGACAGCAACCGGGGCGCCGTAATCAAGTCCCGTATCTCCGCACTCAAATCCACTTCAGTGGAAGCACCTTTCAAATAGAGCCGGCTCAATTTGACATACGAAGGTTGCTGACGTTGCAAATCCACCTGCCCCTCCACATCTAACTCCAACTTCTCTAAGGCATAAGGCATTCCCTCGTAGCGAACCGCTCCATTATTAATTCTTATACGGCTCGTAATAATAGGAATCCGATCCTTCCCGTATATTCCCTTTATCGTTCCGTTGCACAACACGCTTCCTTCGACCTCCGCTTTTTTATCCCGCTTTAAGATCGCGGGAGGGACCAGATCCAGTACCGTTTTCAGAGAAGGGACCTGCATACCGAATTTCATATCCACATCTAACGTGCGGGTAACGGAATCTCCCCGGCATTCACCTCCCAAACCGAACTTCAATCCGTTGATATCCATAACAGCCCGATCCAACGTGTACAACAATGAATCCCTGTCAATACTCATTCCGCTCTTGAGACCCAAAGTAACGTTTTTGACCAACAGTTCTCCCTGTTGCCAGAACAAAAGGTTCTCCATTTGTATCTCGACATCCAGACGAGACTTACGGCGGGCAAAGGCGCCGTCTATTCCGACCCCGAGATTCTCCATCCTCGCGTATAGCTGATTCGCCCGATCGTCGAATATCAATACCCCTTCCTTAATACGTACGTTCTTTATATCAATGGAATTTATCGTCTTCACGGAAGAGGTATCGGGAGTCACTTCCGGTAAAGAATCAGTATTCGCTATTTTCATTACATCCCAACCGGGTACACCCTCTTCATTCACGTAAGCGTATATCCGGGGTTTCTCGATCAATAGCTCTTTTATAACAACATCCTTACGAGACAGATAAGCCATAGGATCTACCGTCATCAAACAACGTTGAAAGCTCATCAACGAATCAGTAGAGACATAAATCGATACACTATCTTGAAAAACCTTCGTTACCACCTCTCCATGCCGAACATCCAAACCAAAATTGGGAAACGTAGAGAAAAAAGTAAGTTCGATCGAATCGAAATGTACCTTCGCGTTTAACATGTCATTAGCAATCCTCTCGACAACAGGAGTCAATTTTTGCGGAGTGAAAATAAAATGAATAAGTATTCCTACTCCGATACCTACTAATATCAACAAAGAAAACAAGGTAATAACCGTCCATTTTACCAAACGCCATACGATACTCTTTCTCTTTTTCTCTTTCATGACCTTCCACTAACTTAATATACAATGACCTTTACAACTATTTCAATCATCTATAAAGTAAATATTTTACCCGTATCTCACGGAATGCTTGCAAATCCGTCTGCCAAGAATCCCGAATCTCCTCTTCGCTCTCTCCCGATAATATCGCTTTTCGGAGCGAATCGTTTCCTGCCAATTTATCAAAAAACGACGTAAAAAAAGACTCTTCTCCTTCGTAATTCCGGTAGGCTAACAACAACCAAGCCAAATTTATCTTTTTTTGTTTCCAAATAGTACGATACTCATTTCTCAAATCCATACCATAACACAATTGTCCTTCACACTTAGGAGATTCACTCATTCCTTTTATGGAGCGAGGAATATAAGAATATGACATGTTTTTCAAATCCGGATGCCCGAAAACCTGAAAAGGGGTCAGAGTTCCCCTGCCCTCATTCACAACCGTACCTTCAAAAAAACAGATCGAAGGATACAAGATAACAGAAACAGAATCCGGCAAATTCGGAGAAGGTTTTTGCGATAGAGCCACCGCCTCTTCCCGGTTCCAATTTTCACAAGGCACAACCGTCAACCGACAATTTCGTTTTCCGTTCAACCACCCCTCCCCATTAATCATAAGCGCATACTCCCCTATCGTCATCCCGTACACGACAGGAACCGGATGCATACCCACGAAAGAAGCATACGACTCTTGCAATACCGGGCCATCCACGTAAAAAGCATTCGGGTTCGGTCGATCCATTACTAGCAAAGGTATTCCATTCTCGGCACAAGCCTCCATAACGTAATGAAGCGTAGAGATATAAGTATAAAAACGGACACCCACGTCCTGAATGTCAAATACCATCAAATCTACTCCTTGCAGATCTTTTGCGGTAGGTTTTCTCTTTTTACCATATAACGATATAACCTTCAGATGACTTTTAGCATCCGTATAATCCCCCGTCAGTCGACCCGCTTCCGCCTCCCCCCGAAAACCGTGTTCCGGCGAAAAGATCCGTACCAATTCAACCCCTTTATCCCGCAAAAAGTCAACACTATGTTGTCCTTTTACCATGGAAGTGTGATTGGCCACGATCCCTACCCGCTTTCCTTCTAAGGTTTCACGATAGAGTTCATACCGCTCTATCCCGTTTCGAATATTTACGCAAATAGCATCCGTCGGTACGGATGCTATCACTAACAACATAATCAAGAATTTCATGTGCTTATTTCTCTTTTTTCGGTTCTTCGTAGTTAATCTCCATCGTATTCAGAATAGCTTCAACCTGTTTAACCATATTCCGCTTATTCTCATTAGGATAATATACGTACCCCATCAGATAGATAATGCGGTTATGCTCCTGGTCCAAAACAACATTTAACACGAAAGGCCCTGCCATAAAATCATTTATCACAGTCCACAACCCCCGAATCATTATCGCGTAATTCCCCTGATAATCGTACTGTACCGCGGTATAACGTATATCCGTATCAATTGCCATATAAGAACCTTTCAGGGGGCCGGGTATAAATTGCTTCAATTTTTCATTTACCGTTTCGATAATCACACGGTCGTTAAACTGATTCTGATCTCTATACTCCTCGGTAAAGAAACAAATTCCCTTACTATCCCGGGTCGTCTCACTGGATATCCAGACAAATCCGGTAGTATCCTTATTGACATAGTATCCGGTAGGGCAATACAATAAAATATCGTACTTCTTTTTAAAAAGATTGAATATACGGGAATCGGCCGTCCGCTTGTAAATAGACACCAGCCGATCCTTTTCCGCCTTCGTATATACGCCTAACATTCTACTCTTATTCGCTTCAAATATCTCCATGAACTCCTTATTATTAGGTGCTTTTATCTTAAAATACACCTGACTTTTGGCCCACGGACTATTCATATACTGAATAGAAGCAGAATCAACAGAAGGAGAAATCTCGACTTTCAGGATATTACGATGTCCTTTTATATTTTTATCAAAATGCAATTCCGGTAAATTCAGCATATCAAAAAGCGGTTCTACTTGCGGTAATCCTTCCTGATCCTGTTGAAACCATGCGCGAATGGAATCCCCTACCTGTCCATCCCAAACGTTTTTATCAGCTATCACCAAGATCTCGTTTACCTTTCCGGAGACCGCAGGAGACATGTTCTTCATCGCGTTTTTACAACTTGCAAAAAGTACGACAGATACCAGAATAATTATAAATTTCTTCATATGTCAAATTGTTAATTTCCGATTCTTCCAAAACTAAAAACGCCAGTTACCAATAAACACTATTCGCTTCATCTAAAATTCCTTTCACCGAACCGACCAAAATCTTCGCCTCTACCATTACCGGTACCCGATACTCATCGTCACTCACCCAAATTTTCATATTTTCTCCCCCTTTAAATACTTCTCCTTCCACCAACAAAGGAGAAAAAACATGACACGACCGCTTTCCCTTTCCTGTCTTTACCTTATCCCGTCCCAAATAACGCACATAAAGTTCATAAATTTTTTCATCGATCAAAATACGTATCGGGATCATGTCGTTTTTTTTATACTTCGCAAAATCCAAGTTACGGGCTAACCAAGCCACGGAAAGCATATCATAGGTTCCTTCCTGTAAGGGGATCGTATCCTTCCGGACATATTTTCCGATCCGTTCTATCTCCGAATAGATAACATCATTGTCATAATTCCAAACATAATCGAATGTTTTATGGTAATTTCCTTCATGCGCCTTCCTCGAAAATTCATAGGGCATAAAAGTAAGACTATCGTGATAAGAGACCAACGTATCCCGTAATCTGAAAACCCAATCCCAAGAAGGATTGGAACTTCCCACGGCAAACAGTCGTTGGGCATTGGGATACTTATCGGAAGGAGTCAGAGTAAACTCGACAGAACCGGCCTTAATCCATACGAACCCCCAATTATAATACCCGGTATAAGTCAGTTTTTCCAATGGCTTATCCTTCTCCTGTGAAAAAAGAGACAAACTAAAGAATAATACACCGATCAATAATGTTGTCTTCATTTATCTGTTCCTACCTCTCTTGTTATTTTTTTCATCTTCATTGTTCTTCTTGCTCGGGTCCTCCCTCACGTAGGTCTTCTTTACATCGAACTCCTGCTCCACGTCAAAATTCCGTTTTATCTTAAAGTCCAAGGGGAAATATTTTATCTCCTCAGGCTGAATTCGCTTTAAATAATTTCCGGTATCCCATTTTCCATTTCCATTTCTATCCATGATCGCCCGAATCATATAGGTTCCCTCGTTTAAATAATCGAACGTCACTCTACCGTCTCTAAAGACCTGCCTCTCCTGCAATATCTTCAAATCTTTATCGCTTCCTTGATAAAGTTGTACAACGACAGGCATCTCAACTCCCGTAACATTCAAAAAGATCTTTCCATAATCCTCTTCTGCTTTTGTCTTAAACGTCTTTTCAAATTTTTTGTTATACAAACCGTACATGTTATACATGGCCATGGAATCGATTGCCAGCTGATATTCCGTCTCCGGCTTCCACTTATGATCCAAATAAAACCGACGGATTTTCAAACTATCCTGTCTTACCTCAAAAGGAATAGCCACCCAATTCGAATCCACTTTTTCAAAAAGTTTTATTTTATCCATTTCGGAAGGCCGAATCGGCTTATCAAAATCCAACACGATATTTCGGTTCAAATCGAAGACCGGAGCTATATTCGAAGTAAATTCTATAAATTTCAACTCCGGTTTATCTTCCTCCTCATCGTCTTTTTTCTTCTTTTTCTTGGGTAATACCTTATCCTTATAGTTCAATTTGACCGTATCTTTTGTCCAGGCCATACGACGCAAAGAATCCGTCCTCATGTAGGTCAACTCCACCACCAATGAATCGATTTTATAAACAGAGGAATCCTTTATCCATAACTTTAAGGTATCGTTACCTGCCGAACGTTCCGTAATATACCAATCCTCATCCACTCCATCCAGCAAATGCAAGCCCAATAATTTAGCTTTTAACCGATTATCCCCCGGAATACTAAATAAAAACTCCAATCGCTCCCGTTCCTCCCGAAGTTCGTTATCCAAATACAATTGGGTAGGTTCCTCCTCGAACATGCTCATAAACAAATTAGAAGGGCCATACAATATGTATTCCCGTTGCACGACCGTATCCCTGGTCAACGGTTTAACACTCAGCTCGCCTTTTCTCGAATGCCTTACTTCTATTTTGGTCGTATCGGGCCGTATCGTATCCCACCTCATCACCCGGCTCATCACGGGTCTTACCAATGTATCCACAAAAGCGACCCGGTCATTCTCCGGCGTAAATTTATTATCCCGATTGGCATCCTCGATAGCCAACACCCGGTACACGGTATCCTTTATATTCGTTACCCGGAACATTCCGGCACTATCCGTACGCGCCAAATAACTGGGTAATTCCAATATAGCCGCAGAATCGGCATGGTTTTCATAAAACAACACCATGGCATTGAGCAAAGGCAGCTGAGTCTGAGCATCGATCACCTTTCCGCTTAATTCCATAGAATCAATGGTACTACCCGTGGAAAAAACATAACGATAATACCCTAACGGGTTTCCTTCATTATTATCCACGATGGCATCTGCAAAGTCCAATGTATAAGTAGTATTCGGCTTCAGCGTGTCGGCACTCAGATCCACAACAATATACTTTCCGCGTAAACTAACCTTTGGATTCTTTTTGGCAGGGGGAGACATTACAAACTTGTTATTGATCTCCTTCAGTTGTACAAATTCATCGAAGTAAATACTTACCCGCTTCGCTTTAAAATCGACAGTAAAAGAGGCAGGTTCTTCTTTAATCACCTTGGGAGGAATTTCATCCTTTATTCCACCTTCCGGATAACCCCTGTTGGCACAAGCATATATGATTAACGATACGACAATAGCCGCAATACAAAAAGCATTCCAAAAAAACTTACTCATAATCCTCCTAAAATTAATTCTACAAATTTATAAAAAAGTTCGGACTACTTTTCCTCCATTCCTATAAACCTTAAAATTAATCGCTTTTTTTACGACATGGTATTTCTATTTAAGAAAACAGAAGATATCCCGCTCCTTTCCCCCCTCCAGTACTACTTACGATATGCCCCCACCGAGTCTCTTTAAAAAATAGATAAAACAATCAAATTTCCCAAACAGAACTCGTTACTTTTTTCTGTCAAAAAGAAATAAACATTCTCCTTTTCACTTAATCGCGAGAATTCATGAGCCTGCGAATTATAACCGGCATTAGAGACTTCCACCTTGTATTTACCTCCAACCTTCAAATTAGCGAACACAACATCGCCGCCCCGCCCGGTCGTCATTTTACCGACTTCAACCCAACCCTTATCCGTATGTTCATAGAGCTTCACTTCCGCTCCAAATATTGGAAATTTCAAATTACTATCCATCACCTCCACCACGATTACACCTTTTTTCTCTACTGTATTATTCGCTAAAGTATAAAGTCCGAAAACGGAAAGAAAAAATAAGATACAAGTTGCTTTCAAAATCATCGTTCTCATGGCTGTAAAATTTAGATTAATAAAATAAGATTCCATATTATATTTCTATTTTATCACATCCCCAAAAAAATAAACGTCAATGAACACGATCCGCACGGGTCTCGCCCTTCCCATCACACGCGTATACCTTCTCGAATCAGGACACCGCCCGCATGCTTCCCATTTATCAGAAGAGATAAAAAACTTGACTCCACAGACAATAAAAATAGATGAGATGACCGGAAAGCCATTTTTATCCCCCTTCGATTTATCAACTATTCAAAAATAAAAAATTAATTCCTGAAATTAAAACAATAAATATAAAAAATTAACACAGTTACTCCTTTGCCACGGCGAGACAGGCTACACTTACCGTCAAACCGGGGATTTCATTTAACACTTTAAGAAACGAGATTAAGGTTGATCCTGTCGTGATCACATCATCGACTACTAAAATATGCTTCCCGCGCAACAGGGCTACTTCGTTCAACCGGAAAATCCGTTTCACGTTTTCAGCCCGTTGCTCAACCGTCAAACCCGTTTGGGACGGGTTATTGACAACCCGGGAAACGACATGATCCATCACGGGTACTCGTATCACCTCCGCGATTCCGACCGCAATCTCCCTGGCCTGATTAAAACCTCGCCTCTTTTCCCGTTTCGGATGAAGAGGTAAAGGAATAATCCCGTCGAACTCCTCCCCTCCGACGATACGTTCTCCCAACATGGCTCCCAGAAAACACCCGATCTCTCGCTTGGAACGATATTTTACGGCAAAAATCAAATTCCGGTAGTCGCTGTATCGGCTATAATAAAACAAAGAGTAGACCGATTTCATCCGGCATACCTGATCGAATTGCAGAAACAGGTCGTCATGCAAACCGTAACTGTACGGGAAATCATACAGACACGCGGAGCAAATATGTTTTTCCCCTGAAACCAACACCTCTTTACAAACTTCGCACATCCGGGGATAAAACAGATCCACGAAAGCTGAAAAATAGGAAACGAGAGTCATACTTTAATTCTACTAAATCACATTTTTAATCTTCCCCTCCGGTTTCCTTTTGGTTTTATCCGTACTATTGTTTTACAAAATTATACGTGATTGTTCCCGACTGATGTTCAGGAGCTTTGTCATCTTGATTAAACCGGGAGCGCAAAGCAGCATCCGCGGCAACTTCCCTCAGGCAATCATCTTGTTTAGACTCCTTGTCTATGATTTCCGCCTTCACCACGCGACCCTTTCGGTTAACGACAATAGCCACAACCACCTTTCCCCCGTATTCGCATTTAAAAATGGGTATGGGTAAGAAAACTTTATATCGTTTTTCCAACTTATACGAAACACTGCTCTTTCCCACATAGACGATCGACTGCAAGGAATCCAATTTTCGTTGTTGTTCGTCTTTCGCATGTTGCAAGCTATCCGTCTTATAATGTTTATCTTTTTTAGCCTGATAACGATTACCGTAGCTTCCTTTCAACTCCTCCTGTATCTCTTTGATATACTCCTGCACGTTTTCTACCGGATCGCTACCGGATCGCTTTTCATTTTTCACGTCCTCGTTTACGGCAATCGAACGCAACATCTCCTCCACTTCATCATTAGCCCGTTGACGAACGAGCTCTTTTTTCTCTTCTATCATCTGTTGAACGACTTCCGGTTCCGGCATCTCCAGTACAATCTCGACCTCCTTATGCACGTTCATTTTAGATATTCCCATGCTCAACAGCCCGATCGCCAGCAACAAATGGAAAATAAGAGTCCCCATTAAACCGTGTTTATGGATATAAATAAACTCTTTCCATTTTCCTAAATATGTATCCCAACTTTCTATTTTCATTCGAACCGGATTGATTTTATCGGATTAATCTTAGATATCAGCATCGTCGGAACAACCAACATAAGCAATGTTACCACAATTACACCTATATTCAAAAACAGGATATACCATCCGTTAAAATAGATCGGCACGGTACTCATGTAGTACGTGACCGGATCCAATTTCACCACTTCAAAATAATATTGTATGCCCGCCAATAAAAAAGCCAGCAAATTTCCCCAAATCATACCTTTCACGATCAATCCGGCAGAAATGTATAAAAATAAACGCCTCAAGGATATATTTTTACAACCGAGAGCTTTCAATATGCCGATTAAGGTTGTCTTATCCAAAATCAAAATCAACAAGCCGGATACCATATTAAACCCCGCCACGGTCACGAGCAGAATCAAAATAACCCAAACATTCACATTCAACAGGCTCAGCCAATCGAATATCTGCGGTGCAATATCTCCTAATGTTTTCACCTCACAACTCTCGTTCATATCATAAAGCAAATCGTCCACCCGGTCCCCATACTCGTTTACCCTCTCCACATCGAATAACTCCACCGCAACTCCCCCCAACTGCCCCGGCTCCCAGCCATTCAATTTAGCAAGATGCCTCCGATCCGCCAATACCGATACGTCGTCGTATTCCTTAAACCCGGTATCATAAATTCCCGACACCCTAAAAGCCCTGGCGCGAGGAGGTTCCTGCACAAAATGAGCGATAATCTTATCCCCGGCACTCACGTTCAAATAATCCGCGACGAAAGCCGAGATCAATATTTCCTCAGAAGCCTTAGGCGTTGATAAATCAGGCATTTTACCCTCTTTCAAATTCCGTTGAAAAAAACTTTGGTCGTAGGTAGAATCCACACCTTTCAAGACCACTCCGTGAATTTCCGATTTGCTTTTCAATATCGCGGGTTTCTCGATATAACCGTACACCTCTTTTACCCCGTCCATCCGCTTCAATCTTGCCATCAGGGAATCAACCCGCAAGATCGCCCCGTCCGACGTTTCATAAGGCACGATATTCAAATGCGACGTAAAACCGGATAACTTCCACGTTATTTCATGCTTGAAGCCGATGATGATAAATACAGAAAGCAACATCACGCACAACCCCAAGGCAATCCCGCCGATCGCGATCTTAACGATGGGAACGGACACGGATTTCTCCGCGTCTCCTTTTAATAACCTGCGTGCAATAAACCACTCTATATTCACGAAATATCGTTTTAACGTTCAGACAAAAGTAAACAAATTTCCACGGCCTACAAAAGAAAGAGAAGCTTTCCCCGAACATCCTCCTATTTGTCGCGTCGACACCTTAACAGAATCTATAATTTAAAATCAAATTATTTTAGTCATTCTCACTTCAAATTTAAAACGATTTCGAGAGTTATCCTGATAAATTTTTATTAAACTTGCACCTACGCGAAAAGATGAAAATAAAATCCAGATAAATATCAAATATCGTATGCAGAACAATCTAATAGACACGAAAATTGTCGACCAGAAACTGGAGCTCTGCGGAATCCGGGACATGGAAGACGCAACGATCCGGGATATCGTAAAAGTAGTAAATATGATCGAAGCCGAAAGCGGGGAAAAATTCATTCGCATGGAGATGGGAGTACCGGGTCTTCCTCCCTCGTCAATCGGCATTCAAGCCGAAATCGACGCTCTCCGGCAAGGTGTAGCCCAATTCTATCCCATGCTCGAAGGGCATAAAGAATTCAAAGAAGAGGGTTCCAAATTCGTGAAAAATTTCATGGATATAGAGATCAAACCGGAAGGTATTGTTCCCACCGTAGGATCCATGCAAGCGTGCTACGCGTCATTCATGGCGGTGACCGAATGCCAAAAAGGCAAAGATACCGTATTATTTATCGATCCGGGATTTCCTGTTCAGAAAACGCAGATGCAAGTAATCGGTAAACCGTTCGAATCGTTTGATGTCTATAATTACAGAGGGGATAAATTACGGGATAAATTAGAGGAACATCTTTCAAAAGGCAATATCGCAGCCATCCTATACAGCAACCCGAACAATCCCGCCTGGATCTGTTTTACGGAAAAAGAGTTGCAGATCATCGGACAATTAGCCGATAAATACAATGTAATCGTTTTGGAAGATTTAGCCTATTTTGCCATGGACTTCCGCAAGGATCTTTCCAAACCGGGCGTTCCGCCGTTCCAGGCTACCGTTGCGAAATATACCTCGAACTATATCGTCATGATCTCTGGCTCGAAGTTATTCAGTTACGCCGGACAACGTTTGGGAATCATGTGTATATCCGATGCACTTTACAATCGTAAATTCGAAAACTTACAACAGCGTTTCGGAGGTCTGGGAACGTTAGGTTATACTCTTGTCAACCGGATTATCTATACCCTCTCTTCCGGGACGACGCACTCCTGTCAATACGCCATGAGTGCCATCCTAAAAGCCGCCAATGAAGGCCGAATAAATATCTTGGACGGGGTTCGCGAATACGCGGAGCGGGCGCATGCCATGAAAACCCTCTTCACCCAATACGGATTCGAAATCGTTTATGACAAAGATATCGATCAACCTATCGCCGACGGCTTCTATTTCACCATCATCTATCCGGGGATGACCGGAGCCGAATTAACCAAAGAGATTCTGTACTACGGGATATCGGCTATTCCTTTAAGAGACACGGGTTCAAAAAAACAAGGACTAAGAGCATGTGTTTCTCAAACAGCTTTGGACAGAATGCCGGCATTGGAAAAACGTTTAAAGGCTTTTCAAGCCGATCACGCGATAAAATAGGCCCCCAGAGAATCAGGTATAAAAGACATTCATTAAATAAACTCAAAACAAAGTTAAATTTATGGCAAACTATTTTTACTATTCGATTTTAGTTTTTAATTTTATACCCGAAAATTTGTTACAAAATCAAAGATAAACACCGAAATAATTTATAAATCATAATCTATTCAGTTATGGCAAAATTTAGAGGCGCTGTAGTCGTAGATACAGAAAAATGCAAGGGATGTGGCCTATGCGTGGAGGCGTGCCCCACGAAGACACTTGGACTTGCCAAAGAAGTGAATGGTAAAGGATACCATTACTCTGAGATGGTAAACCCGGAAGCATGTATCGGTTGTGCCAGTTGTGGTATGGTATGTCCTGATGCAGTAATCACCGTTTACAAAATGAATGTACAATAAAGAATAAAAACTACCGAAAATGGCAGAAGTAAAATTAATGAAAGGTAATGAGGTAATAGCCGAAGCAGCCATTCGTTGCGGATGTGACGCTTATTATGGATACCCTATTACCCCGCAATCCGAAGTCATGGAGACTCTCATGTTAAGAAAACCATGGGAGGAGACAGGAATGGTCGTATTGCAGGCCGAAAGTGAATTGGCCTCTATCAACATGGTATACGGAGCCGCAGCGTGCGGTAAAAAAGCGATGACTTCATCATCCAGCCCCGGAGTATCGTTAATGCAAGAAGGTGTAACCTATCTGGCAGGAGCCGAAATTCCTTGCCTTCTTGTGGATGTTGTACGCGGAGGCCCAGGATTGGGAACCATCCAACCAGCACAAAGTGACTATTTCCAAGCAACCAAGGGCGGTGGACACGGAGACTATCGTCTCATCGTATTGGCTCCGGCATCCGTACAGGAGATGAACGATTTCGTAGGACTTGGCTTTGACTTGGCATTCAAATATCGCAACCCGGCCATGATCCTTGCTGACGGTGTTATCGGTCAGATGATGGAAAAAGTCGAATTAAGCGAATATAAACCCCGTTGGACCGAAGAAGAAATTTCCAAAATGTCTGAAGGATGGGCTTTGACCGGTAAAAAACCGAATCGCAAGCATAACATCATCACTTCTTTGGAGCTGGATTCTTACAAACAAGAGGTATTCAACCACAAACTCCAGGCTAAATACAGAGAGATGGAAGAAAACGAGGTACGTTTCGAAGAGATCAGCACCGAAGATGCAGAATATCTGTTCGTGGCCTACGGCTCCAGTTCCCGTATCTGTCAGAAGGCCGTTCAATTGGCCAGAGCCAAAGGTATTAAAGTAGGTATTCTTCGCCCTATCACCCTGTATCCTTTCCCGACGAAAGAGATTGCCAGACTGGCAAAACAAGTGAAAGGAATTCTTACGGTCGAGATGAGCGCCGGACAAATGGTAGAAGACGTTCGTTTGGCCGTGAACGGATTAATCCCGGTTGAACACTTCGGCCGTTTCGGTGGAGTGATCCCGACACCTGAAGAGATCGTTGAAGCACTTGAAAAACAAATTATAGGAGCATAAGCCATGTCAATAGAATTAAAAGATATAATTAAGGAAGAGAATCTTGTTTACAAGAAGACTCCTGTACTTACCGATAACATTATGCACTACTGCCCGGGTTGTTTACACGGGGTAGTTCATAAGCTTGTTGCGGAGGTAATCGAGGAAATGGGTATTCAGGACAAAACCATCGGTGTGTCCCCGGTAGGCTGTTCGGTACTTGCGTACAACTATTTGGATATCGATTGGGCTGAAGCTGCTCACGGACGCGCTCCGGCCGTTGCTACCGGGATCAGCCGCGTTCACCCTGAAAAATACGTGTTCACCTATCAGGGAGACGGAGATTTGGCTTCCATCGGTTGCGGTGAAATCATGCACGCTTGTAACCGGGGAGAAAATATCGTCGTTATCTTTATCAACAATGCCATTTACGGTATGACCGGAGGACAAATGGCTCCCACGACGCTATTGGGTCAGGTAACCGCTACCACTCCTTACGGACGCGATGCCAAATTGAACGGTTTCCCCTTGAAAATTACCGAATTGATCGCTCAATTAGACGGAACCTGCTATGTAACTCGTCAGGCTGTTCATACTCCTGCTGCTGTTAGAAAAGCAAAAGCTGCCATCCGAAAAGCCTTCGAAAACACGAAGAAGGACAAAGGAACTTCTTTCGTGGAAGTAGTAAGTACTTGTAACTCCGGTTGGAAGATGGATCCGATTCAGGCTAACAAATGGATGGTGGAGAACATGTTCCCCAAATATCCGTTAGGAGACATGAAAGACATTTAATAATTGTAGATTTTAGATTGACGGTTGTAGATTACTTGTCTGAATCGCAAATCATAAATCGCAAATCGTAAATTTTAAAACTATGACAGAAGAAATTATTATAGCAGGATTCGGAGGTCAGGGAGTTCTTTCCATGGGAAAGATTTTAGCTTACTCCGGAATTATGCAAGATCAGGAAGTTGCCTGGATGCCTTCTTATGGTCCGGAAATGCGCGGAGGTACCGCCAACGTGACCGTGATCCTGAGCGACGAGCGCATCAGTTCTCCGATCTTGACCAAATACGATACCGCCATCGTTCTTAACCAACAATCCATGGATAAGTTCGAGGCGATGGTAAAACCCGGCGGAACCCTGATTTATGACCCGAACGGAATTACTCACGAACCGACAAGAAAAGACATCAACATCTACAAAATCGAAGGTACTGCTCTTGCCGTTGAAGCCGGTAATCCGAAAATCTTCAACATGATCGTCTTAGGCGGTTTCTTAAAAGTAAAACCCATCGTGAAGTTAGACAATGTTGAAAAAGGGTTACAAAAATCGCTTCCTCCCCGTCATCACAAGATGATCCCGATGAATATCGAGGCTATCCAAACGGGAATGCAACACGTTGAAGTCGTAAATCAACTGTAAATAAAAAACCTCGCCGACCGGCGAGGTTTTTTAATCATTTGAAACCATCGAAGAAATGCTTTATCGGCAAACCTTCCTTACCGTTTTCAACTTACTTTTTGTAAATCATCCGGACAACCTCTCCCGCAATCCCTCTTTCATGCCAGAGAAGCGCCTTGGTATTCAAGTCGTAACAATAAACACATCCTTTGTAATCTCCCGAAGCGGCATCCAATGCCACATAAAGTTTCTCTTCCTCGGGATCGAATACCATCTCTTTAATCACATCCCCGGTTTCTCCCACGGTATAGTCCGAACTTACCGGAAAATTCCCTGCCGATTGATAGTCATAACGATATATTTCATTTCCTTTGGAATAATAAAGCAGAGTCTCCTTTTTACTGGTTAGGAAACAACTACTCTCCGTTATACTCCCTTTCGTATCGGAATACTGGGACAAAACCCGAACATTATCCACTCCGACGTGAGCAACCTTTATCTGCCCCGCATTATCTTTAAAAACAAGAACGTAGTTTTTAGAATTTTGTGCCGGTAATGCAGCCAATAAAACATCACATAAGATATCCTCATAAACCCGCTCAGGTCCCATATATCCCTCGACGAGAAACAATTTACTGGTCCTATCGAAAATAACCGTTTTGGAGGACCAAGTTCCCTCGTAATATATAATATGGTCATCCACATAGGCATCAGGCATCGATCCCCACTTACCCGTCAACGCCTGTTGAAAAGTATTGATATAATTTTCCGTTTTACAATCCATATTCAGAAAACGGCCTCCTCCTACAAAAAAGATTCCGTATTTACCGCGTTCAATCATCCGATCCAACCGGGGTTCCGGATATTTTAAAACATTCTGAACCTCCATCGTTCTGGCATCCACTCTTACCACTTTCACCGGATTCTCGGCAGCGATATAAACGGACGCATAATTGGCATTATAGAGGATAGACTTCGGTTCTTTCCCCAAAGAGACATTCGGACTGTTCAAACGATAGACATGCTTTTGAAAAACCTCACCCTCTTGCATTACGTTACGGAAAGAAACCATCGATTCTCCCCCATATGCACTTAAAAGAGCGATTCCCTCCTCGTAAGGATAAGGAACTTTTAACACGAATTCGTAAAAAACAGCTCCGTCTTCGTTATAAATTTTCAAACGACACGGAAACTCTCCGGCAACATTACAATCATACGACAACGTCTTTTCCGTGGAGACGATTTCGTAATCAATCTGCCACTCATAGGACAAAGACTTCTCCTGATTCTCCTGCTTTACTTCAGGGGCTTCCAGCACAAACCGGCTCATTTTTTCAACAGGATACTCTTTCGGCAATGTTTTCACAAAAGACAAGCGGGAAATGGGCTCTTCTCCCAAATTCGATTCGTCATGAATACAAGAAACCATTGCAAACACACCCAATATGATATATATAAATTTCTTCATAAGTCATCTATTTTAACAGGTAATTACTATTCGTAAGGCCAAACTATTTCAGGAGGAAATACCATACCGTATTCGGGATGCTCCTGGAAATAATAATACATCTCTTTGGCTACACTTATGATTTTTGCACTTCGGAAAAAAAAGTCATCCAACGTAATCGGACCTCCCCACAATTCAATCATCTTCTGGTATTTTTCTTTTTGGAAAATACCCAGACAATAGTCCTGCAATCCGATCCACCAATCCGGTTTTGCCAGAAAATTGCTGAACACGACCACACTTTGTAAACTTTCTTTTACTCCTAATTCGAAATTATCGTTAGGCTCCAATCTTAACACAATATGAAAAGTAGTATCTTTCTCCGAAGGAATATCAGCCCGTATCAACTCCACCGGTACATAAGCCAATACAGAATCTTTTTTTATCAGGATCTCCGTGGGAATAGCAACATACGCCCCTTCGGGAGCGGTCGTCGCCTTTTCGTCAACCGAAACCTTTATACTCATCTCTTTATCCGCGGGTAATCCCAATACCTCCACGGGCACGTTTACCGTATAGGAGGTCAACTCCACGGGCTTATCTCCAAAATTATAGCGTATACTGTCTTTCGGAAAATAAACACGGTACACGTTATCGTAAAAACCGCTATCTCCGTTTTCATTGCATCCGACGACGATCAGGCCCAATGCAATCCCCAAAATACATAATATTGTTTTCATCGCTTATCCGTATTATTGATTTTTAGTCCCGTATTCCAGTTCGTTCTTCGGCCAAGGCAAATTAAAAATAGCAGAAGAAGGTTCTATCTCAAACGCGTTGGTCGCGTTCATAAAAGGCATATGCTCTCGTTTATAAGAGAAAAATACCTGACCTTCTCCCCAAAATTCCTTACATCTCTCCTTTACGAGGGCAGTCCGGAACTCTTTGAACGAAGGTACCTGAGACAAAATCATATCTTTCAATCCTCGGGTCCTTCGAACCGCATTCAAATATTCCAATGCCTTATCTTTATCTTTAGCATAAGTCGCTTCAGCCAAAATATAATACATCTCGGGTAAACGTAATAAAGATATACCCGTAAAGTAATAAGCTTTCTCTTCTTTACTTAATAACCTCGTAAAAACATACTCGTTCGAAAATCCTTTATCCGAAGTGAAAAAAGCGTTAAAACGTTTATCCTTATTATCCGCGGAAACGGATCCGATCTCATAAAAATCATAAACACCTGCTTTTACCCACAAAACACTTCCTTGCCCCAGATCGCTCTGCAAAAAAAGATCATAGTAGATCTGATACAATCGGGAAGTATATAACCCCCACATCAGTTCTTTATTATCTTTATCATACCGTTTTACACCCTCGTATTGAGCTGCATCCGTTAAAGCCAATTCTGTCCGAGCCCCGATTACCTTTTCGGCATAAAACGCCGCACTGTCCAAATCGCCTTTGTAATGAAAAACCCGGGCTTTCAATCCCCAAACCGCATATTGATTACAATGGGAACGACGATTCTGTTGATAAACAGAATTCGCCTTGCTATTCCGGATGGTATTATCGCCGACCAATGCCTCCTGGGCTTTTTGCAAATCACTCAGAACAAGGTCATAACACTCCTTCAACGAATAAACAGGTTTATTTTCCAATCCGAAAATTGCAGCATAGGGAATACCTCCCGCATCGGGATGACGCAAAATATTATCGCTGAATAGTCGCATGATATCGAAATGCAGAAAAGCGCGCAAAGCATAGGCTTCTCCCTTTATCAGAACATAATCTCCGTCTTTAGTGACATCTTCTTTCTCCACGTTTTCAATAACATTATTTACATAGGAAATTACCTCGTAAGCCTTTTCCCAGATATTCCGGATGATTCCCTCTATAAACTGACTTTTATAATCAAACTTCGAAGCAGCCTCGACATCCTGATAAGAACCGAGATATTTGGCGTAAAAAAGCTGCCCGATCTGATCCATAAAACCGTAACTCATCGCCTTCCCGTACAATTCCGGTTTAGCCATAGAAGCATAAATACCATACATGGCATCCCGATATCCCTGAATATCTTCAAACTGTTTTTTCTGTTCCACTATACCTTTGGGTTGTACATCTAAAAAGCTGTCGCATCCGCTTAACAACATTACGGCACAGCATATTACCCATATGATATTGCATATTCCTTCTTTCATAACTCTTATTTTTACCGTTAATACTAAAATGCTGCACTAATCGAGAATTCAAAGCTCCTGGCAAAAGGATAGTCCAATCCCCGTTCTTGTTTTATAGTCGAAATCCGGAACAGATCATTCATCAAAAATTCCACCCTTAACCGACTCAAATACAATTTAGAACAAAACGGGGATGTAAAATCATAAGCAACACTTAAACTCGACATATTCAGATAATATTCATCCCGAATGAAACGACTGGTAATCTCAGGAATAGAAGCATCGGCTATATCCTTGTATTTCACTCTATCCCCCACTTTACTCCATCTACTCTCCAATACCCGGCGATCAGCATTCTTTTTAGGATTAGCCCCCTCTACCCGCGTCACAAGTGTCCGATTATATATCGTCGCACCCAAAGAGTACTGAAACAGCATATTCAATGAAACTCCCTTCCAATTAAGATAGGAATTGAACGTTCCGGACACATCCGGATCCGAATCTCCATAGACCCGCTTGTCCCAATAATCATACACGAAAGTCGGATTTCCTTGCTTATCGATATAGATCTCCATTCCCGTCGCCGGATCGATCCCTCCCGATTTTACGGCCTTTACGGCCGACGTGGATTGTCCCTCTTCGTAAACCGGAGGCGGCATCACCGTTTTTTTTGCATTCAGGGAGTCGTTCATTACATTCAAGGCATTACTGATCTTTTTAATCTTATTCCGGTTATGTTGCATCGTCACAGAAAGTGCCCAATTCCAATTTTTATTTCTCAATACTTCAACCCTGGCTTGTACTTCGATACCGGTATTGGCTATTTTTCCCAAATTCTCCTTCGCCGTGATGGTTCCTACGGAAGGCGCTTTCGCCACATCCAACAACAGATCGTCCGTCAGTTTATAATAGTAATCCACGCTCATATCCAATCGACGTGAAAAAAACACAACATCTAATCCAGCATTGTAGGTTAACGTCCGTTCCCATTTCAAATCGGGATTACCGATCGCCATCGGTACCGCTCCAATACCTTCGCCATAATCCAATTGCGAATCGTACTTATAAGTCGTCATCGCCTGGTAAGGAGAGAACGAAGCATTACCGGTATATCCGATACTTCCCCGCAATTTCAAGCGTTCCGCCCGCAAAGACTGCATAAACTTTTCCTTATGAATGTTCCATCCCGCTCCCACGCTCCAGAAAGGAGCGTAACGTTGTTCCGAGCCGAATTTCGAATTTCCCTCGTAACGAATGGAAGCATCTAAAAAATAACGGTCGTCATAAATCATATTGGCATTCATAAAAACACCCATCGTACGGGAAATATCCTGAGATCCCGACGGCGCTTCCCCCTCCGGGTATTTGGTTGCAAAAGCAGGATGTGCCAATTTGTCTGAAAAAATTCCTATGCCCCTGTACCCGTTCGAATTACTTTCGGTGGATTGAATGGTTCCCCCTGCCAATAAACTTAGTAAAGTACCAGGACCAAACATCTTATTGTATGATAACATCAACCTTCCGGAATAATCCATAGATTTGGTATTGGAAATCTCAATCGAGCCAGACTCCGAAGCCGATTTGCCTTTAAACCGATTTGACAACGGGGAGACAAATACCTCCGTATCGTTTTTACTCTTATTCAACGATAACTGACCTTCTATTCGAAAATCCTTCAGTAATTCTATCTTTATATCCAACACATTATTCAGATAAAACTGTTCACCTTTATTATAGCTTCCCAAAGAAACCTCGTGAAGAGGAATCGGTGCATTAGGATCAATATAGGATAAATCCAGATTTATCGAACCATCCGGCAAATAGGCCCGGTCATAAGGATTCAAAGCCGTCCACTGACTAAATGAACCGTAAGGGGACTCCACGTTATTAACCGAAGTAATCGTCATGATATTAGACACGTATACCTTATCCTGCTTGTTATAAGATAATTTAAAACCGAAAGAATAGCGATCCCTCTTGGACTCTTTCATAACGCCCTGATCACTACCGTAACGGGCGGTCATACTATATCTTACATATTCGTTTCCCCCGGCAATACTAATATTATGATTCTGCGTAAAGGCATTACGTAAAGGCTTGGATTTCCAATCCGTATTTACACCCTCTTTCACCCGCTGGAATTTCTCGTTGTACAATTCGTCCAATTTATATTGTTCCTTTTCCGTATCGATATATAAACGAGCCCGCCGTTCGTATTCCAATTTTTCCGCGGCATTCAACAAATGATAATCACTTAAATCCGGGATAGAAGTGCGAAATGTCCCGCTATAAGAAACTCTCATCTTTCCTTCCTTCAACGGTTTCGTGGTAATCACGACTACTCCTTTCGATGCCTTCGCACCATACAGGGCAGAAGCAGAAGCATCTTTCAACACGGTAACATTCTCCACATCATTGATATCCATATCGAACACGTAATCCAAATTTACCTCCGCCCCGTCCACGATAAAGGTCGGAACATTGGATGAGCCTTCGAAACTACTCCTTCCGCGAATCAAAATCTCCGGACGGGTATTGGGATCCGATCCCCGTTCATTGTTCGCCACGACCTGCATTCCCGGAACAAAAGCCGCCAAACTGGTCAACAAATTTTTGGAACCGGCACTCATCAACTGTTCCCTGCTGATACTGGTAGCGGAACCCGTATAACTATTCTTCGACTTATTACCGAAACCGGTAACAACCACTTCATGCAACTCATCGACCTCCGGCACCATGGTAACCACCATATCGGTAACGAGTGTATCTTTTATAAGACGTTCCTGAGTTTTCATGCCGATAAAAGAGAATACGACCGTTACACTGTCTTTTTTCAAAAAGTTCAAGTCGAATTTACCAGCCGGATCCGTGGCCGTTCCGATCGTCGTTCCTTTCAAGAATACGGTAACTCCAACCATCGGTTCTCCCTTGTCGTCTTTTACCGTACCGGATACTCGCCAACGCTTTGCTTTTTCTTCAGGTTTCGGTGAAATAACGATGATGTTATCCACTATACTATAAGTAAGCGAGGTGTTCCTTAATACCCGGTCCAAAATCTCCGTCACTGTCGCCTCCTTCGCCGAGACGGAAACTTTCCAGCGCATCACCTCGTCATCGTTATAAAAGAATTCGTAATCGGTTTTTTCACCCAGCTCTTTTAATACGGTAAGCAAACTAATCGATTTCTTTTCCATAGAAACCCGTGTTTCTTGGGCCAAACTGCGTGCAGAAGCAGAAAGCATCGTAAACAGCAACAGAAACATACAAAGTTTCATGATCGTACAGATTTTTCTCAGGGCAGTCCCATCACTACCCCTTACGTTTGACTTTTTTTTCATACCTTTGTAAGGTTAAATTGTTTATACTACATCAATTTTTCAATCCATACAGGAGGTGTTCGCTGCACTTCCTGTATTTTATCGTACAATAATGGTCTTATCTTTTACGGAGAAACGAATACTTGTCGTCATCTCCATCATTTTCAACACCCGGTGGATCTCTTCGTATTTCGGGATACTACCCGTGAACCGCTTTTGCTTCATCTCCGGATTGGTAAAAAAGAAACTGACGTCATACCAGCGCGATAACTTGCGGATAACCGCTTCCATATCTTCGCTCTCGAACGAGAAACGCTCCCGCATCCAGGAGGTATATAATTTCGTGTTTACCTTCCGTACCTCTGCCTTTTCTTTCCGTATCAAAACCTGCTCTCCCGGTTTCAGTACGATCTTTTCAGTACTTCCCGGTAAAGAGACTTCGACCCTCCCCTCCACCAATGTGGTATTGCTTTCCTCCTCGTCCGAATAAGTCGTAACATTGAAAGAGGTTCCCAATACGCGTATATTCATTTTATCCGTTTCCACGATAAAAGGCCTTTCCTTATTTTCCGTCACCTTAAAGTAAGCCTCTCCCGTTACCTTTACTTTCCGTTCCTTACCCGTGAAATGAACAGGATAGGTAAATTGGGTTTCACTATTCAACCATATCCGCGTACTATCGTCCAAGGTTATTTTGTACTCCCCTCCCCGCGGAATCCGCAAAGTATGCATCTCCGGTATATTCGATTTTTCAGACAAAGCATATTGCAGCTCACCCTTTTCATCCACCCGGATTTGTTCACCGCTTCCCGTCAACAAAGTAGTGTCTCTCATTCCTTTTAAAACGACCTCCCGTCCATCGCCCAATATCAAAACAGCCTGAGTCTCCCCGGGAACGATAGCCATGACCTCTGCATTCCGTTTAACACTCTCCTTTTTCGAAGGATAGTAAAGTAAACCTATGCCTACCGCCAACAAAACCGCAACAGACGCGGCACTGATCTTCCAAATGACGCCCCTTCTGCTCCTTTTCCTCTCTTGCTCCAAATTCTTTTCAAACTGTTTCCATCGGCCTTCCGTATCAAACGAAGCGTATTGTCCGATCTCCTCTTTCATTCGCTCTTTATCGCATAATTCAGCAAATAAACGTTTATGACTTTCATGCTTATCCATCCATTCCTGCAACTCCATCCTCTCTTCTTCTGAAATAACCTCCAGCAGGTAAGCAACAATCAACTCGTATATCTCTTTTTCTTTTTTCATTTCTTTGCATCTTTTATACACCACAAACACACTTCTTCCGCAAATGGGTGACAACCCCATTAAAAAAAATGAGAACGGTTCTTAAAAATCGAGGTAATCCGAAAAAAAAGTTTCCCGGGAGCGTAAAAACAGAACAAACTATATTAACGCAACAATATTTCATTATATTTCAATACGAAAATAAATACCTTCTATTCTATTTCAATTTGGTACCAATGGAAAAATATGTATTTTTGCGACATTCGTTTATAGATAGTAAACAAGAATACATGACTATTATTCCTGAAAACAGATTGACTTCCTTCAGAGAGGGACACGAAGAGACATTTCGCTATTACTACGAGATGTACTACGACTCCCTGTGCATATTCGGTACGCGTATGTTAAAAGAAGAAGAGGTCGCTATCGATATTGTTCAGGATGTTTTTGTCAATCTGTGGAAAGCCAAAGAAACCATCGAATCCGGCTTGCATTTAAAAATGTTTATCTATCAATCCATGCGTCACCGTTGCCTCAATTATATCCGCATTAAAAAGTTAGAAGAAAAATACCAGAACGAATGTAAACTGCTGGCCTCCGAAGAAGGGTTTGCCGATATGGTAGTGGAAGAGGAGGTATATCGCCTGGTGATGAAAGAGATCGACGAATTACCGAGCGAACAGCGAAAAGTAATACTGATGCATCTCGAAGGAAAAAATAACATAGAAATTGCAGAAATTATGCACATTTCCGTGAATACAGTGAGAACCCACAAAGCGCGTGCACGGCAAGCTTTAAAAACTAAACTGAATAATCTCTTCATTATTTCCATCATTTTAGGATTTTAGTTATCCGTACGCCTATAGAAAAAAATTCAAAAAAAATCATTTTCTCTGTCGTCCACCCGGACGACTTCTTTGTATTTAATATGATGCCCCCAATAGGGTCGTTACCATACGAAGAGATGAAAAAAGATTTAAACGAGACCATAGAGGAAAGAATCCGGTTGATAAAACACTACTTGGACGGGACATTAACTCCGGAAGAAGAAAAAGCACTCCGTTGCTGGATTGAGGAGTCTCCTACCCATAGCGAGTTACTCTACCGGATACAAGACAAATCATCATTGCAAAAAAGGTTTCATTTTCGGAAAAAAGAGAACAAAGAGAAGAGTTGGAATACTATCCGGAAAAGGATTTACCAAAAACCAAAACGCAAAATAGTTTTAACGCGATATGCCGCCATTCTGCTTATTGGCGTCTGTTTAGGGATCGGCTATAAGTTCATCATGGAACCGCAAACCAAAGATACAACGATTACCCGGGAAACGGTTATTCCCCCAAAAGGCGGATATAAAGCATTTCTGAAATTAGCCAATGGCGAACACTATGTATTAGACGGTCAAACCGAAATAAACACCCGATTAGACGGTGCGATCATTCAATCGGAAGATCAAGGAATCGTAACCGTTACAAAGGACTCCGGCAGCACGGAAAGAGAAGCGCAAAACAACCAAATCATCGTACCGAAAGGAGGCGAATATAAACTGATCCTCGCAGACGGTACCCGGGTATGGATGAATTCACTTTCAGAATTGGAGTTCCCTTCACGATTCACCGGAAAAGAACGCCGGATCAAATTGAACGGGGAGGCCTATTTCGAGGTCGTGAAAGACAAGGAAAAACCTTTTATCGTGGAAATGGGCGACAACGAGATCAAGGTATTAGGAACAAGCTTCAATATCAACAATTACGACGGAAGCTTCGTGACCACGTTAGTGACGGGTAAGGTTGAAATAGTTATTAAAAAACAGGGATACTTGCTTCATCCTTCCATGCAGCTCCGGGAAGAAAACGGAAAGGTTACGTTATCCAAAGTAGATACAAAAGAATTCGTAGCCTGGAAGGATGGATGGTTTGTATTCAATAAACAACGCCTGGAAGAAGTATTGAACATCTTGTCCCGATGGTACGATGTCGAAATTAATTATAAAACTCCTGAAGTAAAAGATTTACATTTTACCGGGACTATACGTCGCCATAGTGATATCAACGAAATGTTGAATTTTTTGGAAAAAACGGGTGCGATAAAATTTACCATGCAGGGAAGAACCGTGGTAATCTCGAAATAATGACAAAAAAGCTGTTGAAAATTAGGCCTTTCAACAGCTTAAAAAACAACAATGTGTTTAATTTTTTAGCAAAACAAATCTATGAAGAAAAATCGACAAATGCGATTTTTAAGGAATCGTATTTTAAAAAAAGCGATGGACATAATGAAATTAACATTTATTCTATTATTTGTTAGTTCGATGCCATTATCCGCCGCTTTGTATTCTCAAAATACCAAAATCTCGCTTCAGGTAAAAGAGAGTTCACTGGAAAAAGTATTTAAACTAATCGAGCAGCAGTCCGATTATCTGTTTGTCTATAATCACGAACAAGTAGAAAACAATAAACGGATTACGGTTGATATCAAAGATATGGAGATCACACAAGTATTGGATATTTGTTTGAAAGGTACGGGTCTATATTACGAATTGATGGACAATACGGTGGTTATTCGCAAACGTCAGCAGGAGGAGAAAAAGAACGTTTCGATACAAGGCAAAGTCACGGATAGAGATTCGATTCCCTTACCCGGGGTAACGGTAAGATTGAAAGGGACAACCATAGGAACGGCTACAGACACGAAAGGAGAATTCAAACTACTGATTCCCAATGACACGTCAAAAATAGTATTATTGTTTACATTTATCGGGATGAAGTCCGTGGAAAAAGTGGCGAAAGAGGGAAAACCGCTTCACGTGATCCTGAAGGAAGAAACCGCTACATTGGATGAAGTGGTGTCTTACGGTTATTACAAAGTAGACAAACGTCATTTAACCAGCTCCGTAACTTCTTTGAAAGCAGTAGACATTGCCGTGGCAGGCATCAACACCGTAGACCAAATGCTGGAAGGTCATGTGCCGGGGATGATTTTTATACGTAATTCGGGACAAGTGGGAGCAACACCCAAGGTTAAGATCAGGGGAACGACCACGATTTTAGGATCCACGGCTCCATTGTGGGTATTGGACGGAATCATCCTAACCGATCCGGTGAATGTCGATCCGGCTTCCGTCAATGATTTGGATTTCGTGAATCTGCTGGGAAATGCCATTTCCGGATTAAACCCGGACGACGTAGACCAGATCGACGTCCTGAAAGACGCATCGGCAACTGCCATTTACGGCCCCAAGGCTTCCAACGGCGTCATCGTCATTACCACGAAAAAAGGTAAGGTCGGCGAACCGTCCATATCTTATTCCGTGTCTGGGACCTACCGGCTTCGTCCCCGTTACACCGACCGCTCGGTAAACGTGATGAACTCTCAAGAACGCATCGCTTATTCCCGGGAGTTGATCAACGCCCAGTTAGCCATCCCGGATTTGAAAAGTTGGGTCGGATATGAATCCGCTTATTATGATTATTGTAACAAGGTGATCACCCACGATGAATTCATCAATTCGGTCCGTGCCATGGAAACAGCAAACACGGACTGGTTGGGCACATTGATGCGAGACACATACTCCCAGAACCACACGTTGAGTCTGTCCGGAGGTACGAACAACATACGTTATTACGCCTCTTTGGGATACATGGATGAATTAGGTAACCTCCGGGGAGAACAGAATAAACGTTATTCGGGTTTGGTCAACTTAAATGTAGATTACAAGCGTTTCTCCTTGCATTTTGGTCTAAATGCCAATTTACAGAAAAAAGAGTATACCCCGAAAGATGTCGGGATGACCGACTACGCTTACAACACTTCGCGAAGCGTTTCCCCTTACAACAAAGACGGAAGCTTACTGTATTATCAACGGCTGACAAGCGGGACCAACAACAACGAGGAGCATGCGTTCAATATTATCAACGAATACAAAAACTCCTCGGACGACATCGATACGGATCAAATCGGCCTGAATCTTAATTTAGGGTACAAAGTCCTTCCTTTTTTGAAAGCGGAAGTTGTGTTTGCCTATAACGTATCGCACACGAATGAACAAATTTATTTCGGCGAAGATACCTGGTATATTTCCAATCTACGGCGAAAAGACAGAGAAACCGGAGTAATCTCCAATTTCTCGACTTGTCCGGTGGGGGGAGAATTACAAATCAGCAACACGAAAAACAACAGTTATAGCCTGCGAGCCTCTCTGAATTTCAACAAAATGTTGGACGAAAACCAACGCCATCAGCTAACGGCAAATGTCATCGGAGAATTAAGCTCTTCCAAATACACCGGCTTCAGTATCACCAGACGGGGATACCTCCCAGGACGCGGGATGATATTCGATGCCATCGATATTGAAGGCAACAAATATCCTGACTATAAAAAATGGTTGATGACCCCCAAGGCACTGGGACGCTTGAGCCACAACCTGACCAACTTAGTGGGACTCGTGGGAAGCGTAAGTTACTCTTACGAAAACTCATATATTTTGAATACCAACATGCGAATCGACGCTTCCAACAAATTCGGAGATGCCAGTAACGACCGGCTGCTACCGATCTGGTCCGTATCCGGTCGCTGGAACATGCATGAAAACATTTTAAGCGACGTGAGTTGGCTGAATATGCTTGCCCTTAAAATGTCGTTCGGTTACCAGGGAAACATGTCGGCTCAGGATTCTCCCCGATTAATCATTCAGAGACAAGGAACAAATATATTGTTTAACGAGTATTTTTCTACGATCAACAGATACCCCAACCCGAATTTAAAATGGGAAAAAACATCTACATACAATATCGACTTGGAGTTTTCCTTGTTTCAAAATAAGGTACAAGGCTCTATCGGTTACTATTACCGTAACACGTCGGATGCCTTCTTAAATAAAAAAGTATCGACCGTAAACGGAATTGAGAATTACACGGTCAACGCAGGGCATTTGACCAATCAAGGAGTCGAAGTCACTTTAAATTTAACCCCGGTCAACACGATGGGAACAAACGGCAGTCGCAAAGGATTCATATGGCGTTTCAACCCCAATTTAGGTTCGGTGATCAATCAATTAATAGATAAGGTTACCCCCAAAGATAAGCTAATAGAGGATGAAATAACCTACTCGAATTATTTAGACGGAAGTGTACAAGTTTCCGGACAGCCACTAAACACGTTTTATTCCTACAAATTCAAGGGATTGGATCCCCGTAACGGTGCTCCCCTTTTTTACGGTGCGGATCGATTCGTAACCCGTGAAGGCGAAAAAATCGACATGAAAGAGGTTTACGCGGGTATGGATAAAGAAGAGGTTTACATGACCGTGATGGAACGTTCCGGCTGTCGCGAACCTTTTTTACAGGGGGGAGTTTCCAACTATCTCGGCTGGAGAAATTTAGGTCTCTCCTTCAATTTAGCTTACAGCTTCGGTTCCAAAATCCGGCTATTCAGAATGTATCCTTCAGACGGCAGTATCGTAGGACCGGAAAGAAATCTTCGTAAAGAGCTCACGAAACGTTGGCAACGTTCCGGAGATGAATCACACACGAATATTCCGGGGATATTACCTCATTCCGAATGGTCCAAAACACTCGATCCGTGGTGGAGTAACGAACCCTACAAATTCGCCCGAAACATTTGGGATATGTACGACAATTCAAATACACGGGTCGTATCCGGAAATTATGTAAGACTGCAAAGTGCTTCATTGCGTTATGTCATACCGGATCAATTCTGTAAAAAACTATATCTCAAATCAGCCTATGTCAGCATAAGCGGGACTGATTTATTCACGATATGCAGCCGCAAATTAAAAGGACAGGATCCCTCGCAATCCGGAACGTCGGACTTGATTAACATGTCCGTAAGACCCACTTATTCATTACAATTAAATGTTACATTTTAAGTAAGACAAGGTATTATGAAAAAGATATTCAATTTAATTATAGGAGCCTTTTTATGTGTCTCTTGCGGCGACTTCCTGCACGAGTACTCGCAAGACCTGACCTATGCCAACTCCTGTGCCGATCTGGACGAGATTTTGATCGGAAACGGGTATATGAAGCAATCGGACAATCTGACCCTATTTTATTATGGTTCGGATTACGGTTATTATCCCTATCTGCATATCATGGACGATGATTCAGAAGAGAGCCTGACAGGACAAGTATTTCTTGATTTCGCTGGTAATCCCGTATACTACATGCGAAATTTTTATGCATGGGCGAAAAATCCTTTCATAGGGTATAACGGATCTATTTTTAAAGATGTCGATTGGAAAAGAATGTACGAACACATCGGCTATTTGAACGTAATTATTTCTTACGTGAAAGAATTTCCTTCCGATCCCATAGAAATGAGGCGGCGCATCAAAGGCGAAGCATTATTCCTACGGGCCGGATACTATTTCATGCTTGTAAACCTTTACGCGAACCCGTATTCACGGGAAACAGCAGATCGGGACCCGGGTGTTCCTTTGAATTTAACAGAATACATCGAGGCAAAATATTTCGCAAGAGAATCCGTAGCCACTATTTATAAACAAATCGTGACGGATCTGCAAGATGCCATAAACAATTTGGAGGGGATACAACAACCCACGATCTACCGTGCAAATGAAGTTTCCGCCCGTACCCTGTTAAGTCGCGTCTATCTATACATGGGTGAATGGCAATTAGCGATCAACGAGTGTAATAAAATCATGGAATTGGGATGCAAGCTAAGAGATTTAAATGATTTTAATCCGGGAAACGGCGTCCCGGGAGAAACCGAGCGCGATTACTTCAACACGTCGGACTCTCCGGAGGTTTTCTTCACGCAAGGTTCGCCAACCGTCGGTTTGTTAATGGATAACAACTTTGGTAATGTACGCTATCGAGTTTCCGACGAATTGTACGCTTTATACTCCAAGTACGAAAGCCAAGGATTGGAAGATTTACGGAAAACATGTTTTCTGGAACAGTCCAGGACATCGGGAGAGAGTTCCAACTACTACATGAGAAAAAGTCCGGACAATCAATACGCGAACTGGAATATTACACTTCCGAAACCGACCGTTTTCGACTCGTTTATTCTCCGGGCTGCCGAAGTCTACTTGAATAAAGCCGAAGCCGAAGCTATGCTGGATCAACCGGAAGCCGCAAATACCTTAAAAGCATTGATGGATAAACGTTATGCCGACCACAAATATCCGTCTGTCGACGGACTGAACGGTAAAAGCATGATCGATTTCATCCGGGAAGAACGGCGTAAAGAGTTATCTTTCGAGGGACATCGCTGGTTCGATTTACGCCGTTACGCGGTCTCCCACAAATATCCGGAGAAAAGGTCCATATCCCACGCGGTATACAGATCAGCAACCAGTTATGGCGAGAAAGCTCCGTTGGACAGAATCTACAAGCTGAAACCTTACGGAGAAGACAATGCCTGGGTATTACCCATACCTCCGGAAGAACTTGTTTTCAACAACGGAGTATTGATCGACAATCCGCCGAGAGAAGATCGCAACTAATCTATTATTAAACATTTAAACGCAAAGACATGTTAAAATATTTATTCTATCTAACTTTATCCCTCCTCCTATTCTCCGCTTGTGACAAGGAAGAGAAGGTGTTTGCCACGGAAAACATGTTAGACTGGTTCGTTATCGAAAAGAAATCAGGAGAAGTCAACCAGTTAATTTACAGCATTTATACAAATGACAATATGCCCATATTTGTCAATGATACTATTCATCAGGGGAGCGATCGCGTGGATCATTTCGGAAATCCGATAAAAGATCTGGTACTGTTTGAACCCGGATATCATATTTTCAGCACGGACATATTCGTATCCATAAAAATATCCTCCGACTCCGCAGCCATGCTTAAAGCACTACATGCTATCCAGGAAAAAGTGCTTCCCCGTTTACCTAAAAGCGGAATATACAGACCCTCTTCCATACTATTGGTCGATACCTTGTACAAAGGTTTCAGCGATCTCAATACGCGCATCTGGGGAGAAGTCGCTATCTATCCCGAAAGTCTGAAAGGTGTCACGATAGGAGAGTTACACAAGCTTCCGGATATGACAGACGAGGAATTGAATATATGGGCCTGTCGCATCTTAGCTGCCAAAAGTAAAAGTTGGATTCAGGCAAATTATGACAAAGGTGTGGAAACATTTTCAGAAATAACGGACGAAGGTTTATGGTTTGGATCGAATTACAATAAAAACGTCGGCCTATATCCCATGGAAAGCCCCGAACAACAAAGTTTTTTCAGGTGGGTTTCTCTTCTAAAAGACGGAAAAGGTTACAGATCGCCATCGATCGAAGAAGACCTTATCGAGTACATTACCTACTTTTACGCCTATCGCGGACGAGAAGATGAATTAAAAGAAAAGTACAAAGACTACCCTAAAATACTCCGCAAGTTCGATCTGGTAAAAACATGGGTAGAAGCGTTCGAAGAGTTCCTGAAAAAGAACAAACAATTTTAATAAACTACTGAATAAAAGGTGTTATGAAAAGAATTATTCTTCTTCCGGCATTTATATTATCTGTTGTTTTAGCTTTCGGTCAGGGCGTGAACTTTGAAAAACTGAGTTTCAAAGAAGCCCTCACCAAAGCTAAAACCGAAAAAAAGTATCTCTTTATCGACTGTTACACCTCGTGGTGCGGTCCCTGCAAGCAAATGAGAGAACAGATATTGACACAACCCGCCGCCGGCAGTTATTTCAACCCGTTGTTTATCAGCGTGGAGTACGATATGGAAAAAGAAGGTGCCGAACTGAGAAAAAAATTCGACATCAAAGCATACCCGACCTATTTGATCTTGAATCCGGACGGAACATTATATCATAAATTAGTAGGCAGCAGCCTTAACGCAGAAGATTTCGTCACGAAAGTAAAACGGGGAATGGTAACAGAAAACTCTTTCGGTTATCAGGAAAATTTACATGCCTCCGGTCGAATGAACAACGAACAGCTGAAAAACTACTATTTTCTCTTAAAAGAAACCGCCGAACGAAAACGAAGCATGGAAGTACTGAAGGAGTTAACAGCCCGTTTAAGCAAAGAGGAAAGAATGCAGGCCGATTACTGGTTTTTACTTGAAAACCAAAAATACGGGGACGACGGATTTTCATTCGTGTTGGAAAACTTAGATACATTCAAAAGAAACGTAGGAGAATTAAACATCGATTTATTTCTGTATCAATGTTTCTCAGGAATCATTAACTCCTACACGAATGCTCTTGCAAAAGGGGAATCTATCGACAAGAAAAAAACAACAGACAGCATACGCGATCTGCGTCGTCAACTCTCGACGATCGACATGAAAAACAAAACCGGACTTTTGGAACAGCTCGACTTTCTGGAAGCGACCCTGCTAAATGACACCGACAAAATGCTTCGTGCGATCGAAACCATGATGACCTCGGGACAGGGTAATCTCTATATATTACCCCAGGTTTTACAAATTGCGCACCAAAATAAGAACGAGACCCTTCTATCGGGTATAAAAAAATTAAAGAACAAGATTTTGACTGCTTTCTCAACCGCATCTGACAAAGAGAAGTTCGGAAAAATGATTGACGATCTGGACAAGTAAATAAATTATAGGAAAAATCTGATTTTAGCATGAAAGATAAAAACAAGAAGAATTCCTCCGTATTGTATAATTTTAAATAATGATGTATGAAAAAATGGTTAGTATTATTTGTAGTGACACTACTGATTTTTCCCTGTGTTAACGAGGCCGATGGCGCTTCCAGAAAAAGGAAAAAGAAAAAAGAGAAGGACAAGACCGAGCAGGTAGCTCCCAAAAAGAAAGAGACCCCCTACGAGAATTTAATGAAAAAGCCGGGACGACAAACGTCTGAAAGCAAGTTTATCAATTTACACAAGATCGAGGGTAAATTGTACGTGGAAATCCCGGTGAAGTATATGGGACGCGATATGTTACTGGCCTCCGTAGCCTCGGAAACGAGTGACGATATGTTTTGTCAAATCGGTTTCAAAGAAAAAGCTCCCATGCACATAAAATTCACCATGGAGGACAGCACAGTATTTATGAAGAGAGTGAACGTTTCCACCGAACTGAACACGAGTGAATCCCGTGAAGAGGTAATGAGGAATCGGAACTTTTTGGACCCGATCATCAATACCTACAAGATCGAAGCATATAATAACGACAGTACTGCCGTGGTATTAAACATGACCACCTTATTTACCGGCGCGGAGATGTCTCCAGTCACCAAAGGTAGTATCGTTGTTTCCGTAGTAGCAACTCCTAAAACAGGAGGAACCAGATTAGGAGAAATCAAAGCTTTTGATGATAACGCGGTAATCAAAACATCATACTCTTATAGTGTTTCAATCAATATGCTGGGACTCATCACCCTGCTTTCCAACGAACCTTTTACCGTGAACACCACCCGCTCTTTATTGTTATTACCCGAACATAAAATGCGTCCCAGGTATTCAGATGCCCGAGTAGGCATCTTCTTGACAGGAAAAAAATCCCTCTCGGACAAAGAGGATGGCATGCGAGCCATTTCATTTGCCAATCGCTGGCGTTTAGAACCCTCGGATGTAGCGGCTTTCGAACGCGGAGAATTGGTCGAACCGGTAAAACCGATCGTGTGGTACGTGGATGATGCTTTCCCGGAAACATGGAGACAACCTATCAAAGATGGCGTTTTACGCTGGAACAAGGCCTTCGAAAAAATAGGTTTTAAAAACGTGATGCAAGTTCGGGATTTCCCGAAGGATGATCCCGAGTTTGACCCGGACAACTTAAAATATTCTTGTATCCGCTATATCCCGACCAATATACCTAATGCAATGGGTCCCTCTTGGGTAGATCCGACAACCGGAGAAATCATCAACGCGTCTGTAATCATTTACAACGATTTGATCCGATTGATCAACGAATGGCGTTTCACCCAGACGGCACAAGTCGACCCGAGGGTACGTTCCAAGAAAATGCCCGATGACGTGATAAATGAATCCCTTGCTTATGCAGTAGCTCACGAGATCGGACACACGCTCGGTTTTATGCACAACATGGCTTCTTCTGCCGCTTACCCCGTGGATTCATTACGTTCTGCTTCTTTTACCCAAAAATACGGGACAACCCCTTCGATCATGGATTACGCCCGGTACAATTACGTGGCACAACCTACAGATAAGGGAGTCTCCCTCTCTCCTCCCGATTTAGGTATATATGACGAATACGCGGTAAAATGGTTGTATTCCTACTTCCCGAAAGCTAAAAATGCCGAAGACGAGGCAAAAATAGTGGAAAGTTGGGTCGACGAAAAGGCCAATGATCCGATTTATCGCTACGGCAAACAACAAATTTATTCCAGATTCGACCCGACATCCATAGAAGAAGATTTGGGAGATAATGCCATGAAAGCGGGAGATTACGGGATCAAAAACCTGAAATACGTACTGTCTCACCTGAACCAATGGATCACGGATGATCCGGATGTCGAACAACGGACAAAACTATATAATTCAATTAGCAATCAATATTTCCGCTATATAAATAACGTTATGTATAACGTGGGTGGTATCTACCTCAACGAAGTAAAAGACGGAACACCGGGTAAACGCTTCCAGTCGGTCCCCAAAAATACACAACGCGCCGCGTTGAAATGGGTATTGAACCAGACTAAAAACTGCGATTGGTTAGATAATAAAGAGATTACCAATAAAATCGGCTTAGGAGTGGCCATCTCCACTAAAATTCAGGATTTAACCGCCGAACTTTTATGGAAATCCCGGAATAACGTGTTATTGTCCGCTCACGTTTCCAAAGACCCTTACACGATAAAAGAGTATTTCGATGACTTATATAGTGGTATTTGGGAGAGCGCTATTAAAGGTCGAAAAGTTACTTCCGGGGATAGAATCATGCAAAAAATGATGATTACTTCCATGGCAAGCACTCTGGCAGATAAAAACAAACAAAAACTTACCATGGGTCTCACCTCCGACGAGGCATTTTTACCTTCACTCGAAGAAATTTATCTCTATGGACTGGACAAAACGGGATTGACCGAACGCTATATCGACGAATTCCGCTCGATAGAGGCAGAACAGGGAGCCGGTACTGTAGCCAAAAAATTGATTACCGACGAATTCGGAACAGGAGGCTACAGATGGCAAAGAAAAGTCGAACTGAAAACCATCGAAGAGACAAATACCACTTTGTGGGCAACGGCGATAAAGATCGAAAAGCTATTGAAACAAGCCATAAACACGGCCCCGAATCGGGATTCCAGAGAACATTATCAAGCCATGTTATTCGAATTGACACGTTTGACCAAAGAAGCCAAAAACTGATAAGACAAGTCTTATATTTAATGTTTCAATTTTTTTGTGTGTGTTAAAAAACCGTCCGGAAACTAAAGTTTTCGGGCGGTTTTACTTATTTCATTCTACAAAACAACCGATTTAAACGGTAAAAAGAACAGTATCTCATCCTATCTCTATAAAATCCAAAAAGAAAATAATAAAGAAACAGAAGATGAAATTCCCCATTCGTCCTGAATTCGTTTTTGGGCTATCTTTTTCTGTTTTTTCACGGTCTCCACGGCAAGATGGAGTTCTGCAGCAATTTCCGATGGTTTCTTTCCGTCCAAGGTCATCAAACAAATCTTTTTACACTGGGGAGGAAGCCGATCTATGGAATCAAACAATTGACGATATACCTCTTCCCGAATCATATTATGCAATACAGAAAAAGATTCATGTAACTCCTGTTCTTTTATAATCTTTCTTTCATGATGTTGTTGAATTTTCAAATTCCTCAGATAATTAAAACACTTATGCCGGGCCGAACGATACAAATAAGCACGAAGCATATTTTCATCTTTGAATTTTAATTCTTTTGTCCACAAGTGAACAAATAAATCCTGAACAAGATCTTCAGCTACCTCATGATCATTAAGATATTGCAATACAAAGCACACAAGAGGGTGATAAAATTCTTTGAACAAAATTTTATACCGATCTTCTTCATACATATTATAACTACGATCCATTATGAAAACACCTCTTTTTCTTTACATCCGAAACATCATTAAACGATCTCCAAATTTAATGCTTTTTACATTCTTATTGCATTTTATCAAATATATTTTACACCAATATTCCATTTATAATATCCATTAGAGTTACTTTATTGTATTAAAGCACATTTTTTTATAAAATCTTTTACCCCTTTTTATTCGGTCATGTGTTTATAATATATAAAAATTAGAATAAGAATGGAGAAAAGTTTAAATATAGCAGATATCATCGTAACGTTTATTACCGGAAAAGCGACATGGGAACAGATAACAATACTGGATGAATGGATGAACGAATCCGAAGAGAATAAACGTTTATTTCTTTCGCTTATGGACGAATCGGCTTTCGAAAAACACATTCATGAAATCGTCAACACCGATATAGCTTTTCAACGGGTTGTAACAAGAAGACACATGCTTCACAAACGGAAACAGCAGCGAATCATGGCCATGGTAGCCTCCATCGCTATGATTCTGAGCTTTACCGGGCTTTGGTTATTGGGTACAACAGAAGAAAAAGAAATGATCGCACGGCAGGAATATATCTCCACCGGGAAGAGTAAAGCCTTCCTGACGTTAGCTTCCGGGAAAAAACTTTTACTCGAAAAACAAGATACGCTACTACAAGGAGATCACGCGAACATTCGGGTGTTGGAAAAAGGGGAAGTATCTTATGAAACGATCGACAATACGACCTCACAAGAAATAGAATACAACACGATGGAAACTCCCCGGGGAGCTGAATTTCAACTGGTATTAGCCGACGGCACAAAGGTATGGCTAAACGCCGAGACAAAATTACGCTACCCCGTCCATTTCTCTCAAGCAGAGAGACGAGTGGAATTAACCGGAGAGGCTTACTTTGATGTACAACACAACGAAACTCCTTTTATCGTGAAAACTTCCCGTTCTGATGTAATCGTCATGGGAACGGAGGTTTGCATAAGAGATTATACAGGAGAAACAAATCGTACCACTCTGGTAAGAGGAAAAGTAGCGGTAAAAAACCGAAGCGGCGAAACCTACCTGATCAGACCGGGACAACAAGTCTGCATCGATAAAGACGAAGGAAAGGTAGCGGACGTAGAAACGATCTATTTCACTTCCTGGAAAGACGGTTATTTTATATTCAACGAGGCAACCTTAGGTGAAATCATGAAAGAATTATCCAAATGGTACGACTTCGATTACGGTTTTGCAGATACAGGTACTACAGAAATAAGACTAACGGCCAGACTGAAAAAATACGACGACATCAACCTTATTTTGGACATTTTGTCCCGAACGGGAGCTATCGGTTTTTCTCAAAGAGAACGTTTTATCACGATAGAAAACAAAAAAGAACAAAAAACAACGGGGAATCGGCTCCACCCAAATTCCCCGTAAATATTTATCAATTAACGCTAATAAACATGCAAACTTATGAAAAAAAATGACGCAGACGGGCATTTCCCCCGTGAAAAATTGAGACTACTGAGAAAGTTTCTGGAAATTTCATTTGTAGTTTTTCTGGTAAGTATACCCATAAAAGGGGTTTCCCAAGAAAAAAGATTTACGTTTGAATTGAAACATGTTCCGGTAAGTACGGTATACCTGCATATTGAAAAAAACAGCGACTATTCGTTCGTGTACAACACGCGGGAGATTCAGCGAATCGGTTTAAAAGATTATAAATTCGAAAATGCAACCATCCAGGAAATATTGGATTATTGTCTGCAAGGAACCGATTTGAAATATGAAATTCAGGACAAACACATCATCATCAGCAGAATTCATAAAGTTGCGGGATCGGATGAAATCCAAAGTATCAGAGGCCAGGTGATCGGTAAGGATAGTATCGTGTTACCAGGAGTAACAATCATATTGAAAGGGACCACGATAGGAGTCACAACCGATAGAAAAGGATATTATACGATTCGTATTCCGAAACAGAAGGATGTCGTACTCGTGTTTTCCTTTGTCGGGATGAAAACAAAAGAAATACCTGTCAAAGACAAAAATATCATCAATATCACGATGGAAGAAGAAGCTACCACCGTGGACGAAGTAGTCGTTACCGGATATCAAACCTTACGAAAAAGTGATGTAGTCGGTTCGGTAACAACGGTCAAAGCCTCCGACATCATGATGCCGGCCTATACTTCTATTGATCAGATGTTACAGGGACGTGTTGCGGGTATGTTGGTGATGAATACCAGTTCCCGGGTAGGAACGACACCCAAAATACGAATACGGGGGACCTCTACCATTCTGGGGAATCAAGATCCTTTATGGGTGGTCGACGGAGTAATTCAACCCGATCCTCTACCGATCAATCAAAACGATATCATGGTAGACGATCTGAAAAACATATTGGGGAATCAGATTTCCTGGTTAAACCCCGCGGACATAGAAACCATTACCGTCCTTAAAGATGCTTCCGCCACGGCAATTTACGGTTCGAAAGCAGCCAACGGAGTTATCGTAATTACTACCAAACGGGGACAACAAGACCAGATGACCGTTAATTACAGTGGCACATTCTCCTTCAGGAGAAGACCCAATTACAACCAGTTTAATCTGATGAATTCACAAGAGCGAATTCAGTTTAGCCGGGAAGCTTTTGACGCGGGAGCGGTTTACACCGATGTCCCGGCAAAAACAATGAGTACATACGAGGGAATCATGCGGCTATACAATGACAAACAAATTACCAAAACAGAGGCAGAAACAGCCATCCAGAAATTAGAATCCACCAATACGGATTGGTTTAAACTATTAACCCGAAATTCATTTAGTCACAATCACAACTTAAGTATATCGGGAGGAAATAATAAAATAGTCTATAATGCTTCTCTTGGGTATAGCGATCAAGCAGGAATCGAACTAAACAACAAGGCAAAAAATTTAAGCGGAAGAATTAATTTAGGTATAAATATTCACCCGAAAATTCACCTGGACATTAACATAGTCGGAGCCATCGATCGCACCTGGGGATACGCGGCCAATGTCGACCCGATGAAATACGCCACGGAGACCAGTCGTTCCGTATTGGCATATGATGAACACGGAAACCGCATATTTCAACAAAAAAGAAGTTTTTATACATATAATAAGAATGAAATATTTTTAAATTACCATATCCTGAATGAAGTCGATCATAGTTACTCCAAATCGAAAGCTGCCAGGATAAACAGCACGCTAAATTTCAAATGGGACATATTTCCTTACCTGAGTTACGAATTCGTGGGCGGTATCAATACCAACAACATCAATTCGGAATCTTACGCCGGAGAACAGACCTATTACATCGCCAATCTCTATCGAGGATACGATTTCGGCTCGGAAAAATACGGTTCGGACAGGTACAAAGCCGCCCTGCTACCTTTCGGGGGAGAATTATACAACGGAGCTTCGGAGGTACTTGCCTGGAACGTTCAGAATAAAATCACCTTTTCGAAAACAGTTAACGAAATACACCGCATCAATATTCTGATTGGAACGGAAGCGGCCTCTACCAGCACTTTAAATCGTTCCCAAACCATATTCGGGTACGTCGCCGAAAGAGGAGAGCAAGTCATTCCCCCGACCCCGATAAAAGAGATCGTACCCATCGGTAACGAGGTAACAAACTGGGGTATATTGGATAAACTGTATAACGGGGAAGGTTGGACCCGTAGTACGATGACAGCCCATCAATTTTCGTTATTCGCCACTTTAGCTTATGCTTTAAAAAACCGTTACGTTTTAAATGCCAGTATTCGGAATGATGCCTCCAATCGATTCGGACAAGACCAAAATAAACGATTCGATCCGACTTATTCTTTCGGATTATCTTGGAATATTGCTCAAGAGCCTTGGTTACAATCGATCTCGCCCGTTTTAAATCAATTCAATTTGCGGGCCTCTTTCGGTATACAAGGGAACACGGTAAACAGTATCAGTCCGGAATTGATCTTAACTATGGGGCAAATAAAACAGTACTATGGCGAATATATGTCCAAAATATCCAGACTCCCCAACCCCCATTTAAGCTGGGAACGAACAAAGACCTGGAACTTTGGGGTGGATATTCAGATGTTAGACTGGATTACCATGAACCTGGAATACTACCGAAAATCCTCCAACAATATCGTCAATCAAAAAATTGCCCTGGAATACGGCCGGGAAGGGATGGAAATCAACGGGGGTAAAATTACGAATTCGGGTATTGAATACACCCTCAATATCACTCCTATTCATACCAAAGATTGGGGATGGACTATCGGATTGAATTCTGCCAAAAACTGGAACAAAGCTCAAACACAATCGATCAGTGAAATCAAATTACCGGACTACCTCAACGGGGCTTCAGACAGAGTATTGAAAAAAGGTTATGCAATCTCCAGTTTTTGGGCATTCAAGTACCGGAAATTAAACTCGCAAGATGGTATACCCGAATTCAACCTGCTTTTCAAAGAAGATGAAAACGGAAATTTCATAAAAGACAAGAACGGTTCATACGAATTAAAAGAGATTCAGGAATATACGGATATGCTTGTCTATTGCGGCAAAACAGAACCGGATTTTACGGGAGGGTTGACCACTCGTTTAAGATGGAAAGGGCTTACCTTCGGGGCTAACTTTTCTTTACTGTTAGGAGCCAAAAAACGATTACCAAATCCTTACCCGGCAGACGGAAATATTCCTCTCTCAAATACCAATCTAAGCAAGGAGTTAACCAAACGCTGGAAAAAAACGGGTGATGAAGATTTTACCAATATCCCCGGAGTATATTCGGGCAGAGTAGACAGATATATACTTCTTCAGGACGGAAACACCTATAATCCTTACAACATGTGGGGTTTATCGGATATCAGGGTCGTGAATGCTTCGTTTTTACGATGCCAGCAGATGTCCCTGACCTGGAACATCAATGAAAGTTGGTGTAAGAGATTAGGAATAAAACATTTATCTCTGAACGCGATCGTAAACAACGTGTTCGTGATTGCCGATAAAAAGTTTAACGGATTCGACCCCGAATTAGGTAATAGCGTCCAACCTAAAACCTATTCTTTAAGCGTGAGTATTGGTTTATAAAAATGATGCCTTATGAATAAAATAATAAAATACAGTTTGTGGGTTGCTCTACTTTTCCTGATCTCCTGTCAGGATTTTCTGGAACCGAAATCACAAAGCGAATACGTGCCTAAACTGGTGAAATCTTTGGATGAATTACTCTTGGGTGAGGTTTACATGGGTCCCGGACATAGTGACGGTTCATTTTACAGCGTACTGGGTATATTTGACGATGATGTAGCCACACGTCCCGACTTGGGAGATTATGACGATCTTTACGAAGCAGATATGGCACATATTAAACTTGCATTCACGTGGTCAAAAAACATGAAAAACGAGTTTAGCGGATACAACACCTATGGGGAAGTATACAAAAAAATTGTCGGATGTAATGCCGTTTTAGATTATGTCGACGATGTACAGGGTAGCGAGAATGACAAAAACAAGGTAAAGGCACAAGCCCTTGCTTTTCGGGGATATTTCTATTTCCATCTGGTGAATCTTTACGGGAAACCCTATTCTTTTGACCGGAACGCTCCTGGCGTACCATTAAAATTAAATTCGGGGCTATCCGCAACCGGAATGGCAAGAAATACGGTCGGAGAAGTTTATGAACAGATCATAAAAGATTTATTGGAAGCAGAACACCTGTTCTCGACCCTACCGGAAGAAGAGAGGGATTTACAGAATAACAGAATCAATTTACCCTGTATCCAATTGATCTTATCTCGTGCTTACCTGTACATGGAAAACTGGCAACAGGCTTTGGCTTACGGTAAAAAAGTTATTAAAGATCATCCTTACGAGATTCGAGATTTAAACTCCTTACCACTACCAAACCGTTACAGCGGCTATCCCGAATGTTATACCCACGAGAATCCGGAAGTTATCTTCTTATTCGGTAATCAGGGGGACGTACTCTCCTTGCCTATGAAACATATTAACGTGAAAGAAGCCACAGGATGGGGAAGAAGAAGAGTTGTCTGTGTCGCATCGACCGACCTGATTAACAGTTATGCCCCTTCTGATCTAAGAAAAAGCCATTATCTGACCTGGGAGTCTATCTTCTCCGGAGAAATTCCGGTTTACCGGGTCCCTGTCAGCAAGTACGAAGTCGGGTTTAACTATAACATAAACTGGGGGACGTCAAACGGCAAATGGGGAGTGGCTTTTAAAGTGACCGAAGCCTATTTGAACGCGGCAGAAGCAGCTGCCTTGCTCTACAAAGAGACAGGAAAAGGGGAATACTTGACTCAGGCTAAAGATATGATTGACAAATTAAGGATAAAACGCATTCGTGATGGTGATTTCCAAAACACTACCACGACTATAGCCGATGATTTGATTACGCTCGTCCGAAGCGAACGGCGCCGGGAGCTATGTTTCGAACACCATCGATGGTTTGACCTGCGTCGTTACGGGATGGAAAAACTAAGACACGTATGGTATGATAAAGAACAACGGCCAACCGAATTCTACTTGGAAAAGAACGATCCGGGATACACCTTACAGATACCGAACGAAGCCTTTGAACTAAACCCCGCTTTAGTTCAAAATGAAACAAGGAAATAAATGGTCTAATATTAATCCGAAACACGATGTTAAAATTCATATATTCGATAGTATTGCTAACCTTATTAGGTCTGGCATCATGCGGAGACGACGACAAAATAGTCACCGTGGAAAAAGTCGATCTGCTTCGCTTTGATTTTCCACAAGGCAACGATCCTTGGGACAGAGAAATCGAACAGATTGCTAAAGATTGGGGAATGTATATCATCTACAAAGGAGTTGACAGTACCCATTTAAACCGGAGATGGACCATCCCGCAATACAATGAGCCCATATACGTATGTTCCACCCCCAGCTCCGAAGATATTCAGGTATACCTAAATTTGGTTAAAGAGTGGTTATTGGGAAATTTAGACAAAAACAAGGCTTCCGACAGAAGCCAACTACCAGTCTATCTCTACCTCGTGAATAATCTGCTTGACGGAAATCCGCATTCTCCGACTTACAAGAGGGGACACATCTCATTAAAAAAAGACGGAATGGATTTTTGGTGTCTAAGTTTTATGAGCGAAGAACTGGCAGCCGGATTAACCCCGGAAATGATCCATAACATCGCTTGCAGCTTTAGTTATCCCGGGTTAAAAGCCCGTTTCCTCTCCGGAGAATACAAGATAGCAGACGATTTTGCTTATATGTCGGACTATGATTCTCCCATCGGGATACGCTATTATTCTCTGGAAGACTGGTTACAGGATAATCCATGGTTTCAGAAAGATGACTACGAGTATATGGTTGCCCCTTGGGAACGAGATGCTTACAATGTCTACCAGAAGAGAGGATTTGTTCCCCAATTGAGAGACGATTTCCGGATAGATGATTTCAATGATTTTTTTGGACCTACATACGGGGCTCCGCTTTGGATGCCGTTAATCGAATACGATTACGAATATAGCCCCCTTATTTTACCCTCCCCGGAGGAACGACCTTTATTGGATTTTCTGAACCTGATCAGGACAGCCATGAGATACCCGGAAACTCAGATTCGCGGAACGTATCCCACGGATGTCGAAGATCCCATGGAACAATACGGGAATCAACTTATCAACGACAAATACGATTTGGTGGTTAAATACATGCAAACGACCTACGGGATCAATTTACAAAAATATGCCGAAATCTTAACTCGATAATCTTTCAGGGGAGAATTAAATATCTCCCCCGAAATCACGCAAACATAACAAAATCAATTTTATGAAAAAACAGTTACTATTTATTGCCTTTATAGGAATCATTCTTACGGAATGTACTTCAAACGAATACAGAATAAAAGGTCATGTACAAGGAGTTAAAAAAGCCATGGCTTATTTAATAACACATGCAAATAACGTGGCCGACACCATTGACCAAGCTGAAATCACCGATGGAAAATTTGAATTCAGAGGAAGTACCCCGGAAGTTATCCCAACCCTATTAGTACTATCCGGTCACTCTTTAGGTGGACTTCCTATTTACCTGGAAAATAAAAATTATAAAATCGAAATAGACACCGCTTTTATCTACCTTAGTAAGGTGAAAGGAGGAGGCGAAGCACAGCGAATTGCCGATATTTATCGGAATTTTGAAGTAAAAAGCAGGAAAGAGACGGCAAAATACCAAAAAGAATTTCTTACACTAACCCCTGAAGACAAGCGTTTCAACGAACTACTGGAACTTTTTGACTCCATCGCTCAAAAGACCCGAGACAATCAGGAAGCTTTTATGAAACAACACGCGAATAGCTATCTTGCACTTGAATACTTGGCCAGTACCATACAAAAAAGCACCCTGACAGAACTACAAGAAGGACTAAACCAATTTAGCCCGGAACTACAAAATAGTTTCTCCGGCAGGAGCATAGCTGCATGGATCGATAAACTGGAAAAAGCAGGAATAGGAAAACCGGCCCCGGACTTTACCGTAGAAGATCCGGAAGGCCGTTCGTTTCATTTCTATTCGATAAAAGCCAAGGTCAAATTGATTGATTTTTGGGCCTCTTGGTGTTCACCTTGTCGTGCCATGGTACCGGAACTAAAAAAACTATACAACGAATTTCACGATAAAGGATTTGAAATCGTGAGTATCTCCATGGATAAAAAGAAAGAGGCTTGGGTCAAAGCTATCGAAGAAGAAGAGATGCCGTGGATTCACGGATGCGACTTCAAGGGCAATGACGATATGAAAGTTCCATTGATGAAAGCCTACGCTTTTTGGGGTGTTCCCTATTTGGTACTAGTTGATGAGGACAACAACATCGTCGCACATGCGACCGGAGCAAATGAACTGCACAAAATCAAAGAAGCCCTAATAACGATCCTACTCGGGAAATAACCCACGAGGACGATTCTTGTGGGTTCAAAACAGCCCACAAGAACGGTTCTCTCAAAAGATTCATAAATAAGCGAATCAACTGCTCCATATTAATCAGAAAATAAATCTATGAAAAAATTACTGACGGGTCTATTCTTCATCAGCCTGTTCCAGGGAGTCATGGCACAACAGGCCAATTATAAATTAGCCGAAAAATGCGATTCTTATACTTTGCCGTGGGGATATGAACGTTTAATCCCTTTTTTTGTAACGGGAAGTGACAATTTTTGGTTCAAACAGGAAAACGGGGAAGAAGAGCAATACTATTTCGTAAACGTGAAAGCAAAAAAGATAGAAAAACTGTTCGACTCGGAATATATTGCCGACGAAATGACAAAAGTCACGGGAAAAACATATAATCCTAAAAAATTAGGATTCTGGGGACTACCTTTTGATAAAACGGGCACAACCCTAAGCTGGGATGACGGAAAATTCCGGTTCGAATACAACCGGGTAACCCAAAAACTCACGCATACCCTACCGGACAAAACGAAAGCTAAAAACGACACGAGAGAAATGCCTGCCGAAATGCAAAAAATGATTTTACAGCAACAAGGGTTTTCTCCGGATGAAAAATGGCAAGTGTTCGGAAAAGGTTGTAACGCTTATCTTCGGAATATGGAAGATTCGACTGAAGTACAGTTGACTTTCGACGGAGAACCCGGGTTCTCTTATGCTGGAGAAAAAGACAATAACGAAGTAGTCAATATAGTACCCGTGTGGTTCGACGATTCCAAGCATTTTTACCACTATCGACACGATACCCGAAAAATCGGTGAAGTTTTTCAGCTGAATTACCTGTACGACCGTCCGTCCGCCTATGGATCGAAAATCGTTTTAGCCGGAGATTCCACCCTATTGCACACGGAAATTTCGTTGTTCGACACGGAAACCAAACAGCAAAAGAAGGTCAAAATCGGAAAATGGCAAGATCAAATGTCCAGAATTCTTCATTCCGACACAAAATTAAATAAACTTTACATAGAGCGCAAGACACGAAGATCGAATATACTGGAAGTATGTGAAGTTAATCTGAAATCCGGAGAGATAAAAGTTATTATCCGTGAAGAGGGTGACCCTTACATTGGTACAGAACTGGCCTCCATTCATTTTTTGAACAATTGTAACGATATCATATGGTGGTCAGAACGTGACGGACATGGACATTTTTATCTATATGACGGAAAAGGCAATTTAAAAAACAAGATCACCTCAGGTCCGTGGAGTGCAGGACATATCGTGAAAATAGACGAGAAAAAACGAGATATCTACTTCCAGGCCTACGGTATTACCCCCGGTGAAAATCCCAGTTACGCCAAAATTTGCAAAGCCAATATCGACGGGAAAGGAAAAATTGTAATTCTCACGCCGGAAGAGGCGACCCATTCCATTCAATTTTCTCCCAGCGGCCGATATATTATCGACACCTACTCTCGACCGGATCTTCCGTACCAATTTACCTTAAGAGACTTACAAGGTCGCCTCGTCATGAAATTGGCGGAAACGAATCTAAATACGCTCTATCATGCAGGCTGGAAACTACCGGAAACCTTTTCGGTAAAAGCAGCGGATGAAAAAACCGATCTTTACGGGGTGATGTGGAAACCTTTTGACTTTGATCCGAATAAAAAATACCCCGTTATCTCCTGCGTCTATCCCGGTCCTCAAACCGATAACGTACCTTTGACTTTTGCCATTAACTCCATGAATGAGAAATTAGCACAAGTAGGATTTATTGTGGTGGCTTTCAATCACCGGGGCGGACTCCCGTATCGAGGAAGAGATTACCATTCCCACGGTTACAAAAACATTCGCGACCATGCTTTGGCAGACGATAAACGAGGGTTGGAACAGTTAGTCGAACGCTATTCTTTTATTGACGGGGAACGGATTGGAATATACGGACACTCCGGCGGGGGTATGATGTCGACAGCGGCAATTTGTACTTACCCGGATTTCTACAAGGCCTGTGTCTCCTCGGCAGGGAATCACGACAACAACATCTATTCTCAGTCTTTCGTGGAAGGACATTACGAGATTCATGAAGAAATGCGAAACGTGCAGGAAAAAATCAAAACAGCCGACGGGCGAGACACGATCGTCAGCCGCAAAAAAATTCTCTATACCACGAATCTACCAACCAACATGGAACTGGCTAAAAACTTGAAAGGCCATTTGATGCTGGTTGTAGGAGGACAAGACGGAAATGTACATCCAGCCAATACCATACGCATGGTCAATGCCTTTATCAATCACGGAAAAGACTTTGAACTGGTCTTTTTACCCACGGCAGGACACACTTACGACGGTATATCCGATTGGTACTTCCAACACAAATTACGATCTCATTTCGCCAAATACTTATTGGGAGATTTTACCACTCCCTGTTTTTACGATGTCGAGATCGATCAAAATTATAGATTAAAATAGTTCTTACCATTTATTGTTTTTTCAATCGTTCCGACACAGAAAAATGGAGAAGGAAAGATTTGATATGAATCCTAAAAGTATTTTGTCTAACTTTTAGGGTTCATATCATTTTCAACTGGTTTTATTTATTTTCTCTATATAAATAGGCTCTCCACAAATAATTTTTCATGTTAATCGATGCCACCATAGTACGGTATTGACATAATAGTTGATTATATATTGCATATTCGTTAACATATCCATATATTTACATGTCACAAGACATATTCATTCCAATAATAATACAAATAGTATGACTATGAAAATAAATTCACCGGTACTCTTTTCAATAAGCATACTTATCTTTTTATCATCGTGTGCCTCGTTAAATCATTCTCCTTCGAAAGAGGCCACTAAAAAAGCAGTCCAAACAAAAATAGACAGCCGGGACTACATCATTGACATAGGATTAAGTAACTATGTAGATTATGGAAACATTCTTCTACCGTATATTCGTGATTTCACATTCAGGGAGATACTTTAATCTCTTGTATGGACTATGATAACCCCTATAAAGAAGATTTTCCTCCAAAAAATTATGCAGACAACATGCAAAGCATAAAGTACAAAATTTTTGACTATAAACGAACAAAAAAGAGACGGAAGCATACTGAAATCAATTTTTGGTTCTACATAGATTATTCAGGACAAGATATTTCCATTTACGACCGCACAAAATACCCGGAAGGAATGATTCCCTTCCGTTATAAATTAATCATAGGCCGTTCCAATAAGATTCGTGTTTACAAAAACGATAGTCCAACCCTCATCGGAATCCTAAGATTAAATTATAAATAATACATCACCACAGGCATACCATATTAACACATCACCACACGATTCCGATTAACCTAATAATCAAAATTATGAAAAGAAGCTATCTATTAATTTTGATCTGTTTAATTTTGTGCTGTCGAATTTACAAGTGATTACTTATCGGAAAATTGGTCGGATGGGATATTCCAATTCATATAACGACCCCAAAAGATTAGAATGAATATTTGACAATGTTTAAAACGCAAACTCGTTCTGTTAAACGACAATTGTAAAAGAATATGTCATCTTTAAATAAATTTTAACTTTTAAAAAAATCCCGAAGAACTCAATGTTATGGTCATTCGGGATTTTTTATTTCATGGTATTCTATTGCCCAGGAATTCGACTTTTAAAGGTCATCTACGGGCTTTCTTCTGACGGTGCACTAACTCCTGCTTTATTTCTAGCAAAAACGCGAAATACTGCAACAGCTCCTTCCCGCATGTCATCAATGTTACGCCTAAGTTGCTTAACCGTTCCCCTGTCTACCCATTTATCTTCGTCCTTATATCGACTTTCAGTAGTATAACCCGTGATCGGTGACCCTCCATTATAATTGGGTGCCGTGTATTCTATCGTGCATCCAGTTTTCCAATAATCAATAATTAGAGGCTGCCCAGGGCGACCAGGAGGATCCAAAGCCGCAGCAATCGCAATTGTCGTAATGGTTAAACCTAAACAGATAAATAAAAATAACTTTAAGATGTTTTTTCTAATCTTTTTCATAGTCTTATTATTTTCAAAGTAAATAATTTAATACATCATTTACAAAATGAATTATTTTATTTATAATTATAAGTATTTTTTATTATTTAAACGAATAAATAATATTTATAAATAAAACAAGCAATTAATGACTATTTTACTCTCGCCATATACAATAAGATGAGGTCGATGGATAAATATCTCGTACATCCCTGCCTTCGGCAGGTTTGCCGTCCATTCGGCCTTAAACTTTCCCGTGCCGGATTTTTTTATAAAAGCGCTACGAATACGCTCGCCGAATAGTCCCTGCGATAAAGAAAGACTCCATGCGTTAGCTTTAATACGGTACAAAGGAACGTATTCCTGCTTGCCCTCTGCTTTTTTGACCAGATCGACCAACCGCTTTCGATTGTTTGACGAATCAATCAAGTGGAAGTTCTCGTCCTCGTTGTCAACGATAATCTCCCCCGGGGGATAGAATTGACTTTTCTCTATCAAATTGACTCCTTCTTTAGGTACGGGACCCGATAAGGAAGAATCTTCATTATCGAATGAAATATCTTTCGGCAAATTGCCCGAAAAGTTAGTGGTCAATTGCAGGGAATACTCTATGCCTTCATGTACGATGATTCGTTTGCACTCCCCGGGCTTGATCACGTAACTCCGGCAATACCTGATCGCACTACCCCCAATGCGACCTTCACCAGGCGTAACAATCGAAACGATACCATCCGTTTCGCTGAAATTACCTACCTTGAAATCAATAATTTGCGTCTCTTCTGTTGTTTTATAGGAGATATCTTTTATCGTTAACAGGGGAATCTGGTGGCTCACGTACCACTCGTCCATATAGGGCTTAATATCCTGCCCGAAACGCTGCTCGAACTCCTCGATAAACAAGTCGAAGTCAACCTCCCTGAAACGAGTACGGGCGTTAAAATCCAGCATAAAACGGCTTAAAGAATCCCAGGTGGTAATCGTAGTGAGATAACCCAATAAATGAGAAACTTTTAAATGAATGGCAATGCTTTGTTCTTTGCTGTATCCTTCCGCCATGACTCCTTTTAATCCTTTTTCCGCAATACGATTCAAGATTTTCGGGCTCACCTCATCCCTAAGTTCTTTCAGGCTTTTCATTTTATCGAATATCAAGTCTATACCCTGATACCTATCGGACGTGATACTACTGTTGTAATCCGAGAAAATGTGCCCCATATTCATCCTGTCCAATAAAAAAGGAATCTTGTAGCTCAGCATAAATTCCTGTACACTCCTGTCTTGGTTAGCAAACTTGGAATAAGTACCGGGATGTGTATTCTCTACCCAGTATAATCGTTCCTGAAAAAGTGCTATTTCCGGTTGAATGTTATCACTAAACGAAGTCGAACTTAGAAAATAGAAAGATGATGGAACCTCGATCAGCTTGAAATAGTTAAAGGGATAAGGGTTAGGCTTCCCCTCCTCAATTTTATTTTTACATTGATTGACTATTTCCATTAACTTTTTTTCCCGGTTCGGGTTATCTTTTTTCAGGGCTTCCCATTCATCGAAATAGCTCAGGTAAAAATCATTCCCCGGGTAAGTATAAAACTCGACGGTAAGGGAATCTACGGTGATCGCCCTTTTCTCGTATTTCCCGATACAAAGGGTTAAACCCGTCAGGTATTGTAAATTGCTGAACGAGACCTCATCCCCTTCTCTCGTGGGTACACCTTGAGATATAACCGTCATTTCACCCGGTTTTTTGACACGAAGGGTATAGTCCGTGAAATCAGTCTCTCGGGATGCCTGTAACTCGACCGGGGCTACCGCCATCGGGTACCACATCAATTGCGGCACGAGTAAAGTGTATTGATTAGAGACAAAAGCCGTGCGTTTACCGTAATTTTCTCCTCCTGATTCGGTACGGGGAGAAAAGAATGCATCGTTATCGATATTTACCTGGTAAATATCCTCGTCGATCATCCCCTCGTATTCTATCTTCAGTTCGGTATTCTCCCCGGGAGCCAAGGGATGTTCGACGACAATTACCTGGTGATCCCTGTGAAAGGGAAGACTCTGCCCGTCAGATTCAAGCTTGTTGATTTTTAATCCCGGGTTTAAAAAGAGCAGAAGCTGCTCCATTGTTGCTTTTTTCCGGTTTTGGATCTTCATCCGGCTTGTTGCCGAGAATTTATCTTCCCCGGGGCGGTACGTGATATCGTGAGCGAGTACGCGTGCCTTGGGGTATTCATGGCATTTCACGAAAGTTTCGCGATACCCGATCCTGTTTTTCAGGCGGGTTTGGAACTTTTCAACGTAGATGATCCCGAGCCCTATGGCAAGTACCGAAAACAGGGAGGCCGGAACGAGTAAATAGCGTTTTCGACCGGGGACGCCGGGATACCTCTTCGTAGACAAAACGCTAAAATAAAGAAAACTTACTCCCACCAACAAGAAAGCGATTCGCTGGAGCAAGTAATCCGAAAGATTCATGAATCCGGCTATACTGGAAAAAGCGTTCGGAAGCTGACTGCCCCGGAAATCCAGTATCCCGTGAAAAGGTGTTTCCAAATAAGCGTACGCGAAATAGAGAAAGGCCACGAGGATAAGCCAACTAATAAAAGGGTGTTTTATCAACTTGTTCAAAAGCAAGGATAGCCCGGTGATAAAAACAAACGTGGGCAGCACGTAAGTAAGTAGATAAAAAGATTTACCCACAAATTAACAGGGGAATTTGGAATAAATAGATTGATCGACATGGAGACACACAGGAACAGCATGTCTATTACCGCAAACGGGATAAAAATACCTAAAAATTCCCCGACAAAAGCCTGCCCGTTACCGATAGGCCAGGCGTAAAGAACCTCCCGGGTTTCGGCTTTTTTCCGCTTCCTTTGGATATCGCAGGCGATAAAGACAACAATTACCGATTGAAACAGGTTTAAAAAGTAAAACCCGTGTAGAGGAAAGGAAGACGCGAATATAAATTTATCCCATGAAATATACTTCATCACAAAGTTATCCAGAAAACTGTCACCTACTATATATCCCAATGCCCCGAAGACAAATAGGTTAAATAACCAGCTTCTTTTTACTAACTTGATCTCGTAAGCGATAGCGGTTTTTAGGGTTGTCATTTCCATAATTGTAAATTTAAATCCTGAATAATCAAAATATTAAGTTATTCGGGATTTTTTTATTTCTTGATATTTTATTTCAATTAGAATTACTTTTTAAAATGTGATTGTCGTGACAGAAGCCTAAACTGATGAACAAGAATGATTTCAAAACGTTTTTTCTAATCTTTTTCATAGTTTTCTTAATTCAAATATCAATATTAGACGTATCTTTTGCAAAGACATTTGTTTTGTTTACATTTACAAATATATATAATTATTTTTTTACAACAAATCATAGTAATGAAGAAAAAACTCAACTTTTTTTTATTTCCCCAGAAATTCCTTTACCCCTTTTTATTCGCCCATGTGTTTATAAGATACAAAAACAAGGAGAAACATGGAGAAGAGTTTAAAAATAGCGGATACCATCGTGGTGTTTATTACCGGAAAAGTAACTCCGGAGCAGATAACGATATTGGGAATGGATTGGCAAATCCGAAGAGAATAAACGTTTATTTCTTTCGTCTATGGATAATTGCCTCTAATTCAACAAGAATGTCTTTTTTTCTAATCAAAAAAAGGACTGCCTAAAACTTGTTAGACAGTCCATTTACATTATTTTAAAATCGGACTCGGAAAGTTTTTCTACTTTCCGAAATACGGATCAATATCTCCTGTTCGAGTTATAACCGCCGCGATTGGAATTATATCCGCCACCGTTATTACCTCTTTCAACACGAGGCTTTGCAACAGCCACGTTGATTACTTTGCCGTCGTATTCAGCCTGATTCAATGCATCAATAGCTTTTTGACCTTCAGCATCGTCATTCATTTCTACGAAACCGAAACCTCTTGAACGACCGGTTTCCCGGTCCATAATTACTTTTGCGGACGAAATGCCTCCGTACTCTGCGAATAGCTGATTTAAATCGGTATCATTTATACCGTAACTCAAATTTGAAATGTAAATGTTCATTATAAATAAACTTAAGATTAATAATAAATAAATGAGGACGAAAAAAAATTGAAAGGAAGTCTACTTAACAATAACATTTACTGCCGGGCAGGAATTCGAATACAAAAACTATTTCTTCTCAAATACGTGCCAAAGGTAACACAATAAATGAAACGGACACTATAAATATCGTTTTATTTCTATTTATTTTTCAATATCTTAAAATACGTTCCGCTTTAGGAAGAACAATATTCAAATCTCTTTATTCTTCCAACTTCCTTTCTTCATATACCAGTAGGCTAAACTTCCCATCGACAGCAGGTATATGTATTCTGTTGTCCAACAGACGGCAATATCCGCTTTCCAATAGATAACAATATAAACGACCGACGATACGTAAAAGAGAAGAGAAATCAGTTCCATGTACAACGCCGGACGGGTATTGCCGGTCCCAGAGACCATATTGAAAAGGATATTGGCCGGAACACTGATCAGATAAACGAATATCATCACGTAAAAAGAAGGAACCGCCGCTTCGATCAGAGAGGAATTATCCGTGTATATCCTCATGATCGGTGTCGGAAACAAAGCCATTAACAAGACCAGAGGAAGAATAAACATATAACAAAGTCGGCTCACCTTTTTAAAAGTCTCCATCACCCGGTGTTGTTCCCCCGATCCTAATAAATTACTGACCAACGAGGAAGCTGTCGTGGCAAAGGCACTAACAATAATAAAAAACAAAGCGGAAATATTGCGTAATACATTCGTAATAGCCAAAGGACGTTCCCCCAAATGCTCGACGGCAATAAAAAATAAAAACCAAGTACTGAGAGAGATAAAAGCCTGTATCATAGTCCAAACCGAGATATTAAGAATTCGGCCCAGCAATTTCTTTTCAACGTGCCGGAAATGAAACAGATTATATTTATTCCTATCAACTCTAAACCCTGTATAAATAATAAAGAAAAGTAAAGAGACCAATTCGGCTATCACGGAAGCGATCGCTGCCCCTGCAATACCCAATGCCGGAAAACCGAATTTACCGAAGATCAGAACATAATTCAGCATAATATTGGTCCCGACCATCACCAAAGAGTTAGCCGTAAGCGTACGCGTGTCCGCTATCCCGATATAAAAAGCTCTAAAGATGAGTGCCGCAAACGAGAAAAAAAAGCCATAAACCCTCCAATTCAAATAACTAAGCGTAGCTTCATATACTTTTGGAGAATCGATGATGGCATCGAGCACCGGAGCCGAACAAATTCTGGAAACAGAAAATATCAACGTCGCCCAAAATAACTGAAATACCAAACCCTGATTAAAAATAGACCCGATCGAAGCATAATTACCCTCTCCGTTTCGACGTCCGATCAGAATCTGAACCCCCGTACTAAATCCGAACCCGAGCATGAAGATCGCTAAGTAATAGACTCCTGCCAACGCGGAAGCCCCTAACTCGATTTCACCGACACGCCCCAAAAAGGCCGTATCCGTCATTCCGATCAAGTGTTCCATTAACACACTGATCAGTATCGGGCCTGCTATATGTAAAATCTGTCGGTTGGTAAATCGCATAATCGGTTTAAATTTGAAGTCAGGGCGACAAAGATAATCTAAAAATCAAATGTTCCCGTTTTGTTTACCGAGAAGAAAGCATTTCTTTTAGATACCGTACCTAAAATATAACGTTAAAAACCCGGAAAAAACATCGTAACGTATACAAAAACATCTCCCAGTCGGGTACGCAGAAAAGTTTTGGCCCGTTGTTTTTGGGTCTTAATCGTATTCGGGCTGATTTGCAACAACTCGGCAATCTCCTTATCCGGCAACTCTTTAATATAAGACAAGGTAAAGATCTCCCTGCATTTTTCCGGTAATTCGTTAATGGCATCGAAAATTTCAGCCACGACATCGGCCCGGATCTGTTGACAAAGGATATAATCTTCATCGCACTCTTGCCGACCTAATTTTTTATAATTCCGTTCCTGAATTTCCCGATCCCGGAGATAATTCAAACAACGGTTCTGAACGCTATTGTACAAAAAAATTCGGATCGTTTTTAGATTCGGAAATTTTACGATATCCGTTTTCCAAAAAGCCAAAAAAACCTCCTGAACAATGTCTTCCGCCTCACAGGAATCTTTTACGATCTTCAAGGCAAAAAGGCACAAGCGTTTGTGAAAAAAATAGAATAAACATCGGAAAGACCGCGGCTCCCTATGGACTAATCCTTTTATAAATTCTTCGGATTGGATATTAACATCAGACATATTCCAGATCATCATCTTTCCTTACGCGTATGTATATTTTACAAATATATTTATAAAATATTATTTTCACAAAGAAGTACAAACAACAAACAAATATTTGAATACGTCTGTGCATATTTCCTCCATTAAAGAAAGCAAATCGATGATTACACCATCAGGATCACTTATAAAGGACATAAATAATCGCCAACAAAATAAAAATCACGCAAACAGTAAGATCAAATGTTTTGCCTGTTTAAAACAAATCCGCCGAAAAAGCTATTGTCTTCGGTGCAATAATATTATATTTATCCTATATTAATTACTACCCTTCCCATAGTTATTACCTCGTTCGCACGCTCAATCGTCTCCAATAGGATCAATACCCGTATTCTCGATCATAAGCACAATAGCTTTATTTTTAGCAATGGGCCTGTGCATAACCCCTTTGGGAACACATACTCCTTCATATTGTCCCAATTCAAAAGTACCTTTTTCCGTTTCCAAGACAATATTACCATCGATAACAAAAAACAACTCATCGTCATGATCATGTTTATGCATATGAAATTCTCCTTCAAAAATACCTAATCTGAACACGGAAGAGTTTACATTGCACAAGGATTGATTAAACCATTTATCGGTACAATTTTTCACGATTTCCGGAACATTTATTTTTTCAAGATAATCGTATTTAATGTCCATCTGCAATTTATAATTCATTTTCTGATCCATATGACTCTTCTTTAATACTTTTATATTTTATCTTCTATTTTCTTATAACACGAAAGATATTAAAAATGTCCATTCATAACAACAAAAAACTATTTTCTTTAATTTTACCACAACCAAAACAAGAACCGATTATGCAAATTAAAGAATATATCTTAAAGAACGAGGATATTGAGGTGCACATTTGTAATTACGGTGGTATCATAAAAAACATATACACGCGTGACTGCAATTGGAAATTAGTTGATATCGTTCTGGGATTTGATGATCCGGAGCAATACGTATCTCCCGATTACCTGAACAATTATCCTTATCTCGGAACCACGATCGGCCGTTACGCTAACCGGATCCATAGAGGAGAAATCACATTGAACGGGCAAATCTTCTCTTTAGAAAAAAACGACCGTAGCAATTGTCTGCACGGCGGATCGGCAGGATTTGATCGTCAATATTGGGACGGGGAACAAATCGACGACCATCACTTAATTCTACGTTATACCAGTAACGACGGAGAAGGAGGTTTTCCCGGTAAATTGGAGGTCACCGTTCAGTATATACTGGTCAACAACATGTTGAAAATAACGTATGATGCCACGACCGACCGGGACACGTTTGTAAATATCACCCATCATCCCTATTTCAACCTGAATCCGGAGCAGGAAACCATCGCCGGATTGGAACTTCAATTATACTCCAATCGCTTACTGGAGACCAACCCGGAACTCATCCCTACGGGAAATATTCTAACCGCGGATACAGATCACACGTTTCATTTTCCGAAACGACTTTCGGACATTATTGAAAAAGACGGTTTAGACGATTGTTATCTATTTCCCGATTTAGGTTCTATCCAACTGATGGCGGAACTCAGCTCTCCCTATACAGGTATCTTACTTACTATTCTTTCGGATTATCCTGGTTTACAGGTATACACGGGCAAATTTCTGCAAGTCGAAAATGGTAAACAAGGTAAACATTACGGACCGTTTTCCGGTATTGCTTTGGAAGCCCAAATGTTCCCGGACAGTCCGCACCACCCCTCTTTCCCCTCTACTCTTTTGCGACCGGGAGAAAAATACCATCACACGACTATTTATTCCTTAAACTGTTTCAGCAAGGAAGAAACCGATGATATTTGGTAAAAACGGGGAGTTTTCGTTTTCGATTCAATTAAACCGATAAGCAGCCTTTCTCATCTCCGTATGAGACTTAAAAGGGTGTTCCGGTTTTAAATATTTCGCCAAAAACTGGTATATCGAATACCGAATTTCTGTAGATTGTTTCGTATCGATACGATCAAAAGAGTGTCCGCCGGGAATCTCTTCGAATATACGATATTCGAATTTCTTTCCCTCGGCTTTCAGAGCCCGGATCATATGTTCCACTTCCAGCACACTCACATCGTCGTCGTTTGTATTCGTGTGAATCAACAAAGGTGTTTTTAATTTTTCGGCATGCCATACGGGAGAACGACGCTTGTACTCCTCCAAATTTTCTTTGGCCGTTTTTCCGATATGGTTCTTATCGGAAAAGATTTTTCGGTAGCTATCACTGGCATACCCCATCCTCATGACAATATCAGAGACCGGAACCCCTGCAAATCCACACACGTAAGCATCCGGATGCTGAAACAGATTCATCAGAGTAATCATCCCTCCATGACTCCAACCGATTATCCCGATCCGGTTTTTATCCACGAAACTGTAATTCTCAATCATATGATTCCGGCTTTCGTACACATCTTCATTCTCTAATCCGCCGTAATCGATATTATCGTAGGTCTGTTTCCCATACCCGGTACTTCCCCTGTATTCGGCAGCAACCACAATATATCCCTGCGCCATTAATTCCCGTATGATATGGGCATAATAGGTCGAAAAATCCGAATGTACTCCACTATGGGCAAAAACGATTAAAGGATATTTTTTATCCGTATTTATCGTTTTGGGTATAAACACATAAGCCCAAAATTTCAACGGATTTTTAGCTCCCATCTCAGTCGGATTCCGTACGTTTGCACGGGGAGGACCACACACGAAGACCTTATCGATATAGGCTACATCCCCCACCTTGTTATACCACAGAACATCATCCATTTTTTTCATCAACTTATCGTTTTCGTGACGCAGGTTCCCGTTCTCCGTCCTCAACGCCTTCAACTCTTGCCGAAGCTCATCTGTTTCCTGAGCGTACAAAGTACACCCCACGAGGCACAATAATACCCCCGTTACATACCTCATTATTTTCATAATCCACATCGTTAAGTTAAACATTGGAAACAAAGATATAAAATTAAACTAACATCATACAAAAATGTTCCTCTACACTCTAAGCAGAATCGCTAACATAAAACAAGAAGTCCACCTTTAACTTCCCAAAATCCCCGATCTGTTCCGGCGTCGAAGAGGTCCGTGAGGCAACTAAAATGTAGAGCAGTATATCGATATAACGCAAAGCCTATCGAGTTTATTACCCAGCAACAAATTACGGGTAGGATTTTTCGTCCTACCCGTATAAACCACAACATAGACTTTCCCGCCACGTGACTCCCTGTCACTTATTGTCCGGAGAATCATCTTCGCGAGGAAAACAAACTAATAATAATACAAAGACACTACGCCACCATCAAATCTTTTATTATACCAATATTTTTTCTGAATTTCTCCGGGTTTCTGAGGATCGGCATACAGCTTGATGACCCGGCAATCGCCGTTATCAAAAGCAGCTGCAAATACCTGACCGTTAAAATAGCGTTGAGCGGCATTATATCCCTCTCCTCTCCAAGTTGCGGTAATAACAAAATCCGTCATGTTTCCCTCCTCTTCAAAAGCATAGATCTGCTTTATGGATGTACCTTCCATGCTCATCGAGTAGAGCGCTTTACCGGCTCCGACATACAAAAAGTCATTATACGAATCATCCATAGCCAGTTTCAAAAGCCCTTTGCCCTGTTCGATCAACCCGGCAGCATCCGCGGGTAGTTTAACATTAGAAACGGCCGTGTAAGTAATCCGATGAACGGATCCGTACACATCGGTTTTTATACCTGCAGCCTGGATATAATAATCGCCTCCGTCTTTATACAAGACATAAACGTTATCATTCCAAAAACTTTCATGAAAAAGAATCGCTATCACCTCCTTATCAAAATTATTCATATCGATATACCCTTTCGGAAGATTCCCGGCATTGGAGGGTCGAGACAAATCATAGATAACAGAATAATCGATACTTTGGTAAGATCCCGTGGAAGCCGTCATCGCCAGAAAGCGTTTTTTCTCTTTTTCATAAATAACAGCCAATTGATCCTTGGCCTCAATATACTGAGCCTTAATCACCTCGGACCCCTTATCGGGGACATCGTAAGGATCGTCAAACACCAACGGTTCCGTAATAAAACGTCCGGTATTGGGATTTCCATCGTCATAATTCACCCGGGTATAAATTTTCCCCGATTCATCCAACAACAAAGAGGTAGCTCCGACACGTACAAAATCCACAGGTTTCAAATTACCGGGATCTCCCACGAACTCGTCTTTCATGGAAACGATTTTTTTCATATCACTCGAATTGATTGCAACCGAACTCCGCCAGTCTTTATCCAATATCTGCAAAGCATAATATTGTTTCCCGTATCGGGTAATCATAATAGGATTCGCGCCCAGTTCTTCGTTATCATTGTATAACGGGTAGACGTTTTCATGAGGTATATACTCCGTTACCGAGAAATTATTATACACTCTTCCATCCAGTTCCACCGTTTTTTTCTCCCAATAGCGTTCAATGAAATCCAATTCGGTTTTTCCATCCTTTTTCCCAAGTACCACGACCCCGGTATTAAAAGGAGCCCGGATATTTACCATAAATTGATAAACAGTAGCATTTCCGGCCCTTTTCCGGTATATCAACAACATGGCCTGTGCCTCTTCGGTACATACATAGCGCAGGTTTTGTTCTCTCGATACCACTTTCCCGTCGAATCGCCACTCGTAAGTCAGCTCATCATCCCCCCGGTACTTCACCTCTACATCCAGTTGTAACTCTTCGCCGGAAGTCACCTTAAAAGTCTTTGCGGACTCTTCGTCGAAGTAAAATTTTTGCTGGTTAGCCACATTCGTTACAATAACGGAATCCGGCAAAATAATATCTTTATAATCCAAATTCGTTTTATCATCCAGACAACCGACGAAAGACAAAACACTTAAGACCGATATAATTAAAATTCTATTTTTCATAATCTTAGATTTTTCTGCATAACTTAAAAATTCTCCCATCCGACACAGATCATCCCGTAATGGTCACACTCATCATACTACCATCCTCGTCCTGACGGGGATTCTTCTCCAATGCTCTTTTAAACAGAATTGCATAATACCTTTTTTCGGAAGGGTCCAATATGCCAAAATCCCGAATTCCCGTCTCTTTCACAAATTCTTCGTATTTGGTCTTCGAATATTTTCCCAAATAGGATTGTTCCACATTAAAATTCCACCATTCAGGCGTCATAAAAATATCTCCCACGGTAATCTCGACAAATAGAGAATCAGGCATATAAGTTTTAAAATCTTCATTGGAAACCAATTGTAATCTCAAGATTTTACTTCCCTCTTTCAAAACGGGTTTTCGCAACAATTGCACACGCATTGTATCGACACAACCGGAATCTGCCTGAAAAAGTTGTTCGCTTTCCAACAGATAACAATCTTCGGGTAAGGTCGTCTTTTCTTTATCCACGGCAACGGCAAAATGCAAAGCTTTTGTCAAATTGTATCCCCGAAATTCGACAGGTACTTTGATGATTTTGTCTATCACATTATCCCCCTCGAAAGCAAAAGTATAATCGATCTCATAGTACACCTTCCCCGGAATATTCTCGAACTTAAATTTGATGTATCTTTCCCGAGTAAACATCTCGGGCTCTTCGGTCTGACAACCAAACAAACCTAATACGCTTAATAATATTGATAAATAGATAATCCGCATAATATTAAAATTAAAGTATTTCACGTCAGTTTATTGTAAACCGGCTTCCGAATCCGGTATAGGCATCACTAACTTCCCGTCATGAGGAACAGTCGTACCGTTCTCACGTAAAGGCAGGTTCAATCTCTTGTAAACATACACCATTTGTCCTTCCCCTATAAACTCCCGGCGATACTCCCGCACGATCGCTTCCATAAAATCGGCCTTATCCACGTTCATATCCAAGTCATAAACAGCATTATTCCGGGCTTCCACCACCTTATTGAACAATTCGATGGCTCTCGCCTTGTCTTTGTCAAAAATACTTTCAGCCGCTATATAATAGCATTCGGGAAATCGCAGTACGGGAATTAAGGATTTGGCCGCAACCATATTATCCTGCACCTTACCGTCCAAAGAGTATTTGGTTATGATATCCCGAGGTATTGCAGCCAACCTGACATCATTCGGATTCGTACTGAAAATATTCACCTTATCGTTTACTTTCAATGTATAATTCCCGGCTTTGGCCCCGAAATACTTTTCCGTCAAATCCGACAATTTAGCATTGTAAGACCCGAAAAGCATCTCTGTCTGCAACCGGGGTTCCACCGTTGTTAACGTCATCGGATCTCCGATATATCCCGGAGCGACAAAATTATAGGTCGTTTTTCGTTCCGCCATGGTTACAATCTCATTTGCATTTTCGTATGCCTTATCTTTCTCTCCGGCATACAAACACACCCGGGCCAACAATTGTGTAATGGGAAAATAGCTTAATCGGTTGGCTCTATACCTGAAAAATTCATCATCTGCCTGAGGAGAATAACCCACACCATCATCTAATTTTATCCTTACCCCTAAGGTCCCGTATTGGTAAGAAATATACCCGGGATATTCCGGATCCGTATCAAATGGTTTTACCCATTCCTTGGCTTTCTCCAAATCTGCAATCAAGTGCTGTAACAACTCTTTTGTCGGAATGGGGAGATTCAAACGGGAAGGATACTCTGTCACGTAAGGAACAAAAGAAGAGACTCCTCCCTCATCGTCGATCGGAGCCTTGGCGTAAATCCGAACCAGTTCAAAATGCATCATTGCCCGGATAGCGTATGCTTCAGCCAGAATCATGTTTTTCGTCACATCACCATATTTAAATTTTATCTCCTTATCCTGTTCCAAGTTTTGAATCAAGTTATTGGCTTCAGCGATCACCTTATAGCAACTCAACCAGATAGAGGCTCCGATTGATTTAGCTTCCGATTGGTCGTACTCAAATTTCATAATCTGGTTATAACCTTTATGGCCTGTTTCATGTAAGGTATAACTACGTCCCCAGGCTTCAATCGCTCCCCAGGACAACTCTTGCCCGTATAATTCGGCTTGCGCTATATCGATATACAAACCATTCAAAGCAACGTAATAGCCCTGTGTCTTTTCGAATAATGTCTCCTCGTATATATCTAACTCCGGCTTTACATCCAACCATTTATCACATGATACGGATACAAATGCCAGTAAAATCATACTTAGTATATATCTCTTTTTCATACTCTTATATTTTGTTAGAAACCTACATTGATTGAAAAACTATAATTTCTGGCAAACGGGTACGACAACCCTCTTTCCTGCTTTATCGATGACACCCTGAATACATCGTTCATATTAAAAGTAAACCTTACTCGAGTGAAACGGAATTTTTGGGTAATCCGATCGGGTAACTCGTAGCCGAAAGACAAAGACTGTAAGGTCAACGTATTGTCATCCTGCACAAAACGACTGGTAGGATTAGTCGGAATATTCCAATCTTTTAAACTCTTGAAACCCGCAATATCCCCCTCTTCCTTCCACCGATCGGTAAACACCCGTTTATCCACATTATTGGCGATATTTGCGTTTTCGATTTTTGTCTGTAACGTCTGATTATACTGTTGCCCTCCATAAGTATAGGTAAAGTACAGATCGAGCGTAAAACCATAAAGAAAAAGATTGGACGAGAAAGTTCCGTTGAGCTTAGGTTCCGTATTACCACAAGCCACATTTTCAGCCGCAATCCAAGCCGTTCCCGTGCTCCCGTCTTTATAGCGAAACATCTCTTCACCCGTCTGAGGATCGATCCCCAATGACTGCATGGCATAAATGGATGTTGTAGAAGCTCCTTCCACGTATTTCAAAAGAGGCTTCTTCGCTTCGCTATAATTTACACGGTCCTGGTATTTCTCCTCTATTTTTTGATTGTAGGACTTTAAAGATTCCGATATTTTCTTTATCTCGTTTTTATTGGATGCCATATTACCGGAAAAATAGAGCTGTGCATTTTTCTTTCCCAAAGCTTTCACTCGCAGGCTCAACTCGTACCCGTTATTGGTGATCTCTCCGATATTCTCTTTATAGGATAAAAAACCCGAAGAAGAAGGAATATACATATCGGCAATCAAATCTACCGTTTTTCTAAAATAGTAAGTTCCCGTGAAAACAATCGTTCCGTCGAACAAATTAATCGTTCCCCCCAAATCGGTAATTTTCGTTTTTTCCCACTTTAAATTTTTATTTCCCATGGCTGTAATATTACCGCCGGCTCCCGTGGGATAGACGTATTCTCCATTGATCTTATAAACGGTTCTGGCCGTATTGGCCGGGAAATTTGCCTTTCCGGTCACGCCATACGAACCGCGGATCTTCAGTTCAGATAGCCAATCCACACCTTTCATAAAAGAATAGTTGTGAATATTCAATCCCAATCCTCCGGACCAAAAAGGAGCGAAACGTGTTTCACTTCCAAAAGCCGAATTTCCATCCAAACGCCAAGTCGCATCTGCCAAATAAATATTATTATAGGTATAGTTCATCGAAACCATGGCTCCGAAAAGTCTGGTTTTCTGCTGATAAACAGTAGGAGCATTCGGAAATTCACGGGCAAATTGCGGATTGGAAAAACCACCTGTCGGAATATCTCTTAAATAAACACTACGACTTTCATCCGAACTCTCTTTGACATTTATTCCGGCAACCAGATTAATATTATGAAACCCGATCATATCATTGTAATACCCGAAAACACCACCGTCAATCGTCGTGGCGGAAGTATTTCCCAACGTTATCTCACCCTTATAACTTTTAGAGACGTATTTTCCGGACTCCGGAGAGGTATAGGCATCGGAGGTTCCCGTGGTATAGGTTAGGGCAATGTTTCCCTTAAAATGAATCTTATTGGTCAAATAGTATTGGATCGAAAAATTATCCAAAAACTCTTTCGTTTTGGTCTTATCATAACTCCCGTTATAGGCATCATATAAAGGATTAACAATGGTTCCGCCATTCCGTTCCCTGATCACCTTGGAAATGGTTCCGTCTTCATCTAAATAAGGGTAATAAGGATTCATTCCGGTGTATTGGGAAAAGGCCCCGAAAGGAGATTCTTCCGAATTCACAGCGGTGTAACCTGCCATATTTTTAAACATCAATTTACCGGTATTATACTGTACCTCAAAACTAATTCCAAACCTTTTTCTTTCAGAACCTTTCATTACCCCGTTATTCCCCTGATAATTTACATCGATACCATAACGTAGTTCTTTCGTTCCTCCCTCCATTCTTAAGTAGTGTTTGCTACTAGTCGTGTTGCGTAAAGGCTGAAACAACCAATCCGTCTCGATTCCCTTTTCTATCAGCCTGAGTTTGTACTGATAATAAGCCTCCTCCCAAAAATTCTGATCAAAAAGTCCTGCCGCCTTCTCCGCTTGTACCTTTTCTCTCGCGTTCATTAAATTATAATCCCTCAAATCCGGAGTTTGTATGTTCAGGTCATAATTATAAGTAAACAAAACCTGTCCCTCCCGGGGAGCAACGGTAGTGATCACGACAACTCCGTTAGCGGCCCGAGAACCGTAAATAGCCGTAGCGGCAGCATCCTTCAACAAGGTAATGGATTCAATTCGGTTAATATCCATATCGTAAACCTTACTTACATTCACCTCAAACCCATCCATAATAAAGGTCGGCAAGTTCGGATTATTCTGTAATGCCGTCTTAGAGACATTTGCCTCGTCCAATTCCGTAATACCAATGCCCGAAGCTCCCCGAATACTGATTTCCGGCAAAACGTTCGGATTAGATCCCATGTCATTGTTCACCGCTATACGAAAAGAAGGATCTAATACTTGAATAGATTTCAGAATATTTGTCGGGGAAATCTTTTTCAATTCCGCTGCTGTCATCGTACGGGCATTTCCCGTAAAAGATTGCCTGGAAATATTGGCGTAACCCGTGATAACAACATCTTCCAATTTTACCTTCTCCTCTTTCATGACCACATGTATCTCCTCCCGATTTTTCAACGCAATTTCCTGGGACTCCATCCCGATAAAGGTGAACACGAGTATTAGGGTCGAATCCTTTTTAGACAAACTAAGCTTGAATCGTCCGTCATTATCTGTTGATACCCCTAAGGTCGAACCTTTTATACGAACCGTTACGCCAGGGAGGGGTAACCCCGCCTCATCTTTCACGGAGCCTTTTATAATAACACTCTTGACACTATCCCGTGCCGGAGCTCTCATCTTACGAACGATCACTACATTATTACTCAGCTCGTAAGTCAAACCGGTTCCTTCCAAACATTTATTCAAAATAGCCACGACATCCGCATTTTTCATTCGGATATCTTTCCTTGCTACATTTTTCACATCATCGTTACTAAACATAAAGCTGATACCGGATTTTTGCTTGATCTGTTCAAACACCTCCCGAAGGGATGCTTTTTTCAAATCGATATCCAACTTCACATTCTGGGCGAACGTACTCGCACTCAATTGACTGACTACGAGAAACAAGAATAAACATGTAATCTTCATAATTCGTAGAATTGGATAAAATCTCAGGTCTATAAACCTGAAACAGACTCTTTTTTTTCTCATAACATTTGTTTTTAGTTTTTACATTAGCACTACTTATCTCTGTTTGCGGCAAAGACAAAATCTCATCTGTTTCGAAACATTTTCATAGATTGATCTTTTTCATCATGTTATACTTTTATTTATCGACTAATCAAGGATAGATTCCTTCTCCTGTATCACAGTTTTTCAACAACTATTGTTTTGTTTTTTATCCGGAAGAAAATCTTATTCATCTTTTCCATTAACGATATAAACTCATCCAGATTACTGTATTTTTTTATGTCCATTGTAAACCGTAAATCCTTTAAATCCGGACTGCAATAAGAGACATTTACATCATACCAACGACTTAACTCATCCATAATCGTTTCAAGCCGCTCATTTTCAAAAACCATTCGCCCTTTCTTCCAAGCCAGATATCGATACACGTCCACCTGCCTTACCCCTATTTTCCCATCTTTACTTATTCGAGCCTGATAATCGGGAAATAACCGACAACTATCATGAACCCCGATAACATCAACAACACCTTTCACCAATGTCGTAACCATTTCCTTTTCATAACGATATGAACGGAGCACGAACTCCGTCCCTAACACTCTAATATCCAATCCATTCACATGAACGATAAAAGGTCTGTTCGAATCCTGAGCTACCGAGAAATAACCTTCTCCACTAAAATAGACTTCTCTCGAGTCTGCATCAAAAACAGACGGAACACGAAGTTCCGATTCCGCATTCAGACAAACTACGGTACCTTCACTCAGCTTTGCCACATACTCCCCTCCGCGGGGAATCCGAATGGTATGATACTCGATAATGCTATTCTGTACAGATTCCCCGGATATATCTAAGGTATCCCTCCGGTTAACCATAACGGAACCAGCCGCCTCCAAACGAAAAACAGTATCGTTATTTAAAACGATCTTACGCCCTCCGGCCAGTTCGAGAATGGCCATGGATTTACCGGGCAATATCTTTTCTTCCGTTAATAAAGGGGCTTGTTTGGAGATGTCCTTCCGCATCATGTAATAGAAACCGACACCAAGAAATATCAAGACAACAGCTGCAACGCGAATAAGATGACGATACATTAAGATGCTTCTTTTTTTCGAAATTCGACGATCTATTTTCCGCCAAACATCACGTTTTATCGTCACATTATCATCCGTAATAGCCTGATTAATAAATTCTCCAGACGTTATTTTTTCAAAAAGCTTTTCATGTTCTTCTGATTGAAGCAACCAAGTATCCAACTCCTGTTTTTCTAACTCACTGATACTCCCGATGATCTGTTTTACAATGATTTTCTTTATCTTATCTATCTTGCAAACTCTCATAATACCAACGTTTATTGAGAAACCAAACGTCAGCATATTTTAAGAAAAATGTTTTTATCAACATATTGATAATGAGCAAAAATAGCTCGCTAAAGGGGAAAGCATTTTTAATATAAATAAACGTTCATTTAATAAGCATACTATATTAGAGACGCCAAAAAGTTATTTTGGTGTTATAAGAAAATTATTTTTTTTAAGAAAAACGAAGAAAAGTTTAAATAGAAAGCAATTTTTCTCCCCAAAATATTTATTAAAAAATCAGACTTTTCACCATATCGAAATATCGTTGTATATCAAAGGCAGACCCTCTACCTCTATATATAAAATACGGGTAGAACAAAATGTCCTACCCGTACCCCATTACACAGGTCTTATTTACTCCTGTTTACTCTATTTATCTTGCGCATCCCGCACACACCTGACACTCATTCTTTTTATTTTTAATGTCGTCCCCCTGTAAACCTGAGGCGAATTATAAACAATTTTCCGATAAACAGCTTTTTCCGAATTTTCGTCGGCAGAGGCAGCCCAAAAGAAACCGTATACTCCTAAATAATCGCACTTCCCACGAGATTCGCTAAACCACCCGTAATAACCACCCAATTGCATATGTAATCCGGTCCCATCCGCTCCTTGTTGCATTAACTCACCTTGAATACTTCCACGAAATCCCAATTGATCCAACTCATTATCTTTCATTCCCAATGCTTTTTCCAATTGTTGCCAATCCTCGTCGGTCGCTACGCGCCATCCTTCGGGAGCTGCGGCCAATGCTTTTTCGTAAGTATACAGAAAACCGTATTTTTCCATATTCCCCATAATATCCTCCAACTGTTTATCATCCGACTCGTCCGTATTGTAATAAGGCTCCACGGAACCTAATTCAATATCATCAAAAGTTCCGCTCAGGTTCTGTACCATCCAGTCCAAATTACCGATACGGACCCAACTATACTCGATCCCGGTTCTATTATCCACGAAGACACCTTCCGCCTTCGGTTTCACGGTAAGTTCTTTCTCATCTTTCTCACAAGCAAACAGTAGCGTGAGAAATACAATACTTATCATAAAGGTCTTTATTCGCATCATATTCGTTTTATTTTACCGTACAACATTAAAACCTATTTTCTTTATAGCCTCTTTCAAAGCCCTATATTTTTCCTGCACTACCGGGTAATCCTTATTTTCAAGCATAAATTCCTCCTCTGTTTGGGAAAAAAAGGCATTCAAGTAAGCCTCCAGATCCACGGACTTCTTAGGAAATGTATATGTCGGCGAACTCAGGAAGCCGATTGTTTTCACGTCCGAGATATTCGGGAATTTACTTCTGGAAACCTCATAATAATTCTCACCGGGCTTATAAAATTCTGTCAGATAATTATTACCGAGAGCGTTCACTTTTTGGCGAACAATACCCTCCACGATTCTATCGGCAAGTACAGCTTGTTGTTCTTCCGTCATATTTTCAATTCCGGACAAAGCAATTGCCAAAGTCCTCATCCCCCAATAAAAATCGATATTACTGGTAGTCCACTCTCCATACTTTTGTACCGATTCTTTTACCAATTGGGTTGCCAATACGGAGTAAGGGCGAAGAGCTTCCGTGATAACCGGCATAATCCGATTTTCAAGAAATGTTACTGCTATTTCTTTCTCATCTATCGTTTTCAGGTAGTCATAGGCATAACGATTGGAAGAGATACTTGTCATCCCGTAACCGATATCCAAAAGTTCATAGGTATAAAGCGGATTTCCTTCTTCATCCGTCCCCTTTAATTCCCGATGAAGAGTATCGTTAAAAATCAAATATGAACCGTTCTTCGTGAAAAACTCCCTTCTCAAAACCGATTCCGCATCGGTTGCATCCCCAGGTGCTTCAAAATAATTCTTATCCAGCCCGCTGGGTAACAGATGATCCTCCGATCCACAAGACAAACACAACAACCCTAAAACGAGCATACCCAATATTGTATGTATATAATCCATAATCTAAAAATTAAAATTCAATAATTGATTACCTCAACAACCGTCCGGTCTTCCCGCGGATTGTCCTTTACTCCGTCGAATTCGACAACTTCGGTCGGAATAGGCAATGTGTAAGCGGAGTCATTCTCCTTCAACTCGTATACCGTGCTTCTAATCGGAACTGTTCCGTCCCAATCCTCTTCAAAATAGGTAAACGTGTGACGAATGGTTTTCGTATAGGGTAATTTCTCGTTTACCGTGTAACGACGCAGGTCGAACCACCGATGTCCTTCGAAACACAACTCCCGAAAACGTTCATTTCGAATAAAGGTAATCAGTTCGTTTCCACTCAACGCAATTTTCACGTATCCCTCTCTTTTCATCCGCTTCTCCCGTAACGTATTTAATGCGGTCAATGCGGTCGCTTCGTCTCCCCCGCAAGCTGCCGCTTCTGCAAGGTTCAGATAAGCTTCTGAAGTTCTGAAAAGGAAATTATCCGAAACATCTATCCTGCCCGTTCTTCCGGGTTTTACTTTTCTGCTGATATAATTACCACCTTTTCGTTCCAAAAATACCGTTTGTCTCAGGTCTTCATTCTCTTTATAAGGTTCAAACTCCTTATACAATTCTTCCGAGATAATAAAATCCCGGGTATAACCGGTTACCGTATTCGGAATAACATTCGATCCCATAGAAAATATGGTTTCTACCGATTTCGAAGAGAGGAAGTAATTATCCGTCGAATTAAACGTATTTAGATTCACCAGGTCACTTTTCCGGTCTATCACTTTTTGAGCATAAATTCTAGCATTCTTATAATCTTGCATATACAAGTATACCCGACTTTGCAACAAATTTGTAGCGGAGATATCTGCCCTGTAAATACTTTTTGTCGGAATCCCTTCCAAACAGGTTTCTGCTATTTCCAAATCGGCAATGACTTGGCGATATACACTTTCAACACTATTTCTTTGATTAAATTTTACATCCTCCACGTAATCCGTCAACTTCAAGGGAACTCCCGGGTCAGAGGATGCCGTCGATTTAGAATAAGGTTTCCCGTACAGATTCACCAGGGTGAAGTAATAGGCAGCCCTCAGAAAATGGGCTTCTCCCTTTATACGCTGTATCGCCTGACGCCCCGCATCGGAGTCTGCCCCTTCTTTATCTATCGCCTTAATGACCATATTTGCGATATTAATATGCTTGTAGAGGCGATCCCAATCCCGGTCCTCCGCATTTCGGGCCGTTCCTTCCACATTCATTCCGACCCTCCGTTGCCAGGTATAATACCCGAAAATAGCCTCGCGACTGGTCCTGCCGTAGTCTAAAGTCGCCCAAATACACTCCTGAGTCTCATCCGACATGAAATGAATATACGGATAATAAAAACTACTTACTCTCTCGTCTCCTAACTGGCTGGAAGCGACAACCTCCATATAGCCATCACCCAAGAGCAGTTGATCCAAATCCTCGTATCCCCGGACATACGCCGTATCCTGTGAATACTCTTCCAAAAAATCAGAACATGAAGTTGTGATTAACAGCAATATCCCAATTATATATCGTACTTTCATCGTTTAAGCTTTAAAATGAAACATTAATACCCAAAGAATAAGTCGGACGGTCTGATAACTGAATTTCAGCAAAACCGCTTTGTGTCGGAGTCTGCCCTTTTAATTCGGAAGAACAAATCGTAAACAAATTAGTCGTAGCCAACGTAACCTCGAGACGACTCAATCCCCACTTTTGCAACAAGTGGTCTGCAATAGCGTACGTAAAACTCAGGTTCGTACATTTCAAATAATTGGCACTCACGACCCGTTGGTTGCCATAATTATACATGTCCCAATAATTACGGGCAATCAATTGTCCCTCGTAGCCGTCTTTAGCCGACCAATGATCATTATAATAAGTATACGCGGCTGAAGTCGTATTGATAGTAGCCGGAATATTAGTATGAGCCTCGTCTCCGGGCTGTCGCCAACGTTTACTGAACTCCCGGTTTACGTTTTTTTCCGGATCCCAGGTTGTCGTGTTATTGTATAATTTGAACAAACGAACTTTAGCCCCCAAGCTATAAGCTAAATTACAACTCAAACGCATGTTTTTATATTTCAATGTATTGGTAATACCGCCGGACATGGTCGGTTCGCGTGAACCGGAAGCCGTCAATACCTGAGTATAAGTATCGTATTTACTCAAATTTTTCAAATCTTCACTATGCTCCTGCATATCATCGAATACGGGCCCCCCGTCTATAGGATTCAAGCCGATGAATTTATAAGAATAGAATGTTCCCACGGATTTCCCTTTTACTAAAGCCGTACCATTCAAGAAATTGGAAAGTTCGTATTGCTCCGCTCCGGGTTTGGTTTTCAACTTATTGAAAGAATCGGAAAAATAGGTGGACAACGTCCATTTGAAATCCGACGTTTTGACCGGAGAGAGAGTTACCGCGATACTATACCCCTGATTCTCCACGTTACCGGAATTAACCACGTATTGATTCAATCCGTTCACCGAAGATATCGGTTTCGACAAGAAAGCATCTACCGTACGCTTATAGTAATAATCCACGCTCATCATCAAACGATTCCGAAACAAAGAAAACTCCAAACCGGCATTAAACGAACTTGTTTTTTCCCATTTTAACTTCGGATTGGGATAATTGACCACCTTAGAAACCAACTCATTGTAATAAGGATCGGTCGGTTTCTTATTGATAGTCATCACGGGAGATTGTCCCTCGAGCATATTTCCTTGGTAACCGTAAGACAATTTCAATGATAAATTATTGACAATATCCGACTCGCCTTGCCAATGTTCCGAAATATTATACACCCCGGAGACCGACCAAACAGGCAGCAACTTGTCATTACTCTGATCCCCGAATTTATTTGATCCGTCGATGCGGGCATTGGCATTTAACGTGAAATAGGTAAAATAACTATAAGATACCGTCAGGAAACCGGCAAGCAGATTCGTAATATTATCTGTCAGCACCGGATAAGCATTGTTTTCCAGCCAACTTCTATAAGCAGAATACTCTTCCAAAGAGGTTCCTTGTGCAAATTGTTTTCCCCGATCCGGATAATATCCTCTCGTGGTGCTCGTGTATCCGTTGTATTTTGAAGAATTCATCTCATAACCGAGAACCGCATTCAAATTATGCTGGTCTTCACTACCGAAATACTTATTAAAGTTAAGTTGCAATCGCAATGTATAATCATTATTACGAGTATAATCCTTGTTTAACTCTCCTCCAAACGGCAATTCCGATGTTGCCTTAACCGGTTCGACGCCATATTCCGACTTACGTAAATTCGCCACGTAATTGGTTTGTTCGTCATAATACCCCTCGATCTCCGTATTCGACGTGGAATAAGAAAACAACACTTGGGCATTCAGGTAGTTCGTAAACGTAAAGTTCAAGCGGGCATCAAACATTATATTCGAATTATTCTGTTTATAACCGCTATGTTCCAATTCATTCAGTATATTAAATTTATACGGAACCACCCCGTTGTATTTACCATAAAAGAAGTAACTGCCGTCCCCTGCATAAGCAGGTATCGTCCTACTCGTGTTATAAGCATAATCCATCGGAGCCAGCGAGGATTGATTATACTTCCGTTCCCCTACATTTCCTTTTATACTGAAGGAAGCCGCCAAGTACTTCGTTAAATTGGCATCCATATTCAACACCACGGTGTAACGTTCGTTCCGGTTACCCTTTATCACGTCATTATCCCTGGCATATCCCACGGAAGAGTAGTAACGCAAATCCTTCGTTCCTCCCGTCAAACTCAAGGTATGCTGATGTGAAAAGGAGTCTTCCGTCAACAAATCGAACCAATCCGTATTCTCCGTCTCTAACTGGTCTACTCCCTCCTTGAATTGTTTATAACCGATCTCCCGGTCATATAGCCGTTTTGCTAATCCTTCAAAGCCGACCTCCGTCATATTGTTACTATATTTATAACGAGAGTTAAACAAATCCCGCGAAAAATCCATCCGCTCTTTTGAATTCATCACGTTGATTTTATTGTCGGAATACCGGGGACGGCGTTTCATGGTCGTAGTCATATTGTAACTCACCAACATTTTACCCTTATGCCCTTTCTTGGTCGTGATCAGGATAACCCCGTTAGCGGCTTTGGCCCCATATAGAGCAGTTGCCGAAGCATCCTTCAACACGTTTATGTTTTCAATATCCTGAGGATTCAGCCCGGCAATAGCGTTACCGATACGATTTACATAGTCAGGATCGTTCAGTTCATCGGGACTCACCGGAACAGGATCTTTCATCACAACACCGTCCACCACCCACAAGGGTTCGCGGTTACCGATCAAGGTAGAGGTCCCACGGATCCTGATCTTAGGCACAACCCCGACCTCTCCGGAATTCACCATAAACATCATATCCGGAATATGTCCTTCCAGCATTTGATCTATGGAAGACAAGCCCGAAACAATGATATCTTCGGCCTTAATACTCGTGATGGCACTCGTCAATCTCTTTTTCTGAATAGTTTCATATCCCGTTACCACGACCACCTCATCCACCTCTGTGGCTCTCTCCTTCAATACCACATTGATCTCTTTTTGCCCCGTGTATTTTCGTTCCACGGTCTGCATGCCTATAAACGTGAAAACAACCGTTGCCGTATCCTTGGGAAGCAATAATTTATAAACTCCGTTCTGATCCGTGGTTACCCCGATTGTTGTACCTTTTATTCTAATCGTTACCCCGGGTAAAGGAGAACCGGTTTCATCCTTCACGACACCTTTTAATATTAAATCTTTTACGCTATCTTTTTCAAAAGATTTTATTTTACGAATAATAGCCACATTATCCATTAATTCATAAGTCAGTCCCGTACCCTCCAGACACTTATTCAAAATTGCCTCAACATCCGCATTCTTCATTTGAATACTCTTACGCCCCACCTGTTTTACATCGTCATTACTAAACATAAAACTAATACCGGATTTTTGTTTGATCTGCTCAAACACGTCCCGAAGCGATGCATTCTTCACATCAATATCCAACCGCCTATTTTGAGCAAACGTACCTGCATTCAATTGACCGACAAACAACAATAAGAATAAGCATATAATCTTCATAATTCGTAAAATTGGGAGAAGCCTCAGGCCCAACGGCCTGAAACAGACATTTGTTTTTCTCATAACATTTGTTTTTAGTTTTTGCATTAGCACCATTACCTCTGTTTGCGGCAGAGACAGAATTTCATTTGTTTCAAAGGATTTTCATTTGTTGATCTTTTTCCATAACTTTGTTTTTTAGTTTTTACTTAGCCCGTTACGGCTAATCGAGGATAGTATTTGCGGTACTATCCTCTTCTTTTTATTGTTTACTCACGACCACAGTTCTATCTTTAATCCGGAAAGAAACCTTACCCGTTTTTTCCATCAAAGCCGTAAACTTATCCAGATCGCTATATTTCTTTACATCCATTGTAAATCGCAAATTCTTTAAATCCTGACTGCTATAAAACACGTCCACATCATACCAACGGCTCAACTCATCCATAATCGTTTCAAGGCGTTCGTTTTCAAAAACCATACGACCTGTCGTCCAAGCCATATAGCGATACGCGTCAACTTCTTTTACCGACATCTGTCCGTCCTTATTTACCCGGGCCTGATGATTGGGTAGCAACCGGCAACTATCCCGGCCGTCGGTCACTTCTACCGCTCCCTTTACCAAGGTGGTGATAATCTCCTCCTCATTCCGATAAGAACGAAGCACAAATTCCGTCCCCAACACTTTAATACTCAAACCATCCGTATAAATGATAAAAGGTCTACCCGCATCTTTCGCCACAGAGAAATACCCCTCTCCATTGAAATACACTTCCCTTGTACTTGTATCGAAAACAACCGGAACCCGAAGTTCCGACTCCGCGTTCAAACAGACGACCGTACCCTCGCTAAGTCGGGCTACATATTCACCTCCCCGGGGAATCCGTATCGTGTGATATTCGCCGGAGGTCTTATTCTCTCCCCCTTCCGCCATATCCAATGTATCGCTCCGATTAACCATAACAAGCCCCTCCTCCCCGAATCGAAAGGTCGTATCGTTCTCCAAAACAATCTTATTTCCATTAGCCAACTCGAGTATAGCCTTGGATTTACCCGAAACTATTTTGTCTTTTACCAATACGATACCCGGACATTCCTTTTTATCGGCCACCATATAATACAAGCCTACACCTATAAGTACCAAAACGACAGCAGCAACCCGGATAGGATTACGATATTTTCCACTCCATCGCCGACAAACCGTTTGACGTTCTATTTTCCGCCATACCTTCCGCCTATCGACCGTATAATCATCCATAATCGCGTGGCCGACAAACTCCCCGGAAGTCACCCTTTCAAAAAGTTTTCTATTTTCCTCCGACCGAAGCAACCACTCGTCCAACAAGCGTTTCTCGGGTTCGCTGATCTCCCCGATCAACTGTTTTACGATTATTTTTCTTATCTTTTTTATATGTATAATATCCATAACATCCGTTCAAATTCGGCACGACATTGTTTTCACCCCATAAGTTTCTATTTCGTTTATAAATCTCCATTTCATAAACAGTATTATATAGACACCAGAATACATTCCAGGTGTCATAAAAAAATCATCTTTTTGACAAAAAAATCAGGAAAGGCTTAAAACGAGACTCAATATTTTCTCCAAACGTTCTCTTAAATAGTGATTTGCATTATTTTTATGACGCTTGATTGTATTAATTGCAATATGTAACTCTTCGGAAATTTCCTGGTGACTCTTACCTTCCAGGCTACGGGAATATACTTTTTTACAGGCGTCGGGCAACTCCTCAAATATTTCATTTATCAAAGCGTAAACCTCCGCTTCCATCACTTTAGTGACAAAAGACTCTTCCGTATCTTCTTCCTGGTGATCTTCCAATCGTTTCTCCATACGTCTTTTGTCGCGTATATAGGTCAGGCAATTATTCCTTACCGCCCTGTACAAATAGGTTTTCAATACCTGATCGTTTTCAAAACTCTCTTTTCTCTCCCATAATTTCACAAACATATCCTGAATCAAATCACAGGCCACCTCCTCGTCTCCCACGTAGCGCATAGCGAAAAACTTTAACGCGGTAAAATGAATCTCATACTGCGTCTTAAAATTTTGAGAGTTTCCTAAATATACACGGGCAAGTTCAACCATCGATACTAAAATCACTATACTACTGCAAACAAAGATATATTTTTATTTTAAATTTTAATCCGAACAAACAAACTGTTTATTTTTAATCATCGACAGAACTCCCGAGAAAACAGGCAAGAAAAGATCAAAACGATCGCACCTATCCAAAGATTTTTGAATAAAAAGTAACAATACCTCAAGATCGATTTCCGATGTATTCTCTCTCATTCTTTTTAATGAATTAACCAGCAATGTCTTAACCGTAGCAACAGATATATTCAATTCTTCTGCCGTCTCCTTATAACGCATCCCTTTTAAATAAATACATTTAACCACATTTCGACTTTGCGGAGGCAAATTCTCAATCTCCTGTTCGATCTTACAAAGCATCTTTTCATTCAGGTCTTATATTCCAGACTCGGAACATCTATTTTAGCAACATCATAACCCCCCTTTAGAGGATCGATCTTTTCTAACACATTTAACGATAGATTTTTTACTGCCGTAAAAAGATAAGATTTCAAAGTACGAGGATACAACTTACTCTCCACTTTTCGTTCCCACAATATTAATGAAGAAATCCTGTATTAAATCTTCTGCCTGACTCATGTTATTCAGAAAGGTGTCAGCCCATAAAACCAAAGGCCTGTAATATTCCTTGAAAAGAAGTTCCATTCCCTTTACATCCCGGTTTTTCAGTAATAGACATATATCATTATCAGAATCTTGCATAACGACACACACTCACGCTACGAATATTAAATCACCTTCTATTTACAATAAAAGTAATTAAAAGAGAGCAACAAAAAATAATAAATCTTAATTTCATCACGAATTAACATACTGACCTCAAATTTAGTTCTGCCTATAAAAAAAGCCTGACAAGCAATACACCACTTACAACAAACTTTTATTTTATGTTTTTGTTATCATTATTAAGCAGATATTCAATTAATTAAAATTCGCAGAACACCATAAACCACAACACCGGCATGTTACAAATAAAAGAAAGCAAGTCCGATAAACCGTAACCTGCTTCTTTTTTACACTGTTAAAACCACTTATTCGTACATCGCATCACCGATCTTCTGTATTTGAAACATCATAATCCAAAAGATATATTTTCCTAATTTCAGTATATTCATAAATACTCCAAGTCAAGAAAAATCGCTTGTATACAGGAGATTATTATCGTAAAAAAATCGTGATATATAAAAATATCACGATCTTTCCTTAAAACACCCACGAAAGGTTATATCCCTCGTAAAAAACTCTTTCTACTCTTCCACCTTCGTGAAAAGATACCTCATTCGGTAGAAATAAGCAATCTCGTCTCCCCAGTCGGCATAAGTATCCTGCAAGAAATCAACAGGTTCGAAATCCACGATATGCACTTCAAGCGTTTTACCGTTATCGAGCACTCGGAATCCGACTCTGGCAGGACGTATATCCATCTGGTTGTCGGAGAAGGTAACGTTTACATTACTCAACTCCATATAAGGCAGTAATATAATATCTTCCAAATCACTCACCTCATCCTCTATCTCCCCGAGGAACGTCACCTCGCTATCCCGGAAATACTTCCGCAGATCTCCGGTCATATGTACTTTCAACTCGTCTTTTTCTCCAGATACAAATTCCAAAATATCATCCGAACGGTTATCCAACGGCATATTATCCAAATCGTTAGGATACTCGCACCACCCGACGATAAACTCGTAGCTGGCAAATTCTTTGAATGCCCATTTTCCTAACATCCGCTCATAAAAAGAAGGACCTACGATTTTAATCGTCAGCCTATTGTAGTCTCCGACAAAAAAGCGGGCATCCGGATCTAACTCCAGTTCGATTATGTCTTTTCCGGCTTCCAATGCTAAAAAGTCAATGCTGATTTTAGCTTTTTTCTGGCCCGCCGGAATAACAAATTCATTCACATCTCCTTCAATAGAAAAATGTTTTCCTAATTCGGCGGTTGTCGCTTCGGTAAAAATAAACGGTAAATGCAAATCCACGGAAGGCACGCTACTACTGTTCAATTCTCCGCTAATCTGTATTTCCACATCCAATTTTTGCGTCAATTCGGTTTTTGCCTTCATAAAAGAACAACTGAATCGTTCTTTCAATTCTATCGGAATCATGGCGATCTTATTATTCCACAATCGGTATCCGGATACCGGTTTCAAGGCCAACTTGATCTCACGCCCCTCGTTAAGATTGTCTTTAGGCGTAATCACTATTTTTGCGCTCGACTCCCCCGGTTTAAATTCGAATTGACGGGCCGAAATCGTATAATCTTCATCCAAAACAGCTGTTCCCGTAATATCAAAAGGGACCGAAAAAGCCTCGCTCGCCGGAACAGATGCTAAAAGGGTAATCTCTAACGGAGCTTCCGCTTGCAAAATATACACGGCCCGGTCAAAAGATAGGGTCGAATCTTTATCATCATCATCGTTACACCCTGTTGCCAAACAACCGAAAGTGAACAGAGCGAATAGAAACAATATATTTTTCATATGCTTTCATTTTAATTATTAGAAGATCATTCGAACTACTCCACTTCCGTAGCCGTTGTATACTCATCCCGTTCCGCCTGAACCGCATCCCGCTCCTCCTGAGTCAACACCTTTGCTTTAGGCAACACATAAGGATCCACATTTTTATAATCATCGGACTTTTTAGGATAATCTCCGACATCGCCGCAACCGATAAAAGAGAACATCCCGCCCATAACCAAAATATATATTAGCTTTTTCATAATTCTACCTGTTTTGTTTCGTTTGACACTATTATTCATATCCTTCATTTTGAATCAATCCCGGCAACAGGGCGATATCATTTTTAGGCAAGGGAGCCGTGTACAGATAAGTACTCGTCTCGTACTTCAATCCGTTTCTTGCAACCCAGAATTCCGGGCGTCCGTTTCGTTTCAACTCAAACCAACGGTCTCCTTCCATATACAACTCTTTCCGACGTTCATCGAAAATAGCCGACATCAATTTGGTCAAAGAGGCTCCGGTCGCATCCACCTTAATCCGGGCATTCGGGTTTACCTCCGGCAAAGTTTCAAGGGTATAGGGGACGTAATCGCTAATCCGTTTCTCCCGCAACTGGTTTAAATACGACAAGGCTTCCGATGTCCCATTACTTTGATGAGCGTAAGACTCGGCCAAAATCAAACACATCTCCGCACTACGTACTCCGGAAAAAATATTTTTCATATTCAACCTTTTCTCATCGAAAGAGATAGCGTAACGCACGTCTCTTCCTTTCTCGACAAACAGATCCACAAACTCTTTTCTCGCGGGGCGGTATTTAGCATCTCTCTTCGCATCCGCGTAATCCGAATCTGAATAAAAATCCCCGGAAATCACGTAAGATCTTAACAAAATATTTCCTTTTTGAGTGTTCTGACTCTGAATCATATCCGTATAGTCCTGCCCCGACAACAAGGGATATTTTTCTAAAATCTCTTTTGCTACCGGAATAGCATTACCCCAATCCTGACACCAGAAATAAAGCCGGGCTAAATAAGCCTTTGCCACATCCGCCGTAAAACGGTACATCCCTTCCTGCACATTATAAGTAATGGCTTTTTTCAAATCTTCTTCAATAAATTTTGCCGTAGTTTTCAAATCGGAGCGAACAGGCTTTGCTTCCATATCGAAAGTACTGACTATCGGTAAGCCCAACCTATCTTCAGCCCTTTCCGGATCATAAGGTTCGCAAAAATTCCGCATCAAGTTATAATAGCAAACGGCTCTCAAAGCATAAGCTGTTCCCAACACATTTTTTCCTAACTCGGAGTCCCGCTGTTCCATGTTATCCAAAATCAGGTTACAATCCCGGATCACGGCATATAACTCCTCGTAATCAGACTGGAAATCATTGATTTTCGAACCCACGTATATAGGCAACGAGATTCCCGCCGTCGACAAATTCGTATTCTGGTTATCACCGTAACATTCATAATTCAGAATGGTCCTCGCATTTCCCAAAACGACCTCCTCACTCCCGTAATCCATATCGTTCAGTCGGGCATGGAGAATAGCCGAGAACTCTTCGGCGCTTTTGGGAATAGCAACACCCTGCTCTTTGACATCCAAATAATCTTTACAAGAACAGCAAAAGCTAAATACCAATAATATATATAATTTCAAATTTTTCATATCCTGTCATTTTTAGAATCCAACAGTTATACCTAAAGTCACGGAACGGGTCTTCGGATAGGTAGCTCCCGGTGTTTCCGGATCAAGTCCCGAATAATTCGTAATGGTAAAGAAATTATTCATCGTCAACATGAAGCCCATAGAAGACAATTTCAATTTATTCAATACCTCCGTTCCCAAATTATAAGCGATCGAGATGTTCTGGATACGCAGATAAGAGATATTCTCCAGCATAATTCCCCGCGTAATCACCGTCTCCGTCGGATTATAGTAATCCAAATACAAACGGTCGCCGAAACTATCGATAATGCGTCCGTATTTCACTCCCGTCGTACGATTCGGGGTCCACCGGTTCGTCCGGTCTCTCTGAACATTCAGATGATTGGTATACAGATCATTATAATCCGACTGAACGGGTTCATAATCTCCGGAAGAAGAGCCCACCCGGCTATAACTGGCCGGAGAAGCAAGATTATTTATCACTTTCGCCCCGGACGAATAAGAGCCACCTACATTCAAACTGACATTTTTATAGGAAAAATTCACATTGAAACCTCCGGTAACGGGAGCGATATTCGTTCCCAAATAAAAACGGTAGTTATCGCCTTTATGCAAATCCGTGGCCTGATTGATTTCTGCATCCGGACGCAATTCGAACAAATACATCCCGTTTTGAGGATCGATACCCGTTACCCTTCCGCCGAATATACCGCTCAGGGGGAATCCCTCGTAGGAGTAATAGGTAGAGGCAGGTGGATTATATTTTTTCAATTTATTCTGATTCCAGGCCACATTTGCCGAAACTTTCAATTTAAAATCTTTTCCATCCAATACCTTCACGTTCAGCGTTCCCTCGATCCCTTTATTCTCTATCTCGGAGGTATTATACCCCTGATGATTGAATCCGGTTGTCGTCAATACCTTCACGTCGGTCGCCACATCGGAACTCAATCGATAATACCACTCCACCAAACCTGAAATCCGGTCATTCCATAAACCGAAATCCAACGCTAACTTCATATCCTTTGTTTTCTCCCATCTTAAATTCGGATTAGGAGCATTATACACGGTAGCCATCCTTAAACCGTTACCGAATTTACGATTTACCTTATCGTAGTTCATGATTAATTCCGGACTATAAGAGGTATTCACGTTACCCGTGTAACCGAAAGCTGCTCGTAAAGCCACCCGGTTCAATACCGGCTTCAAAGGAGCCATGAAGTTCTCGTCTCCCAAATGCCATACGGCTCCCAATGACCACGTCGGATTAAATTGCTCGTCGCTACCGAAATGGTTTGATCCGTCCGTTCTGAACGAGAAACTAAAGATATAACGTTCCATCAGATAGTAATCCAATGAAGCATAGAAAGAAGCAAAACGATTCTCGATCACGTTTTCTCCTGAAAGCTGGTCCACGATTGCCGCGAAAGATTCCAAATCGGAATAACTGATATTATCTCCACTCGCAGGTTTAGAGGGGATGGGAATGGAGGAATTTCCCGTTACCGGATCGTAACCATACCGTTTGGCATACATGCTTTTAGCCTTTGTTCCCCGTATCTCGGCTCCGGCCAATACGGACAAACGATGATTCTCACCGTACAGGTCGTCATACATGAAATGTCCCCTTAGGAAATAACTGCTGTTGTTCCCGGAAGTCTGTGTAATCGAACCGTATACCCTGTCTGGATTTTTACGATCGAAACTAAACCGATCGGCGTAAGCCGCATAGGTATTGATTCCATTGATATTATCCGTTTTATTATTGGTAAAAGTATAGGAAACCAATCCTGCAAATTTCAATTTTTCGATAAAGCGATACTCTACTCCCATTCGCAAGGTGGTCGAGAAATTATTTACCTTACTGGAAGTCTCATCGATCTCCCGCATTATATTAAATCCGTTGGGCGGCAATAACGTCGTACTCGATGCATCATTCATCTTGGGTAACGAATAATAAGTCACGTCCGCCCGGTAACTTCCGTCTTCGTTATAGGGACGTTCGTAGGGATTGGCAAAATAAGCATATTTGAAAGGATCTACGTTCAAAGAAGAACCTCCGGATTTCTGCTGGGCCAAATCAAAACCAAAATCTAATTTCAATTGATCTATCGGCATTAAATTAATTTTGGCATTGAAACTATATCGGTCATAATCCGTTTTTTTCAACACCCCATTATCTTTCGAATACCCTAATGCAATATAATAAGTAGAACGCTCAGCACCTCCCGAAAGAGACAGATGGTGGCTGGTCGAAACCGTAGTACGGAACAATTCGTCAAACCAGTTCGTCGTGTGCCCGCTCAACTCCCGAAGGTAAGCGTCCTGCTCTTCCGCACTCATCGGTTCGTAACCATTATCACCTTTGAACTTACCGTCCTTTCCCAACCGGCCGGAACGTAACATACCGACAATACCCACAACCGGATAACGAAGGCCCTCATTGTACTTTTCCGCGGAGAATTCATCCCACAACTCCTGTTCCCATGCCAATTTTTCGGACGAATTCATCAGATTTCCATCCCGTTGCGGTTTTCCTACAATGGTAACATTACCCGCATAATTGACCCGCATCTTTCCGGCTTTCCCCTTCTTGGTCGTCACAACGATAACACCCCCGGCCGCACGGGAACCGTAAATAGCTGCAGCTGCGGCATCTTTCAATACCGTCACATTCTCTATATCATTCGGGTTTACTCCCCCGATTCCGTTCAAAAAAAGCGTACTGAAATCGCCGGATTTAATTTGAGTTGTCGAAATATTAGGAAAAGTTTGTTGCAACGGAACCCCGTCTATAACCCATAACGGATCGGCATCCCCGCTAAATGTACTGGTTCCTCTGATCCGTATCTTAGCCGACTCGCCCGGACGTCCGGATATGGCCTGTACGCTCACGCCCGCAATCTGCCCCTGAAGCAAATTATCTACTGTCGGTTGAGCTTTATTGGCAAAATTCTCTTTCGTTAGGACAGCCACGGAGCCCGTCGCTTTTTGTCTCGTTGTTTGTCGAAATCCGGTGATCACTACATCATCCAAAGCCACCTGTTCGTCCTTCATTACCACGTTATACTCCGTTTTGTTCGGATCGAATTTTACTTCCAAAGTCTTCATCCCCACGAACGAGAAAACAAGTATTACCGTATCTCTCACCGGAACATTCAAGGTAAACTTTCCGTCATTACCCGTGGCGACACCGACCAACGTACCCTTTATCATAACCGAAACCCCAGGCAAAAGCAAACCGCCTTCATCACGCACCGTCCCTTTTATATTTACCATCTTTACTGAATCCTGTGCCGGTTTAGCCGACTCATAATAAATAATTACATGCTCATTAACGATCTCGTATTTCAACGGCTTATTCGCTAATGCCCAATCCAGAATTTCAGAAACAGTTTTTTCCTTGACCTCACCCTTCAATTGGTATCCTTTCACATCAGCATGGTTAAAAACAAATCTGAAACCGGTCTGTTTCTGAATCTTTTCAAATAACTGAACAAGATCCCCATTCATCGTTAAACTCAATTTTTCCTGCTGTGACCAGACTTTCGCATTCAGTCCCGAAATGCCCAAAGCCATGACGAGGCAAAACAATTTAAATTTAATCATAATCCAAATGAGTTTTTCTCTTAGATTTTTCATAGTTTTGTTGTTAATGATTAGACTTTAAAATTCCTCTGACAAGGAATTTTACCGATCGGGAGATACGCCAACATCTCCCGAATTTTTAATTCCGACAATTTTTTGTGACTTTTAACGTTTTCCCTTTTAATTCGACTTTAATGTTTTTCGTTTTTTCTAAAATAGATATAACTTCATCCACCGGAGTGCTTCGTTTAAAAGAAGCCGTGAAAACATACTCCTTCACTTCCGGGTTAACAAAGAACAGATTCAGATCGTACCATCTGGCCAACTCTTCGAACAACTCCACCAACCGACATTGCCTGAAGTTAAATTCCCCGTACCGCCAGGCAATGTAATCCATAGGATCTACTTCCCGAACGACCATAGAATCTTTTTCCAAAGAGACTTGTTGTCCGGGGATCAGTTGTACCGCTCGTTTTCCATCCTTTACCTCAACAGCCCCCTTTACCAAAGTGGTATGTTGGCTCTCGCCAGGATATACTCTTACATTGAATTGAGTCCCCAACACGCGAACATTCATTTTTTCCGAATTCACGATAAAAGGCTTTCCATCCGCTTTTTTCACATCAAAAAAACCCTCTCCCGTCAAGGTAACCTCACGGGTGTCTCCGGTAAAAACAATCGGATAATAGAGCGAACTCTCAGAATTCAACCACACGACGGAACCGTCGGATAGAGTCAGAACGTATTCGCCTCCCCGGGGTACCGCAATCCGGTTATAGGTCCGTTTTGCCTCCTCCCCCACGATATCATAGGCCAACATATTTCCGGAAAGTCCTCGAATGACCACTCCTTTCTCTTCCGTGACAGGTTTTACCAACGAATCGCCAAGCACTATTTTTTTACCGTTGGATAACGTCAGAACGGCTTGCTTTTTACCGGGCACGACTACCGGATTATCCGAAACGAACTCGTTTTTCTCCATTGGATTCCACCATAGAATCCCCACCCCGAAAAGAAGAATAAACACGGCGGCATAGCGTATCCATACCGGGACGATTCTCTTTTCATCTATTTTCTGATGAATTTTTTGCCACTCTCTTGCCAAAACGATTTTGCGTTCACACCCCGCGATATATACAGCGAATTTTATTCGCTCCAATTCGTGATATTGTTTCCGATGTTCGGGCAAAGCATACCACTCCATAAACAAACCCTCCTCTTCAGCGGAAAGCGATTCGCCACACAACTTATCATAAATGATCCCTTCTACTCCCTTTTCGGTCGTCATTTTTTATACATTTGTTTAAAACAATTTTATATAAATGACAGGAATCTCTCCAAATGGTGGGGCTCGGAAATGTTAATTTTTATTTTTTTCGAAATAAAAAAAACAATATGGATTTCAATTTTTCTTTTGAAGTATTTTCCCTTATAAAAGCATAGGCTTTACGAATATGATCTTTGACCGTATTTATCATAACACCCTGTTCTTGTGCGATCTCCGCGTAAGATTTGGACTCGACAATACTTAATTCCAAAATTTTACGTCTCTTTTCCGGCAAACGTTCCAGTAAACGTTTTACGTTTTGAATCAACTCCTCCGGCTCTTCTTCACACTCTTCCTCCACGTACGATCGTTGGTATTTATCCACGACCAAACTGTGTTCCCGGTAATTCAGACAACGATTCCGCGTACTATTTCTTAAATACCCCCGTTCATTTTCCACCCTCTGCAAAGCATCCCGGTTTTCCCACAATTTCGTATAAAGTTCCTGAACGATGTCCTTAGCCACCTCGAAGTCACGTACGTAATAAACAGCTACCCGCAACAAATCCTTATAATATAGATCAAAAAGAGTCTTAAACGCCACTCTATCGCCCGCTTTTATCCTTTCAAACAAATCCATATTTTATATTTTGCTGCTTATTATCTTAAAATTCCCCCAAAGTTTTTATTGGTGCAAACAATAATTCACACTAATAATCAACTATTTATATTATTTCTCGTTATTACAATCTAATTTAGATTTCCTTCGTTCCCGAACAGAAAACAAATATGATTTTATTGTATTCAAAAATAAGAATTTTTTATCACTATAAAAACCTTTACCTAATTTCCAATCGAAAGCTCTTTATAGACGACCTCTACACGTACGGATTCCCGCACCTTTACCCGATCAGCCCCGGATAGCCACCACCCGGTTAATCTTTGTTACATACTTGTCTTTCGCTTCGTTTTTTCGTAACTTAGCGGCGGATTAAATTAAAATAATATGTTTCCAAAAAATGAATTTCAAAAATATGCCACGAAACATAAAGGCATTAGCAGCTTAAACCTGCACCGATTCGAATCTGCCACGGCAAGCTATATATCTCCGACCATCATCGAAGAGCGTCAATTGAACATCGCCACGATGGACGTATTTTCCCGTTTGATGATGGACCGGATTATTTTTTTAGGTACACCTATCGACGATGATGTGGCCAATATCATTATGGCTCAACTTCTTTTTCTGGAATCCACGGACCCCGGAAAAGACATCCAGATTTATTTCAACACGCCCGGAGGTTCCGTGTATGCCGGTTTGGGGATATACGACACCATGCAATATATAAAATGTGACGTGGCAACTATCTGTACCGGAATGGCAGCTTCCATGGGAGCCGTGCTCCTGACAGCCGGAACCAAAGGGAAACGTTCCGCCTTGCAACACTCCCGGGTAATGATTCACCAACCTATGGGTGGAGCCTCAGGACAAGCATCCGACATCGAGATCACAGCACGTGAAATTGCCAAATTGAAAAAAGAACTATACACGATTATTGCCGATCATTCCGGAAACCCGTTCAAAAAAGTGGAAAAGGATTCCGATCGAGATTACTGGATGACTGCCGAGGAAGCTAAAAACTACGGCATGATCGATGTGGTATTAACCAGAGAAAAATAAATGATGCAAGACAAGTGCTCTTTCTGCGGAAGATCCAGAGATGAAGTGGATCTTCTTATATCGGGTGTGGACGGTTTCATCTGTGATATGTGTGCAACACAAGCGTACGATATCGTACAGGAAGAACAAAAAAACCATACCTCTTCGTTAAATCTGGATCAGATCGAAGTAAAAAAACCGATCGAGATCAAGGAATTCATGGATCAATACGTGATCGGGCAAGACGAGGCTAAAAAACATTTAGCCGTAGCCGTGTATAACCATTACAAGCGTTTGGCCCAAAAAGAGACTCAGGATGACGTCGAAATAGAGAAATCGAATATCATTATGGTCGGCAGAACAGGAACGGGAAAAACCCTGTTAGCACGTACCATTGCCAAAATGTTGCATGTTCCTTTTACCATCGTGGACGCCACGGTTTTAACGGAGGCCGGCTACGTGGGAGAAGATATCGAATCCATCTTGACGCGATTGCTTCAAGCCGCCGATTACGACGTGGAAGCCGCCGAAAAAGGGATCGTGTTTATCGATGAAATAGACAAGATCGCCCGTAAAGGAGACAACCCTTCCATTACCCGGGATGTCAGCGGAGAAGGAGTGCAGCAAGGCCTATTGAAACTATTGGAAGGTTCGATCGTAAACGTACCGCCTCAGGGTGGACGAAAACACCCGGAACAAAAACTGATACCCGTAAATACGAAAAATATTCTGTTTATCTGCGGGGGAGCTTTCGATGGCATCGAGAAGAAGATAGCCCAAAGAATGAACACCCAGGTAGTAGGCTTTACCGCCAGTAAAGAAACCGAAACCATCGACCGGGACAACATGCTTCAATACATTGCCCCCCAAGATTTAAAATCCTTCGGGCTCATTCCAGAAATCATCGGACGCCTGCCGGTATTGACTTATTTAGAACCATTAGACAGACAAGCCCTAAGGAATATTCTCACGGAACCGAAAAATGCCATTATCCGGCAATACGTGAAATTGTTCGATTTGGATCATATACAATTGAATTTCGATGAAGAGGTATTCGAATACATTGTCGATAAAGCGATCGAATTCAAATTGGGTGCACGCGGACTTCGTTCCATTTGCGAAGCGATAATGACAGACCTGATGTTCGAGATTCCCTCGCAAAAATGCGAGACCGTCACCATCACCAAAGAGTATGCCGAAAGCAAATTACAAAAATTAAGTGCCCAGAAACTTCGGGCCTAATCGTAGAAAAGCGGTCATTGGCCGCTTTTCTTTTATTTCCCTATCAAATCACGAATCACGACAGAGGCACAAAAACAACCGAATGCAGGCGGCATATAAGAGATCGTTCCCACATTGGATTTCTTATTTTCACCCTCACTTAGAACCACCGCTTCAGGATCGACCTCTTCCGGAGAGAAAACGACTTTTACCCCTTTATACACACCTAATTTATGTAATCTCTTCCTAAGCATTCTTGCCAGATTACAATTATAGGATTTAGAAATATCCGCAATCCGTATTTGCGTAGGGTCGAACTTTCCCCCGGACCCCATCGAGCTCACGATAGAGTAACCGTTCTGCAAACTGTGGTATATCAAAAAAATTTTAGGGGCCAACGTGTCGATCGCATCCACAATATAATCATAAGAAGCCAGCTTCAACACTTCAATCATCCGGTCGTCCCGGATATAATCATTGATAACATGCAATCGTATTTCCGGATTTATATCCCGAAAGCGAGCGGCCATAACTTCGGCCTTAGGCTTGCCCATGTTACTATCTAAAGCAGGCAGTTGACGATTTTTATTGGTCTCCTCCACGCAATCCCCGTCAATAATCGTCATCTCTCCTATTCCCGCACGACACAACTGTTCCGCGGCATAAGCGCCTACCCCCCCTAACCCCGCGACCAACACGTGAGCTTCCTGCAATTTCTTCAATGCTTCTTTCCCGATTAACAATTCCGTCCTACTTAACCATTCCGTCATCATACCTTATCTCTATCACTTTTTGATAATTATCCCAAATAACCCGCTTCAACTCCTCTTCTCCAATTCCCAATTCAGAAGCCGCAGATTCGTATATCGCCTCGATCCGGACGTCCCGGTCATCACTCTCCAAAAAAAGAGCGTACAACGGAATCTTTCTTAACAAACGAAACGCGTTCGAACGAGGATTCAACAACTGAGGCCCTACCGAAATATAAAAACCGTGTTCTAATAACTGATTAAGAATCTGTTCATTATTATTAAAACCATGAATAATCCAAGGAACCGTCGTTTTCATGCCTTTACGAACCCTGATCAAATCGGGATAGGCCTTAACGCAATGAATGATCAAAGGTTTTCGTGCCCGTTCCGCTAACTCGACCTGTCCTATCAACAAGGGGATCTGTTCTGAAAATAACACGGCGGATCTCCGGTCCAAACCACATTCTCCCACGGCGACAACCTCTTTTAAGGCGATCATTTGCCCCAACTCCTTCAAAATTTCTTCCCTCTTTCTCGTGAGTTTTTTCATCGGATGCCAGCCTACGGAATAGAAAAACCGCTCCCCTCCCGAACGCCTCTTCTTCAATTCGATCTTCAAACCGGCATAAAGTTCCCCGACGTCCAATATATTGACCCCGCACCCTCCGCAATGCGTATGTATATTTACATAGGAAACCATTTCTCTTTGCTTGCAAGACAAATTCTTCTACACGAAGATAGGAAAAAGGGAGACTATTTACTTCCCTTACGACACATAATATTCAATATTGTCTTATCCGTCTCTTCCATTCCGGCCGTTCCGATCAAACCGACATTTCGGATCGTCTTTTCAATATCGTCCTCTATGATCCCGTCATCATGGGTTTGAATTCCCCGCATGGCTAATAAAGCCGCCTGCACGGCAGCGGAGACCCCGGAGTATACCTTTAAAGCACATCCCTGTTTTGCTCCGTCGCACATCATTCCCGTCAAATTGGAACACATCGTTTTTATAGCATTTACGACTTGCTCGTAACTCCCGCCCATCAGGTAAGTTATGGCAGATGCAGCCCCGGTCCCGGCAATCAGAATACCGCAAAGAGCCGAAAGGTGCCCCATATAGGAGTGAATATGAGCCGCAATCAAATTACTCATCGCCAAAGCCCGCACCAACTGCTCTCTCGAAGAACCGAATTTTTCTGCCGCAACAATAACAGGCATATACACCGTAATGCCTTGGTTACCGCTACCGGAATTGGTCATTACAGGCTTCGGGCACCCGTCCATACGAGCATCAGAAGCAGCCGTAGCCTGAATCAAAGCATTGTTCAACAAATCATTTTCCAATACTCCTTTATCGATATTTTCCTGCAAAGTTTTACCGATTTGCAACCCATACTCCTTTCTCAATCCTTCCGAAGCAATCTCCTTATTCATCTCGGCTCCCTCCAATACGAATTCGATATCTTTCAACTCCACCTCATGAATAAAATCCCATATTCTTCTGACACTCAACACGGGACAATTATCTTCCGATAATTTAGAGACATCCACCCGATACTCTTTTTTAAAAATAACCTCCCCGTTTTTCTCCACATACACGATATTCGTGTGGTCATTCATGATTATCACTTTTGCCGTATCATCTCCTCTCCGGGCATCCACTTCCGCGTATAACTTATCGGGTGCATCCTCTTTCATGGAAACGACGACTTTCGATACCAGCTCCTTTGCAAATAATAAATTATCCCCTTCGTTCACCTCTTTCAGTACTTCCAAACCATACTCGCTCTTGCCGCAAACGGCACCTAAAGCAGCAGCAATAGGAAGGCCTACCATCCCCGTTCCCGGAATCCCCACGCCCATTCCGTTTTTGTATATATTCCCGCTCACCCGCACCTCCAAATATTCCGGAGTACTCCCTAAAACCTCTTTGCATTTAGCACAGGCAAGAGCACAAGCCACGGGTTCCGTACATCCCAAGGCTGCTTTAGCTTCTTTTCTTAATATGTCAACAATTTGGCTATTCGATACTTGAGTCATTCTATATGATTTTTACACGTGAACTTTTAATTATATCCCCATCCGACAAAAATAATGTTATTTATCTATTTTTCTATCATTTCAATACAATTTATGCTATCTTTGTTCATTCCATGAAAGACCATGGTAGCCTATTGTTATAACGCGAACGATCAAATACATCTTATAAAATATGAGAACACTTTTAGTCACGGTATTATTATTGATAGCGAGTTACGGTCGGGGGCAAAACGACTCGATTCCTCCCGTTGAGAAAGAATTTGATTTCATACGCGAATTACTGGAACCCAATCGATTGGGTGGAGTAAATATTCACATCTCCGGAGATCACAGAATCGAAAAATTGGTCAGATTAAATATAGCCAATAATAAAAAAGGATACTCGTTCAAAGGCTATCGAATCCAGATACTATCCGCAAGTTCTTTTAATTCAAACGTCGATAGTTTAAAAAAATACACGGAAGATTTTGAAAAGCTTTTTCCCGATATTCCGGCTTATTTACAATACTTTGATCCCGATTTCAAAATCAGGGTCGGAAATTTTCATTCCCGCCTCGAAGCAATCCCCGCTTTAAAACGCATCCGTAAGAAATATCCCAACAGTTATCCTGTAAAAACAGATATCTATTTAAAAGAATTAAACCGGGTACAGGAACAGGATACGACTTCCGGTCCGGACTCTTTGTTGCCGTTCAAACGGTAAGATAAGCTTCAAGCTGCTTTATCTCTTTCGCGAAATTTACGGTTGGATGAATCCGGGTAACCTCTCGAATGGCAGCCAGTAGTTTTCGTACTAAATTTCGATAATCATCGGAAGTCGCATCGAACGGACGATGAGTTATTCCCTTGTTTATTCGTCCGATCGTATTCATCACGCCCAACACATCCGGACTGATATAACTGAACAACAAACGCTCCCAAATATAATCGACCGTAAACGAGGTTAAATGAAGCATATCTTCGGCGTAAAAACGATAATCCCGCAACTCATCCAACACAATCTCGTAAGCGGGGAAATAATAAACCAGCTCCACGGCCTCCCGTATTTGCTCAATAGCCAGTAACAATGTCGATTTACTCAACTGATTGCCATCGGCTCCATCTTTCCAGTGACGGATCGGACTAACGGTAAACATAACCCGCAAATCGGGATTCACCTCCCGCAAGCGACGGATCAACGAAATATATTCGTCTGCAATCTCCCCGACACTCAACCGATAACGCTCGAACTCCTTAGCGGGAATCTTATGACAATTCGCCACCACCATCCCCGTCTTCATGTATTTATAAACCCAGGCCGTACCCCATGTTACGACTAATAAATCCGTCCTTTTCAAATTCTCCCGGGCCTCTTCCAATCTTCCGTTTATCCGGTTCAAAACCGTCATAAGTTCTCTATCCGAAAAACAACCATGATGATAGAGGCTTACCCATTTCCCATTCTCACGTAATAAATCCGACTCCTGAAACTTTTTGTTGTCTAACATCAGGCGAAGCACATTGGCTACCGAACGGGGATTATACACGATGCCGCAAGGATTCACATCCACATCGAATTTATAATAAGTAAACTTATTACCCATGTTTTCGGCAAAACAAGAACCCAGCAACATCAGTTTAGAACGGTAATCGATCAAAAAATCGGGAGGGGTGATATTCACCTTCGTCTGCAAGTTCATTTCCTTTTGTTTTAATTTTAAACTCTTTAAGTTCTCCTACAAAAATACGGAAGATTTACCTCTTTTGTGCCGACAATCTCCATCTATTTTATATTTTTGTACAAAATATCTGTGTATGGGAATCATCACCATGTTTATGATTGCCGTTGGTCTGGCGATGGACAGCCTTGCCGTAAGTATCAGCGGGGGGATTTTTATGAAACCGTTTTGGTTGAAACAAGCCATGAAGTTAGCTTTAACCATGGGGATTTTTCAAGGAGGGATGACCCTTGCGGGGTGGGCTCTGGGAGTCAGTTTCAGTTCATACATCACAGCATACGATCATTGGATTGCTTTCATTCTATTATCTTTCTTGGGAGGCAAAATGATTTACGAGTCTTTTCAGAAAGAGAAGAGTTCTTTCGCCTCGTTGTCGAACAAAACCTTATTAACCTTAGGAGTAGCAACCAGTATCGACGCTCTTGCCGTCGGAATAAGCATGGCTTTTCTTAAGGTCAGTATATATCTCCCCTCATTTATTATCGGCTTTACAACATTCATTCTATCCCTCGCCGGGGTTTGCTTCGGTTACCGCTTCGGAAAAATAAAAGGAATCAACGTGGAACTGCTCGGGGGAATCATCCTGATCGCCATAGGAACAAAGATCCTTATCGAACATTGTTCCGAATAATTTTTTTTCCGATCCCTTCAATATACCGCATATTTCATTATCTTTGCTGTCGCATAACTATGGGGCAGACCTGGATTTGACAGCATGATGAATAGGTATGTAAGCATGTCGGGCGTAGTGAAGCCGGCCCGTTAATCCCGGACGCAAAATTTTAATTGGCGAAAATAATTACGCTCTTGCTGCCTAATCGAATCACAGTAGATTCAGGCTTAATCTCCGCTCAAGGATAGTGGAGACAAGACATCCCGCCGGAGGATCCACCTTGTTCCAACCGGCATCCGGGGTGCAGGCAATACAGGGTTAGCCGGCGTCATGCTTCGAGGCGCAGGTGAAATTCAGAAGCTAAGGTACAGTTTGGGTGCTCTTTTCCGGGCTGTATTCGAAAACCAATAAAAAGCTAAGCATGTAGAAAACATATTGATTCCGTGTTTGGACCAGGGTTCGATTCCCTGCTGCTCCACAAAGTTCTTTTTATGTTGCACTTAATCAACAGGTTACAATAGCCACAAAATAGACATTGGAGCTTAATGATTACAAGTTTGGCGATAAATTATTGATATATAGTATATTGCCAACACATGCAATAGACAGGTTGCAGACAATATAGACACTTTTCATTCTTTCTGATTTTGGATTGGGGAATTTAAAACAGAAAAAAATGAAACGAGAAATTGTTGCAACAATACCGAAATTAAGTGAAGGCCGGGTGTGGTACGTGTATTTCTCAGTACGCAACCCCAAAACCGGCCGTATGGTTCGGCAAAAAATTTATGAAGGATTTAAGCAATTAAAAAGCCACGCTAAAAAGCGTGAGCATGCGCAAAAATTAATTGCGAAATACACTAAATTGTTGTCAAATGGCTGGACGCCATGGAATGATCCTGATGTGCTTTACGAGGATCAGATCCAATACAAAAATGAAGCCGAGAGCTTTGGTTATCTAAAAAAAGAGCAATAATTGTGCTCGAAAATTGTCCTCTGAATTTCTCCTATATAAACAAAGTGCATTAAAAGAAAAAACATATTCTTCGTATCAAAGCAAAATGCGAATTTTCACTTTATGGTTAGAAAAAAACGGTTTCGGTGGATACGATATAACGGAGATTGATAACGAAATTATATTGAACTTTTTCGATTACATTATCAAAATCCGAAATCTCGATAAAGTAACAGTAACAACCTACAAAATAAAAATAAAAGCTTTCTTCGACTTCTTAATCAAAAAGAAATACATTAAATTAAATCCCGTTTACGATATTCCCGACGTAAAGAAAAAAGTAGACGCAGCTCCAAAACCCATCACTCCAGATGATTTAAAAAAACTACTCGTTTGTATACAAAAAGACGATCCACAGCTATACTTAGCTTGCATGATGCAGTACTACTGTGCGATTCGCCCCGGCACAGAGTTAAGATTACTAAAAATCAAACACATCGATTTTTATTCCGGCAAAATAACCATAAACATAATCGATAGTAAAGCTCCACGACAAGATGTTATCCAAATTACACGAACTAATAACAACGGTATACCAACTACAAAATTTTAATAAAGAATTCTTCATTTTTGGACGTAAAGGCATACCGGGATATGAAGAACTCGGGAAAAACACATTGCGCAATCGGTTCAATAAATTTCGTGATAAACTAAAACTAAGCAAAGAATATAAATTTTACAGCTTTAAACACACGGGAGCAGGGCTTCTGCTTGACTCGGGAGTAACCTTCAAAGATTTAATGGATCACCTTCGACACCATGATATCGAAAGCACATACCATTACATCAGAAAATATAAGGGAACTACTAACGAAAAAGTCCGGAATAATTTTCCGGATCCTTTTCAAAATTTTGCAAAATGAAGGAATAACAATTCTATTGCGTTTTTTCTTTCCGGATTTTAATATACCAAAAAACATAATTAAGTTTTGGCATGAAAAGTACGGGAAAGAGAATTTCGCCATCAATAAATTAACTAAAAGATACAATTACGGCACAAAAAAACTGCAATTACGGCACATTTATTTAAAAAATATAAGTTAAATTCGCAAAATTGCATTTTAATTAATCTAAAACTTACTAATTACAAAATTACATTATGAAAAAAGTAAAATTCTTCAATTTCATCGTATGCCTACTTTTAGTTATGGCGGGTTGTAATGATGACGACAACTTACCATCAAGAAAAAACGAGTTTGATTTAAGAAAAATAAATTATCAGACTCATTTTACAAATCCTTATGACACGATAGGGAAATATCATAACGAAGCATTAGCGTATGTTTTTAAGGAGTATTTTAAATCTCCGGCGGCCAAGTCTTCTCAAAATGAAAAAGAGAAATTAAGCAAACTTATAGTTGATTTTATGAATAAAAAGCCTTTTGCGGAAGGAGTAAAGATAACTGAAAAAGACATTCAGAAAATGGAATCACGAGTACAGGCAAAATCTTCTAACAATCAATTATTCAATAGTGATAAACAGCGAAAGTATTATAAGAATCTTAAGGATAAAGTACGTAAAGATAAACATTCGTCTCCACAAGATCTTATATCTTCTATTAATAAATTAGAAAAACAGGTAGCAGAATCTGATCTTCCCGAGTCAGAACAGGCTCAATTATTAATAGGTATGTCCGTGGCAAAATACAGCTCTGTTTTTTGGATGGAGCAAATAAAGAATATGGAATCTCAGGCAAAAACAACAAATGCCATTCCGGAAGAAGAGATGTATGACGGAGATTGGAATCGCTGGTTTGAATCATTTTTAAGCAAGGCAGAAGAAATTTTCTGGGCAGATGTTGAAGGTGGTATAGGAGGATTCGCAACATCATTCATATTCATAGATTACAAAGGTCTTCTAATTCCGGGTATGGGTCTTGCAACAATTCAAGCCGCAATGGGATATGTCGTTAGTTTTGCAATTGGAGCCTCTGCTTGGCAAGGGATAAAGATTTTATGGAATATTGTATTTGAATAAATATCATGAAGGAAAATAATAATATTCAGAAAAAAATTATTCAAAGAACATTTTGGCAAATATTACCTTTTATGTGCATTCTCCTTTTGTGGCGAGAGTTTGGAAATATGGAATTTTCTTGGTCATATGCAGCCATGTTCAGTATTGAATTAATTGTAGGTATTGGAATCACCTATGCGACCGCTTGTTATTTGGCTCGTTTGAAAATTAAAGATAAAGATAAACATATTTTTCGGGATTAATAAAAGCGGGAAATATTTCCTGCTTTTATGAGTGAGTATTACTTTTTATGCTTATTCTGCTTGTTATAAACGAGTATGGAGAGGTAAAACTAACATGGCTTTATCTCCTTCTTAATGGAACTCTTGTTCCTTGGAATATTGCCCCCATTTTAACATGGAATACTCTTTTGGTGTTTTTACACATGTACTTGTGATTTCCCAAATGATAGACTTGAGACCTTTTATCGTATGGAGATATTACTTTAAAAAGCCATATAACACATTCAAGGTTTATGATGCATGATTCCTCAGTTGGAAAAGCATCTAACAAGTCATATAAAGACCGAAATCCTGTTATATTAAACTTCATTTTTACCTTACTACTTTTGCTTATTAATAATATCTATTCAAATAATAAAATAAAGGTGTTTAATTATAAGCAATTAATATCCAGTTTTTTTGTCATTCATTATTCCCCTAAACTTAAATTACTAACAAAGCGATATTTTGTAAAGATACTGACCAGTATGATCTACAACTATTTGGTCTGATACCTCATTGAATATTTCCCTCTTTGCCATCGATTACATAATTTATAAAAAAACTGAATTTACAGCCATCAGCAAAAGATATATAATCAACGAAGAACGTTAATAATAAATAGACTTTAAATCGTCATCAATCATGAATTTTCGATTAGAAAATAGTCTACCTGATCTCGATAGATCGAAGGCAATTACAAATAAACCATAGCATTTCTAAAAATTCAACCATAGTTTAAAGGCGGTTATCTTTTCTTCGCTAACCGTAATCTGGGATTTAAAGGGCGGTTTTACAAAAACAACGACTTTACCGTTGAAATAAGGTTCTATACGCATGATGGCTTTCACACAAAGAAGCACCTGACGATTAGCGCGGAAAAACTGATCGGGATCAAGTTGTTCAACCAGTTTATTGAGCGAAAGATCGACAATATGCTCCTGCCCTGAATAGGTTACAGCGAATGTAATCTTATTTTCAGAATAAAAATAAGCGATATCGATTACCTCCAGCGGGCGGAATCGATCTCCCCCGGAAATCAAAAAACGGGTTCGATAAGGCTTTTCTCTCTGTTGCAAACTATTAAGAATCGTATCCAGATAATCCTCTGCCCGCAATTTACCACCTGCAGTAAACGATTCGTATTTCACGATGGCCTCCAATAATCTTTTTTCATCAACAGGTTTCAAAATATAATCTATACTGTTTACCGCAAATGCCCGCACGGCATACTGATCGTAAGCCGTAGTAAAAACAATAACGGAAGAGGGACGAGCAGCGTTTAAAAAATCGAACGAATTACCGTCGGACAAATGAATATCGAGAAATAAAAGATCAGGATGAGAATTTTCGGTAAACCATTGTATATTCTCTTCCACGTTTCCGGACAACACGATGATTTCCCAGTCCGGGCGTAATCGATGAATCATCATATATAACAAACGGGCTGCAGGAACCTCGTCTTCAATAATGCCGACCTTCAAACTACTCATTTGCAAAAGGAATTTTCACGGTAAATACTCCAAATTTATCACAAACCTCAATACTCTTGCCCGTAATCAACTCGCATCGATTAGACAGATTCTGAAGTCCCACGCCAGGCGAGGAATCGCCTATCTTGGGTTTAATCAGATTACGAACCACCAACGTGTCCCTTTCTACCTCTATATTGATTTCCATGGGGCGACTTGCAGATATCGAATTGTGTTTTATCACGTTTTCGACCAGTAATTGCAATGTCAGAGGAGGTAAAAGTCGCTCTTTACAATCGTCAGCAACTATCAGGTTACAAGTGATACAATTTCCCAACCGGACCTCATGCAGAAAAAGATACGAGTTCAAAAATTCCAATTCTTCTCCCATGGTAACCAGAAGTCTATCCTGACATTGCAATACATAACGATAAACATCCGAAAGGTTTTTAGTAAAACTCACCGCATTTTGAGGATTATATTCGATTTCGGCGATTAAGGTATTGAGACTATTAAACAAAAAATGCGGATTCAATTGATTTTGCAAAGCCATGTAACGAGCCGTATCGTTCTCTTTTTGCAATGCCGACGTACGTTGCTGCAAATAAAGCATATTCTGCATGGCCCGATAAGCAAGCAGTAATCCAAGAATGACCAATTCCACCAACCAGACAAGGATCAAGAGACGCACTCCCCCATTCGGAAAAGTAAACGGATGCGCCAAACCTACCAAAAGTTTAGCTGTAACCAACAACCCGTAATTTAACAGTAAAAACATCAGCATGACCACCACGTACACGAATACAATTCTCAATCGGCTACGAGTGTTTAAAGCATAACTATCGTTTAGCCAGGAACTGATCCGAATTGTAAAATAACCCAATATATTGAAAGTCAAAATAAAAAACAGGCATACCCCGATTAAGGATGACGCTTCGGTTAATAGTAACGGGAAACCGGAATAATTGATCAACAAAAGAAAAGAAAATACCCCAAGACCGGAAAACAATCCGACATATAAAAAAGAGTTTAGTCTTGTATTCATCCTATCTTCAATACCGTTTTTGCAAAGTTAGTTATATTTAGAAAGATCCGTACGCATTCAAAGCTTTTATTAAACCCGAATAGTAACTTTGAGCAGCCACTTTAGCATGTACATAATTGAGTTGTGAAGTCTGCCGATAGGTCTGGGCGTCGATTACTTCCAAAATAGAAATTTTCCCTTCCCCGTAACGTTCCAACGCTTTTATTTCGTTTTCACGAGCCTTTTCCAATGAATTTTCACTCAAAACCGCTCGTTCCTGCGCCTGCAATAAATTCAGATTAGCCGTCTGTATGTCCAATGCCACTTCATCTTTCACCCGATTCACCCGATCGATTGCCATACCGATCTGCTCCGTAGAAGCTCTTTTTTCACTACGACGTTTTCCCCATTCAAATAAAGGTACTGATAATTTGGCATAAGCAGCATAATTAGGATCCATATCCGAACGAAAATTATATCCTGGAGAGGTATAATTTCCTTCCATACCCACATAAAACTGAGGCTTATATTGAGAATCATTTCGCCGCGAACTACTCTCGATTATCTTTACCTGTTCTTCAGCAATCTTAATTTCAGGACGATTCATTCCAGTCGATAACGATAAGGAGTCTCCAATGGCAAGCATTGGGACAACTGTTTCTATTTCTGTAGAACTTTGCAATTCCACACCGATAATGGAATTAAGAGCCATACATCCCGTTTGGAAATCATTTTTTGCTTGCAACAGGCGATATTCAGCTTCATTGAGCTTCACCTCAGCCATCAATAAATCTTGAGGATCGGCCAACCCTGCATCCACTCTTTCCCCGATTGTTTTTACCAATGAAGCCATCGAATCATAAAAATCTTGGACTACATCAATGATCTCCCGACGAGCTACCGTGTTCCAATACTGAATATCTGTTTGGTAACAAACCATAACCCGCACCATTTCGGCTTGGTTGACCGCCATTGCCTGTTGATGCCGGACTAACCGAATGGCCTCGAGAATCCGGCCTCCCGTGTAAACTGGTTGCAACAAAGCAACCGATACGCCGTATTGCATATGTTGTCCTTCAAAACTTTTGGATACTCCCGCGACCGGCAAATCGATGGACAATTCCATCGGATTACCCGTATACCGGAAACTCGCATCCGCAGCCAACTTCGGCTTTCTATCGGCACGGACCGATTTTTCAAGTTCCAAACTGACTGAAATATTTTTCTCTGCAGCTTTAAGATCGTGATTGTACTGCAAAGCCATAGAACGATAAGTATCGAGTAATGAGCTTTGTTGTGCGGATACCGTCGACAAACAGCCTAAAGCCACAAACATTAAACCAATCTTTTTCATCGTTGATATTCTTTTACGTTATAAAATACAGTATAAAGAGCCGGAGTAACAAACAGTGTCAACAAGGTTGCGAATGCCAGTCCAAAAATAATAGTAGCGGCCATTCCCCCGAAAGCGACATCAAACAGGAGAGGCACCATACCAAAAATGGTCGTCGTTACAGCCATTAATACCGGACGAGTACGAATAACCGTAGCTTCGACAATAGAAGTATAGAGGCTAATGCCGCTCCGGTGTTGTATATTGATTTCATCAAGCAGCACGATAACATTTTTAATAATCATCCCTAAAAGCCCCAACCAACCGGCAATCGGGAAAAAGCCAAATTCGAACCCGGTAAGCAACATGCCGACAGCAACACCAATGATCGACAAGGGGAGTACACAAAGAATAATGACAGGTTCTCGAAAATTACCAAAAAGAGCTACAAGAATTACCACCAACAAGAGAAAAGCCAAAGGAAAAAACTTGGCAAGTGCCTGTAATCCTTCTCCCTGATCCTTATATTGCGAATCCCAAAAGAAAGAGTATCCTTCAGGTAAACGGATCTTTTCAATCTCTCCCCTTATCTCTCCGTGTACCTCGGCCATCGTGTGTCCGGGCTTTACACCACACATGGCAGCCATCGATAATTGTCGGTTATACGTTCTGACCTGTGGAAACTCCCAGGTAGTTTCAATACGTTCGGTCACTTGCGACAGAGGAGCTGATTTACTTCCATTCCAGATAGAAAAATTTCCCAAAGACTCAGCATCCGTGACATTGGGTACTTCCGATTTAAGTTGCACGGGAACTTTTTTCTCCTTATCCCGATAAACACCTACCGTAAATCCGTCACTAATAGACTTCACGGACTGAATCATATCTGCTTTTGTAATCCCCAGCATTCCAGCTTTCACCGGATCATATACAGGACGGATCACCATCGTCATATTACCCCATTCGTTACGAGCATCCGCAACTTTTGGATTCCGCCGCATAATTTCAATAGCCACTCCAGTCAGCGAATCCAAAACAGCCATATCAAGTCCCAAGAAACGGGCTTCAATCAAAGCTTCTGTAAGCGGGCTAAGTTCAAATTTATTGACTTTGACAAAGGCCTCCGGATACTTTACGGGAATAGAATCCTGCAATATAGCATGCAATTGACGGGACATCGACGAAGTCCTACATTTCACCAGCAACTGTGCATAATTTGATTGCGGTCCGAAAGAGACGTTCGCTAAATAATAACGCGGAGGCGTTCGGCCCACAAATGCAGACACGCTCTCGGTTTCCCCGTAAGTACGAATATAATCGGTCATATCTTCGGCGATACGGTCAGTCTCCTCTATCCGGCAACCTTCCGGCAACCACATATCAATGGTAAAATATTGCTTATCAAGTGACGGAACAAAAACCTTCGGAATAAATCGAAAGCTCCAGGCAGAAAGACAAAGCATCACAACCAGGCAGGACAGAACCAGGTATTTACGCCGGATCACCCAATGCAAAGAGGAACGGAAAATGTCGTACCATTTCCCTGAAAACAAATTCTCTTTCAACTCGGCAGGACGTGGACGGCGAACAAATTCCTGAATAAAAAACGGAGTTTGCGTAAGAGCAAACACCCAACTGAACATGAGTGACACGCCAATAACAATTACCAACGAGGACAACAACTCTCCTGTAATATGCGGAGAATAATAAATAGGCATAAAGGTCAGAATAGCAATAACCGTAGCCGCCAGCAAGGGTAAGGCCGTCGAAGAACAGGCCCGCATCAAGGCTACTCTTTTACGCATGCCCCGTTGCATATTGACCAAACAGGAGTCGGACACAACGATGGCATTATCCACCAGCATGCCCATGGCAATAATAATCGCAGCCAGCGACATGCGTTGTAGCGCGATCCCATTGGAATACATCACGATAAGCGTAGCAAATATAGAAAATACCAGTCCACTACCTATCAAAATTCCATTTTTAAACCCGATAAAGAAAAGTAAAATAGCCACAACCGTGAGTACGGAAACGATCAGATTGACAATAAACCCGCGATTGGCGACATCCGATTCATATCCCTGATCATAAATACAGGAAAGATGATATCCCGCCGGAAGTTTCCCCGAAAATTGATCGATTCGCTCTTTCACGAGTTCTGCCATATCCACCACATTCCCGGTAGGGACTGTCGAAACGGCGATACCGATAGCCGGTTCTCCATTGATCCGCATAATGTTCGACGCTGGCATCTGATAAGCCTCACTGATTTCAGCAATATCTCCCAGCCGAAAATGTTCACTACTTCTGGAAACGATCGTCAAATTCCGAATATCATCAAGCGAATAAAAATTCCCTGTGGATTCAACACGAATACGATTCATTCCCGATTCTATTCCCCCGGCATCCACCACTCTATTTTGTCCTTCGAAAGCATGTATAATATCCGTTGTCGTAATACCACTTTGCGACATGACGGAGGGGCTTATTCGTACTTCGATCGTAGGCATTTGTACGCCATAAATTTCCACTTTGGCTACATCTTTGACTTTTAGCAATTCATTTTTAATCCATTTAGCCTGATCTTCCAGTTCCCGGTAACTATGCCCGGACCCTGTCAAACCATAAAAAACGCCCAGGACATCTCCAAAATCGTCATTGACAACGGACGGACCCGCCCCAACCGGTAATTTTCCTTGTACATCGCTTACTTTTCGGCGAAGCTTATCCCATAATTGCTGCATTTCGGAGGCACGAATTTCTTTTTTTACATACACCGTAATTTTAGAAAGCCCCGCCCGGTTTTCCGTTTTTAAATAATAGAGTTCTCCCATAGATTGGATTGCCTCTTCCAATACATCCGTTACTTGTGTCTGAACCTCCGAAGGCGAAGCCCCCGAATAAGGCGTAATTACCAAGGCCTGCTTAATTGTGAAAGGAGCATCTTCCAATTTCCCCATTTTCAAGTAAGAGAACACCCCCCCAAACAAGACCAAAACAAGCAGCAAGACACTCACGGACTTCTTTTGCAAAAAATATTTAATCAGCTTCATTATAACTTCTGTTTTTCAATTTTTCATTTATATAAATCTGTCCCTTTATTGTCACAATTTCCCTCGTGAAGGCTTGAATACGTTTGGTTATTTCAAGTGATTCCGATAACGAGAATGAACAGGCATCCGGCATAAAAAGATTTGACCAATGTTTGCTAAAAAAAGTGTAAACAAGATGTGGCGATACGGTGGGTCGGACATACCCGTTTACAATCGCGTCTTCCACCTTATCCCGACAAGCAACAGCATAGCTATCTAAAAAATTATCCAGAAAATGAAAAACATCATGATAATATTTTTTTATCTCCAGACAACAACGACGGCTTAACTTTCCGCACAATTCGGGATAAACCTCGACAAAATCGACCATCATATCCGGTAAACATTCATCCGCATTGTTAAAGATTTCTTCCTGACTTATCCTGTATGTAACACACTTCAACAATAATAGTTCCTTTGTTCGAAAATACTTTCTCAGGGTATGGGATGTCAGATTTATAAGTTTGGCTATCTCTTCCAAGGAGAGTGATCGAATGCCGTATAATCGAAATACGCCCACCACCTGTTGAATAATTAGAATTTCACGTTCCATCAGATATATTCTTCATCCCCGATATGTACTTCCATTTCTTCCGATAAAAAGCGAAGTCCGCTAACCGCCACGACTTCTCCCTCAATCAAACCGGTCTCAATACATACCTTTCCTTCAGGCATTAATTTTCCCAATGTTATTTTCCGCCGGCTAACACGTCCCTTTTCTTTATTAACAATCCACACAAAATCTTCTTTTGCAGGACTATGCCAAACAGCTTTCAACGGAATGATAACGTTTGAATCTGCAATCGTCTCTGAGGGCCGGAAAGAAAGCTTTCCGGACATACCTGCCGGTAACTGTTCACGTTGATTCGGCAATAAGGCAGTTAACAGGTAAGAAAGATTATTTGGTGTCGTACTTTTGGATATCTTCTCGATCTTTAACTTGTATACCCTATCTGGTATCGCATCAAAACGCAATTCTACCTCCTGATTCAAAGACTTGCTCAAAAGGACCTGCTGATTAACATATGTTTCTATCTTCAGATTATTAATATCAACAAACGATATAACCGGTTGCGAAGCTTTCACCTCTTGATATTTCTCAATATACACCTCCCCGACATATCCATCAAAAGGTGCAATCAACCGGGTATCATTCAATTCGTTAACTGCCGTTTCATAAGCCGTTTTTGCCGATATATAATCGGCTTTAGCCTTTTCAAAGGTGCTTGCAGATACATTTTTTTTATCATGAAGAATCCGAATCCGCTCGAACTCGGCATGCATTTGTCGATACACGGCTTCAGCCCGTTCTTTACGGATACGAAAATCACGGGCATCAATTTCAGCAATAACGTCACCGCTTTTGTAATAATTTCCGGCAAAGACTTCAAAACGATCGATAGGTCCTCCTACCCGAAAAGAGAGTTCCGATACCCGAAAAGGAGCAGATATAAACGAAAACTCCCACCGATTCTGCAAGGGCTCCTTCACGGCCGAGGCCGTTCGTACAACCATTTTCCGCTCTCGATTGCTCCGCATGGAATCCCCACACGAAACTAGTGCCGTTATCAAAATCAACACTGTTATTAAATTCATTGCTACTTTCATCTTCTTTTTATTTTTAGACGAAAATAGCAGCTTACTTTCAAGTCTACCAGATAAATTTTTCCGAAACCGGAAAATAAGATTCTGAAATCGGCATTCGGATAAACGAAGTTGCATGAACCATCTATTATATTCATTCATATAGAAAGGCTATCGAAAATTCATTCAAGATATTCTATCCCTTTTTCAACCATTTAAAATACCAAAAGCCACATTTAATAAAACTCGTACAAGAAATTTATGAATTTATCCCACGCATTACATTATTCCGAATGAAATAATTATACTTTTGTCAGAACTCTTAAAACAAGAATTTATGAATATCGAAGAATTTCGGGAAATTTGCCTCTCCTTTCCGCACACGACAGAAGAGTTTCCATTCGATGAAACCACGCTGGTGTTTAAGGTCTTCAACAAAATGTTCGCCTGTACCGATATCCTACCTTTTGAATGGATCGCTTTAAAGTGTCAGCCGGAAAAAGCGATTATGTTAAGGGAAGAGTATAGCGAAATCGTCCCGGGGTATCATTTCAATAAGAAACACTGGAACACCGTATACATTCACGGATCGTTATCGGATAAACTGATCGAGGAGTTAATCGAACACTCTTACCGGGAAGTCATTCTAAAACTACCCAAGAGTTTTATAAAAGAGAATTTCAAAGAGTTTTCATTGACGGAATCCAACCGAAAGAAATAGGGTAACTTTTCAACAGCTACCCATTTTCCATTATAAATTTTCCATCCCGTCAAACCTTGTTGGGTTTTCGAATATAATGCGGCATTTCAAAAGGTATCTCCAAGGAAAATTCTACCAGTCCCCGGTACTCTCCGTTTTCATACCAGGGTGTCTGATAAATCAGTTTTTTAACGCCGTTCTTTTCAATCGTGTAAGCATTTGTCGAATGAGTTTCCATCAAGCCGAGCAATTTCGTTCGGGCCGGCTCCGGATGACAATCCAACACGTTTTGTCCCACCAGATCACCGTGATTCGTTTTTTGAGATTTATCATTCATCATCAAGATATTTCCGTCGTTATCACATACCGTGATTGCCACGTTTAACTCTTTCATATAATCCATAGCTATTCTTTTTTATTGATGCTGCAAATCTACAACATTTCAATACGATTTCATCCACCTGATTATGAAAATAGTCCTTTCGCAACTCCCGTTCCCGTTGATTTTTTCAAATTATTTCTTCTAAAATATTTTGCAGGAACCAAACAAATCCATATATTTGCATCGCTTTTGAGAAAATTCCTTAGTAGCTCAGTTGGTTAGAGCGGCGGACTGTTAATCCGTAGGTCGTAGGTTCAAGTCCTACCTGAGGAGCCACAAAAAGCCTTACAAATTCTGTAAGGCTTTTTTTTATTCCTTTCTTTTCTGAAGAATCAATTCCCTTTCAGACCATAATTCCAATATCCCCGTCAAGAGAGGTGTTTTTTCAAAATAGAATGTATCGTCACGGATTTTATAGGTTTACTTATAAAATCCGTACATCCTGCCTCCCAGCATTTCTCCCGATCCACTTCGAATGCATAAGCCGTTTGAATGATTATAGGGATATCCGAAAATTTACGGATCTCTATCATTGCTTCCAAACCATCCATACGAGGCATTTTCAAATCCATCAGGATGGCATCGTACTTATTTTTCTTAAACATTTCCACGGCCTCTATTCCATCTCGAGCCCGATCCAACATATAATCTTTCTTCAACAATGCCTTTAACAATAGATAATTACTATCCGTATCTTCGGCTATTAAAATATGCTTCTTATCCTCATTCGCTATCACAGGCCAATCTTCCGGCTCGTTAGAGACCTCAAAGACAAAATGTCCCTTATCCTCATCCAGATAAAGAGGTATGCGAAAATAAAAAGTGGTACCTTTTCCCAATTCAGACTCGACGCGAATATCACCACCTAACAAATCCATAATAGCCTTACAAATAGGCAAACCCAGTCCTGCCCCCGGCTTGAACTCATCCACTTTATAAAACCTATCGAAAATACGCGGCAAACTCTTTTCCGGAATCCCTTCTCCCGTATCAGCAACTGAAAACTCCAACCATTCCCGATCTTCCGAGAGCCGTGTTCCTAAAGTAATCTTTCCTTGTGAGGTAAATTTCTTGGCATTATTAATAATATTCGTAAAGACCTGCGTAAGTTTCACGCTATCCGTTTTTACCCGTAAACCTGTTGGAATCTCCTCTTTTACCAAAACAATTCGTTCAGGCATCAAAAGCCGATGAGTTTCAAAAACCGAATTAAGCAACTCATTTACGTCACACTCTTCCACCTGACATCCGACCGAATTGGATTCGATACGAGAAAGATCCAAAATATCATCCAACAAAGACAAAAGCAGTTTACTATTTTTATTGATCGCGGCACAAAATGTTTGCTTTTCTTCATGGGAATAATCCTTTTCACATATTAGATTTGCAAAACCGACAATTCCATTGAGAGGAGTCCGTATTTCATGAGAGATATTTGCCAAAAAAGCGGACTTCAAACGATCGGATTCTTCCGCTTTTTCCATAGCGTGTTTCAACTCTTCTTCTATTCGCTTATGCTGTTCTATATTGATATCCAACCCATATAAATACTTTATTTTCTTCCCTTTACCCACCTCAATGGTTTGAACGACACCCCGGCATTCCCACCAACTGTACTGACCGTTTCCCTTGTAATCCACACGATAAGCCGCCGTAAATTCGCCACTATCCTGTTTTTGTACCCTTTCGAAAAACTCACTAAATCCGGCTCGATCTTCCGGATGAACATAGAGTGCAAATTTCTCCAAGGTATCAAAAGGCTCTTTTTGAGCTCCCGTCTCCCCGAACCCTTCTCCAAATTCAAAAGTCTGTTTATCGATATTAAATACCCACGTATAAAAACGTAATATCCCTATCGAAATCTTCAAGAATCTCTGTTGTTGCAATTCATCCGTCATATCCCTGAAAATCAACACGGCTCCGGCAACACCACGCAAACTATCAAATAAAGGAGATATACTTCCCGTCACATGCTTTACTTCTCCCCGTGTCGAAACCAACAACGCATCCGCATTCAACACCTGTCTCTTCCCCGTTTCCATCACTTTTCGTATAACACGCTGCATATATTTTTCATCCCCATCCACACAAATGTTGCACACCTCATTCAAACGTTTTCCTATTCCATCCTGCCCGTATCCCACATTTTCCAAGGCGATACGATTCATTTCCAACACCTCCATCTCCCGATTCACAACAACAATACCCTCCTCCATCGAAGAGAGCGTATGGGATAAAACCTCTGTTTTTCGCTCCAAATTTTTTGCCATTCCTTTAGCCGCCGCTTCCAGTTTCTGACTCCTGTGGAACATTGTTCGGTAACGTAAATAGAAAAAAAGAAATAACCCTAATAAAATGACAAGAAGAACGATGAAAACAACAAAAAAGAATATGTAATTCCGATAAGTCACAAATAGGGAATCAGGTTCATTCACGATAACGCTTCCTTCCGGCAAAATCGCCCGTTCTACCCGCCTACGCTTTAATTGCAAGTCATCAAACATAAAGACACCCTCTGCCGTATCAACCGGCACATTCCGGACATCCTCCCCCTTCAATATCTTCACGGCTAATTTTCCCGCCCGAGTTCCTTGATCCTCCGCCCGCAACAAATACCCGCCCAAAATACCGTTTCCCCCGGCAAAATCCATCGAAGACAGGATCGGCGCCGGAGCCTCCTTTGAAAAAATAGGATAATAAACTTCCGCAGACCTATACATCCCCTGCCGATCCCGCTGCCAAGTCGAAAGAATAATAAAAGAGAGAGGATCAAAATTTTCCATTTCCCTTATTAAATCATCCACCGTCGCTTCATGTTCTCCCACGTATTCTATCGGGAATACACGCTCATATTTAACCAATTGGCTTTGGGCCATTTTTTTATGCATCCTTCCGGATTCCGTACTGTCCGAAATAACATATACTTTACGAGCTTCCGGAAATAATCTCCGTCCCAGTAAAAAAACTTTCTCGTAATCCAATTTACTAACCACTCCCGTCGCATTTTCCCAGCCCTCTTGTTTTCTGTCATCAGAGACTGCCACCGCACAGAAAACAACCGGAATTTTTTTTATCATCGGAATATCCAATGAAAAAAAGATTTGATTGGCCTCCTTATCCGAGACAATAATCAAATCCTGTCTCCCCCGGATTTCACTCAACGTCTGAAATAAGATTTCGGCCTGTTTATCCTTATCTTTTGTTCTTTTAGAATCCAAATGAATAATTCTCAAATCAACCCTCAACCCGGCATCCTTCAATTGCCGTTTTACCGTCTCAATGATATTTCTCGTCCATATTTGCTCTTCGTGATAAGAGCTGATAAACAAAACTTGCTTCACCGAATCTGCCGTAGGAAATACTCCTGTTTCTGCTTTTACCGAGATAATTCCAATCATCATCCACACGAACAGCATTCCCCATTCTTTCACTAAATAAGCTATTTTCTTCACTTTACAATGAAATTTAACTGAAATTTGAGATAAAGATATAGCTTTTATTTAAAATAATCTCCTTCTTCAAGTATTAATAAAAAATAATTTAAATCTCAAATTTATTATTATCCTTATAAACACTCATCTTTTCCCGTATCAAAGATAAAAATTCATATCATTTCATCTTTTAGTTTTTTTTAAAGAAACAATTCAAAACATCATACTTCTCATGTAAAAGATAATCACTCGTTTATAGCAAGCACACGATAAAAAAACATCTAAGTCCCAGGATTGAAATAAAACACGATTATTTATTTTTAAGTAGATAATAATCAAAAATTAATTACTTTTGGGGTCATTAAAACAAACAAAAAATTTAGCTATATGTACGGAAAATTTCAAGACTTTTTAAAGACTGAAATCCAGTCCATAAAAGATGCCGGTTTATACAAAAGCGAAAGAATTATCGTTACACCGCAAGGTGCAGAAATCAAACTTGCCACAGGTGAGACAGTATTAAATTTTTGCGCAAACAACTATTTGGGGCTCTCGTCTCATCCTGCCGTAATCGAAGGAGCGAAAAAGGCTTTAGACAGTCACGGATACGGAATGTCATCTGTTCGTTTTATCTGTGGGACTCAAGATATTCACAAGGAACTGGAAGCCAAAATCTCCAAATTCTTCGGCACCGAAGACACTATTCTTTACGCGGCTTGTTTCGACGCTAACGGCGGTGTATTCGAACCCTTGTTCGGGCAAGAGGATGCCATTATCTCCGACGAGTTGAACCATGCCTCTATTATTGATGGCGTTCGCCTGTGTAAAGCCGTTCGCTACAGATATAAACACGCCAACATGGCTGATCTGGAAGAACAATTGAAGATCTCGCAAGCACAACGCTACCGCATCATCGTTACCGACGGTGTTTTCTCCATGGATGGAGACATCGCTAAAATGAACGAAATCTGCGATTTAGCTGAAAAATATAACGCTTTGGTTATGGTTGACGACAGCCACGCGGCCGGATTTATCGGCAAAACGGGCCGCGGTTCTGCCGAACACCATCATTGCATGGACCGGGTAGATATTTTCACCGGAACCCTCGGTAAAGCTTTGGGCGGTGCCATGGGAGGATATACCACCGGTAAAAAAGAGATTATCGACATGTTGCGTCAACGTTCCAGACCTTATCTATTCTCCAACTCTTTATCTCCGGCAATCTGCGGTGCCTCTATCGCCGTATTCGATATGCTGAGCAAGAGCACCGAGTTAAGAGACAAAGTGATGGATAACGCGAATTATTTCCGGGCCAAATTAACGGAAGCCGGATTCGACCTGAAACCGTCCGAGTCCGCTATATGCGCTTTGATGCTTTACGATGCAGTTCTTTCTCAGGAATTCGCTGCAGAATTACAGAAAGAGAACATCTACGTTACCGGTTTCTATTATCCGGTCGTACCGAAAGGACAAGCCCGTATCCGTATCCAACTGTCCGCCGCTCATACGCACGAACAATTGGATCGAGCTTTGGCCGCCTTTATTAAAATCGGTAAAAAACTGAACGTGATTAAATAAGACGTTTGCTATAAAGAAAAATCTCTCTTATCTAAACAGGTAAGAGAGATTTTTTTTATAAAAACAGGCAAAAGAGATTTATATAAATTCCACCTTTCGCTTATCTTCTAATACGGCAATTCCCATTGATTTCATTTTACCCGTAATAAGAATGGCACTTGGAGGTCGCGTTAACCGTATAGTTTCTACAATCAGTTTTGGTACTTCTGCTATATCGTCGAGCACTATCGTAACAACTCCCACATAATTTTCACCATATATCTTAATGCAGACAAAACACACAATCTTACAGGGAGCAAAACTTACTGGAAAATATCCCCTGGCAATTCCATTTTCATCCGTCATCACCAATGCAGTTCTTGTCTCCAGATCCGGCTTTGTCTGTGTTGCAAACGTCACAAGTTCGTATTTAAGAGGCTCTCCATAAGGATCAATTACTTTGATTTTTACAGTAAATCCTTCAACAACTGCAGCTTTACTTTCCATATTCATTCCTAACACACTCATAAGAATGAATATAACAATTGCTATTAATTTCATAATCTGTATTTTAAGTTATACATTTATTTATTACGCCTATTTTTACTTATCGATCGGTAACCACCTCACGGCATCGGCAACGATATACTGGTAGGATTCACCTAATACTTTTTCATTTTGACTTAACGGTGTCCCACCCTTATCGTTTAACACTAATCTACATTCTCCTTTCGGTAAATCATAATACCCCAACGACACCCATCCCGGCTCCTCCTCTCCCGGATAAATGACGATTTTTTGCTCTCTGTTTTTAGTGATTAGCCGATAATGCAATTTCGTCCCTTTCTCAAAAAGTACGAGGCTCGCATCTGTCTTGATCTTCGGCAAATAAGCCTGTATTTCATAACGCCCCGCCTCCGGGATTTCCACCTTCCATTCTACCTCACTATCTCCACCTTCCGCCACCTTGCAACAACAACTACGCACCAACACCCCGTAACAATCAGTACTTGTTAACCACGTCCACTGATCCGCCCCCTGAAATAACATCCCCTCGTATTCCTTATCGCTCTTCTTCCCTCTTCCTAAACGTCTCCGGATCTCTTTTTGCCGAATACGAAACCCGACCTCCTCGTTATCCACGATAATTCCTTCCGGCGGTTGAATAAAAACATTTGAATCGGCATCCCACATTCCTACTCTAACATCCTCAGAATCCAACAAAATATGAGCAAAAGACAGAATATTTGCCCAAGGAATATTTTCACTTAAATTCGTGTTCACTACATAGTTTGTAAAATTGATAGGGGTTCGGATCTCCTTACAACTTCGGGCAGGAATCAAGTAGTCATAGAGAATACTACTTCTAAAAGTCCTGAAATCGACATCACCGACAACAGTCACGATACCGTCCCGGGAAGAAAGATTATACACCTTACAACTCCCGATCCTTTTCCCCTGCACCAGTTCCACTTTCATCTCTTTTACAAACAATCGAGGCAAACCCCGAGTTTCATAATAAGGCCGTATGATAGAATCCAAATTCAGCCGGAAACATTGCTGGAACTCCGTGTCAAACACTCGAAAATCAACAGACTCATTTCTATGCTTTTCCATAAAATCACGGACAAAGTGCTGAAACTCGTTCAGGGGAATCCGGCAATAGATATCCCGGCGGATTTGCTCGAATTGTTTCCTTAATAAGAAAAGCATTTCTTTCATCGGAAGGGTATGATCCGTGAAAAAATCATTCAAATTCCTATTCTTAAAATAATTCGTAGCCCGTTGGTCCTCAACACTAGCCGACATCAATGAAATAAATGCAGTAGCATTATCAGCCTGTAAAATGCCATCCAACAAATTACCTATCCCGATGTATTTTTCAGACACGATGGTTCCCGGATAAATTTTAAACATGGGAGATAGATTGAAAAAACAATTCATACTTAAATATTCTTTATCCAAAGATACTCCCCAGTTATCTCCATAAAATTTTTGAATTTGTTTCATGGGGAAATAGGGCCCCTTAAAATTTCGTTCCGGGAGGAACAAGATCTCCGGCTGTACCCATTCGTCTGCCTGAAGGCCGACCCGTTTATAAGAACGCAGGGTAAGCGGGACCTCCGCTATCACAAGTTTCCGGTAAGGGAAGCCTCCCTGATACGAACGTCCCAAGCTCGGGAAAAACCGTTCCAGCATCCCAACCATTTCATCCTTCCGGGGATGAAACTCTTTTTGCCAATAATCATGATTTTTAAAATAATAAAGTTCTATGTCTACCTCGTTTAAGCGAATCTCTTTTTTCTGATAGCGTCCCATGCATAAAGACAATTTAGGCAAAGGCCGCTCGTTTTCGAAAACAACTTCTTTTCCCTCCCGCTTCATTACACCTTGCGATAAAACGAACTCTTCCTTTTCCGGCCTGACCCGTAAACAAAAACGGGTATAATCATAATTAAGAGCTAAAGGAGAAGAGACGTTTATCGGGGGAAAAGCCGACGGATACCACAAACATTCCGGCAATAAGAAAGTAAATTCGTCCCCCACGACGGCATAGTCATTTCCTTCCCGCAAAACGGACCGGGTAAGGGTCTCATTCGTCTCGATCCGGGAATCCCGATGCCGCTCGACCGGAATCTCCGGGTAACAAACCGCGTTGTCGATTGACCCTTCATAGGCTATATGCAGGGAAAGCGAATCACCGGCGGCAAGCGTCCGCTCCAAAATAATAACTTGATGATCACGAATAAATTTTACCGGAATTCCGTCGCTTGTCAATACTTCAACCTGCAGGCCAGGATTTAAATAAAGTATCGGTTTACTTATCTCCTTTTTTGACTTGTTCGATAACAACAAATCACCTTTCACCTCTATCCGGTCTCCTGTTCGTTGCAAATACAAATCCTGAGAAATCACATGAGCCAAAGGCTTATTCGCGTATCGATCATAAACCTCCAAGTATAGATTTCGACGTATCTCGTCCCGAATAAGAAATCTCAGGTAACCGCCCCCAAGCAACACCCCCGAAATCAGACAAAATACCCCTCCCCACCGAATCATTTTCTGCATCCTCCCGATTTCCGTTAATCGTTTCATGTTCCGAATCGAAAGAAGCAGCAATCCGACTCCCCATAGGAAATAGATCGACCGATGAAAAACATAAAGCTCGAAATGAGCCATTCCCGTCACATCCGAGAATAGCGTAGTCACCGCACGTCCCCATGGGTCAAACAGACTGTATCCCCCATCATCTCCGACAAAATAAAACAGCACAAAAACAAGCGTCATCCATAAATACAATACGAAATGAAGTCTTACCCGGAGAGAGAGCCAAATGACAAATCCCAACATAAAAATCAGCGTCGGCAAAGTCAAAGTCAGGAAATAGAACAAATAAAATAACGGCTGAAAGTTGTCACCCCTCGCCGCAAGCAAATGGATTCCCAAAGTAATCAAAATACTGATAAGATTCAACAGGAGGCATACGATTGCAATCCCTAACACCTTCCCGGAAAGATAAGTCACATTCGTGAACGGTCGAACGGAAAAAACCTCATTCGCCCGGCACTTTTTATCTCTCCAACAACAATCTATCCCTAACCAGACCACCCAAAAAATCTGCGAAACATTAAATAACCAGACGTTAACCAAAGGGATGCTACAAGGTATAGCCGCATTCACCCAAGATGCACATTCATTTCCTTGCAAATCCCATTGAAAAACAGCAATACCCGTAATCACGCCAAGAGCCAAAAGCCAACACAATTTTTGACGTAAAATCAATTTACATTCATATAAAGCAATAAGCCAAACTGTAATCATCTTTTCAAAATTTAGGTTCAAGTTCCCCTGAAACGAATAAAAGATCAAACAGGGTGACAGTTAGCTCACAACGTGATTCATTTTTATACTATATTAACACATGATTTTATTATACTAAGCAAGATATTTAAGGCTTCTATCCACATATTACGAATGGAAAGATTTGAGAACAGCAAACAGATAACGATCGTTACTAATGTTCATTTACAAGAATTGCAACGAATATCTTTTATCGTCTCTCTCTGTTTTCCTGTTGATAAAACGTACAGTACCTATTTAAAACACACTCTTCACAAAGGGGATTCTTTTTCCGACAAATCAGAGCGGCATAATCGAGTACAGCCCAATTCAGCTCTTTGCAACGTCGGACCTCTATAATATCATTGGCCAGATCCTGAATCTCTTTATCCAAACGCACATCGATAAACTCTCCCGGTTTAAAATAACGCTTCAACAAACGCGACATATTCACATCCAACAGAGGTTTGCGATACGACAAAACAAATAGCTCGTAGGCATTTGTCACATACAGTCCGATAAAACCGGAATCGGCCAACTGGTTGGTATCTTCCGGCAACTTCCCTTGTTTTCGTTTCAGATCCTGTCCCAACTTATACAACCGCTTTGCCCGGTGACGGTACAATCCCAAAGGCCGCATGATCTCCTCCAACTCTTCCAGAGTCGCATTCGACAAAGCCTCCCAATCCGGATATTTTGAGAAAAAGGTATTGAAATAATTCGCAACGGTTTCTGCTTTCGTTCGCTGTAATAATATCTCGGAGAGTATCTGCTGGTATTTGGTTGCACCCGGCTCCCGCCAGGGAAACGAACGTCGATTCCGATCGAACCACTCCAGCAGCCTTCGCTGCAAATATTGCACCATTACTTCTCTCATCCTTCACTCAATCGATAAATGACCCTATATTTTACAAAACGATTTACAAGACAAAACTAACAAAAAATCTTTTGGATACATGATAATCCGTCAGAGGAGTCGATCAAATATAACTTCCCTAATCTGCCAACTATTTAATCTGCGGATATGTTATATGATAGAAATTACTCTGGTTATTTGCAAATAGTCATCGATAACCTTTATAACTCCTCATAAACAAACCTTTCGATCTTGTAAGCAGATGCAGCAAAATAAGAAAGTAATACTCGAATCATCAAAAAGAGTCCAATTATTCGACAATCATTAAAATATTAGCCGCCTTTATTGCAATATAAAAATATACTGTTATATTTGCATATCACATTGCAATAGTACGGATGTTAACACACACAGATAAAAACAATACCGTATCAACGAATTAAATCATTACCGGAATATCCAACCAAATAATCGATACTGATTGAATGACAATTTTCCAAAAAAGAAAAACGATATTATAATACACAGGAACATTATAAACTTAGGATAAGAATTAATTCATGACGTGATTACAAAATCTTCGTGATTTAACTTATTGCCAATACGAAAAAGCTGATTCAACCAACAAATACAATAATTATTAACCTTCCCCAAATAATTAAATATGAAAAATAAAATGTTTTGTCTGGCTATTATTATCTGTAGCTTATTCGGAGTAAGATGTACTGAAGATCAAAAAATGGACAATCTATATCCAGATTATATTGAAATTAATTTTAATAATTCAAATTATCAAGCTAATCTACAGCTTTTTATTAAAGCAAGCAAGCGCTTTAATGAACATGTTTATAAAGACAAAAATAATGTATACAAAACCTCAATCAACAAAGGTTCCGATATAAGAATCAGTGAAGACCTTTTTAGCCTACTTACTAAATCATTAAAATATCAGGAACAAATAAAAATGTTCAATAATAAAATAAATTCCAGAATAGATAGTATTAACGAAAAATTACCGATAACAAAATCTTATCCCGATCGCAACTACGATGCATGGGTAGCTGGACAATTAAGTTATCTATGGAATAAAATCATCGGTACATGGCAAGGAATTAACGAAGGTATGGTTAACTTTTTTTGCATAACAGTTGGTATAACCGTGGCATCATTGTTTGAGTACTTTTTTTTGCCCATTTTTGGGTTTGGCTCCATAATCTCTCCAGATATTCCATATAGAGGTTACACTATGTATGCCGGCCAATCTTTTCCCACATATTTACCAGACGGACTATACCCTTACAACTCTTTTTTCGGAAACAAACAATATGTTGCAGTAAGAAATGGCGTTGCTACTGTAAAAAATTGTAGATATGGCGAATTCAGCTGGTACAGAAGCGAACACCTCAGTCTTACATATTTCGATCCAAAAGACGGAGAATTACTTTGGTTTTAGTCTGATATTTCTACGCAACTCTCCGATTTTATAACCACGAAAAGAAAATCACATTTCATTTTTTCCACGGGTATAATTTATTATCTATCTATAATTAACAAATAAAAAAAATAAAACCATGAAAACTATCAACGACATTATTCAATTTCTAAAGAAACCCGATTTTGAGCCCATTCAGGACAAATCCCGGAATAAAATAAAGCTATTCTTCGTTATATTTTTATGGTTATTACTGACCGTTTACGTAGTGAATTTGCTGACAGCAATAGCAGAATCCCTTATCTATAGTCATCCCATAATACCCAACACGGCTCTCTATCAGATTTATCCGGATAACGGATTATATCTATTCCAAATGATCCTATTGGGTCCTATCATAGAAGAATTTAGTTGCCGCTATGCGCTCGGTCGATTTAATCTCACTAAAATCAAAATCTCGTTAAGCCTGATCATCTCGTTTTATATCTCTTATTTTCTATACGTGTATAAATTCAGAGAGCTCTGTGATTCAAATTATATCTGGCATGTCCTTTCTTTATACGGTTCAATTCTTTCAGTTGCGACTATCCTTTTTTTTACAATGAGTCTATTAAACAAACAACTCGCCTTATTTGAAAGTAAATGGAATAAGTATTATACCGTCATTTTTTATTTATCGGCAATTCTTTTTGCTATTTACCACTTCAATATGCCAACCAGGTTTTTGTTTGCCTTTTTTGCTGTAGCTTTACTATTCGGATATACAAGAACCCGCTTGGGATTCGGTTATGCCATCGCTCTACACATGTTATGGAATACGTTAACCGCACTCGGCTTCTTGGCATATAGCACTTGGGGACGGGGTTAAAGTGCTAAATTCAGCATTTCAATAATGAAAAAAGCCCTCAAAGAGGCTATACACGAGAAGTCGATAAAACATTCAAATACCATTGCCCACTTCTCAACATAGTATTTTCAAATTACTAACAATCAACCCTGTTATTTTCTACTTCCACAATACAAATCTCCAAAATATTTTAACAAAAATCGATTCTCATGTTTATAAATTTACTAACTTTAACGCCGATGAGAAGAGAGAATAGCAGAAAAATATCTTTAATTAAATATAATCATTCTGTATAATGGGATTCGCAAAAGATTTTGTTGAAAATATTTCATTTATACCTTAGAACGATATAAATTTGACAAATCAATGCGAATGTGTTAAATATTTAACAAAACAATATAAAATGCTTCCTATGGATAAATTCATTTCAATCGAAGAAGCCGTATCTAAAGTAAAAGACGGTATGACCATCATGGTAGGTGGTTTTTTGGCCAACGGAACCCCCAACAAAATTGTTGATGCATTGGCAAAATCAGGAGTTAAAAATTTGACGTTGATTTGCAACGACACGGCATACCCGGATAGAGGAGTAGGTCAGTTAATTGCCAATAAACAAGTAAGCAAACTGTATGTTTCTCACATTGGGACAAACCCGTGTACCAGTGAACAAATGAATAGCGGAGAGTTGAAGATAGAGTTCTGTCCCCAAGGAAGTCTCGCCGAGAGAGTGCGTGCCGGAGGCAACGGTTTAGGAGGTATTTTAACCCAGACAGGCTTGGGTACGATCGTAGCAGAGGGAAAAGAGATCATTCGGGTAGACGGGAAAGAGTATCTGTTGGAAAAACCTTTACGCGCTGACGTTGCTTTGATCGGTGCAAGTTTAGGAGATAAATCCGGAAACCTTGTTTACAGAGGCACTTCACAAAACTTCAACCCGTTAATGGCTGCTGCTGCCGATTTGGTAATCGCCGAAGTTGCGGAGTTAGTTGAAGTAGGTGCAATTGCGGCAGAAAACGTAAAGACCCCTGCTATTATGGTAGATTTTATAATAAAACAAGACAAAGCGTAAACGCTTTTACTCTAACAAATAATAAACAAAGAAGTTATGGAAAAGACAATGATACGTTTAAGAATGAGTGCAAAAGACGCTCATTACGGTGGAAATTTAGTGGATGGAGCTCATATGGTACACTTGTTCGGCGATGTGGCTACGGAATTGTTAATCATGCACGACGGAGACGAAGGGTTGTTCGTGGCTTACGACAACGTGGAGTTCTTAGCGCCCGTTTATGCCGGAGATTATATCGAAGCTACCGGAGAGATCGTGAAAGTAGGAAACTCTTCCCGAAAAATGGTTTTCGAGGCTAAGAAAGTAGTTGCTGCCAGACCTGATATCTCTGCTTCGGCAGCGGATGTTTTGGCTGAACCGATCGTAGTTTGTCGCGCAAGCGGAACCTGCGTGGTAAAAAAAGAAGATCAACGCAAAAATCAATAATCTCATGGAAAAATTAATTATCACTGCAGCCATTTGCGGGGCAGAAGTAACCAAAGAACAAAATCCCGCCGTTCCTTATACAGTAGAAGAAATAGTTAGAGAAGCCAAATCTGCTGTAGACGCTGGTGCGGCCATTGTTCACCTTCACGTTCGCGAAGACGACGGTACTCCTACCCAGAGCAAGGCACGTTTCAAAGAGTGCATTGATGCCATTTACAAGGTATGCCCCGACGTCATTATCATCCCCTCCACGGGAGGAGCCGTAGGTATGACCGCGGAAGAACGTCTTCAACCGACGGAACTATTCCCCGAAATGGCTACACTCGATTGCGGTACTTGCAACTTCGGGGACGACGTGTTTGAAAACACCATGCCCATGATGAGAGATTTCGGCAAAAGGATGTTAGAGAACAACATCAAACCGGAATACGAATGTTTCGAAATGGGACACTTGGACACCGTATTAAACATGGCTAAAAAAGGCCAGGTTCCCGGTGCTCCCATGCAATTCAATTTCGTCCTCGGCGTTCCCGGATGTACCCCTGCCACGGTACAGAATCTCTGCTGGCTTGTAAACGCCATTCCCGCGGGTTCAACCTGGACGGCTACCGGAATCGGTCGTCACGCGTTTGCTCTGGCAGCTCCCGCGATTGTCATGGGCGGTAACGTGAGAGTCGGTTTTGAAGACAATCTTTATTTAGAAAAAGGCGTGCTCGCCAAATCCAATGGCGAATTAGTAGCTAAAGTCGTTCGTTTGGCAAAAGAATTAGGCCGAGAGATCGCGACTTCGGAAGAAGCAAGAAGAATTTTAAATTTAAAACCATTAAAATAAAAGTTTTATGCAGAAAAAAGGAAATAAATACGGTACACACCGCGTGATCGAACCGAAAGGGGTTTTACCGCAACCGGCCAACAAAATTGACAACAACATGGATGAAATCTACGACAACGAGATTTTAATCGATGTTCAAACCTTAAATATCGACTCTGCCAGCTTCACGCAGATCGAAGAACAAGCCGGCGGTGACAAAAAGAAAATTGCCGAAATCATGATGGGCATTGTTGAAAAACAAGGAAAACACCGGAATCCGGTAACCGGTTCAGGCGGTATGTTACTGGGCACCGTGGAGAAGATCGGTGATGCTTTGAAAGGTAAAATCGATTTGAAAGAGGGAGATAAAATAGCAACCTTGGTTTCTCTTTCCCTAACCCCGCTTCGCATTGACAAAATCAAAGATATCCGTCCGGATATTGACCAAGTAGATATCGACGGTAAAGCCATTTTATTCGAGAGCGGTATTTATGCTAAAATTCCTTCAGACCTTCCCGAGAACTTGGCACTTTCTGCCCTGGATGTAGCAGGAGCCCCCGCTCAGACCGCCAAATTAGTAAAACCGGGAGATACCGTATTAATCATCGGAGCCGGTGGTAAATCAGGTATGTTATGCTGCTACGAGGCTAAAAAACGCACCGGAGTAACCGGTAAGGTAATCGGTCTTTGCCACAGTCAAAAAAGTACGGAGCGTTTACAGAAACTCGGATTCTGTGACTACGTGTTCTCAGCCGACGCCACCCAACCGGTTCCGGTAATGGAAAAAATCAGCGAGTTGACCAACGGAGAGATGTGTGATATCACCATCAACAACGTAAACATTACCGACACCGAAATGACCAGTATTCTTTGCACGAAAAATACCGGTATCGTATACTTCTTCTCTATGGCTACCAGCTTTACGAAAGCTGCTTTGGGAGCAGAAGGGGTAGGTAGCGATGTAACCATGATCGTCGGAAACGGATATACCAAAGGACATGCAGAGATCACTCTTCAAGAGTTAAGAGAGTGTGAAGCTCTAAGAAAAATCTTTACCGAACTTTACGCTTAATAAATAATGTTACTGTGATCTGCAACGAAGATTCCTTGCAGGTCACAGTATCTTTTCAAAAAACCAGATTATTCGATGAAAAAAGGATGCAGATACGGAACACATAGAGTGATCTCTCCAGAAGGGACTCTCCCTCAACCGGCCATAAAGTTAGACAACACGATGGAGATATACGACAATGAAGTACTCATTGACGTTCAAACCTTAAACATCGACTCTGCCAGTTACACGCAGATCAAACAAGCCTGCAACGGAGATGCCTCCCGTATGGAAGAGATGATTTTAGCGATCGTAAAGGAGAGGGGAAAAATGCAGAACCCGGTGACGGGTTCCGGAGGGATGCTTATCGGTACAGTGAAAGAGATAGGATCGAACTTCCCGGATAAGAGCCTGAAGGTCGGCGATAAAATAGCTACTCTTGTTTCCTTATCTTTGACACCTTTAAAAATTCACCGGATAAAAAAATTAGATCCGGCCTCCGATCAAGTAGACGTTGATGCGGAAGCCATTCTATTTGAAAGCGGGTTGTATGCCATACTTCCCCATGATATTCCGGAAAAACTGGCATTGGCTCTTCTGGATGTCGCCGGAGCTCCGGCACAAGTAGCCCGTCTTGTAAAAGAAGGAGACACGGTCTGCATTATCGGAGGCGGCGGGAAGTCAGGTATCCTATGCTGCTACCAGGCCATGAAAAACGTGGGACCTTACGGAAAGGTCATTGTTGTAGAATTTTCCGAAGAAAATGCACAACGGATAAAAGAGATGAATTTAGCCACTCACGTGATTGTAGCAGATGCGACTAAAGTGATGGACGTATATAAAAAGGTGACAGAGATCGCCGGCGAGAGAGGATGCGAAGTAACCATCAATAACGTCAACGTTCCCTCGACCGAAATGACATCAATTTTAATCACCAAAGGACAAGGATGTGTTTACTTCTTCTCTATGGCAACGAGCTTCACGAAAGCAGCTTTGGGTGCCGAGGGTGTAGGCAAAGATATAAGTTTAATCGTGGGAAACGGTTACGCGAAAGGACACGCGGAATTAACCCTGAATATCGTCCGGGAATCAGCGTGCATCCGGGAATTATTTGAAAAATTGTACGTGAAATAATTATAGGAGTGAATTTTTTCAATCCACTATATAGATTCAAACTAAAATTAAAATAAAAAAGTAATGTCAGAAAGCAGACGAAAAGATTTTTTTCCGGAAGTTACCGATGAGCAATGGAATGACTGGAAATGGCAAGTAAAAAACAGAATCGAGACTGTTGATCAATTAAAGAAATATCTCGAATTAACCCCGGAGGAGGAAGAGGGTATTCGCGAGTCACTAAAGACGTTAAGAATGGCAATCACTCCTTATTATTTGAGTCTAATCGATAAAAACGATCCTTACTGTCCGATCCGCAAACAATCCGTACCTTCTGTTTTGGAACTACATAAAGCCGCTGCCGACCTGGAAGATCCTTTACACGAAGATAGCGATTCTCCTGTTCCCGGACTGACCCATCGTTATCCGGACCGGGTGTTATTCCTGATCACCGACCAATGTTCCATGTATTGCCGTCATTGTACCCGCAGACGTTTTGCCGGTCAACACGACTGTGCTTCCCCGACAGAAAGAATAGACAAGTGTATCGACTATATCGCTAAAACACCGCAGGTAAGAGATGTTTTATTATCAGGAGGAGATGCGCTTTTGGTAAGCGACGATCGTCTGGAGTACATTATTAGTAAATTAAGAGCTATTCCGCACGTGGAAATTATTCGTATCGGTAGCCGGACCCCGGTTGTTTGCCCTCAGCGTATTACTCCGGAATTGGTCAATATGCTGAAAAAATACCATCCGGTCTGGTTGAATACCCATTTTAACCACCCGAATGAAATCACGGCTGAATCTGCAGCAGCATGCGCCCGTTTAGCTGATGCCGGAATTCCATTAGGAAACCAAACCGTATTATTAAGAGGTATCAACGACTGTACCTACGTGATGAAAAAATTAATGCACGGACTGGTGAAAATGCGTGTTCGTCCCTATTACATTTATCAATGTGACCTCTCCATGGGTATCGAACATTTCCGGACCCCTGTATCCAAAGGTATCGAGATCATAGAAAATCTACGCGGCCATACTTCCGGATATGCCGTTCCAACCTTTGTCGTGGACGCTCCCGGAGGTGGCGGAAAAACTCCGGTCATGCCTAATTATGTTCTTTCCCAATCTCCGAAACGGGTAGTATTAAGAAATTACGAAGGCGTTATCACGACCTATACGGAACCGACGGATTACCAAGAAGAGTGTCATTGCCCCGAATGCGAAAAGGCTCGCAGAGAAGGTATCGCGGCTCTTTTACACGGAGATCAGCTCTCTATCGAACCGAAAGTTTTAGCTCGTCACGAAAGAAATAAACATTAATACGATTTCAATCGACGATGGTGAAGAGAATCCTTTACCATCGTCAACTAAAAACAACGATCGCTTTGCCTTTTATTGAAGAGATATTAAAATACAACAGTATTTCTATCGTCGGATTGGCAAAAAATGCCGGGAAGACAGAATGCTTAAACTATATTCTTAATCGAGTTAAGAATACGGGAAAGCAATTTGCCCTAACGTCCATTGGCATTGACGGTGAAGATCGGGATCAGGTTTGCCAAACTCCCAAACCGGAAATCGAAGTATACGAAGGCATGATCTTTATCACGTCCGAAAAACATTACCGGGAAAAAAGATTGGTTTCCGAAATCATGGATGTCAGCAATCGTCAAACCTCTTTAGGCCGACTGATCACGGCCAAAGCCGTTTCGCAAGGAAAAGTGCTGTTATCCGGTCCTCCGGATACCGCTTCCTTACGATACCTCATCGAAGGGATGAAACGTTTTAACGTAGATACGACGATCGTAGACGGAGCCTTATCGCGTCTCAGTCTCAGTTCTCCGGCTGTAACGGAAGCTATGATACTGGCAACGGGAGCTGCTCTCTCTTGTAATATCCCTCAATTGGTCAGAAAAACAAAATACATATACGACCTGATCCGTCTTGATACCGCGGATGCAATGACGGCACACCAATTAGCCGGTATCGAAAACGGAGTCTGGTCTATAGATGAAACGGGTGTCGTTCATGATTTGAATATACCCTCTGTTTTTATGCTGGAACAGCATAAAGAAGATATTTTCCGTCATGGGAACACCCTTTTCGTTGCCGGGGCAATCAGTGACAAGTTATTACAATTTTTAAGGGCACAAAAGCAAATAAAGGAAATAACGTTACTAATCAAGGACTTCACCCGGGTATTTGCCTCTATGGAGTCCTATTACGCTTTCGTGAAAAAGGGGGGACAGTTAAAAGTCTTGCAAAAAAGCAAGTTGCTTGCCGTATGTATCAACCCTTTATCTCCCGAAGGCTATTGTTTGGATCCGGATGAATTAAGGTCTGCCATGCAGGAAAGCCTACAAATACCGGTATATAATGTAAAAAGAATTTGAAACAGATATGTTTTTAGTAAGGAATGCCATAGAAGAAGTGAACGGATTCAGGTTTATGATCGATCAACTGGAAATACAATCCGGTTTGGCGAAACGGGTTCTCTATGCAACTCCCTACCAGCAAATCCCGGATGAAATTATCAACGAATTGAATCGAGTGGAACAAATGTGTCTTTACCTTCGAGATACTCAATACGCCGATATTCTTTCGAGGATCAGCATAAAACTGACGCGAATAAAAGACATTCGAGGTACGATTTCCCGGATAGAAGAAAATCATAACTTAGATGACATCGAATTATTCGAATTAAAGAACTTCTCCTTGTTGGCCATGGATATACGTCTTTTGTTAGAGACGGGAAAGATTGATATCATCCGTATTCCCGATCTCGAACCGGTCATCGATATCCTCGATCCGGACAAGATGCGTATTCCTTATTTTTACATATACGATGCATACTCTACCGAGCTGGCCGATTTACGACATGAAATAAAGAAACTGAAACAATCCGGAAAAGCGGATGAAAAACAAGTGGAGAAACTATACTTCCGTAGCATTCTACTGGAAGACGAGATCCGGGAGAAACTTTCCGGACAGTTGCGTGGATTGGCTCTTTCCGTTTCAGAAGCTTTAACCGGAATCGCGACAATAGATATCCTTATCGCTAAAGCCAAGCAGGCTATCGAGATGCATCTTTGCAAACCGGGAATCGCGGCACACACGACCTCTTATCAGGGTATCTTCAATCCGCAGATAAAGAAGATCCTGGAAAGCGAACAGAAAGCCTATCAACCGATTGATATCGAAATAGGCAAAGGAGCTTGTCTGATTACCGGAGCCAATATGGCCGGGAAAAGCGTTATCCTCAAAACCGTCGCTTTAGCTCAAACTCTTTTCCAATTCGGATTTTTCGTACCGGCGATTCAGGCCGAGATCGCTTTAGTAGATGAGGTTTTACTCTGTATCGGAGATGAGCAATGCGAGCTCAACGGATTATCCTCCTTTGCATCAGAAATGCTCCGGATCAACCGGATCGTCCAAGACATCAAAGCAGGCAAAAATGCCCTTATCCTTATCGATGAATTAGCACGGACGACCAATCCGGCAGAAGGAAAAGCTATCGTGAATGCGGTACTCGATTTTCTCACGGAAAACGAGGTCCGATCCCTGATCACCTCCCATTACAGCGGGATTCAGGCTTCTTGCCGAAAACTAAGGGTAAAAGGATTTATGAAAGAAAAAGTAAAAGGCACGTTGACCATACATAATATAAACGAATACATCGACTATTCCCTGATCGAGGATAACGATACCTCCGTGCCGCAGGAGGCGATGCGTATTGCTCGTATATTGGGAGTAGACGAGAATTTGTTGGATCGGGCAGAAATCTATCTGCACCAAGAATAAGAGAGAGAAAGAATAATATTAAATTGAAAATAAAGTTCGAATGCAGGGAAATAAAGAGAAGAAACGAGGATCAAGGCAAGAGAGTCCTCTTTCCCCCTCTTCCCTAAACGAATGTAAAATCGTAACAAAAAAACTATGCAGAACAGTAAATTAGGGCTGGATTTTGACAAAGTGGCACACGCGAAAAAAGTGTCCAAGAAAATAGCCGATGATGTACAAAAATTCGTGGAACACTACACCACTGTTGCCGTAGAGCGGACTCTTTGCCGTCTCTTAGGCATCGACGGCGTGGATGCGAACACCGTTCCACTACCCAATGTTTTGGTAGACGAAATCAAAGAACAAGGGGTATTGAATCAGGGTATTCTTTTCTTTCTCGGTAATACGATCGCCGAAACAAGAATGACTCCCCAGGAAATTGCAGAGAAGGTAGCCGACGGCCAATTGGATATGACGAAACTACCCGTCCATTCCAATGAAGAGATTCGCTCGGCCTTGAAACCTTACGTAGAAGCCAGCATCAAACGAATCAGTGATCGTCGAGCAAAGAAAGAACACTATTTAAAAACGATAGGCGAAGGTCCCAAACCCTACCTTTATGTCATCGTCGCAACCGGAAACATTTATGAAGACGTGGTACAAGCTCAAGCAGCAGCCCGTCAGGGAGCAGATATTATCGCCGTAATCCGTACCACAGGACAGAGTCTTTTAGACTACGTGCCTTACGGAGCTACAACGGAAGGTTTCGGGGGAACCTTTGCAACCCAGGAGAATTTCCGAATCATGCGAAAAGCCCTGGATGAAGTAGGCGAAGAAGTAGGCCGATACATTCGGTTATGTAACTACTGCTCGGGGCTATGTATGCCTGAAATCGCCGCCATGGGAGCTTTAGAGGGGTTGGATGTTATGCTGAACGATGCTCTTTACGGTATTCTTTTCCGCGACATCAACATGCAACGGACTTTGGTCGATCAATTCATGTCCCGTGTCATCAACGGATTCGCCGGTGTCATTATCAACACGGGAGAAGACAACTATTTAACGACGGCCGACGCAATCGAACAAGCACATACGGTATTAGCCTCCGATTTAATCAACGAACAATTAGCTCTCATTGCCGGACTTCCGGAAGAACAAATGGGATTAGGACATGCATTCGAAATGGATCCCATGCAAGAAAACGGTTTCTTATTCGAATTGGCACAAGCTCAAATGACCCGCGAAATCTTCCCGAAAGCCCCGTTAAAATACATGCCCCCGACCAAATTTATGACGGGAAATATTTTCCGCGGTCATATTCAAGATGCTCTTTTCAACATGATCGGTATTTGGACTTCACAAGGTATTCAATTATTGGGAATGCCGACAGAGGCTATCCACACGCCTTTCATGTCAGACCGCTATCTCTCCATCGAGAATGCAAAATATATTTTCGGTAATATGAGAAATATCGGGGACGAAGTAGAGTTTAAAACGGACGGAATCATTCAACGCCGGGCCAAAGAGGTTTTAGACAAAGCCATCGCTCTTTTGGAGAACATCGAACACGAAGGGCTGTTTACCGCACTGGAAAAGGGGATTTTTGCAGATATCAAACGTCCGAAAAACGGAGGCAAAGGTCTGGACGGAGTAGCGGAAAAAAGTGCGAACTATTACAATCCGTTCATTGAGCTTATGCTCAAAAAGAATTGAAAATTGAAATTTGAGGACTAAATTTTAATCCCAAAGTTTCAATGAACGCGTAATCTAAAATAATAACAACAAATGATCTATTGAACCATTTCAATTTTTCATTTTCAATTTTCAATTAGTATGAGTGGTGGATTATATTCAACGGAAAAAAATGATTTTGATCAGACCTTAGATCTGAAAAAGATAAAACCATACGGCGATACCATGAACGACGGTAAAACTCAATTAAGTTTTACCCTGCCCGTTCCCGCCGGAGAAGAGGCCATCGAGGCTGCAAAACAACTGCTGAAGAAAATGGGTTTCGAAAACCCTCAAATCGTATTCAGTAAAGAATTGACCGAAGGTTATACCTTTTTTAACTGTTACGGGAGCTGTACACCCACGGTCGATTTTACCGCAATCCATGTTCCCAAAGTCGAATCGACCAAATGGGAGATGCACGAGACAGACGAATTCATCCGTGAACATATCGGACGTCCCATTGTCGTTGTCGGAGCCAGTACCGGCACCGATGCCCACACGGTAGGTATTGACGCCATCATGAACATGAAAGGATTCGCCGGACACTATGGACTGGAACGTTATGACATGATCGAGGCCCATAATTTAGGAAGTCAGGTTCCCAATGAAGAGTTTATCGCCAAGGCTATCGAGTTGCATGCTGATGCCTTGTTAGTATCACAAACAGTAACACAGAAAGACATTCATATCAAAAACCTGACGGAATTGGTAGAGATGCTGGAAGCCGAAGGTCTCCGGGATAAGGTTATTTTAGCTTGCGGAGGTCCTCGCATATCTCATGAGTTAGCGAAAGAATTGGGATACGATGCCGGTTTCGGCATGAACACCTATGCCGATGATGTGGCTTCATTTGTTGCACAAGAACTTGTTAGAAGAAAAACGAAATAGCATTTAGAATTTTAGATTTTAAATCCTAAATTACACGCCAAAGGTAATCGTCAATTTACAATCTAAAATTTACAATTTAAAATTAAAACGGTTATGGATAAAGATCAAGTAAGAGAAGTTATTGCCAAGCGGGTTGCCCTCGAATTAAAAGACGGCGACGTAGTTAACTTGGGCATCGGGTTGCCGACAATGGTCCCCAACTACCTGAAGAGTGACGTACACGTGATCCTACAATCCGAAAACGGATTATTAGGCATGGGCCCGAAACCGGAAGAAGGTAAAGAAAATCCGGAATTGACGGATGCCGGCGGTGGATACATCACGGCTATCGACGGAGCATGTAGCTTTGATAGTGCCACTTCTTTCGGAATCATCCGGGGCGGACATGTGGATGTAACTATTCTTGGTGCTTTACAGGTAGACGAGAAAGGAAATTTGGCCAACTGGATCATCCCCGGCAAGAAAGCCCCGGGAATGGGAGGAGCCATGGATCTTTTAGTTGGTGCTAAAAAAGTAATCCTTGCCATGGAACATACCGCAAAAGGGAACCACAAGATATTGAAAGAATGTACACTACCGTTAACAGCCGCGGGTGAAGTTGACATGATCATCACCGAGATGGGTGTTATGAACATCACTCCTGCCGGAATCGAATTGGTAGAATTAAACAGTGAATTTACCTTGGATGACATCAAAGCAGCAACGGGCTGTGAATTACTCGTTTCTAAAAATTTAAAACCAATGGCTCAATAAATGAAGGCATATATCGTAGCAGCAAAAAGAACAGCGATTGGCAAATTTTTAGGAAGTACTCTTTCATTGTCAGCAGCAGACCTCGGTGCCGCAGTAATTAAAAACATCATTGCAGAAACCGGTATTAATCCTGCCCATATTGATGAAGTAATCGTAGGTAACGTACTATCTGCCGGACAAGGGCAGGGAGTGGCCCGTCAGGCGTCCATAAAAGGGGGGATTCCCCAGGAAGTACCCGCTTATGGCATCAACATGATATGCGGTAGCGGAATGAAAGCCGTGCTCAACGGTGTAAGCGCTATCAAAGCGGGACTTGCTAACCTTATTATCGCGGGAGGTACCGAATCCATGTCAAAAGCCGGTTACATTCTTCCCGGTCATGTCCGCGACGGACACCGCATGGGAGACGTAACAGTCATCGACCACATGGTATTCGATGGTCTTACTGATGCATTTGAAGGGTATCACATGGGCATTACGGCTGAAAATATAGCAGAAAAATATTCCATCAGCCGGGAAGAACAGGATGAATTTGCTTTAGAATCGCAAAAGCGTGCAATAGCTGCTATCGATAACGGTAAATTTAAAGCTGAAATTGTGCCTATCGAGTATAAAGTAAAAAAAGAAACTTTACAATTCGATACGGACGAATTCCCCAATAGAAAAACGTCGCTGGAAAAACTATCGACCTTACGTCCCGCTTTCAAAAAAGAGGGCTCTGTAACTGCCGGTAATGCTTCCGGAATCAACGACGGAGCGTCATTCGTGATGCTCGCATCGGAAGAGGCCGTTAAACAATACAACCTAACCCCTCTATGCGAGATTATCGGTGTCGGACAAGGTGGTGTGGACCCCGCCATTATGGGTATGGGCCCCGTACCAGCCATTACCAATGCTTTGAAAAATGCCGATATAAAACTATCTGATATTGACGTGATAGAACTCAACGAGGCATTTGCGGCACAATCACTGGGAGTAATTCATGAACTAATGGCACAACATGGCGTAACGAGAGAGTGGATAAACGAACGTACCAACGTCAACGGAGGTGCCATTGCATTAGGCCACCCCATAGGGGCGTCAGGCAATCGCATCATCGTATCACTTGTATATGAAATGCTAAACAGTGAAGCTGAAGTAGGTCTTGCTTCTCTTTGTATAGGGGGAGGTATGGGAACGGCATTAATTCTAAAAAAATGCTGATTTAAGATTACAGTTAGCTTCAATCAATTAAAAAAACATTAATAATAATGGATTTCAGTCTATCAAAAAAAGAGCAACTCTTCTTGCAAATGATAAGAGAGTTTGCAGAAAAAGAAGTAAAACCATTAGCGGCAGAAGTAGACGAATCGGAAAGATTCCCGATGGAAACCGTAGAAAAAATGGCAAAGTTAGGTATTATGGGTATTCCCTTCCCCGTTGAGTATGGCGGGGCTGGCGGAAATAATGTTCTTTACACGATGGCCGTAGAAGAACTATCCCGTGTATGTGCCACAACAGGAGTTATTGTATCGGCTCACACCTCTCTATGCGGCGCTCCTATTATGGAATTCGGGACACCCGAACAAAAGGCCAAATACCTTCCCAAATTAGCCTCCGGCGAATGGATCGGCGCTTTCGGGTTAACCGAACCCAATGCGGGTACGGACGCCTCCGCACAACAAACCACGGCTGTGAAAGAGGGAGATCATTACGTATTGAACGGATCTAAGATATTCATTACGAATGCCGGATATGCTCATGTATATATTGTCATGGCAATGACCGATAAGTCTAAAGGCACGAGAGGAATCTCCGCCTTTATCGTGGAAAAAGATTTTCCCGGTTTTTCCATCGGCAAAAAAGAGAAAAAGATGGGTATCCGCGGATCGGCTACCTGCGAATTGATTTTTGAAAACTGCATTGTTCCGGCTGAAAATTTATTGGGACAAGAAGGCAAGGGATTCGGAATCGCCATGAAAACATTGGACGGAGGACGTATCGGAATCGCATCGCAAGCCCTCGGTATTGCCCAAGGAGCTATGGACGAAACGGTGAAGTACGTGAAAGAGCGTAAACAATTCGGTAAAGCGCTCGGTCAATTCCAGAACACCCAATTCCAATTGGCCGACTTAGAAGCTAAAATCAATGCCTCCCGTTTGTTAGTCAGAAAAGCCGCTTTCAAAAAAGATCAAAAAGAGAATTACTCCGCCGATGCGGCCATGGCTAAACTGTTTGCGGCAGAAACAGCAATGGAAGTAACGACCAAAGCGGTACAATTCCACGGAGGATACGGTTATACCCGGGAATATCCGGTTGAGAGAATGATGAGAGATGCTAAAATCACTGAAATTTACGAGGGAACTTCAGAAGTTCAGAGAATGGTCATCGCAGCCAATTTATTAAAGTAAAAAAAGTCGACATGAAGATAGTTGTTTGTATTAAACAAGTTCCGGATACCACGGAAATTAAACTTGACCCGGTTACCGGAACCTTAATCAGAGACGGGGTTCCCAGTATCATGAACCCCGATGACAAAGGAGGTCTTGAATTTGCCCTTCAATTAAAAGATCAATACGGTGCTCACGTAACCGTTATTACGATGGGTCCGCCACAAGCCGAAGCCATCTTGCGAGAAGCTTTCGCCATGGGAGTCGATCGCGCTATTTTATTAAGCGACCGCAAATTCGCGGGAGCGGATACCTTAGCCACCTCTAACACGATAGCCGGAGCATTGAGAGCTTTGGATTACGATTTGGTAATTACCGGACGTCAAGCTATTGACGGAGATACGGCACAAGTAGGCCCTCAAATTGCAGAACACTTGGACTTACCACAAGTAACCTATGTAGAGGACCTGAAGTTCGACGGCAATAAAACCTTTACCATAAAAAAATCCACCGAGGAAGGCCACCAAATCGTAGAAGTAGATGCCCCTTGTGTATTAACGGCATTGGCATCGGGAGTAAAACCCCGTTATATGTCCGTAAGAGGTATTGTTGAAGCCTACGACCGTGAAATTGAATTATGGAATTACACGAATATCACCGTGGATGAAAACAAGATCGGTCTAAACGGTTCTCCTACCCGGGTATACAAATCCTTCACGAAGGGAGTGAAAGCTGCCGGACAAATCTACGAGGTAGAACCGACGGAAGCCGCCGATATCATTATCAATAAATTAAAAGAGAAATTTATTATCTAATAAGAATTTAGAGCTTTTCTCCAAATTCAAAATTAAATAGTCAGATGGATAAATCACAATATAAAAACGTTTATGTCTTTATCGAACAAAGAGAAGGCGTAATCCAAAATGTGGCTCTGGAGTTATTAGGTAAAGCCAGAGAATTGGCAGATGCTTTAAATGAAAAAGTATACGCCATACTATTAGGCCACAACTTATCGACTCAAGCCCAGGAGTGCATTGCTTACGGAGCCGACACGGTTTTACGTGTAGATGCTCCCGAGTTGGAAACCTACGTAACGGAACCTTACGCTCAGGCTATCTACCAGATCGTGAAGGAAAATAAACCCAGCATCGTTTTAATCGGTGCCACGACAATCGGACGGGACCTGGGACCACGTCTGTCTGCCCGTATAGAAACCGGTTTAACGGCAGACTGTACCGGATTAGAAATTTCAGAGGAGAGAGACCTGCTAATGACGCGTCCGGCATTCGGGGGAAACCTGATGGCGACAATCATCTGCAAAGACCATCGTCCTCAAATGTCAACCGTTCGTCCGGGTGTAATGCGCATCGGACAGCGAGACACGAATCGTCAAGGTACGATCGAAGATGTTACGATCCGCTTTGACAAATCCAAGTTCCGTGTACGCGTGTTAGAAACCGTAAAAGAACAAAAGAATCTGATCGACATCACCGAAGCTCATATTCTGGTGTCCGGGGGACGCGGAGTTGGAAACACGGAGGGTTTTGATCTGTTACGGGCCATGGCCAACACCATCGGAGCCGAGGTATCGGCTTCCCGTGCAATGGTGGACGCGGGAGTTCTCGGTCACGAACGTCAGGTAGGACAAACCGGTAAAACAGTTCGTCCGGATGTCTATTTCGCCATGGGTATTTCCGGGGCTATCCAGCATCTGGCCGGAATGGAAGAGGCAGAATACATCATCGCTATCAACAAAGACAAGTATGCTCCTATTTTCAATGTAGCAGACTTGGGTATCGTGGGAGATGTACGGAAAATCGTTCCTTTGCTTACCGAAAAATTGAAAAAATCAGAATAAACAAAAACCGGGAGAAATCTCCCGGTTTTTTTATTTTTGTCATTTACGGTAATCATAAAAACCGATTCCGGTCTTCCTACCCAGCAGGTTCGCCCGAACCATCTTACGTAATAAAGGATGCGGACGGTATTTGGAATCTCCGAATTCATGGTACAAAACTTCCATAATAGCCAGACAAACATCCAAACCGATCAAATCCCCCAATGCCAAAGGTCCCATAGGATGATTCGCCCCTAATTTCATAGCCTCATCGATCTCCTCTTTGGAGGCCACTCCATCGGCATAAATACCGATCCCCTCGTTAATCATCGGTATTAAAATACGGTTCACCACAAACCCGGGAGCTTCATTTACACTCACGGGAGTCTTACCGATTTCTGCGGCAAGGGCCATGATTTTATCATGTACTTCTTGAGAAGTTAATTGTCCTTTTATCACTTCCACTAATTTCATCATGGGGACAGGATTGAAAAAATGCATTCCTATAACCTTTTCCGGACGATTAGTCGTAGCAGCAATCTCGGTTATAGAAAGAGAAGAAGTGTTGGTAGCCAATACTGCCTCAGGTTTGCAAACAGCATCCAACGTTTTAAATATCTCACTCTTGGTGTTCATATCTTCGGCCACCACCTCTATGACCAAATCAGCATCTTTACAATCTTCATAAGCCATGGTGTCCTTAATCTTTGCGATAATCGCCTCTTTTTGAGCGGCTTCCATTTTGCCTTTCTCTACCATTTTAGAAAGACTCTTATCTATGGCTTTATGTGCTTTTGCCAAAGAAGCTTCTGATCTCCCTTTCAACAACACATCGTGACCAGCCTGGGCAAACGTCTGGGCAATACCGTTACCCATCGTCCCTGTACCTACGACACAAATTTTCATATTAAACCTTCAATTACTTTGTTAATATATATTATTTTTTTTGAAAAGTCACCTCTTGCTTTGCCAAGAAAGCCCTCATCCCCTCTTTTTGATCTTCCGTGGAAAAACAAAGTCCAAACAAATAGTTTTCAATAGCAATACCCGTCTCTATATCCGTCTCCATTCCCCGATTGATAGCTTCTTTCGAATATTGCACGGCTAAAGGAGCTTTCGAGGCTATCTTCCTGGCCATATTCAAACACTCTTCCAACAACATTTCGGGTTCAACAACTTTATTCACCAAGCCGATCCGACAAGCTTCTTCGGCATGGATCACATCCGCCGTATAGATCAACTCCTTCGCTTTCCCCAATCCCACGATTCTGGGCAATCGTTGGGTTCCGGAAAATCCGGGGGTAATCCCCAGCCCCACTTCCGGTTGTCCGAATTTAGCCTTCGAAGAAGCAATCCGGATATCGCAAGCCATAGCCAATTCACATCCCCCACCTAAAGCAAACCCGTTCACGGCAGCGATGACCACCTTATTCAATAACTCAATTTTTCTAAAAACCTTAGCTCCCAACTCACCGAATGCTTTACCCTCCGCGGCATTCAAATTACTCATCTCCGAAATATCAGCACCAGCGACAAAAGAACGTCCTACCCCGGTCAAAATAACAATATCCGTAGCCTCGTCCTTACCTATTACCGTGAAAACATCGTCTAACTCTCTCAACACAACGGAACTCAAAGCATTTAACGCTTCCGGATTATTGACTTTTACAATACAAATATTTTCCTGTTTCTCAACAATTAACTTCGTATATTCCATAAATATCTTTTCTTTACCATTCATATTTTTTGAAAAAATCCTATGATTCAGTATCTTTGCCGAGTCTTAGCGTATCTATCCATCAGATATGAACGAGATCCAGACAAAAATAATACTTTTATTTGGCATTTAACCCATTTTTTTCTGACAAAAAGAAAAGAGATTATAAAAAACATCAAGTGAATAAATGATTTACAATATGGATATTTCGACACTTGGCATACAGGAAATCGTCAGCGCCTTTATGGTTCTATTTGCGGTAATCGACATTACGGGTTCCGTTCCTATTATTATCGACATCCAGAATAAACATCATAAATTAAACGCAGCCAAAGCAGCTTTGTTTTCGTTTCTTATCCTTTTCGGTTTTCTTTTTGTCGGAGATGCCTTATTAGGATTATTCAGCGTGGATATCTCTTCCTTTGCCGTTGCCGGAGCCCTGATTATTTTCGTTTTAGCCGTAGAGATGATTTTCGGAATCGAAATTTTTAAAAACGACGGGCCGACCGATGCCGCGGCGATCGTTCCCCTGGTTTTCCCTCTTATTGCCGGAGCTGGAACCTTAACGACCCTGTTAGCCTTAAAAGCGGAATATCATACCGTCAATATTATTATCGCCTTAATACTGAACATCATTGTTGTCTACTTGGTGATAAAGAATGTTTCTTTAGTAGAAAAAATATTCGGCAAGGGAGGAGTATACATCCTGAGAAAATTCTTCGGAATCATTTTGCTGGCCATCTCTGTAAAATTATTTACCAGTAATTTAACCTCATTGATCGAGACCTTGAATCCGTAAATCTTCTTTTGTCGATTATTTACAATAGCGATTCAAATATTGCCCCACACTCGTTACACCGAGAGTTTTGGCCTTTTTCCAATCACGGCAAGCTTCTGTCCTCTTTCCGGTTTTAAAATAAGCAATTCCTCTATTAGCATAGAGTGCTCCGCTTTTATCGTTCAATGACAAGGAGTAGGTATAATCCTGTATGGCTTTCTGAAACTCACTTCGTTTCAAATAACAATTTCCGCGATTCAAATAATAAGCATAAGTCAAGCCAAACTCTTCGCCATTTTTCTTAGCGTATTTGATAGCTGAAGTATACTCTCTTATCGCTTCAGCGAAACGATTCTCGTTTTGATAGACATTTCCTAAATAATAGCAAATCTCATCATCTTCAATAAAAATAGATTGTGCTCTTTTCAGGTACTCCTTTAGTATTGATATTTGATTCGTCTGAGGACAAGCCTGATTCAACGAAATATAAATATCTCTCAATTTCGGATTCAATTTGGCTGCTGCCAGTAATTTGGGTACAGCCTCTTTATACTTACCATCTTTAATATCCTCATTCGCCTCATTCAGCAATTCGATCGGCTTGTTTATTTCACGTACATCAATCTGACCGAAAGATCCTTTAGTTACAATCCAAAAAGACAATATAATTAAGCCGGTTATTTTCATATTTCAGTAATTGGTACAGTTTATCATCAACATTTCAATGTCAAAAATAAAAAAAACAATTGTTAATAAAAACACCCACGCAAAAAAAGATATAGAAAATATATAAAATTAACTCGCTTTATTCCTAAAAAAAAGGGATGACATATGCCATCCCTTTCTTACAAACCTACCTATCATTAGAAAGAAACCATTAAGCGCAATTGCAGCTGATGGAAATTTTTATCATTGGGGAAATAAACATTATCCAGATTAGCGTATTGGTACTCACCCATCACTTTGACATATTGATTAAACGAGTAGTTCAATCCCAAAGTAACGGCATGCATTCTTCCTCCGCCGATACTGGTTGAAACCACCGGGTAATCTTTTATCTCTCCATTCGGATAGAACTTATGATTGCCTATTAAGAACACATCACCCTTATTGATATCATTCAAATTCGTGTAACTATAACGAGCGACCACTTCAAGTCCGACTTTATCGTTCATTCCTCCCAACAAAGCGTATTCGTCATCATAGGTATAAGCCTTACCGCACAACAAATAGCCTAACTCGACATACGCGGCATCGAACTTGGAAGCACGAATCGGGTTTCCATTCTGCCAGGACACCAGAGTTTGCCAACTTTGCTGACCTCCCAATTGATTTTCGAACAAAGTCAAATCATCCCGGTCTTTCCAGATTTTTTTGAAAATATATTCTCCGCGGAAGAAGAAACGATCCGTTCTGAACAATAATTCAGGATTTACATTCAACGTATTTTTTGCCCAAGCCACGTCTGCATTCAAGAAACGGGTAGTTGCATCCACATAAGTTTGCATATTGGCCTCGATTTCCAGGTTGGTCTTAAACACGTTATCATTAATAACTTCACCGCTGTTGATCCGTCCGTAACGCATGCCGATACCGAACTGCAACGTCATATAGTCATTATTGATCGGTTTGTATAACCAACGACCGCTTAAACTAAATCCTTGGAATCCTGCAATCTGATCGTTGTATTTGTTTTCGGCAAAAAAGCCCTGATCCGCAAAAAAATTCCGGTCAAAATACTTGTAGGTAACACCCAAGGCACGTCCGGGAGACAACGCATTCACCCCCGCCGGACGAGAAATAAAGTGATAATTATACAGACTGGTATTCAAACTCATCGTGGACGGTTCATTAAAATAACCGGCTTTCACGCTATGAATGCCATTTACAGACTCTTTGAAATTATACCTTACAAAAATATTTTTCTGCTTGAAGGTTCCCTTGGAGAAATCGAAATCAGCATAAAAATAGAAATTTTTCCAAGTCAGCGAGGTTCGGATGCGGGCATCTGTAATTGCGGCCCCCGATTTCATGGGAGTAAATTCCGTATGATAATAAGCGAAATCGGCAAAAAGACGACCACCGGCTGTAAGTTTAAGTCCGTTTTCCTTATTAATATATTTCAACAAAGGCTCTACATCCTGATCCTGAGCTTTTATCACGTTAGAAGACAGCATGGCAGCTACTAACACAAGAGGGAATAATATATATTTCTTCATTTGTATATGCAATTAAATGTAATTATTTTTCGTAACCCAACTCTTCCAGTAATTGACGTGCATCCGGTACAGTTTGAGGAGCATCTTTACTTCTCCAATTAAAATTAATCATGTATTGAAGAGACATATCCGAGTGGTTAGTGAACAACGCATCCAGATAGGGAGCCTTAAAGACGGCTCCGCCCTCTACTCCATAATTATACTGACCAAAATATTTAGCCATCTGATCATAAGTATCGAAAGTATACGGATGATTCTTCATTTTTGCCCGGTGAATCAAATGATTTTGCCAGGGTTTGTTTAATTCCGGATAGTTATTGGGAGCTCCACCGATACACGGTCCGATGAAATGAGCTTTATACTGTACTCCCAAATTAATGAAAGAGGCATATCCGGTAGGATCGTCGTATGTCAGATCAGTAGCCCCACTTCCCAGCCACAACAAGAAACACATCGGAACTTTTCCTTCAAAAACCTTGCTCACCTGCACCAAACTTTGTAAAGAGAAAGTTTGAAGAACTACCTTACCGTTCGTATTGCCGACATTCACTTTATGATTTTTATAGAAAGGTTCATTTTCGTTTGCCGGCTCGGTAATTATATTCATATGCAATTCCGATAACTCATCATATACCATTTGCTCAAATCCCGCCGGATTCAACCACGGTTCCTTGAATTCGATGTAGATACCCGGAATATTTCCGCTAAGTGCACCTCCGTCAGCCTTTGTATCTACGACATACTCGAAATCATATTTGACAACCTTATCAACCGTAACAAAATTTATGGGATTGGTAATGGTTTTGTTCGTAGCCGTCATTCCGGTTACGACACGCTCTCCTTCCGGTTTCTTCCAAAGCCCAAAAGGATCCGTTTCTCCCGCTTTGTATCTCTTCAAACGATACCCTTTTGAATACATTACCAAATCTTCCAAAGTCGAAATATACTGATGTTGTTCCACGAAGCCGGCGCGCGCCTGCTCTAAACTGCTCTCGTTGAACCATCTTCCAGCATCCAAATGCATCAATTCATAGTAAGTATAAGAAGAAGGATAATTGGGAACAAAATTTTTCGTATCCACAATCATCAAACTATCGATTTGTGCGGCGGTATATCCCAATTTCTCGTAGTACTCTTTTCTCAATTCCGTGGGAAGAGCCTCACCGAAAACATCCGCAATATTAGTAGTACGTTTCAAATCCGTATCATGCAAAGCCAATACCACTCCATCCTTCGACACCTGCAAATCGCATTCCAAATAATCGGCGCCGATCTCTCTCGCCCAACGATAAGCGGCTTCTGTCTCTTCCGGCGTCCAGAACGTAGAACCTCTATGAGCCATCACGGCATATTCCGGAACATAATCCCGAACTTTTTGCATCTCTTCAGACAAAGTCGCCACGTGTACGCGGTCGACATCAACTGTCACATCATTAAATTTTTGATCTTCACACGACATCACGGAGGCTACTAACCCGCATGCCCATGCGACATGAAATAGTCTTTTAATCATAATTTCGATTTTTAGGAATGTTAATGATTATTTTTAACAAGATATTGTTCCTCTTTATATGTAAATCCGATAAACAGGAATGCTAATGCACAAGCCAAGAGCAAGACGATGAAGTTCCAATTCCAGCCGAAATGTTGAACAACATATCCTAAACCTATATTTGCCAACAAGGCTGTTCCGAAGAAGTAACCGAAAAATCCGGTTAATCCGGCCGATGTTCCCGCGGCTTTCTTAGGAGCCAAATCCAACGCGTGCACTCCAATAAGCATTACAGGGCCGTATATCAAGAATCCTATGGCAATCAAACAAATACTGATAGCCATCGGAGTTCTGGCAAATTGCCAGTAAACGAAAATAAACACGGCGACCAATACCATATAAATCATAGTGGTCAAAGCACGACGCCCTTTAAACACCCGGTCACTCAACCAACCGCAAACAATCGTACCGGGAATGGCCGCAAACTCATAAGCAAAATAAGCCCATCCGATACTCTTTATGTCGAAATCCCGCGCCTCTTTCAAATAGGTCGGAGCCCAATCCAATACGCCATAACGTACTAAATAAATAAAAGCATTGGCAATGGCAATAAACCACAATGTTTTGTTATTCAATACATACTTGAAGAAAATCTCCTTCGTTGTCAGCTCCTCTTCCGATTTGGCACTATAATTTTTCGGATAGTCGTTCCGAAACTCCTCGATAGGAGGCAAACCGCAAGACTGAGGAGTATCCCGAATCAACAAGAAACTGATTACGACAATGAAAAGAGCGACAACCGCGGGGAACCAAAAGGTACCGGCTTGCCACGAGCCGAACCAAACCATACCGACAGCAGCCATAGGACCGATCGCGGCCCCACCTACATTATGAGCGCAATTCCATATAGACATTTTAGTTCCTCGCTCGTTTTGAGAAAACCAGTGGGTCATCACCCGTCCACTGGGAGGCCATCCCATACCCTGAAACCAACCGATCAGGAATTGCAATATAAACATCGACACGATGGAAGAAATTCCCAAGCCCGTTCCCAGGATGATTGTCACCAAAGCCGAAAGCAACAATCCTAACGGCAAAAATTTCCGGGCACTACTGCGATCGGAAACACCTCCCATCAAAAACTTGGAAAGACCGTACGCGATAGCGTTGGCCGAGATGGCAACACCCAAAAGTCCTTTGTCGAATCCCATCTCCACAAGATACGGCATTGCAAGCGCAAAATTCTTTCTAACGAGATAATAACCAGCGTATCCGATAAAGATACCAATGAAAACCTGCCAACGTAACCGATTGTACGTCGGGGCTATTTCTTCCTTTGGAAGCAAGGGCTTATGAGGCTCCGGTTTCAGAAAACTCCACATGTGTTTAGATTTTAATTATTTACAATTAATTTATTTCTACCTGTCATTCTACTCCATCCCAAAGAGTAAAAATTCATCTGTTTTTTCCGAATTTCGAATAAATCATCTGATACCGTAAGATTTTTTACATACCGATCCCTGTTCCTTCCCGAATCGGACAGAAGAAATTGTTTTTCAAACACAGCCTCTAATTCAGCGTAAAACGGAAATCCATCCATCCTGTTTCCTCGGTTCATAACTTACGTGTTAATATTAACAATAACAGATAAATCTAATTTCAAAATGAACTCATGCGAAATAGTTTGCTTGCAAATTCGAAACAATTTAATTTCAAATCGCATCAAAAATAGAGAATAACATTTTTAAATCAAAATAAAATTCAACAAAATTTAGATTAAAATTTCGTTTTAACATTTTATGTTTACGAAATAAAACATTCTCTCTTTCAAAAAAATGACAAACGTACTATTCCAAAACATTTGCCAATATTGATATCGGATGTTCACAACGTTTCGTTGTAGACATTTCAATCTGCCATTTACATGTTTCACAATCGGTAACAACATAATCGATATCGCAAGACTCGATTTGCTTAAATAACGAGTTACCAATATCTTGTGAAGTTTTATAATTTTCTTTTTTGAAACCATAAGTTCCCGCTATACCACAACATTGCGAATCCAATACGATTAACTCCATATCGGGAATCAATTTCAATAATTCGATCGAATAATAAGACCAACCCAATTTTTCCATATGGCAAGGCGTGTGGTAAGCTACTCTCCATTTTTTTCCTTTTTTAAAATTCAGCTTGACTTTCCGTTGACTCAACAATCGATATATATAACGCGTGGCCAATTCCACCTTATCCCGAACATCCGCATTCTCTATATTCAATAAATGCGGATATTCATCGCGAATAGTGAATGTACAGGTTGAAGAAGTAGCGATTACCGGCATATTTCTCTCTATCACAGACTCCCGAATGGATTTGATGTTTGCATTCGCCTGTTTTTGAGCTTGTTTGATAAAACCATTGGAGATCAGGGCGACCCCGCAACACTTTTCTTTTCTCAATAACTGCACCCCCACCCCGAAAGCATTCATTACCTTGATCAGATCTTTTCCCAGCTGCGGATTATTATAATTCACGTAACAACCATGAAAATAGCTGACTTGTTCCGGGTAAGCCGCCTGTTTCTCCGCCTGTTTCTTATACCAGCTTTCAAAAGTACCAAAAGCGTATTTAGGGAATGAACGCCTATGATCGATTTTCATTACACCGTCCAAAACCGCCTTGACGGGTTTCATTCCTAATGTCATATTTACAATCGGGGCCAAAGGGGTCGACAAACTGCCTACCAAATCCGTATTGGCTAATATAAAATCACGGAATTTCGGTTTTTTATCGCTATATTTAATACGAGCGGACTGAATGATATCCCCTATCTTCACGTTAGAGGGGCAAGCGACCTCACATCTCTTGCAATTAATACAATATTTCAGCGCTTCATCATAAAAATCAAACTTTTTCAAACGTAACCGTTCCCCATCGGGACCGGCCTGCTTGGGACCCGGGTAAGCCGGATTTACAGCAGCAACAGGACAATATACCGTACAAATCGTACATTTGATACATTGTTCGAAATTATTATCGCTAATATTATGTTGTTGAAGATTCATCTCGTCCGTTTTATTTACTTAAAATTCGCTCTGCTACATACAACGCACTTAAAATAGAAACCCCGGCACCACACCCCTCCTTCATCGCGTTGTAACCTTCCAATACCGCTCCCGCTACATATAGATTATCCAAAGGCTCACCTCGATACATCCCCCGGAAATCGGTATTCGTTTTTACGCCAAAAGATTGATAAGGTTGCACCTCGAATACATTATGACGATACCACTGTTCCCGATCTTTCAGGTAAGAGACATCCAAATCGAAAACAGGTTCATATATCCGGTCCGGTTCGGCAATCAGCCCCTGGCTAAAATAGCTTCCCGTGGCCAGCACCACCTGTTGCCCCACGAAAGGGATATCCCCATGGTCAGCGGAGTAAAGGCGTGTGATCCGTCTTCCCTCTCTGTCGGCCTTCAGCACCGTATCTCCCGGCATATAGACTCCTCCCGCCTGTTGAAAACTCCTGCATAATCGCTGTTGTGCCCGAATTCCGGGCACAGAGGGCGGAAGCGTGGATACCAAACGAACAGGTTTTTTTATTTCATTTTGCACGTAATCCAATACATTATCCCGCCCCAGACCGAGAATTGCCGGCAGAACGACCGCCTCGCAATCGACACTTTTCTCTCTAAGTATACGAATCAATTCATCCAAATTTTCAGGATGATCAAACACGCGGGCAATATTTACGGAACGCATCTCCGTCGGATTTTTCCGCAAATTCTCCAGGGCAGGAAAATGAATAAGATGAACCCTACACTCCGTTCCCATCTTACAAAATTCATCCACAAGAAATTGCGTGTAAAAATCCAAAAATCCCGTAACATTAAAAACAGCTATCTTTTTCCAAGGCAACCGATCTTTTTCAGCAGACATCAATTGCTCTTTTAAGGTCAGCCAAGTAGGTTTCATCGTTCCCATGGGAGTGATCCGGTAATGATTCTTCCGTTCATCTCCGGAAACCGGTACTCCGGCCTCTTCAAGAAATGATTTTGCCTTTGCCGCCAAGGTTGCAAACTTCTCTACTCCCAACTTCGCGTAAGGGTGTTCCGGAGCTTGTAAGATCAACTCTTCGACGGCCTCCAAAGGATGATTCACCCCGGTTCCATCAGGTAACGCATTCAACAGATCGAAAGAACCAGAAGAAAAATGCAGGGCACTTTGGCCCGAAGATATGATAACGCAACGTTGTCCTCTTTTTGACAAATAAATACCGCAAATCAATCCGGACAAACCTCCGCCGATAATAACCGTATCAAATTTCATATTATTCTTCTTGTTTTTGAGACCATGTTAAACCGCATACGCCTTCATAAACCCAAGACGTGTATTCACTCTCGCGCAAAGTATCACCCCAGGCAATCGGGGCCATTCCTTTCCATCTCTCGTTCAGAAAAGAGGAGAGATCTTCTTTCGCCCTTCTCGTGCAGGATTTATGCAGATCGCTCATCAGCCCCGCGGCACGACAAGCACAAAGTTCTCCTTGACAAGTACCCATTCCGACACGCGTCCTCCGCCTCAAATCGACCAGGTTATTCACATCCAGCTCGTTTAAGGCGTATTTCACCTCTCCTACCGATACCTCCTCGCATTCACAGACCAAACTGTTGTCCAAAGAGGTATTTTCAGAAAATTTACCGGCCATATCACCGTGACGGGAAATCGTGGCATTCCGCTGTGTTAAAGGTATAGAAAGAATTTTTTTACTTATCTCTTCCACATTTTCCCGGGAACCGGGCAATTTTTCCGTGGCCGTGGTACAAACAGCCGAAACATTCAATTTTTTACAGACCAGATCACTCGTCCATTCAGCCATCAACCGATAAGTCATTAATTTTCCGCCTGTAATCGTTATAAATCCCTCCAATCCATCCCGAACGGCATGATCCAACAAAACGATACCCCGGCTTACATTCCGCCCGCTGGGATCATTATCCGATGCTACTAAAGGACGGACGCCAGCGTAAGCCCGGAGGATTCGGGTTTGAGCCAGAACAGGCGACAATTTCTCCCCCTCTCTCAGCAACAAATCGACTTCTCCCGAGGTAACATACATATGGTCGATCTCCTCAAAAGGGACCTTACTCGAAGTCGTTCCGATCAGGCAAATGGTATCTCCCGGCACAAGAATATCCGCATCCGCCGGCTTCCGGCATCTGTTCAAAACAATATTATTCACCCGATGTCCGAAAATCAACAAAGCACCCTTCGACGGCAACATATTAATATCGATTCCCGCCAACCGGGCTATATTATGTCCCCAAATTCCTCCCGCGTTAACAACTACCGAAGCATAATACGACTTCACCTCTTTGGTCTTATGATCCAACACCTTTACCCCGACAATGCGGTCCTGTTCCCGCAAAAGCTCCGTCACCTCGTGATAAGTCAACACCTTAGCACCGTGATGCTTCGCATCCATTATATTGGAAGCCGTCAATCGAAACGGATCTACGGCACCATCCGGAACACGAACAGCTCCGATAATATCCGGATTAGCCGCCGGCTCTAACCGCAAAGCTTCTTTCGGATCAATAACATCCGCCCGAATTCCAGCCTGGCGACAAGCCTCTACAAATTTGGCCTGATAAGCGATATCATCCTCCGGCAAACTAAGAAACAGACCATCCGTTTCCTCCACACAATGACTGGCTATTTTGCGTAGAATCATATTTTCCTTAATACACTCTTCCGCCGACTCTTTATCGGTCACGGCGTAACGAGCCCCACTATGCAACAATCCATGATTCCTACCCGTAGCTCCAGTCGAGATGTCGAAACGTTCGACCAACAGTACCCGCAGTCCTCGACGCGAACAATCCCTCGCCGTCCCCGCTCCGGTAGCTCCCCCGCCAATAACAATGACATCAAATGGCTTTGTAGTATCCTGTTTCATATACAGAAATTTTTAGTTTTGTTACAAAGAAACAAACAAAACGAAATAATTCAAAACAAAAACGCAATTATTTTTACTTAATTCGTAACAAAACGAAACAATTAACGAGAATAAAGGTTTCTAATCGTAATACATTGCCACTCCAAAAGCAGATTTATTTGCGGTACAAAATATTTTTCAGGAAGCTCCGGTACATCGGCTTCTTGTTTAATCCAGTATATAATTGGCAGCTGTTTTTTCAAATCGTTCTATCTGCGATTTTTTCCAGATCTCATCATACCCTAACTCTTTCGCGACAATCTCAGCAACCTTCGGGGCAACCTCTATCGCAACCCGAGCATCAAGAAACAACAACCTAACCCTTCTGGCCAAAACATCCTCCACATTCCTGGCCATCTCCTCCCTGACTGCCCATACCACCTCCGCTACCGTATAATCGTATTTAGGACTTAATTTTTCTCTCATTGCCGGATCGCTATCCATCAATTTTTTTATCCCGTCCACATCAGAACCATAAACATATAAATGATCCGAAAGATCCGGATTCAGACGGTAACCATGAATATGATACGTTTTTGTCATGCATTTCCGTTCCTCCAGTAATTGCATTTTTATAGCCTGATCTACGGTATCTTCCGCCATCCGTCTGTAAGTCGTCCATTTTCCCCCCGTAATGGTGATCAGATTATTCGGAGAAACTATAATCTTATGACTTCGCGAAATCTCCTTCGTACTCTTCCCCTCCTTTTTGGGAGCAGCTAAAGGACGTAAACCTGCGAAAGCGGACAACACATCCTTACGGGTAGGTTTGCGCGTCATATACTTCCCCGCGGTATTCAATATGAATTCAATCTCTTTTTCCAAGGGTTTAGGTTCAAATTCCGGTTTTTCCCGCAAGGTATCCGTTGTCCCGACAACAACTTTATCGTGCCACGGTACAGCAAAAAGTACCCGGCCATCATCCGTTTTCGGTATCATAATCGCGTAATCACTTTGCAGGAACGATTTATCCAAAACCAAATGAACTCCTTGGCTGGGACGTACCATATGCTCTCCCGTGGGAGTATCCATCTGCATAATATCATCCACAAATACACCTGCTGCATTTATAACGACTTTTGCTTGAACTTCATATGATTTTTCGGTTTCCATATCTACCACTTCCACCCCTTTTACTTTCCCTTCCGTACCATGAATCAAACCCGTAACTTTCATATGATTTATAGGACATCCCCCGTTATCTATACAAGACTGTACTAAATTGACAGCCAGACGGGAGTCATCAAACTGACCGTCATGATAGATGACACCCCCTTTCAACCCCTTTTCACGAAGCACGGGAATGTGCTTCAAAGATTTCGATTTAGATACATATAAAGAACGTCCTAATCCCAAACGTCCCGCCAAAAGATCGTATAAAGTCAAACCGACCGTATACAAAATATTATCCCAATACCTGTAATTGGGGATTAAAAAAGATTGATTCTTCACCAAATGCGGAGCATTCTTCTTCAATAGTCCACGTTCATAAAGAGCTTCCAGCACGAGCCCGACATCACCTTGAGCCAAATACCGCACACCGCCATGAACCAACTTCGTACTCCTACTGGAAGTACATTTTGCAAAATCATCATATTCAAATAAAGCAACACTAAATCCTCTAAGAACTGCATCAACAGCAACCCCAAGTCCTGTAGCCCCACCCCCTATGACTACTACATCCCAAGTCTTAGATGTATCTGTAATTTTTCCGATTAAATCATTACGTTTCATCTGTTTATAATTTATATCCATACCATGCGATGCTCGTCGATTAACTCCGGACATCTAAGTTAACATACGAAATAATATAATAAAAGTTCTCTTTTTTTAAAGGAGCTTCATCCGGCCTTCAAAATAAATTATTAACTTCGTCCAACTTAATTTATAAGTCTCAGGTGTATATATCATTACAATAAACGACATTTATAACTACAAAATAGGATGAAAACATTATCCGTAAAGGAAAGGCATAATTATATTCTGGAAGCTTTACGTCAACAAGGCTCTGTATCCGTTGTAGACCTGGCGAACCAACTAAAGGTCTCCTCCGTTACCATCCGAAAAGACTTAACCCTGTTAGAGGAAAAAAAGATGTTGTATCGTACCCACGGTAGTGCCATCCTTATCAACCCATATATCAACGACCGGCATGTAAGCGAAAAAGAGAAATTCTACACGGAAGAAAAACGTCTGATAGGAATAAGTGCAGCCCAATTGATCACCCCCGATGATTCCATCTTGATCGCCTCGGGAACCACCATGCATGCCCTTGCCAGACAAATTCAAGCCCAAGGACATCTTACCGTAATAACGGCAGCTATAAACGTAACTAATATACTGGCCCGTAATCCGAACATCGACATTATTCAATTGGGAGGTTTCGTGCGCAACAGCGCCCTCTCTGTTGTAGGAAATTATGCTGAAAATATGCTTGAATATTTTTCATGCAGCAAATTATTCATGGGTGTCGACGGAATTGATTTGGAATACGGGTTGACAACAACCAATATGATGGAAGCCAATTTAAATCGAGTAATGATGAAGGCTTCACAAAAAACAATCGTATTGGCAGATTCTTCCAAATTCGGTCGGCGGGGATTCAGTAAAATCTGCGATCTGGATGCCATTGACCATATCATCACGGATAACAAGATCCCCTCTAAAATTTTAAACGATTTACAAGAAAGGGGAATCGAAGTAACGGTAACCGACATTCATACGCCTAACACGTAAATGTACAAATTTAATTCCATTCGAGCGGGACGCCATATATTTAAATATGTTGCGAAAAGAGATTATATACCATAATTTTATTATTTTTATACCAAACAAATCATTTAAACGATCAAACATGAAACTATTTTCATTTTTCATTTCCATTATTTTCCTGTTGAGTATTCCAAAGGCATTTGCTCAACACGAGGCACTGTGGATGCGTTATCCCGCCATCTCCCCGGACGGAACGACCATCGTTTTCTGTTACAAGGGAGACCTATTCACGGTAGACAGCAAGGGAGGAAAAGCTACGCAACTCACGACAAACCCGGCTTACGACACCCAACCGATATGGTCCCCGGACGGTAAAAGCATCGCTTTTGCTTCGGATCGAGCAGGCGGCCTTGATGTTTATGTCATGCCCGCGACAGGAGGTTCTCCTACCAGACTTACATTTCATTCCAATTCCGAGATTCCGGTATGTTTTACTCCAGACGGAAAAAGTATTATTTACAGAGCAACGATCTTACCCGATGTCCATTACACCCAGTTTCCCAACAGCGCACAAATGTATCGCATTCCCGTAGAAGGCGGAAGACCGGAACAATTTCTGACTTTTGAGGCTTACGATATTCATTTTAATAAAAAAGGAGACCGGATCGTTTATCATGACCGAAAAGGCTACGAAGATAATTGGCGGAAACACCATACCTCTTCTGTCACCCGCGATATCTGGTTACACGATCTGAAAACGGGCAAATTCACTAATATCACGAACAAAGAGGTTGAAGACCGGAATCCTATTTTCACGAAAGATGAAAAAAGCATCTATTTCCTAAGTGAACGCTTCGGGGATTTCAATGTATGCAAATTATCACTCGAAGATCCTTCACAAGTAAAACAATTGACCAAACACCGTAAACATCCGGTACGTTTTCTCTCCATGTCAGATAACGGGACCCTATGTTATTTTTACAACGGAGAAATTTATACCTGTAAAGAAGGCGAACAACCTCAAAAACTGACCATCCAAATCACAACCGATGAGATAGAACCGAGCTCAATCTTACAAAATTTAACTTACGGGGCGACAGAAATGGCATTATCGCCCAACGCAAAAGAGATTGCTTTCGTCCTCAGGGGAGATATTTTTGTCAGTTCTGTCGAATACGGCACAACGAGACGAATCACTAATACCCCGACACAAGAACGCTCCGTAAGTTTTTCTCCGGACGGACGATCTTTAGTATACGCCGGAGAACGAAACGGAGGCTGGAACATCTATGTTTCCTCCCTGACGGATAGTACGGATCACTCGTTCACATATGCAAAAGAGATCAAAGAATCTCAAATCACAAACAGTAAAAATGCCTGTTTCCAACCGGCTTTTTCTCCGGATGGAAAAGAGATCGCTTATCTGGAAAACAGAACCGAAATCAAAGTGATCCAGCTTAAAAACAAAAAAACAAGAACCGTATTAGACGGGAGATACAATTACTCTTACGCGGATGGAGATCAATGGTATCAATGGTCCCCGGACGGGAAATGGATATTGGCGCAATATTTTGAAAAAGGAGGCTGGCAATATACAGACATCGCTCTTGTCAAAGCCGACGGTAGCGGAGAAATACATAACCTGACCAATAGCGGATACAATGATAGTAATCCTAAATGGATGATGAACGGCAAAGTGATCATCTGGTCTACCGACCGACAAGGGTACCGTAGTCACGGAAGCTGGGGTTCCCAATACGATGTTTATGCCCTGTTCCTGGACTCGGAAGCCTGGGATGAATTCAAAAGAAACAAGGAAGAATCGGCCTTAGCCAAAGAGATGACAAAGAACGCTAAAAAACAGAAAGAAGAGAAGACGACGGAGAAAAAAGATAAACTTCCCGAACTGAAGATCGACTTTAACAATCTGGAAGATCGTATAGCTCGTCTCACGATCAATTCTTCCAATTTAGGAGACGCTATTTTAACAAATGACGCGAACAAACTCTTCTACATGAGTCGTTTCGAAGGAGGATACGACCTATGGGTCAGAGATCTCAAAGAGGGAAGCACCCGTATCCTATCCAAGTTAAACAGTCGTTATGCCAGCCTGGAAATGGATAAAGAAGGTAAAAACATCTACATGTTGTCGGGCGGACGCCTCAGCAAAATCGACGTCAATTCCGGAAAAGTAACCCCTTTGCCATTCAATGCCGAATTAGAACTCCAAAAAGCAGCCGAACGCCAATACATCTATGAACATGCCTGGAGACAAGTAAAAGATAAATTCTATGATCCGGATCTTCATCAATTGGATTGGAATTTTTATAAAAAAGCCTACGAGCGTTTCTTGCCGCATATCAATAACAATTACGATTTCGCTGACCTGCTTAGTGAATTATTAGGCGAACTAAATGCCTCCCACACGGGTGCAAGATATTTCGGAACATACAGCAAAACTCAAACAGCCTCCCTGGGAGCCTTTTATGACTCCGAATACAAAGGTAACGGTTTAAAAATTGAAGAGATTATCGAGAAAGGCCCGCTTGTTTCCGCCGACACCAAAATCAAAGCAGGAACAATCATCGAAAAGATCAACCAGCAAGAAATCAAAGCAGGAGAAGATTATTTCCAACTATTACAAAATTTAGCGGGGAAAAGAGTCCTTCTTTCCCTTTATGATCCGACGACCAAGGTACGTTGGGAAGAATACGTGAAACCCATTTCATCAAGACAAGAAAACGCCCTGTTATACAAACGTTGGGTAAAACAACGTAAAGTTTTGGTAGACAAATTATCGCAAGGCAGAATCGGTTATATACATGTCAAAGCTATGAACAGTCAAAGCTTCCGGGAAGTTTTTTCCGAACTATTGGGACGTTATCGTAACCGGGAAGCCATTATTATCGACACCCGTTCGAACGGAGGAGGCTGGCTTCATGAAGACCTTCTAACGCTATTAAGCGGTAACATATACGCCCAATTCGTCCCCAGAGGGCAATACATCGGCCGGGATCCTCTATTCCAATGGGCCAAACCTTCCGCGGTAATCATGAGCGAAGACAATTACAGTAATGCACACGGTTTCCCGTGGGCCTACAAAGAGATGAAGCTCGGTAAATTAGTCGGTATGCCGGTTCCCGGAACCATGACTGCCGTATGGTGGGAACTTCAACAGGACCCGACCCTTGTATTCGGTATCCCTCAAGTGGGTATGAAAGATAACCAAGGGCGCTATTTGGAAAATCTTCAATTGGAACCGGATATAAAAGTCAATAACGATCCGGCGAATGCCATAAAGGGAAGAGACCTTCAGGTCGAGGCTACCGTTAAAGCCTTACTGGAAGATCTTGATAATAAATAAAATAAGAGGAGCAACTCACCTTATATTGAGTTGCTCTCTCTAACTACTCTAATCCGCTAACTTCCCGCCTGTTCCCATCGACAACTTATTCATCGTTTCGTATCTACTTCAGGCCGATCGTGGAAAACAAGATATCCACCTCCTATTTGGGAAACATAGAATACGATTATACTTTTCCCTGTATACCCGCTCATTCTTACGATACTCACGATACAAATCATACGAGACTTAAAAATTCCCGCACTTTCTCTTTCAGCACGCCAACCCGGATCGGTTTCGTGATATAATCATTAAAACCGCTATGATAAACCCGTTGTTCATCTTCAGCAAAAGCAAAAGCCGTCACGGCAACAATAACGACACGATCAGATAATTTACGTATCTCCCTCGCAGCCTCATAACCTCCCATCTCCGGCATTTTCAAATCCATCAATACCAAAGACGGAAGATATTCCTTATACAATTGAACAGCCTCTCTTCCATTCAACGCGTGAAGAAGGTTGTAATCCTTCTGTAATACGGTTTCATATAATTTATAATTATCCGAATTATCCTCTGCAATGAGAATGGCTGGTCTCTGGTCACGCGGGACATTTGCTAAACAACCACCAGTCTTCTCCGGAGGTTTGATGGAATTTATCGGCTCTACCGGGACATACGGAATGGTAAACCAAAACAGAGATCCTTCGCCTTCCGCAGACTCCACTCCAATATCTCCACCCAAACGTTTCACTATGGTTTCACTGATAGCCAAACCCAAGCCCGTACCTTGCGCAAAATTATTCAATTTCACAAAACGCCCGAACACCAGTTCCAATTTGTCCGTCGGAATACCGCAACCGGTATCTGCTACATAAAAATACAGATAACCGTCTTCCTGTAAACGATACCCTAACCGAATCTCTCCTTGCTCCGTAAATTTAATCGCATTCGTAACAAAATTATTAATGACTTGTAGTAACCGATTCTTTTCCGTTCGAACGATACACGACGGCATCCGCTCGGTAAAAGCAACAGAAACCCTATCGGATTTACTCTCAATCTTGTCATCTGCTCTATCTCTTCAAGCAACTGATCTATATCTACATCAGAATAAATAAACTCCAACGTGCCGGCCTCAATTTTCGACAAATCCAGTATATCTCCGATTAGTTGTAATAATAAAGCGTTATTGTGTTCAATAATACTTAAGTACTCTTGCTTTTCCTCCTCGCTATCTGTTTGAGCCAACACATTCGAAAAACCGACAATTGCATTCAAAGGAGTTCGAATCTCGTGACTCATGTTCGCCAGAAAGGCCGATTTCAACCGATTACTCTCCTCTGCTTGCTCCTTGGCTAATAATAAATTCTGTTCCAGCCTCTTCCGTCCAGTAATAACGACACTCGAACCAATGATCGTCTTGGGTTTCCCCGACAAATCGTATTCATAAACCGCTCCCTGCTTTTCTATCCACTCGTATTCTCTATCGTTATACCAATGTACTTGGTAAACTTCACGAAAACTTTTCCGTTTCCCATTCAACAAATCGGTAAAAACGGACATCATATGTTCTCTGAACTCCGGATGAATGGAATTGATATATTTTTCTACCGAACAATAATATTTTCCGTTAATAGGTTTCGGTTGACTTTCATGATGATAAATAAAATAATCGCAAGAAAATATCTGAGTAGGGACATCGCAATCCCAAGGCAAAACATGGGAAAGACTCAACACCGAAGATAGGATAGAATTGGTTATTTCCAGTTTCTCTTTTGCTTCCATTAACGAAACTTCCATTTTCTTATGCTGATCGACAGAAGCTATTGTGCTTATTGATTGAACAGGTATTCTTGACTTTTTATTACAAAAAGAAATTATTTTCGAAACTATGCCCATAATCTTGTATATTAGTCATCCATACAGCACAAAAGCTTTCAAACAGACCCAAATCACATCTATTTAGCCGTCGTTTGACACTATATCGAAATAATCCTCAAATGTATTTATAATAAAAGAAAAACATCCATTATTTATCATATAATTTTCAATAGTTTACTTATATGCCCATTTTTCTTAAACCGGCGCACTTTGGGGAATAACAACTTTAGAGGAATAGATGTGCTATCCATTGTAAACCAAGAGGATAAATTAAAAGACTCTGAGATTAGAGATTAGAATTTAGCATAAAAAAAGAGCCACGATCTCTCGTGGCTCTTATCTAAATCGTAGCGAGATCCGGGATTGAACCGGAGACCTCATGATTATGAATCATGCGCTCTAACCAGCTGAGCTACCTCGCCAGAGAAAAATCGCCCTAATAAATTAGAACGATTTTTTAAATTCGGCATCGACCTACTCTCCCACCTCGCGGCAGTACCATCGGCGCTAACGGGCTTAACTTCTCTGTTCGGCATGGGAAGAGGTGGATCACCGTCGCTGTAGATACCTTTTAATACCTTTAAAAAAATTCAACGTCTTCAACGTCAAACCTTAAGCTAGTTGAATGGAGAGGGACATCGAACGCGGAAATGAAACAACCGACAGAGTTTATCGGGTTATTAGTACCGCTCGGCTGTGCCGTCACCGGCTTTACACCTGCGG